>CAYVTZ010000023.1:0-48426 GCA_964454685.1 uncultured Christensenellaceae bacterium
GCTCAGCGGTAGAGCATTCGGCTGTTAACCGAAGGGTCGTTGGTTCAAACCCAACAGGGGGAGCCAGAATATTTTGTGAGCAGTGATGAAGAATTTTGTCACTGCTCTATTTTTTATGTGCCTTGCGTGCAAGAAAAAATATTAGTCCGTTTTCTGTTGTTCACTCAAACTTTTTCACCATAAAATAGATGGTGTGTCCGTAGCGTTGATCAGTCATGACATGTACGGTCTGCATACCGAATTTTTTATAATATACTTCATTGTCTGCCGTATGCGTATAAAACGCGACTGCTTGACGTGACTTTTCTGCATATGCGAGTTGAGATTTCAGCAGTTTTCTTGCATATCCGTTGCGCTGGCGCCGCGGGTCGACTGCTAGCGCCTCAAAGTACAAGGCATTGTCCGGCAGGCTCGCAAACGCAAATTTAGCGTGCTTCTCTAATAGATCCGAAGCGCGCACGAGTGATATCAGCTCTTTTATTCGCATTTTGCCTATGACCTTTAGAGCCGTTGAGAGATACGGCAACGAAGGCTTGCTGTGAAGCGGCTTGATGGCAATGCAGGAGTGCAGTTGTTCGTCTGCAATGATGTATCCGTGCTTCAAAACACCTTGATACATCAGCTGGAATAACGTTTTGCTCAGGGAAAGCTTGCGTGCTTCTCCGTCAATAAACTGGCACGGAAAAGGATAATTGCATGCTGAAAACGCATGTGCCGAAATATCTGAGATTGCAGGAATATCTTTGCGCTCGACGATGCGCAGCCCGCACGCTTCTACCAGATCCTTATGACGTTCGATAGACAATTAAGACGTCCTCCTTTTTGATAGCGAAAATATAGTTTATTGTACAAAACTAAGTGTCGCAAAAGCGTCTGCTGTTTTTTGCTGTTCGGCTGTTTGAGATGCGGCAGAAATCGATTTTGGATGTGCATGATGCGGATAAAAACCGTTGGTACAATGAATAAGCTCTCTATGGCTCGCGCTTAAATCTGTGCTTGCATTGAAGCAGGTGATATAATATACTTGAAAAGTAAGGTTGAATGATGAGTAAGTGTTTCGTTCGGGAAATGCGATTCATCTTTTTTTTCCGTATATGGTTCGATTTGGAGGGTTTTATTGAATGGAGCAAGTACATATTGTAGATTCTGCGCATGGTGGAGCCGGCTGGGAAAAGCGGTCGGATGCGAGTGATTTGGGTGGCGTTTGGGCGCAATGCGGTGTGATGGCGGAGACCGGAGCGTTGAAGCGCGTGATTGTCCGCAGCCCGGGCAAGGAAATCGGGTTGGTGAAGGAGCCAAGCAGATTCTTGTGGACAGATGTGATGGATGTTACGAAAGCCGCTGATCAGCATGCAGAGATGGTGCGAAACTATGAAGCGCATGGTGTTGTGGTAGAGCACATTACAGATGCGCGCGCGGAGCAATACCCCAATATCATTTTTGTGCGTGATACGTTTACCATGACTGGTGCGGGCGCGATTCTTTCCCGGTTAGCCGGCAAGGTGAGGGCGGGGGAGGAGTGCATTGTCTATGCGGAGCTGGCGAAGCGCAATATTCCTGTGATTTGGAGTGCGCACGGCAGCATGAATCTGGAGGGACCCGACATCGTAATTGTAAACCGCGATTTGGTTTTCCTAGGCGTGGGGATTCGCACGAATATGGAAGCGGTTCTATTTGTAAAAAAGCTGTTGGAGTATCAAGGGTATTCAGAGATCGAGATCATTCAGACTACGTTTGGGTGCGGGCATTTGGACGGCGTGGTGAATATTTTGAATGAGAACAATGCGGTTGTGATCCCGCAGCGTGTATCCTACAACGTTTATACGGCGCTACAGCGTCATGGGTTCCATGTGATTGCACTGGAGGACCTGCATGAGATCAACGATAAAATGGCGATTAATTTTGTAACGCTTAACCGAGAGACCATTTTGATGAATCGTGGTGCGGAAAACAGCAAGCGCCTTTACGAGGCGCGCGGTGTGCGCTGCATAGAAGTGGATGTTTCGGAGTTGATGAAGGGCGGCGGCGCAGTACACTGTATGACAGGCGTTCTGGAGCGGGGGCAAGACTGATGCAGCCATTATCTATGATTATCCCGATCAAAGCGCGATTTTCCCATGAAATTGAAGATTTTGCGGCGCATTATACCGCGTTACTGGATGAATTTGCAGGGGAGCCGATTCAGATTGTGATTGCAGATGAGAGTGGAGCAGATGTTTACAACTATTTGCATTCGCATTTATGCAATTACGGGAATGTGGTGCATTTTCAGCCGCCTGAAAAGGATCATACCGGCGCGAATGACAAGTCCAACGGCGTTTTTTCTGCGTGTGCGCACGTGAAACATGACAATATTTTGCTGGTGGATGATCACTATCGTGTGTCCAGAGAAAATTTGGAGGGTGTGATGCCATACTTTGAGCAGTATGATACGTTTAAGGTGATGCCGCTGTTCGACCATATTTCGCTGATGACCGCAGTGGATTTGTGCGGGATGTTTATCATCAATATGTTGGACAAGCGCAAGCAATATTGCGGCCACCTTGCCATGAAAAAGCACTTGATCGATCAATATGGATTTCCAGATCGAGATGCATTATATGACGAATATGAATTTGAAGAGCATTTTCGCTCGCAGGGATGCTCCACGGGGTTCCCGCCGAATGTTTTTTTGGATGCAACCAACCGCATCAGTAAGAACCGCTTTTTCGAGCAGCGTGTGCGCTATGCCTATGAGAACTTGGCGTTTCCCTTGCGCTTTGCTCTATTCTTGTCTGTGATCCCGATTTTAGTTGTGCTGTTTTTGATCAAGCCGGATCATTCTTTGCTATTATATTTGCTGATCAATGTTTTTCTGATTGCCGTTTCCTTTGTAGGGCAACACAAATATTACAGACACAAGCGCCCGAGTACGATATCGTGGGCAACGCCGCTGTGGTTCCTACACTATCCGGTGACGACGTGGGTTGCGGTGTTTATGTATTTCCGTGGTGGCGTTATGTTTGGCGGAAACAGAATTCGCAAAGCCGGATGAATCTTTTATGAAACGCTTTTTACCGACCTTCCAAAAACTAGGGAAGTCCTTGATGCTTCCCATTGCCTTTCTTCCGGTTGCTGCCATTCTGTTGCGCATTGGTCAGCCGGAACTTTTGAATTTGCCGTTTGTTGCGGCAGCCGGTCAGGTGTTGTTCGATAATCTGCCGATTTTGTTTGCCATCGGTGTGGCGATCGGGTTTGCGGAGGGCGGAAAAGGCGCTGCTGCATTGGCGGGGGCAGTGGGCTACCTGGTTTTGAGTGGTACTTCGGCCGCAACCTTTGCTTGGATTACCGCGAACTTTGATTGGGCAAATCATCTTTATAAAACGATGATTGATTTTCAATCTGTGCACTTTGGAGACATTTTTGCAGGCATTTGCGCGGGTTTGATTGCCGGAATTACCTACAACCGATTCCGCAAGGTAAAACTGCCATCGCTTTTGAGTTTTTTTCAGGGGGAGCGACTGGTGCCTATCATGGCGAGTTTATTCACCTTTTTGGCGGGCATCCTTTTTGGCTTTGTATGGCCGTTTGTGCAGGGATTGCTGGATGGATTTGGCGTACTGCTGGCGGGGTTAGGGTATTTCGGTCAATTTATTTTTGGCGTGTTGAATCGATTGTCGCTGGCGGTGGGATTACATCAAGTGCTGGATTCTTACTTTTGGTTTGAATTTGGTACATATACAGATGCGACGGGCGCGATCGTGCAAGGCGATATGCCTCGCTTTTTTGCGGGCGACCCGACCGCAGGCGGCTTTATGACAGGGTTTTACCCGATTGTGATGTTCGCGCTGCCTGCTATCGCGCTTGCGTTTTATGTGACAGCAAAGAAAAAGAACAGGCCGATGATAGCGGGGGTTTTGCTTTCGGTTGGCTGTACGGCTTTTTTGACCGGAATCACGGAACCCATAGAGTTTTTACTGATGTTTTTGGCGCCGGGGCTTTATGTGGTACATGGCGTGTTGACGGGCATTTCCATGGCGGTAAGCTCGTGGCTGCAGATACGTTTGGGATTCGGGTTTTCCGCCGGACTATTTGACTATCTTTTGAACTGGAAATTTGGAACGAACCCGGGGTTGATTCTTGTTTTGGGTTTGATTTTTGGCGCGGTTTATTTTTTCCTGTTTGTGTTTCTGATTCGGACATTCCGTCTAAAGACGCCGGGGCGCGAAGACGTGATGGAGAGTGAGGTTTTTGTAGAGCAGCTGGACGAGTTAGGCATGGAGCGGCTTGCGATGGAGATCATAGGAGCGCTGGGCGGAAAAGAAAATGTGGCGGAAATTATGCCCTGCATTACCAGCATTCGGTTGACGCTGGTCGGCAATGACGGAGTGAACGAGGATGCTTTGATGGCTCTTGGCGTGGCAGAAATAACGAAAACGGACGCCAAAGGAGTACAAATATTAATTGGGAACAAAGCGGATGAACTGGCGGTGGCGATGCAGGAAATTTGCAGCCATGAAGAACCGCGCAAGCCGGTTGGAACCGGCGAAGAATAAGGTAAATATTTGCGCGTAAAGCGGAGAAAACACGTAAAAACAATTCAAAATGATGCAGAGACGCTCTGCCGCTGCACCGTGAAACCATGCCAGCATAGGCTGCGACGGTATTGCTGTGCAACCATTGCATTTAACAATCAAAGACCGTGAATGAAGTATCCTGCGACGCCGGAAAGCGCGATTACCAGTATCGGATTGAGCTTAAACTTGCGCAGCCCGAACAAGCAGAGCGCAAAAACCAAACAAGCTGCCAGATTAAACTGCATTCCTTGCAGCGTGATTTCCGACACCCCAAGGAAGGTCAGCATTAAAATGGTGGCAGCAGCGGAACAGATGAGTCCTGCGGAGGCAGCTTTTAACGCTTGCAGCACATCATTGACCACCAGACTTTCGCGCCGCCGCGTGAAGAACTGAAACATCAGCAACGCAATCAGCACACCGGGAATGATGCAGCCCAGCGTTGCGACGATTGCACCCTCCAACCCTGCCACGCGCGTTCCTACGAAGGTGGAGGTGTTGACTGCCACCGGACCGGGCGTCATTTGTGATATGGTTATGATGTCCGTGAATTCCTGCATGGACAGCCAGCCGTTTTGCTCTACAACATACTGCTGGATCAAAGGGATGACAGCGTAGCCGCCGCCAAAGCTTAAAACGCCTATTTGCAGAAAACTGATCAGTAAGTTAAGCAGCATTGTTTTTGCGCTCCTTTCTGTGGCGTATCAGACTTTCTGCGGCTGCGATTAAAACACAGCCTACCAGAACCAGTGCGACATTCCACTTCAAAAGAAAGCAGGCAATGAACGAGGCAGGAATCAGCAGGACGCTGAGCAGTCTGCGCTGTTTGACTACTGTTTTGCACAGGTCGATGACAAAATCTACGATGACAGCGGCGACGCCTGCTTCCATGCCCTTTAACACGGCAGCAACAATGGTATTCTCTCGAAATATGGTATAGTTGATCGAAATGATGGTTAAGATTGCGATCGGAGGCAATATGGTCCCAACAAAGCACACCAGCAACCCCAATGCGCCGCGCACCCGCCAGCCTGTCAGCGAGGCGGTGCTTACTGCTATGGCACCGGGCGACGACTGCGCAAACGCGGCGATTTCTAAAAGATCGTCCTCTGACATGAGTTGATTTTTCTCTACAAAAAATTTGCGTATCATGGGAATGACTACATAACCGCCGCCGAAGGTAAATGCACTAATATACAGGCTTACGCCAAACATCCACAGTAACAAATTCTTTTTCATAGATTTAGTATAACGCTTGCTAATATATAAGTAAAATATTATAATATTATATGATATATAATAAAAAGGTAATGAATCAATGTCGAATATACGCAATCTGAAAATTTTCAAAACGGTGTGCGATGAGGGCAGCGTCACGAGAGCGGCGAAGCGTCTGTACATGACACAGCCCGCTGTTTCGCAGTCCATCAAGGAGCTGGAGTCGGAAAAGGGATTTCCGTTGTTCGACCGCATTGCAAGGCGCTTATACCTCACAGATGCGGGCAGACAATTTTTAGAGAAAGTGGAACAGGTGTTGAAGCTGTATGACGAGATTGAAAGCATCAATGAAGGTTCTTTTTTTGCATCCAGTCTGAGCCTTGGCTCGTGCATCACGGCGGCCTGCTACTGGCTGCCCCGCATTTTGGCTGGCTTTCGTCAGCAGTGCCCAAACACCAAGTTGGAGGTGCAGGTGGCTGCCGCAGACGGCGTGATATCCCTTTTAAAAGCCAACCGCATCGACATTGCGCTCTTAGAGGGACCTTATATTTTGGAGCGTTGCGTACAAGTGCCGTTTTCCTTTTATGACATCATAGCGGTGTGTGCGCCTGCCCATCCCTTTGCGGACGGGCGCGAGGTGAGCCTTGATGAGCTGCTGGGTCAGCCGCTTTTACTGCGGGAACAAGGCAGCGCTGTGCGCGACCCCTTTGACAGTTTTTTATTGCTGCGCGGAAGGGTAGCCGCGCCGATGGTGACCAGTGTAAACTCCCAGGCGTTGATCGAGCTGACAAAAAGTAACGCAGGGATTGCGCTTCTGGCAGACAAAGTGGCGCAGCAGGCGATTTCATCCGGTGAGCTTTGCAGAGTGAATTTGCCGGAGTTAGCGATCCGGAACACGACATCGATTGCCTATCATGAGGGGAAATATCTCCCGCAGCCCATATCCGATCTGATTGCTATGATAGAAAATGCCATGTGAGATTAGGCGGAAAAGGGGAGGACTTTGCGAAGGCGGCCTGATGCTGCCCAAGCGTTGCGCCACAGTTACGACTCTCTCTTTTTTTGAAAATTTCGGATGACGGATTGCATTTGCATGACGTGCGCAAAGGTGGCTCACACAGGTGATTTCACAAGAAATACGCGTGGGAATGGCTGCGGATGGTGGCGTGCGTGTGCCGCGGGGCGTGGCAATAATCCTGAAAAATACAAAAAATTAGATGCACAGGCATTGATTATCCGACCTGAGTGTATTACAATATCATCAATAGCATGATGAGAAGATATACCCTTTTGCGGGTTCGTGCTTACAACTTTGGGGGCAGTGATGAGTACTGATTTTGACATTAAGAAAATTTTAGACATTGGTATTATGCTAAGTTCGGAGCGGGACACAGAGAAACTGCTGGATATCATATTAACGGAAAGCAGACGCATCACGAATGCAGATGCGGGCACAATCTATCTGCTGTATAACGATAAGCTACATTTTAAGATTGTGCAGAACGAGACCATGAACACCTTTGTGGTGGACGGCAAAGAGTGGGAGCCGGTGGAATTGCTGCCGGAGAACGTTTGTGCTTACGCTGCGCTGAATCAGCGCATTGTGAACATTGAGGATGTTTACAACAGCAAAGAATTTGACTTTACCGGCCCAAAGCGTTATGACTCGGTGACGGGGTATCGCACCAAATCAATGCTGGTGGTGCCGCTGGTCAATGTGGAAGATGAGCTGATCGGCGTGGTGCAGTTGATTAATGCAAAGGACGGGGAAGGGAACATTGTGCCCTTTAACGAGGAATATTTGCCGGTGGTCCGTTCGCTGGCATCGCAATCGGCGATCACACTTTCAAATGTGCAGTTCATGAAAGAAATCAATGATTTATTTTATTCTTTCGTGAAGGTGATGACGGCTGCGATTGATGCGCGCTCCCCGTATAACACACACCACACTTGCAATCTGGTGGCACTGGTGCGCAAATTCATTCCATTTATCAATGAAATGTACCGCAAAGGGGAAGTGGATCAGTTTTTTACGACAGAACGGGAAGAGCAGGTTTGCATGGCTGCATGGCTGCACGATGTTGGCAAGGTGGTGACCCCTTCGGAAATCATCAATAAGCCGGGTATTTTGACTGCGGACGAGCGCGTGATTATGAAAGATCATGTAAATAAGACAGAGCAGTTTTTGAGCAGCATCAAGTTTACACGACAGTTTAAAAACGTACCTAAATATGCAGGTATGCATCACGAATTTTTGGACGGGAGCGGATACCCGCACAAATTGCGCGGAGAGCAGATCCCTTATGAGGCACAGCTTTTGACCGTACTGGACATTTTTGAAGCGATGGTGGCATCCGACCGACCCTATAAGCGGGCGCTGACCCCGCAAGAAGCGGTGGATGAATTGCGTGAGATGGCGCATGCCGGTAAGCTGAATGGTGAAATTGTAGAATTACTTGCCGAGAGCAAGATTTGGGTTTGAGTATGCGGCGAATCACTCTGCGCAACTGGATTGCTGCTGCGGCAATCTTTGCGGTTTGCTTTTTGATTTTTGCGAGCGGCATCTTGCGGCCGTTGGATAACATTTTTGCGGACTGGCTCTATCAGACGCCGCGTAACATCAATAATGACATAAAAATTATTGCAGTAGATGAAAAAACACTTGCCGAGCTTGGAACATTCGGAAGCTGGGATCGTCAGATTTACGCTGATCTGATTCAGGCTTTGACCGCAGAGGACGCCAGCCCTGCCGTAGTGGGATTTGATATCATGTTCGTCGGGGAGATTTCCCCGGAGGGCGATGCGGCATTTGCGAAAGCGGCGGCGCAGCATAAAAATGTGTGCGTGGCATCGCATATCGTATTTCAAGACCGGCTGGTGCAGGAGGAAGGCGGCGCGCGGCTGGATCGGATGTCTGTCAGCATGATGGAAATGCCCTATGCGCAACTGGCAGCGGTGACGCAAGCGGGGTTTGCGAACATGGCGGCGGAACAGGATGGCATTGTGCGCAGCAGCACCATGACGGCTGCCTATGGCGAGCAACAACTTTACAGCTTTGCGGCGGTGTGCTATCAGGCATACATGCAGGCGCGGGGGATGGATGCATCATTTCCGCCGACGGATGAACGATCGCGTTGGTGGATTCCATACGCGGGGTATCCCGGCGATTATGAAGTGATTTCGCTGGTGGATGTGCTCAACGGCAAAATCAATCCGAAGCTGTTTGATGGTGCGCTGGTGCTGGTGGGGGCGTATGCGCCGGGATTGCAGGACGCATACAGTGTGCCGATTGAAAAATCGCAGCAGATGTACGGGGTGGAGATCCACGCAAACATCATTCAAGCGATGCTGGACGGGGTTTCTGCATTGCCTGTAAACACGATGCTTGCGGCGCTGATTGCGGCGGCGGGTGCGGCGGTGCTGTATTTGCTGTTTTGCAGAATCAAAAAGGCGTGGCTGTCGTTGATTTTGCTGGCGGGCTGCATTGTGATCAATGTCCTTGCGGGGTATCTGCTTTATCAGAATGGTTTGATGATCCATCTGGTGTATTTCCCGCTGGCGGCGATTGGGGTGTATGTGGCGACGCTGGTTTCACATTATTTGTTTGAGCTGGCGCACCGCAAGAAAGTGATCAACGCATTTAAAAAATACGTGGCACCACAGGTAGTGGAAGAACTGGTGCGCAAAGGGCAATATGAGATATCGCTGGGGGGAGAGAACCGCGATATTGCGGTTATGTTTGTGGATATTCGCGGGTTTACGCCGCTCTCAGAGCGTTTGAAGCCGGAGGAAGTGGTGGAGATATTAAATTCGTATTTGAATTTGACGACGGAATCGATCTTTCACAATGGAGGGACATTGGATAAATTCATCGGGGATGCGACTATGGCGATTTTTAATGCGCCGTTTGACTTGGATCACTACGAACTGCGCGCAGCCAAGACGGCACTGGACATCGTGGCGGGGGCGGCAGCACTGGAAGCAGAGCTGGAGGAGCGCTGCCATGAGAGTGTAGGGTTTGGGCTGGGTTTGCACTGCGGCGAGGCGGTGGTGGGGAACATCGGCTGCATCAACCGCATGGATTACACGGCGATCGGAGACACCGTGAACACAGCGGCGCGGCTGGAAAGCAGGGCTGCACGATCTCAGATTTTGATGAGCGAAGCCTTCTATCTGCGTGTCAAGGATGAGGTAGAGGCCAGAGAAATTGGCACGATGCCTTTGAAGGGCAAAACGGCAGAACTGAATGTGTATGAACTATTAAGGATAAAATGATGGAACAGTGGATGATTATTCCAAGCATAGAAGATGCCGAGCAAAGCCTTGATTTGGCAAAACGCTACGGATGCGGTTTGGAATACAATGATTTTATTTTGGGGAGCGTGCTGGACGACCCCGACGAACTCAATGTGATTGTGAAGCAGGCAGATTATTTTCCGCGCGAAATGCGGCGAACGATGCATGGTGTGTTTTACGACATCACGATTTTTAGCGCGGATCCGCAGATTTGCGCGGTGAGCGAGCACAGAGTTCGGCAAAGCATGGAGGTAGCTGCGCGGCTGGGCGTAGGCGGTGTGGTTTTTCACACCAACTATATTCCGACCTTTCGTATGCAATCTTATGAGGATTACTGGGTGGAGGCGAACAAGCAGTTTTGGACGCAGATTGCGCAGGAATATCCGCAGATTGAAATTTACATGGAGAATATGTTTGACTTGAGCCCTGAACTTTTGCTGCGGCTGGCGGAGGAAATGCGGGGTGTATCGCGCTTTGGCGTTTGCTTGGACATTGCGCATGCGCACCTTTCAGAGGTTCCGGTGTGCGAGTGGATTGCGATGCTTGCGCCGCATATCCGGCATATTCATATCAATGACAATGACGGCATTACGGATGGACATTTGCCGTTAGGAGAAGGAAGGATTGCATTTGAACCCGTTTTGGGAAGCATCCGGGAGCATTGCAAGGCAGCGTCCATCTTGATTGAAGTTAAGGGGTTGGAGGAACAGAAGAAGTGCTTCGATTACTTACAGGACCGCTCACTGCTGTGAGCGTATTGAAACAGAGGTAATGAGGATGAAAAGAGTTTGGATTGCAGCCATATTGGTTTTTGCTTTTTTGTTGAGCGCGTGCTCCGGCACGGCGATGCTGAAATCTGATGCGCAGATTGAGCAGGAGTTGGCGAAGGCACAGGAGATGTCCGCGATGCAAGAGGATGCGGTGGCACAAATGGCGGGAAAGGTGAACAACGAGCCGACACCCGTTGAGGACGCGCAAGCGCGCGTGATCAGCGTGTTTGAACTGAAGGGCGAAGCCATTGTTACACGAGAGGGCAAAGGCGAGCTGGAAGCATTTGCCGACATGAAGTTGCAGAGCGGCGACACGCTGAAAGTAGGAGCGGACAGCACGCTGACGTTGCGGCTGGATGAGGATAAGTTTGTGACGCTGGATCAGAACACTGAAATCATTCTGACGGCGACCGGATCGGGCAAGCAAGCGTTGACGAAGATTGCGTTGCAATCCGGCATAGTGCTTTCCAACATCACGGCAAAATTGGAAGAGGGCGCGGTTTACGAGGTTTCCACGCCGAAATCCACAATGTCTGTGCGCGGAACGATTTTTTCAGTAGGATATGTTGCCACGGAGGACGGCGGGCTGCCGCAGGTTTTGATCAACGTGTTTGACGGATCGGTTTTGGTACAACCGCTGGACAGCAATGGTCAAGCGACAGAGGAATCCGTTGTGGTGGATGCAGGAACAAGCGCTGTGGTGAGTGAGCAAACGGAAAAGGGTGTGATCGAGCAGAGTGGCGGACCGGTTGATCCCGCGAAGCTGCCGGCTGCGATTTTGGGCGCATTGGCAAAGATCGCGCAGGACAAGCCGGAGTTGCTGCCGCCGCAGTTGGTATCGGCGATTACAAATGCGCTGAAAAACACCGCACCGGAAGCGACAGCGAAATCGCCCGTGCGCGGAGCGTCTTCGGCGAGCGCACCCACGAATGCGCCGCAGCCTGATCCGGCACCGGCTCCGGCACCATTGCCTTCACAGCAACCGGTGCCGCCGACTCCAAAACCGGTACCAAGCCCAAAACCCGTACCGACCGTTGCGCCGACTGTAACACCCAGTATAGTGCCGACACCCACGGTTTCGCCTGCGCCAAGCGCGACACCGGAACCCAGCCCGACTTTGAGCCCGGTACCGAGTCCGACAGCGGCGCCAACGCCGAGTCCGGTGCCGAGTCCGACAGCGGCGCCAACGCCGAGTCCGGTGCCGAGTCCGACAGCGGCGCCAACGCCGAGTCCGGTACCTAGCCCAACAGCGGTTCCGACACCAACACCTAGTCCGACAGTGGCTCCAACACCGGTTCCGACACCCACACCAACGCCGCTGCCGGAGGCATCCATCAATGGCACGACCTATGCGACTTTGTCGCAGGCGCTAGGTGCTGCCACCACCATGCAGAGCGCCACGGTGCTTATGCTGAGAGATGTGCAGCAGCCGTATGGCATGACGGTGGGAACCAATGTGACGCTGAACCAAAATGGATTTTGCCTGACCATTGGAAATGACGTGACCATGTCGGTAGCGGGGCAGCTGATTGTGCCGGGCGCGATTGGAACGGATTTGGTGATTGCGCCGGGTGGTGCCGTGCGGCTGCAGACAGGCGCCCTGGCGACCATCGGCGGAAAGACGCTGGTGAGTGGATCGCAAGGTTCCTCGCCGGTCTTTAAGCTGGGCGCCGGTGGAAATTTGATGCTGAGTGAAAACACATGTAAATTCTCCGGCGAGGTAACGCTAAACACAGGTGCAACCTTCAATGTGGTGGAGATGATGCAGAACGCGAATGCGGTTTCGGAGCTGGCTTCCAACACGAACTTCACGTCAACCGGCATTTTTGCAGTGGGAAATAGTCTGGTCATTCGCAATTCTGCTATATTCTCGGCATCCGGCGGCGTTGTGGCAGCGAGTGGAAACACACTGGTTTTAGAGGCCGGCGCAAAAGTAAAAGGTTTAGGGACGGTGGCCGGTGTGGATACGAACGCAGGGCAGATTACGGTTGCAAACGGCGGAGCACTTCAGCCGGGAACTTATACCTATTCCGGTGGCGAATGGAGCTGAGGCGGCAATCTGCACAGTGAACACGGACAACAAGCGCTCTTTTGTAACCATACGGTAACAGGAGGGCGTTTTTGCCGTTACGGAGCGCGGCTTGTGAATTCGATGGATTTCGCATATAATAAGTGTAGAAAACGAGAAAAAATCCGCAGAAAGGGGAGCCGTGGATGAAGGTGAAGTTTACCAGCCGCGAATTGATCCTGCTGGCGGTTTTTGCGGCGCTGGGCATATTGTCTAAGCCGCTGTTGGCACCGCTGCTGAATCTGCTGACGGATTTTGTGCGAATCCCCGGCGGGAGCAGTGTGGCGGGGTTTAGTTTGCTGTTTTTGGTGGCGGGGAAACAATTTGTGCCCAAGCCGGCCAGCGCGACGATGATGGCGCTGGTACAGGGAATCGTTGCGCTATGCCTTGGGATCAGCGGAGTTGGCGTCCCGTTGATTCTGCTGTCTTATCTGCTGCCCGGAGTGGTGATTGATTTGCTGATGAGCAGTACATTGACGCATTTGCTGCCTCGACGCGCGTTGGCGCAGTTGGCGGGTGCGCTGGGTGTGCTTGCGGGCGCGCTGCTGAACAATTTGCTGTTTTTCCGGTTGGCGTTTTTGCCCATGTTGCTGTTTTACCTGCTGGGAGTGATTTCCGGTGCGGTGGGTGGTACGCTGGCAGATGTATTATATATGCGATTAAGCGCGGTTGCCGAGGTTGGCAGTAAGGATGGGAAGGGAACTTGAAAAATAAAATTATTTGGCTGGTTTGCGGAGGGATTGCGGTCGTTGTGATCGTACTGGTGATGGCGAATCTGTCTGCGACGCAGACGGACGAGGGGCTGTATACCCGTTCTTCGATTCAAATTTCCGGTGAAGGGAACGTGATGGTGCTGGAGGCGGAGGCACTGGATGCGCTTGCTGCCGTGGAGTTTGATGCGGTGTATCAGCGCAAAGTGGGTCCGGCGCAGGAGCGCCGCTTTACAGGCATTCCGCTGGAGGCACTGCTGGAGGAAGCAGGCATGAAGCGGGCGGGGGCGGTTGCAGTGACATCGCTGGATCAATATCGTGTGGAAATTGCGCCGGAAGAAAGCGGGGTATATTTGGTGATGGGCGACGAATTACAGGAAGGCGAAGGCCCCTATATGTTGGTGACGGCGGAAGATGCACTGAGTACGCGATGGGTCAAGCAGGTGGTGCGGGTGGAAGCACTTGGATGAAAAAATGCCTTTGACGGCAGTGATTTTGGCGGGCGGGCATTCGCGCCGTATGGGCAGAGCGAAAGAGACTTTGCCTTATGGCAAAAATACCTTTTTGGGTCACATTGCGTATGCCTTACAGGGATGCGTATGCGAGGTGGCGATTTCCGCGGCAGCGGGGCAGGAGATTTGCGCCAGCTTACCAATCTGGCGAGACGAGATACCGGACAGGGGCCCGATGGGAGGACTTCTGACGGCGCTGGTGCGCGCGCGCACGGATGTGGTGTTGCTGGTGGCGTGTGATTTGCCGGATGTGTCGGCAGAGGCGGCGAGGCGCTTATATGCACAAATGGCGAAGCAGGATGAGTGCGTTGTACCTGTGGTGCAAGGGCAGGTGCAGCCACTGTTTGGATGCTACCGCAAAGCACTATTGCCCCGCGTACGGCAGCTTTTGACCGAGGGCAGGCTTGCGATGCGGGCGCTGCTGGAACGCAGCGAGGTACGATATGTGCCGTGGGAGACGCCATTGCGTAATATCAATACGATGTGTGCGTATGAACAATTTGTCGGGGAGGACAAATATGAATCAACATAACATCAAGCAGGTGCAGACCACGTGCAGCTACTGTGGAGCGGGATGCCAGATGCAGTTTACCGTGGACGAAACTGCGAATAAAATCATAGATTGCAAGCCGCTGAACGGGCGGACGAACGAAGGTAAGTTGTGTCTAAAAGGGCATTACGGTTGGGATTTTTTGAATGATCCGCAGATTTTGACCAAGCGCCTGCGCAAGCCTTTGATGCGCAAGCGTGGACGCAACAGTCCGTTGGAGGAAGCCGAGTGGTCTGAAGTCATACCATTTGTGGCGAAGAGGCTCTCTGACATCAAGCGGCAATATGGTGCGGATGCAATCATGGGGACAGGCTCTGCGCGCGGATCGGGCAATGAAGCAAACTACCTCATGCAAAAATTTATGCGGGCGTGCATCGGAACAAACAACATCGATCATTGTGCGCGTATTTGCCATGCCGCGTCCGTTGCGGGGTGCATGCAGACCATTGGCGAGGGAGCGATGTCCTTGAGCGTGCCCGAGATCGAGAATGCGGAAGTGATCCTGAACTTTGGATACAATGCCGCCGCATCCCATCCGCTGGTGGCGCGGCGTATCATCAAGGCGCGGGAGAAGGGCGCGAAGATCATCTGCGTTGACCCGCGTGTGACAGAGACGGCGCGTATTTCGGATTATCATTTGCAAATCAAGGGCGGTACGAATTTGGCATTGGCGAATGCGCTTGCGAACGTCATTCTGGCGGAAGGGCTGGAGGATCGGCGGTTTATTGAGGAGCATACCAAGGAGTTTGAGGCGTTCCGCGCGATTGTGGCGGCATATACACCGGAGAGCGTTGCGGAGCTGACGCGCGTTCCCGCACGGGCAATCCGCGAGGCGGCGCGGCTGTATGCGTCTTCCAAGCATGCCGTAATTTTATGGGGCATGGGTGTGACGCAATTTGCGCAGGGCGTGGATGTGGTGAAATGCCTGTGCAGCCTTGCCTTGCTGACGGGGAATTTTGGCAGAC
The DNA here is from genome assembly GCA_964454685.1 of uncultured Christensenellaceae bacterium. GTDB lineage: Bacteria > Bacillota > Clostridia > Christensenellales > Christensenellaceae > CAYVTZ01. Next base: position 15,643 of record CAYVTZ010000023.1, read on the forward strand.
CTTCTACGGGTGTGGGGCCGGTGCGTGGGCAGAACAATGTGCAGGGAACCTGCGATATGGGCGTATTGCCGGATAATTTACCGGGCTATCAGAAAGTGGCGGACGAAGCGGCGCGGGAGAAATTTGGAAAGGCGTGGGGCGTTACACTGCCGGAGACAGCGGGACTGCACCTGACGCGGGTGCCGGAGGCGGTGCGCGAAGGGAAGCTGCGCGCATATTATATCTTAGGGGAGGACCCGTGCCAATCTGACCCGAACTTAAGTGAGATGCGCGAGGCGATGGAGCATTTGGAATTTGTAATCGTGCAGGACATCTTTATGAACAAAACGGGGATGTACGCGGATGTGATACTGCCTGCGACCTCATGGGGAGAACATGAGGGCGTTTACACCTGCTGCGATCGTGGATTTCAGCGGGTGCGAAAGCTGGTGGAGCCGGTGGGCGACGTAAAAACGGACTGGGAGATCATTTCGCTGATTTCGACAGCGATGGGATATCCGATGCAGTATCAAAGCACACAGGAAATTTGGGATGAAATGCGCAAGCTATGCCCGAAATTTGCAGGAGCGACGTATGAGAAGCTGGAAGCGCTGGGCGGGGTGCAATGGCCGTGCTATGCAGAGGGAATGGACGATGCAGGTACGATATATTTGCACAAGGACGGCAGGTTTGCATTTGCTGACGGTAAGGCGATGTTCAAGACTGCGCAGTATCAGAGTGTGAAGGAGCCGGAGGATGAGCATTACCCGCTTTCCCTGTGCACGGTGCGCGAAGTGGGGCATTATTCTGTGCGAACGATGACGGGGAATTGCCGCGCATTGCGCAGCCTGGAAGATGAGCCGGGATGGATTGAGATGTCGCCGCAGGACTGCAAGGAACTGGAAATAACGCAAGGGGAGCTGGTGCGCGTATCGTCGCGGCGGGGAAGCTGCATCACGCGGTGCATGCCGACCTCGCGCGTGGAACGTGGATCGACCTATATGACTTATCAGTGGTGGATTGGCGCTTGCAACGAGCTGACGCTTTCGCATCTTGACCCTGCAAGCCGCACGCCGGAGTATAAATATTGCGCCTGCCGGGTGGAAAAGCTGGCAGATCAGCAGCAGGCGGCACAGGAGGTGCGACGGCAGTACGAAAACATCCGACTGCAAATGGGCATTGAGGGAGGTGCGGAAGCATGAACAGCTTTGTAAAGGCAAACCCCAATCGCTGTATCGGCTGCCGCACTTGCTTGATCGCGTGTGTGGTGGCACATGAAGGGATGGAGATTTTTGAGTCCGACCCATATGACTACAACTTTCATCCCAAATTGTTTTTAGTGAAAACGGCTGCGGTGACTGCGCCGGTACAGTGCAAGCACTGTGAGACGCCTGCCTGCTTGACGGCATGCACTGCCGGAGCCATTGCAGTGACGCAGGGGAATGTCACCATCGACGAGCGCAAGTGCATCGGCTGTAAAGGCTGTGTGGCGGCATGCCCGTTTGGCGTGGTGGAACTGGTGGGAACAAAGGAATTGCAGGCGGACGGGAGTGCGCGCGTGGTGGCAAACAAGTGTGACTTGTGTGCGGGCTTGCCGGATGGTCAGGCGTGCGTGCGCGTATGCCCGACGGACGCGCTGGAACTGGTGACGGAGGATGCGCTGGAACAGAGCATTCAGGATAAGCGGACGCGGGCGACGTTTTAGGAGGGGTGCATGGAGCTGTGGCAGGAACAGGAGATCGTCCGCTATGCAAACGGCACGGTGCAGCGCTGCACCGACCGGTTGATACGCGAGGCGGTGTACGAAATTTGTGTGAACGGGTGTAGCTGCGACACGGTGGTATGCAGCCCGGATGCGTTGGAGGAGCTTGCGCTGGGTGTTGCGTTTGCGGCGGGTAAGGTTTGCGCTGACCAGCAAGTGGAGCGCATTTTTGTGGAAGAAGGACGCATTGACCTGACGCTGGCGCAAAAGAGGCAAGTTTTGCCGTCTGTGGAGGAAACTTGTTTGAGCGCGGCGCAGATTTGGGAATTGTGCGCGGATTTTAACGGGCAATGTATGGTATTTGGTAAGACAGGTGCGGCACATGCGGTGGGAGTGGCGACAAAAGAGGGATTAACCTTACTGCGCGAGGACGTATCTCGAACAGGTGCGTTGTGGAAGGCGATGGGTGCGGCGCTGATGCAAAACACGGCAATGCCGGTTTTGATTTTTAGCGGGCGGCTTTCGGGAGAGATGCTGGAATATGTGAGCGGCGCGGGCGCGCAGATTTTATTATGCAACGGCGCGGCGACGGCGCAGGCAGTGCAGCGTGCCAAGGAGCTTGGCATTACGCTGGTGGGCTTCATCAGACAGGGATATTTGAATGTCTATACCCACCCGGAAAGGATTCGATGATATGCAGGCGTATGTGCTATTGCGGAGCACGCGAAGCGAGGAAGTGCACTGTGCCCAAGGGGCATTGCGCAGCGTAGGGCAATACTATGTGCTGGAAACGGCGAAGTGTGCGGCGTGCATGGATGATGCGGTTTTTTGCGCGGCATGCGGGCTGGCGCTGGAAACGGTGGATGAGGAACGTTTGCTGAGGGAGCGGCGCATCCGGTGCGGGGAGAGCGCTGTTTGGTAAAGCAGCGGGTGAATTTGGCATGACGGTATATGCGATTGAAAACGCCGGATAACCCGCATGACAAAAGTAAGAAGGAGCGGGCTTTGCGACGACGTGGAACGATTCTATGGCGTCGAGCAGTTGAGCTTGTTTGGAAAGTAAGGAGAATCAGATGGTAGAAATGCAGAGTCGGTTTGTGTTGGCGGATCGGGAAAAGTGTATCGGCTGTCGTGCTTGTGAGCTGGCGTGCTTTGTGGCACACAGCGAAGCAGCGGGAGCGACGGTAGGCACGGTAGAGGTGCCGATTGCGACACGGTTGTTTTTGACAACGACGGCGCAGACGCGCATGCCGGTGCAATGCCATCACTGCGAGGATGCGCCCTGCCTTGCGGCGTGTGCAACGGGAGCGATTTCGCGTGAAGATCGTGCGATTGTGCTGGACAGCGGACGGTGTGTCGGTTGCAAAAACTGTTTGCTGGCGTGTCCGTTTGGCAGCATCGAATTGACCGCGACCGAAGATACGACGCCCTTTGGCGCATGGCGCTTTGCATGTGTGAAGTGTGATCTGTGCAGGGGAGAGCAGCCTGCTTGTGCGGCGGCCTGCCCCAACGACGCGCTGCGCATTGTGGATGCGGCAGAAGAGTTGCCAGAAAAACGCATCCGTGCGGCGCAAGCCTTGGCGTTGGAATCGGGAATTGAAGTGGTGTGAATGGAAACGGGTGAATCAATGACGTGGATTGAAATCGATCAGGAATTGTGCACCGGATGCCGTGCATGTGCACAGGTCTGTCCGGCGTATGCCATCGAGGGAGAGGAAGGTGAGCCGCAGCGCATCAATGCAGAGCGCTGTGTGATGTGCGGACAATGCGTTCAGAAGTGTAAATCTTACCTTTCGCTTTGGAATGGCGGTTTTGACACCTACGAGCAGAAACGTGCAGCACGCGGACTGCCGCAGACAGTGCGAGAGCCGTTGTTTGCCGCGCATTATCTTTGCCGTTTGCATGAGATTGAGCAAGCGCTGGCAGAACCGGAAAACTTTGTAGTGGTGCATGCCGCGCCATCGGTGAGGGTGGGCATTGCGGAAGATTTCGGGATGCCGCTGGGCAGTCTGGCCCCCGGAAAACTGGCGGCAGCGCTGCGCAAGCTGGGCTTTGCCCGCGTGTATGATACCGATTTTGCTGCGGATTTGACCATTGTGGAAGAAGCTGCGGAGCTGGTGAGCCGCATCCAAAGGCAGGAAGGATTACCGATGTTTACCTCTTGCTGCCCTGCGTGGGTACGCTTTTTGGAGAACAGCTATCCCGGATTGACCAAACATCTTTCCACCTGCAAAAGCCCGCAGCAGATGCAAGGGGCGATCGTCAAGACTTATGGTGCGCTGGTGGAGGGGGTGCAGCCATCGCGTGTGGTGAACGTATCGGTGATGCCGTGCACCTGTAAATCCTACGAGAGTGGCAGAGCAGGAATGAGCGCGAGTGGATTCAGGGACATCGACCATGTGATGACCACGCGGGAGCTGGCATACCTGATCAAGCAGCGCGGCATAGACTTCAGGGCACTGACGGAGGAGGAATTTGACAAGCCGTTGGGCACATACACCGGCGCAGGGGCGCTGTTTGGCGTTACGGGCGGCGTGATGGAAAGTGCGATTCGCACAGCAAGCGAGCAGCTGACGGGGCAGCCGCCGGAGCGCGTGGAGGTGCTGGAGGTGCTGGAGGTGCGTGGCACAGAAGGAGTGCGCACGGCAACCATCCGCGCAGGTGCGCTGGAGTTGAAGGTTGGCGTAGTGTGCGGATTAAAGAACGCAGTACCCATCGTGGAAAAGCTGCGCGCGGGGAAGCTGGATTTGCAGTTTATTGAGGTGATGAGCTGCCCGCAGGGGTGTGTGAGCGGCGGAGGACAGCCCAAGCTGCTGCTGGAGTCGAATGTGCCGGAAGCGTATGCACGGCGGCGGGAATCTCTGTTAGAGCATGATTGTAACCTGCCATTACGCCGATCGCATGAAAATCCGGCAATCACAAAACTGTACGAGGATTTTTTAGGAGAGCCGAATGGCAGCAAAGCGCATGAATTGCTGCATTTGAGCGAACATGAATAGAATTTGCATGATGCGCGGATGGGATTGCCGGCCGCTGCGGCGAAGGCGGCGAGGGTTGATTTATGAACGCCTGGCGCACAGTACGATGCTGAAAATAGAGGGAAAATGGCGGAATGCGAAGGGGCGTTTACGTTATGCAACTTCGTACAAAGTTGATTACAAAAGGAAAAATTTGAAATGCAGCCATACTTTTTTCAGAAGGGCTTGCTTTTTTGAAAGAATGGGTCTAAACTAATATCTATTCGGAGAACCAGAGAGATTGTGCTTTGATCTCCGACGCGAAAGGTGCAAAATGTGGGGTCTGTTTGTTGGAATCGGGGTTGGGCTGTTAGAGCTTTTTCTACTGAAAAAGCTAATCGGCATGATGACGTCAAAAACAAAAAACGCCGCATGGTCGACACCAATCACGATTGCTAAATTTGCAGTGATGCTTTTGGTGCTGTTTCTGTTTGCGAAGTACACAACAATGGAAACGACACTATTCTGCGCGATTGGAATGGCGGGCGTGTTGGTCGTGGTACCGATCATCTTAATGGCTTACTCCATTCGCAAGGAAAGAATTCACCAAGGGGGGCAGCGAGGCGATGGAGATTCCTAGCCCATTTCCAAATAAGATAACGATATTTGGAAATATACAAATCAGTGAAACATTGTGGACAGCGACGCTGGTGACGATTGGCATTATTTTAATTGCGGTCGTGATTCGTTTTGCCGTTTTTCGCAATTTTAAAAATGTGCCGCGCGGCGTACAAAATGTGCTGGAAATCGTGGTAAGCTCGGTCAACAAGTTTACGATGGGTGTTTTAGGCGAACACGGGAAATCGCTTGCGCCGTACATCTTTACTGTGTTTGCATTCATCATTTTAGGCGGATGCGTGGAGTATATGGGGGTGCGTTCGCCCATGACGGACTTGGACTGCACCTTTGCACTGGCGATCATCTCTTTTGTGCTGATGATTGCATATTCCATCCGCTACAAAGGCGTGGTGGGATGGATGAAATCATACGCCAAGCCTAAGGCGTTTGTAACGCCGATTAATGTGCTTTCTTTTATTGTGGTGCCGGTTTCGCTGGCTTGCCGGATGTTTGGCAATTTGTTCAGCGGGCTGGTGGTCATGGATATGATATACAGCGGGATGGGGCCGTTTGCCGTTGTGGTGCCGGCGCTGGCATCGCTGTATTTTATTCTGTTCCATTTGGGGATGCAGGCGTACATTTTTACGATGCTGACCATGTCCTTTATGAAGGAACGTTTGGAATAACCAAAAAGAGTTTTTTACGCCGCAATAACGGCGTTAGATTTTAAAACAAATTGGGAGGATATACAATTATGGATTTAGGTTTGATTGCAATTGGCGCGGGCATCGCGGTATTTACCGGTATGGGTGCGGGCATCGGCATGGGCATTGCTACGAGTAAGGCATGTGAGGCTGTTGCACGGCAGCCGGAGGCAACCGGCAAGATTAATCAGGTTTTGATGATTGGTCTGGCATTGGCGGAGTCTACGGCGATTTACGGTTTCGTTATTGCGATTATCATGATTTTCACGATGAAATAAAGGAAGCGGGAAAATCAAAGAAGTTTTGAGGGTAAGTCATGGAAATCAATATATGGGAAATTTGCCTGTACATGATCAACATTGTGGTGCTGTTCTTCGTTCTGAGAAAGCTGTTGTTTAAACCAATCACACGCTTTTTGGAGAAACGAACCAACGAGATTCAGCAGCGGATTGATGAAGCGGCGCAAAAGCAGGCGGATGCAGAAAAGCTGAAAGCGCGCTACGACGAGATCATGGCGAATGCGCAGGAATTGGCGAATGCCTTGATTGGCAAGAGCAGAATGGTTGCGGATGAACAGGCGCGGCAGATTGTGGAGCGTGCGGAAACCGAGGCAACCGAGCTTCGTGTGCGCGCGGAGAAGCATATTGACGAGCAGCGCCAGATTGCAGTACATGAAATGCGCCAGGAGATTACTAAAATGGCGATTCAGATTGCGCAGAAGGTGTTGGAGCGTGAAGTTTCGTATGATGACAACAAGAATATCATCAATGAGTTTTTTGAGAAAGTAGGTTAACCATTGTGGAACTGAAAGGTACACTGGTCTGTTCTTCACAGTTTACGCAAGAGGAACTGGACGGAATCAAACATAAATTTGAAACGTTGTTCGGGGAACCGATCGACTTTGCGGTCGAGATCGACGAAACGTTATTAGGCGGATTTTGCGCGACGGTAGGCAACATGATTTACGATCTGAGCGTGAAATCTTATTTGGGTCGGATGCAGGATTATGTTGCGGGATCGCAGAATTATGCGATGCCGGAGGATGTGGATACCATTTTGGAAGCGCTCAATCGAAGCGTAGACGAGACGATGGACACGGAAGCATTCGGCGTGGACATGCAGCAAAAGATCAAGCAGTTTGATATCAAATACGATATCTCGATGATCGGCATTGTGGAGCGCGTGGGCGACGGCGTTGTTTTCGTGCGCGGGCTGGAAGGCTGCAAATACGGCGAACTGTTACAATTTGAAAACGACGTCTATGGCATCGTGATGAACTTGGAATTGGAGCGTGTGGGCGCGGTGCTGCTCAATGGCACGACCTCCGTAATCGAAGGCTCTATGGTACGGCACACAGGCGACGTGGTGAAGGTGCCCGTTGGGGAAGAGTTGCTGGGCCGAGTAATCAATCCGCTGGGCATACCACTGGACTCCAAGGGTGCGATTACCTCCAAGGAATTCCGCAAGATTGAAGAGCCGGCGCCGGCGATCATCGACCGGCAGCCTGTTAACACACCGTTGCAGACGGGAATCTTAGCGATTGACTCTATGATCCCCATTGGACGCGGGCAAAGAGAGCTGATTATCGGCGACCGCCAGACGGGAAAGACGGCGATTGCCGTAGACACGATTATCAATCAAAAAGGTACGGGCGTATTGTGTGTGTATGTTGCGGTTGCCCAGAAGGCTTCCACGGTAGCGGAGATCGTCAACCGTTTGGAGGAATTCGGTGCAATGGAATACACCACCGTTGTCGCCTCCACCGCGAGCGACACCGCTCCCATGCAGTATATTGCGCCATATTCCGGCTGTGCGCTGGCGGAGCACTTTATGCATCAGGGTAAGGACGTGCTGGTGGTGTATGACGATCTGTCCAAGCATGCGGTAGCGTATCGCACGATGTCGCTGCTGCTGCGCAGACCGCCGGGACGTGAAGCGTATCCGGGCGACGTATTCTATTTACATTCGCGGCTGCTGGAACGTGCGGCAAAGCTGAGAGATGAACTGGGCGGAGGCTCTATTACGGCGCTGCCTATCATTGAGACGATGGACGGGGATATTTCGTCTTACATTCCGACCAACGTGATTTCCATTACGGACGGACAGATTTATTTGGAAAACGAGCTGTTTAATGCCGGACTGCGGCCGGCCGTCAACGTGGGACTTTCCGTTTCGCGCGTAGGCGGATCGGCACAGACCAGAGCGATGCGGCGCGTGGCGGGTGCGTTGCGTTTGGAATTGGCACAATACCGTGAATTGGCGGTGTTTGCGCAGTTTGCGTCGGACTTGGATAAATCAACGCAGGATGCGCTGAACAGCGGGTTAAAGCTAACGCACACGCTGGTGCAGCCGCAGTACGCGCCATACTCCATGCAGGAGCAGGTGGTTTTGCTGTGCATGGCGACGCGCAAACTGTTGATGGACATAGACGTGAAAGACATCCATGCGTTCAACGACGGCTTTTTGCAGAACTTTGGCGCACAGCATCCTGATGTGTTCACGCGCATCACGCAGACGGGCGTGTTATCCGATGAGGATGTGCAGTTGATTGTGGATGTGGCGGAAGAATACAAGCGTGGATTTGCGGCGAAGAAAAAATGAGAAATATTGCAGATGTCAAAAACAGCATAAAGGCGATTCATGAGACCCAGCAGATTACAAGTGCGATGAAGCTGATCTCGACGTCTAAGATGCAGAAGGCGATTGCGCGCTATGACGCGAATTTGCTGTATTTTAATCGTGTGCGCGCGGCGCTCAAGGATATTTTGATTCACTCGCATGAACTGCATCATACCTTTTTGGAGCATCACGCGCAGGGCACACCTGCGTACATCGTGATTGCTGCGGACAAGGGATTATGCGGCGGTTATAACCACAACATCTTAAACTATGCCTATGAACATATGGTGGAGGGTGAGAAGTTTGTCATCACGATTGGTCAGGAGGCACGCTCCTTCTTCGAGCGGAAGGGAACGCCCATTGACGTGGAATATCTGCACATTTCGCAGAACCCGACGCTGTATGAGGCGCGCAATCTGGTCAGCGATCTGGAAAAGATGTACCGATTGGGCGAGATGAACGAGGTGCGTCTGATTTACACGCGGTATTACTCCAGCGTGAAGCAAGCGCCGGTTTGCATGAAGCTGCTGCCCGTGGACATCACGGAGTTTGAAGAAGTGCAGGTGGAGACGGAATATAGCGATGAAATGAGCTACCATCCCACACCTCGCGCCGTCTTTGACACGCTGGTGCCGCAGTATATTGTCGGGCTGATTTATGGTGCGCTGATTCAGTCGTTTGCCAGCGAAAACAGCGCGCGTATGGTGGCAATGGACAGTTCCTCCAAGAATGCGGACGATATGCTGGGCAAGCTGAGTGTAGAGTATAATCGTGTACGCCAGCAGGCGATTACGCGGGAGATTTCTGAAATTGTGGGCGCGATGGAAGCGCTGACCGATTAACAGTGCGCCGCGCATAGGCGGCAGGAGAAGCAGATGTATCAATATGAAGTAAAAAGTAAAGGCGAAATCATTAAGATCACGGGTCCTGTGATCGATGTACAGTTTGGAGAGCGCGTCAATCCAACCATAAACACCATCTTGTTTGCGGATGGTGAGAATGGAACGCAGATATGGATGGAAGTAGCATCGCAGCTTGGACACAACGTGGTGCGCTGCATTGCGCTTGAGGCAACGGAGGGGTTAAGCTGCGGCATGACGGTATACAATACCGGCGCGCCCATCACCATTCCGGTGGGAGACAATATGCTGGGGCGCGTGGTGAACGTGATGGGCAGAGCCATCGACGGCAAGCCGGAGATCGAGGCGCAGGAATACTGGCCGATTTATCGGGATGCGCCGCCGTTTGCGCAGCAGAATCCGGTTTCGGAGATTTTTGAGACGGGGTTGAAAGTCATTGACCTGCTGGCACCGTATGCGAAGGGCGGGAAAATCGGTCTGTTTGGCGGAGCAGGCGTGGGAAAAACCGTACTCATCAATGAGTTGATCCACAACATTGCCACCGAGAGCGGCGGATATTCCGTATTTACCGGTGTGGGAGAGCGCAGCCGCGAGGGTTGCGACTTGATTGCGGAGATGGCAGAGAGCGGCGTTTTGGACAAGACTGCGCTGGCATTCGGGCAGATGAACGAACCGCCGGGATCGCGTATGCGCGTTGCGATGACGGGCTTGACAATGGCAGAATACCTGCGTGACAAGACAGGTCAAAACGTGCTGCTGTTTATTGATAACATTTACCGTTTTATTCAGGCGGGATCGGAAGTTTCGGCGTTGCTGGGCAGGATTCCTGCGGCAGTGGGATATCAACCGACGCTGGCGAATGAGCTGGGTGCGCTGCAAGAGCGTATCACATCAACGAAAAACGGCTCTATTACCTCGGTACAGGCGATTTATGTGCCTGCGGACGATTTGACCGACCCTGCACCTGCGACGACATTCTCGCATCTGGACGCTGTAACGGTTCTCTCGCGCGCAGTGGTGGAACTGGGAATCTATCCGGCGGTGGACCCGCTGGAATCCAATTCAAGAATACTCGACCCGCGCATCGTGGGGCAGGAGCACTACGACACGGCAAGCCGCGTGGTGAGCACATTGCAGCGGTATAAGGAATTGCAGGACATCATCAACATACTGGGCATGGAGGAGCTGACACCGGAGGACAAGCTGACGGTGTTCCGCGCGCGCAAGGTGCAGAAATTCCTTTCGCAGCCGATGTTTGTTGCGGAAGTCTACACAGGAATCCCGCCGCGCTATGTGCCGCTGAAAGACACCATCCGCAGCTTTAAAGCAATACTGGACGGCGAGGTGGACAATCTGCCGGAGCAGGCGTTTTATATGGTTGGTGACATTGACGAGGCGATCGAAAAAGCAAAAACAATGGACGAAGGGTGATGAGCCATGTCTACGAAATTCTTGGTTGAGATTTTAACGCCGGAGCGCTCTTTCTTTTGCGACAGCGTGGAATCCATTATTTTTCCCACAGAGGATGGGCAGATGTCCATTCAAAACGGGCATGAATCCGTCGTGGTCATGGTGGTGCCGGGAGAAGTAAAGATTAATTTAGGCAACAAATGGAAGATGTGTTCTGTGGCGGAGGGCTTTTTAGAAGTGCGCCCGGACGAGACGATTATGTTTACGCAGACGGCGGAGTGGCCGGAGGAAATTGACGTAAAGCGCGCGGAACGCGCAAAAGAACGCGCCGAGGAACGGCTGCGCCAAAGGAAAAGCGAGGAAGAATATCGCCGCAGCAAAATTGCGCTGGCACGCGCAATGGCGCGGCTTAGCCTGACCAAGCGCAAGACCACACTGTAAGGGGCGCGCAGGAGTACGGGAATGGGTGATGTGCTTTTCCTGATAGAAAAAAAACCAGTTAAAAAATCCGACAAGTACGGATGGAGGAATGCCATTCGGATGCGCGTGGAGCAAGCAGTGCGAAAAGGAAGCGTACGGTGGCGTGAGGGGTGTGCGCAGGATTGAATGAAAAACCGATTGAAATAATCGAAAGAAGAGCTGTTGCGTTTACGCCACAGCCCTTTTATACAGTGAGGAGTTTGTGATGGGGAAAATGATTTTGGTGACGGGTGGCGCGCGCAGCGGAAAGAGTACCTTTGCACAGCAGCTTGCCATGCAATACGACGATGTGGCTTATGTGGCGACGGCACTGGTGCTGGATAGCGAAATGGAATTGCGCGTGCAGAAGCATCGCGCAGACAGACCGCAGGCATGGACTTTGTATGAGGCACCGAACAAAATGGCGGACGCGCTGCGTGATCGGCAGCATGAGGTGTTTCTCGTGGACTGCATGACGGTCTATTTGACCAATACGCTGTTTGCACATAAAATGGAATGGGATGATGACGTGCCGCTTTCGCTGGAGGAGCATACAGCGTTGGAGGATGCTGTGATGCGTGAAATTCGAGCGGTGGTTGACCGGTTAAAAGAAAAGAACTGCATTGTGGTAACCAATGAGGTCGGTTTGGGCTTGGTGCCGCCGACTGCGATGGGGCGTGTGTTCCGAGACCTTTCCGGACGCATGAACCGGATGTTAGCGGAAGCGGCAGAGGAAGCATATTTCATTGTGAGCGGGCTGCCGATGCAGTTGAAGGGGAAGGCATGAAGCATTTGATTTTAGCGATGCAGACGATGACACGTCTGCCCATACACAAACAACTGGACGTGACAGGGGAGGACTATGCGAAAAGCGTCGCGTGGTTTCCGGTGACAGCACTGTCGGTGGGATTGGTGTCTGCGCTGGTTTACGCGCTTACGCTTTTGCTGGGTATCCCATACCTGGCGGCGTTGCTGAGCGTGATCGCGGCGGCGCTGTTTACAGGCGGCTTCCACATGGATGGCTTTGCAGATGTTTGTGACGCTTTTTTTGCGCGTAAGGATAAAGAACGCACACTGGAAATACTCAAAGACAGCCGTATGGGCACATACGGGGTGTTGGGGCTGGTGTTCCTTGTGACGATCAAGACTATTTTGATCGGTACAATGGGATTGCAAGGGATTTTGATTGTGGTTGCCGCGCCAATTTGCGGAAAAATGCCGATGGCGATTTGCGCGAAGCTGAGCAGCTATCCACGCGAGCAAGGGCTTGCGAAATATATCATCGAACAGCTTTCTACGGGGCGTATGTGGGCATGCCTGATTGGCTGCGCAGCACTGCTGGTGCTGCTGGTGGGGCCGATATCCGCGGGCATCATGGCTGCGGCGATGCTGGTGGTGGCACTGTTGATGACACAGTGCGCCAAGAAGCGCATTGGCGGAGCGACGGGCGACGTGCTGGGCACCTGTAACGAGCTGGGGGAGATCGTGTTTTTGATTTGGATGGCGGTGATGGTATGAGCATACAACTGACTTTTTTGAGGCATGCTTGCACAGACGCAAATCTGAAAAGTTACTTCAGCGGCAGCGAGGATTTGCCTTTGAATGAGGCGGGCGAGAAGCAGTTGGAGCAGGTGCGCGCTACCTTTGAGGGGGAGACCTTTGACGTGGTGCTGTTTGGCCATGCAAAGCGTGTGGTACAGACCAAAGATGCGGCGCTGTCTGTGCTGCGGGCGCAGCCGAAGATCTTGCTGCAAAAAAAAGAGATACGGGAGATTAATTTTGGCTTGTTTGAGGGGCTGAGCGCGGATGAAATCGAAGCGAAGTATCCCGATGCGTGGCAGGAATATATGAATCACTGGGAAAACTTTACCTTTCCGCAGGGAGACAATACGTTGGAGTATTACGAGGCGTGCAGCAAATGGATCCATGAAGTTTTGTTTGAGTATGACAACCATCGCGTTATGGTGGTGGCACACAAGGGCTTTATTGCGGCGTGTGTGACGGCGCTTTCCACCGGACTGATGGAGAACATGTTTCATGTGGAGATTGGTAATGCGCAGGCTTTGAACTTGAGGCTGTGAAGAAGGGTGCAATTTTGCTGCGGAACGGATGGCATCGGCAAGCAGGAAACTTGAACGCAAGGAAATTGTGTTGCCTGCCTGATGTGGCGGGAATGGGGAGAAATGACCTTGTGGCGGCGCGAAAGCCCGTTTAGAAAAACGATAGAGCAGGCTTGTTATGCAGGAGAAGGCAATCAAAAAAGGAGCGTGAAGCTCCTTTTTTGTAGATGAATTTTCCCGCGTGCAATTAAAACATTGCCATGACTGCGCCTTCATAGGTCTTTTCGATGAAGGATTTGACGGTGTCCGTTTTAAGGGCATTGATGAGCGCGGTCGTTTTTTCATTGGATTCCTTGCCGCTTTGCACCGCAACAACATTGGCATAGGTTTGCGCGGCATCGCCGGACGCATCTTCCGTTGCGAGTGCGTTGGAAATTTTCAGACCGGCAGCGAGGGCATAGTTGCCGTTGATTACGGCAATGGTGCCGGGATCACTGTTTTTGAGCTGCGCGGCAACTGTGTCTGCCTGCACGGAAACGATGTTGTAGCCGCCGTTGTCCACGATGTCCAGCGTATTGACACCTTTTGCGGCGCTCACGCCATCCGGCAGCTTGATGAGACCTTCCTGTTGAAGCAGCAAAAGCGCGCGCGTTTCATTGCTATCGTCAGCGGGAATGATGATAGTTGCCCTCGGCGCGAGGTCGGTCAACGCCTTGACATCATTGCTGTATATGCCAAACGGCTCGTAATGAATGGAAGCGGCGGCGATCAAATCGGTCTTGTTTGCCTCGTTAAAACTGTTGAGGTAGGGTGCATGCTGGAAATAGTTTGCGTCCAGTGTACCATCGGCAAGTGCCTGATTGGGCAGCACATAGTCGTCATAGATGACGACCTTCAGGGTGTAGCCTGCCTCCTGCAATGCGGGAGCTGCCTGTTCTAAGATTTCCGCATGCGGCGTGGAGCTAGCGCCTACGGTGATGGTGGCGTCCGCGCCTGCCGCCGGTTGCGTACTGTCGGCGGGCTTGGCGCAGCCGACTAAAGCAGCCAGCGAAAGCGCCGCGATAATTGCGATCATACTTTTTTTGTTCATGTTCTTTCTCCTTTGAAATATAAATAATATAAAATTATGACTTGCGTATCCGTTTATCGACGCGGTGTGCAACGACCGTACCGACCTCTTGAATGATCTGAACGATGATGACGGTGAGTGCCACGCAGATCCATACGATATCCATATTGTATTTTTGATAGCCATAGGTGATGGCGATTTGTCCGAGGCCGCCGCCGCCGATGATACCTGCCATAGCGGAATAGCCGAGTATCGTTACCATGGAGATGATTGCGCCGATCATCAGGGAGGGCTTTGCCTCGGGCAGCAACACCTTATAAATCAACCGGAAATTGGAGGTGCCCATGGACTGCGCTGCCTCGATGACACCGCGATCTACTTCCTTGAGCGAGGACTCGACCATGCGCGCCACATAGGGCGCTGCCGCGATGATCAATACGACGATCATGGCGCTGTTGCCCAAGCTGGTGCCTACCACGAATTTGGCGACAGGCAACAGGGCGACCATCAAAATGATAAAGGGAATGCTACGGAAGATATTGACGATGATACCCACCGTGCGGTTTGCCCAGCGCAGAGGGCGGATGCCGCCTTTATCTGTAATGCTGAGCAACACCCCCAAGGGCAGTCCGATTGCATATGCAAGGAGTGTGGAGATCAGCGTCATATAGATGGTTTCCCAGATACCGAGCTGCAACACTCCTTTATCGATCAAAGTTTGAAACATTTCGCTCATGCGTTACACCTCGTTTTCGTATGTGATGCCGTTGGAATTCAGCCAACTGATGACTCGATTATAGTGCTGCGGTTCCTCCGGAAGCTGCAACAAAATCTGTCCAAAAGCTTTGCCGTCGATATCTTTGGTATTGGCGTACATGATGTTGACGGGCACCTGACACTCTAAAATCAAATTGGAAACAACGGGCAGATAGGAGGATTCGCCGTTGAAAATGATGCGCAGACGCCGCTGCCCCAGCTCCTTCTTTGCCAAAAGACCCTGCGGGAAGATCAGCTCGCGCGCGATCTGTGACTGCGGAGAAACAAACACATCCGCAACATTGCCGACTTCGGCAATCCGGCAATGATCGATCACCGCGACGCGTTCGCAGATTTGGTCGATGATCTTCATTTCATGCGTGATGATAACGATGGTCACCCCCAGCGTTTGGTTGATCTCTTTGAGTAGCTGTAAAATGGACTGCGTGGTGTTTGGATCTAGCGCGCTGGTCGCTTCGTCACAGAGCAGATATTTGGGCTTGGTTGCAAGGGCGCGCGCAATGGCGACCCGCTGCTTTTGACCACCGGAAAGCTGCGCGGGGTATGCGTCCGCACGATCGGCAAGACCAACCAGCTCCAGCAGCTCCATCGCGCGCTGTTTTGCCGCATCCTTGGACGTTTTTGCAATCTCCAAAGGGAAGCAGACATTTTGCAGCACATTGCGTTGTGCGAATAAATTGAAGCTTTGGAAAATCATGCCGATGGACTGCCGCTTTTGCAGCAAATCCGCCTTAGGCAGCATGGTCATACTGCTGCCGTCGATGATGACCTCGCCGGAGGTGGGCTGCTCCAGCAAATTGATGCAGCGAACCAGCGTGCTCTTTCCCGCGCCGGAAAGACCGATGATGCCGAAAATTTCGCCGTCCCGGATGGTTAGACTGATATCCCGGAGGGCGACGATGGGTTCGCCGTCTGTGGCAAAGGTCTTGTTCAGATTTTTGATCTCAATCATGTTGATCTCTCCATACAATTAAAAAAACAAAGGATGTTCCCTTGCATATCGTTTTTTCTATAACATAATGCCGGTGTCGATCCAACAGGCGATGAAAGCGATGCCGGATGCCGTAATGCGGTGCCTGTAACATTATGTACGGGTGCCTCGAATGTTGTGGTACAATCGTCATAAACATAACAAAAAAAACCTATCATGTCAATCGGTTTGATGCAATTTTGGCTTGCATTCGGGAATTGCTGATTTTATTCTTTTCAACAGTGGGCGAATATTGTATAATATTATAGTTATGGTTAGACCGCAGAAAATGGATCGTGTTCTGCCGGATGCGATATGAGGCGTCTGCGTCTGGAGCCGGATCAATTCAAAGGGAGAGAAGTATGAAAAAGATTATGCTTGGGAACGAAGCCTTTGCGCAGGGGGCATTTGAGGCCGGTGCGCGCGTGGTTTCCAGTTATCCGGGAACACCGAGTACAGAAATTACAGAAAACGTCGTGAAATACGACGAGATTTATGCGGAATGGGCACCGAATGAGAAGGTTGCGCTGGAGGTGGCTTGCGGCGCAGCGTTTGGCGGCGCGCGCGCGCTGTGCTGCATGAAGCATGTGGGGCTGAATGTGGCGGCGGACCCGCTGTTTACTGCCTCCTATACCGGCGTGAACGGCGGGCTGGTGCTGATTGTGGCAGACGATCCGGGAATGCATTCCAGCCAAGACGAACAGGATTCGCGCTTTTATGCGCGCTTTGCGATGGTTCCTATGCTGGAACCTTCGGACAGCATGGAAGCAAAGGAATATGTAAAGCGTGCTTATGAAATCAGCGAGCAGTTTGATACGCCGGTGCTGGTGCGCTCCAATACGCGAGTTTCGCATTCGCGCGGCGTTGTGGAACTGGGTGAACGCAAGGAGATTCCGGTACGCGATTATGTGAAGAACATTCAAAAATATGTGATGATGCCCGGTATGGCAAAGGGACGACATGTGGTTGTGGAGCAGCGCTGCAAGGATTTGGAAGCGTTTGCAAACACTTGCGACTTGAATCGCGCAGAATATCAGGATACCAAGATCGGCGTGATTACCAGCGGAACGTGCTACAACTATGTGAAAGAGGCGTTGCCGCAAGCGAGCGTGCTCAAGCTGGGCATGGTGTATCCGCTGCCGCGCGATCTGATTCGCGCATTTGCTGATCGGGTAGACAAGCTGTATGTGGTAGAAGAATTGGAACCTTTCTTTGAAAACCAGATCAAGGCGATGGGCATTGACGCGATTGGCAAAGAGATTTTTACGCTGCAAGGCGAATATTCTGTGAACATGATTCGCGAAAAAATTGCGGGGGAAGGCTGCGACCCCATTCAAACGGAAGCATTGCCGCCGCGTCCGCCGGTGTTGTGCGCCGGATGTCCGCATCGAGCGGTGTATTATTTGTTTAACAAGCTCAAGCTGACGGCGATGGGGGACATCGGCTGTTATACATTGGGTGCGCTTGCGCCGTTGAGCGCCATTGATACAACGTTGTGCATGGGCGCTTCGATGGGGATGGCGCATGGCATGGAAAAGGCGCGCGGCAAGGAATTTGCGCGCAAGCTGGTGAGCGTGATTGGTGACAGCACGTTTATGCACACCGGTCTGAACGGCTTGATTAATATGATTTACAACGGCAGCACTTCTACTGTGCTGATTTTGGACAATTCGACAACGGGCATGACGGGGCATCAGGATCATCCGGCAACAGGCAAAACGGCAAAAGGCGACCCTGCCCCTGCCATTGACATTCCGGCACTGGTGCATGCCATCGGCATCGAACACGTGGTGACGGTAGACCCGTTTGATTTGCCCGCGCTGGAGCGCGCGCTGAAGGAAGAGACAGCGCGGGAGGCGCTTTCTGTGATCATCACGCAGCGCCCTTGTGTGCTCATTGATAAATCCGCATTCAAACAGCCGCTGGTGGTTTCGGATGCTTGCAAAAATTGTGGGATGTGCTTGAAGCTGGGTTGCCCTGCGATTGTGAAGGGCGAACATGCGGTGAGCATCGACCCGTCGCTGTGCATCGGGTGCGACCTGTGCGTGAGCGTCTGCAAGTTTGATGCGATTGGAGGTGCGAAGGCATGAAAAATGTGATTATTGCCGGAGTGGGCGGACAGGGAACGCTGTTTGCCAGCATGGTATTTGGAGAAATTGCGCTGGAACTAGGGCTGGATGTAAAGCTTTCAGAGGTACACGGTATGGCGCAGCGCGGCGGCAGTGTTGTGACGTATGTGCGTATGGGAGAACCGGGAGAAAAGGTTTTTGCGCCGGTGATCGATTTATGCGGGGCAGATTATCTGCTGGCATTTGAACAGTTGGAGGCGATCCGCTGGCTGCCTTATCTCAAACGGGACGCGCAGGTGTTTTTGAATGTACAAAAAATTGCGCCTATGCCGGTGATTACGGGAGCGGCGCAGTATCCGCAAAGCATTCCGGAAAAGATCAGCAAGGAGTTTCCCAATGCGGTGGTGGTGGACGCGTTGGCACTGGCGCAGCAGGCGGGCAGTGTGAAAGCGGTGAACACCGTGCTGCTGGGTGTGATGGCGGCACATACGGACATTGATGCGGCAGTATGGAAGAACGCCATTCGTAAAGTGGTGAAGCCGCAGTTTGCGGAACTGAATGAAAAGGCATTTCAACTTGGGTATGAGGCAAAATAAGAAGTGAGGACGGAAAGAGCAATGTATTGGAATGAGACAGCAGAGTGCATGCCGCGCGAACAACTGCGCGAACTGCAAACGCAGAGACTGAAAAATCTGGTTTACAAAGTTTATCAAAATGTGCCGACCTATCGGGCGAAGATGCAGGAAATCGGCATTGCGCCGGAGGACATACAGTCCATCGACGACTTGGAAAAACTGCCCTTTACCACAAAAGAGGATTTGAGAGACTCGTATCCTTATGGAATGTTTGCAGCGCCGCTGGCGGACATTGTGCGCATTCACGCATCGTCCGGCACGACGGGGAAGCCCACGGTGGTGGGGTATACCCAGCGAGACATCACCGATTGGGCGGAATGTGCGGCGCGCGCATTATACTGCGCGGGAGGCAGCAAGGAATCTGTCGTGCAGGTGGCGTATGGTTACGGACTGTTTACGGGTGGCTTGGGCATGCACTATGGTGCGGAGAAGATCGGCGCTTCCGTGATCCCGATTTCGGGAGGCAACACGCAGCGCCAAATTATGATCATGAAAGATTTTGGGTCTACCATCTTATGCTGCACCCCGTCCTATGCGCTGTTTTTAGCGGAGACAATGCGGGAAATGGGCATTGATCCCAAAGAGCTGAAGATGCAGGCAGGCATTTTTGGAGCGGAGCCGTGGACGGAGGCGATGCGCCAGCAGATTGAAGAGGAAATGCAGATCAAAGCGCTGGACATCTATGGCTTGAGTGAAATCACGGGACCGGGCGTTGCCTGCGAATGTGAAAAACAGGCGGGCATGCACATTCAGGAGGACTTCTTCTATCCTGAAATCATCGACCCTGCAACACTAAAGGCGTTGCCGCATGGCGAGAAGGGTGAACTGGTGTTCACAACGCTCAACAAAGAAGGCATTCCGCTGTTGCGTTACCGGACGCGGGACATTACCATGCTCAACTATGACCAATGCGACTGCGGCAGAACGTTTGTACGCATGAACAAGGTGCTGGGCAGATCGGACGATATGCTGATTATCCGTGGTGTGAACGTATTCCCGTCACAGATCGAAGAAGTGCTGGTGCGCTATCAGGAGATTGCGCCGCATTATATGATCGTGGTTTCGCGCAAGGATAATGTGGATGTTTTGGAAGTGCAGGTGGAGCTGTCTGACACGCTGCCCTTTGATGAGGTGCGTAAGATGGAACAACTAAAGGCTAAAATTTCCGAAGAATTGCGCACGATTTTGAACATCAATGCGAAGCTGACTTTTGTGGAACCCAAGACGATTGAGCGTTCCGAAGGCAAGGCAAAGCGCGTGATTGACAACCGGAACCTTTAACAGGGAGGTATATTATGATAAAACAGATTTCCGTATTCGTAGAAAACAAGAAGGGGAGACTGCACAAGCTGACCAAGCTGCTGGCGGAAAACGAGATTAATCTGGAGGCGCTGACCATTGCGGACACTGCCGAATTTGGCATTTTGCGCTGCATCGTAGCGGAGCCGGAGCGCATGCTGAAAATTGTGAAAGAGGCGGGATTTACCGCCACGATCACGGATGTGATCGGCGTTGCGGTGAAAGACGAGGCAGGCGGTCTTGCAAACGTGCTGGGTATTTTGCAAGAGGATGCGATTGGCGTAGAATATTTATATTGCTTTGTGAGCAGCACACAGGCAGATCACGCTTTTGTGATTTTGCGTGTGGATGACAATGAGGCGGCGCTAAGAGCACTGAAAATGGCGGATCAGCATTTGATCACGCAGGATATGCTGGAACAACGCTGAAAAAACAGGAGGCCAGCGAGCGGGAACGAGGCTTGTATGGCGTGAAAAAGATAAGAGGAATCAACGTGTATCGGAAAACGAGGGCGCAGATCTTTTTACCAAGGCTGCGCGATAACATCCGCAATGCGATCGCGGCGCTGCCAAAGGGCTGTGAGCTGATTGCGGTGGTGAAGTCGGACGCATACGGACATGGCGCGTTGGCAGTGGCGCAAACGGCGCTGCGCAGCGGCGCAACGATGCTGGCAGTGGCGCTGGCAGAGGAAGGATTGGAATTGCGCGAGGGAGGCGTGGATGCGCCCATCCTCATATTGGGACGCTCCAACCCGCGGCAGTTGGAACTGGCGGTGGCGCTGGATTTGATGCCTTGCGTATTTGAGGCACAGGACGTGTATCTGTTGCAAGAAATTGCACAGCGGCAAGCAAAAACGGTGCAAGTGCAGCTGAAAATCGACACGGGCATGAGCCGCATTGGGCTGATGTGCGCAGAGGAGATGGATGCGTTGCTGGATGCGCTGCATGCGTCCTCTGCGGTGCGGGCGGCGGGCGTGTTTACGCATTTTGCCAACAGCGACGAGCAGGACATGGATGCGACGCATCAGCAGGCACAGCGCTTTGAGACATTGATTGCCAGATTGCGCGCGGCGGGACATGCACCCAAGGTACATGCGAGCAACAGCGCGGCAGTGTATCGCTTTCCGCAGTACTGCTTTGATGCGGTGCGCTGGGGAATCGCAATGTATGGCTATGCGCCGTCTGCATACGCAGATATGAGCAAAATCCCGCTTGCGCCGGTGATGGAAGTGCTGGCGGAGGTGGCGCAGGTGAAATGGATTGAAGCGGGCACGGCGGTGGGATATGGCGGTACACAGATTGTGAAGCGCCCAACCAAGCTGGCAACCGTGCAGATCGGCTATGGCGATGGATACAACCGATTACTTTCCGGACGCGGCAGCATGATCGTCGAGGGAGAGGCAGGCGCTTTTCTGGCACCGGTGGTGGGACGCGTGTGCATGGATATGACGATGATCGATGTGACGGACGTTCCGGTGGAACTGGTAGCCGGTGATGTGGTGGTAGCAATGGGGCAACGGCAGGGCGTTGCGTTTACGGCGGAGGACATGGCGCGCATTTGCGACACGATCCCTTATGAGATCGTGCTGGATTATACGCAGCGTGTGCCCAGAGAAATGATGGAATGAGAAAGAAGGAACATGGCGACGAAAAAACAGATCAGGGCGCTGCTGAAGGATCAGCGCGGCGCACTGACTTCAAGATTTAGAGAAGATGCGGCGGCGCGTATTTTGGAGCGCGTGCTGGAACGTGAGGAAGTACAATCCGCCAGGCGGGTGATGCTGTACAGTGACTTTGCAAACGAGGTGCCTACGGCGCAGTTGACGGGAATGCTGATGTATTTGGGCAAGGAGGTTTTTCTGCCCACGATGCACGAGAACAAGATTGTGGCAATGCGTGTGAAAAACGCGCTGTTTGAGCAGAATGGGTTTGGCATCACACAGCCTAAGTATTGTGCGGAGTCTGCCTGTGAGCCGCAAAAACTGGATGTGATTTTTGTGCCGGGCGTGGCATTTGACCGGGCGAAGAATCGACTGGGATTTGGCAAAGGATATTATGACGCTTTTCTGCGTCAGGCGCAGAGTGCGACAACCATCGCGCTTGCGTACGATTTTCAGATTGTAGGCGGGATTCCGGCGGAGGAGCACGACATTCCCATGAATTTGATCGTCACGCAAGAGGAGATTATTGTCTGATGCGCGTATGCGGCGGAACATACCGCGGCGCCAGACTAAACGCGCCGGAGGGCATGGACACGCGCCCTACGGCGGACAAGGTGCGCGAGGCTTTTTTTGGATCGGTGCAATTTGAAATCGCGGATTGTGCGTTTTTGGATTTGTTTGGAGGAAGCGGCGCGATGGGCATTGAAGCGGTTTCGCGCGGCGCGCGGCGTGCGGTGATCGTAGAGCGGGACGCGCGGGCGTGGGCGGTGATCACAAAAAATTGTGATGCTTTAAAATTGCGTGACACGGTACAAATCGTGCGACAAGACGCGATGCAATATATTCAGGACTTTTCGCAGCGTGAAAAATTTGATATGGTATATATAGACCCGCCGTATGCAGCGGAGTTATATGCAAAGATTTTGGCGGAGTTGCCCAAGCTGCTTTGTGACGGAGCGCGGGTGGTATGCGAGAGCGACATACCGTTGACAGAGCAACAGGGCTATGAAATCATCAAAAGAAAGAGATACGGAAAGACTCATTTGACGTATTTCCGGCGGGTGTGAGCATGCAGACTTGTATTTTTCCCGGCAGTTTTGACCCCATCACGAAGGGGCATGTGGACATCATTGAGCGAGCGGCGCGCATTTTTTCGCGCGTGATCGTTGCGATTTTATGCAACTCGGAAAAAACGCCCTGCTTTGACCTTGTGACGCGCAGGCGCATGATCGAGACGGCGACGGCGCATATCCCCGGTGTTGTGGTACAGGATTTTGAAGGATTGCTGGTAGATTTTTTACGCCAGAGTGATTGCCGCGTGGTGCTGCGCGGAGTGCGCGGCGCGCAGGATTTGCCATATGAGCAGCAGATCGGAGCGGTGAACCAGCACTTGATGCCGGAGATGGAGACGGTGGTGCTGATGTCAAAGCCTGAGTATTCCATCATCAGCTCGACGCTGATTCGTGAATTGATCGGGTACAAAGCGGACCTTTCACTGTATGTGCCGCAGCCCGTGATCGACATGATTTACGTGGGGGAGTAGGCGGGCAAGGCTGAAACCTGTTCTTTTCTTTTTAGAAAAAAAGAAAAGAACCAAAAGAAAAATCAGTCAGAATCAATGAGGATTGGGAGCGCTTATGCGGGCAACGAAACCACATAAGGCTTACGCAAAGCCGCCGGCGTGGCGGATGAATTGGATAATCGTATGATGGAGGGCTTACCTGATGAGAGTTCTGGAGCTATTGGACGAATTGGTTGAAGAAGTAGAAGAGAGCAGAAGATCAGTATTTGGCAACAAAAAAGTGATTGATGTTGATTTTGTGCTGGAAATCTTGTATGAGATTCGCGCCGTGTTTCCGGACGAGCTGGTGTATGCGCAGCAGCTTTTGGAGCGGGAGCAGGAAATCATCAGCAGCGCGCAGGTACGCGCCAAAAACATACTGGATGGCGTGGAAGGGCGGCTGACCGAGATGGTGGATCATCACAAGGTGACGCAGCTTGCTTATGAAAAAGCGAACCGCATGATCGACACGGCCGAGATACGCGCCGCGGAGATCAAGAACGGCGCAAATGACTATGCTGTGAACGTGCTGGATGATTTGCATTCATATCTAAAGGAATACATGGACATTGTAAAGCAGAACCAATCTAATTTTGTCAACAAGAAGAATATGAATCAAGCGGAATTTGAATTTTAGTAAAGAATCGGTGTGTGAAAATCCTTGTGTGCGTCATGAGGATTTTTTGTAATAGGCAACTGTGTGTATCGACAAAAGAGAAGGGCAAGGTGAATTTGCATGAAAAAACTGACACTGGCGTTGGGTGGCGGGTCGGCACGTGGCTTTGCGCACGTTGGGGTGCTCAAGGTGCTGCAAGAGGAGGGGATCCCCGTGCACTCCATTGCCGGATGCAGCATGGGATCGCTGCTGGGCGGGATTTACGCTTCCGGCTGCGCGATTGATAAGCTGTATGACTTTGCGCGGGTGTTTCAGCAAAGCAGATATTTGGACATTCGTTTCACCAAGATCGGATACATCAAAGGTGAAAAAGTTCAGAAGTTGATCAAGATGATGACCAAGAATCTGAGCTTTGACCAAGTGGAGATTCCTTTTACCTGTACAGCGACCTGCATTGAGACCTGCGAATTGGAGGAATTTCACGAGGGGGTGCTGCATGAGGCGATCCGGTGCAGCATCTCGTTGCCGGGCATCTTCCAGCCGCATCAAATCGGTGAACGAACTTATGTGGATGGTGGCGTGATCGACCGCACGGCAATCAGCGCGGCGCGCGGCATGGGAGGCGACGTTGTGGTGGCGGTGGATGTGGGATATCGCGGCGAATATGAAGCTGCGCCGGGGGACGTGATCGGGCTGTTGCAACGCTCGGTTGCAATTTCGCTTTGGCAGCTCGCCAAGCATAACTTGCAGAATGCGGATTTTGTTCTGGCACCGCAATTAAGCGGGATTGAGAGCGGGAAGTACACGAACATAGACCCCATCATTCAGGCGGGGGAGCGTGCTGCGCGAGAGGCTTTGCCGCAGATTCGAGCGCTGTTGGAGGCGTGAGCCGGAAAACAGGGAATTTTTGAGTGAAATCCTGTGCGGCAGCATGCACAGGCGTGAACAGTGTGCTATGTACATCGGTGGCGCGCAAATCATATTCCAACAGCGGGGAATCGGTAAATTCCGAGGCTTTGGTGATGAGCGGCAGGTGTCGCTTGATTTGAGACAGTAGATCGAGGCTGCTTTGCTTGACGGCGAGCACGCGGGCGTAGCACTGAGAGTCTATATCGATGGATGCGATGGTCTGCTTGCGTACATCCATGAGGCAGTGCAACAAAATGCGCTGGATGCGAGTGCGTGTGTAGCGCTTGGTCTTGATTTGCGTGACGAGCTGGTCATAACTTTGCGCGGTTTTAGCGGCTTCCTTGATGTTATACTCCAAGCCGCCGCCTACATCGTGAACTTGTTCGATCTCGACAAGGGACATGGTGCGCAACCGAAAACTGAGCAGCCGGAAAAACATGGTGGGATCGATGAAGGGGAACGGCTGCCGCGAGGGTAGATTTTGCAGCAGCTCAGGCGTGAAACCGGTTGTATACAGCTCGTTTCGCAGTGCCGTTGCACTGGAAAATGCCTCTTGAAGCTGCGCTTCGTGATACGCTTGGCCACGGCGCTGTATGGTGAGCGGAGAAAAATCGCAGGACTGGCGTTGCATTGCCTTCAGATATTCAAGCGCGAGCACATTATTGGAACCTGTGAGCGGCGCATGGTCGGCGTTCGGGTGTAGCTCGATGAAAGCTTTTTCACGTGCGGCGGGATAAGACAGCCCTTGCAGACAAAGGGAGCGCACTCGTGCTTCAAAATTTTCCTGCGCATCCGCAAGCAGGCGGGCGGTGCCTTGCAGCAACGTGATGTCGGCACATTCGCTGCCGAAGGAGAGCGCGTCCACGCAGCCCAACTGGCGCAGCAAACTGACGCCGCCCGCGGCGAAGCCTTCCGCGCTTTGTGTGGCGAATAAAAAGGGAAGCTCCAGCACAAGATCGGCGCCATGCTCGACCGCCATACGCGCGCGCGTCCACTTGTCCGTGATGCAGGGTTCTCCACGCTGAGAGAAACTCCCGCTCATGACACAAATGATTTTGCACGTTTGTGAAATTCTCCGTGTTTCGTGCAAATGATAGGCGTGTCCTTGATGAAACGGATTATATTCGCAAATGATTCCAATGTTTTGCATAAAAATACCTTTGCTTTTTCGGTTTTATTTTATATAATAAAGAAGTCGTGAGATTTTTACAACATATTATTAATTTTTGAGAGGTATTTTGACATGTCATTTATGGACAAAATCTATGCGAAAGCGAAAGAAATGAAAAAGACGATCGTGCTTGCGGAGGGCAGCGAGCCAAGAACCATCAAGGCTGCATCCAAAATTGCGGAGCAGAGCATTGCAAACGTTGTGCTGGTAGGGGATGAAGCGGAAATTGACGCGGCAAACACCGACCATGTGGATCTTTCCGGGGTGACGATCATCAACCCCAAAACCACGGAAAAGCTGGATGTCTATGCGAATATGTTCTATGAACTGCGCAAGTCCAAAGGTGTGACGCTGGAGCAGGCCAAAGAGACGTGTCAGAACGAACTATATTTTGCGGTAATGATGATTAAAGCGGGTGACGCGGACGGCATGGTTGCGGGGGCGATCAACTCCACAGGCAACACGCTGCGCCCTGCGTTGCAGATTTTAAAGACGGCTCCGGGCGTGTCCATTGTTTCCAGCAGCTTTATCATGGAACTGCCGGACAAAAAATGGGGAGACGACGGCGTGATGGTATTTGCGGACTGCGCAATCAACATTCACCCCAATTCGGACGAGCTGGCAGCGATTGCCATTGCTTCCGCGCAGACGGCAAAGGTGCTGGCGGGCATGGAGCCTCGTGTGGCGATGCTGTCCTTCTCCACGAAAAACAGCGCAAAGCACGATCATGTGGACAACGTGATCGAAGCAACCAAGAAGGTGAAAGAACTGGCGCCGGAATTGCAGGTAGATGGAGAATTGCAGGCTGACGCTGCGCTGATCGAGAGCGTAGGACAGTTGAAATCCCCGGGCAGCAAGGTTGCGGGGCACGCAAACGTATTGATCTTCCCCGACTTGCAGGCGGGCAACATCGGCTACAAGCTGGTGCAGCGTTTGGCAGGCGCAGAGGCGATCGGGCCGGTTTGCCAAGGATTGGCACGTCCCGTTAACGACCTTTCGCGCGGATGCAGTGTCGAGGACATTGTTGCAGTGACCGCGATTACAGCGGTACAGGCGCAGGCGTACTAAAAAACAAAACTTTCCATACAAAGCGTGTGGAAGAAGCGATAGCGATAATGAAAACAAGGGATAGGAGAGAAAATCATGAATAACGTACTGGTCATCAATGCAGGGAGTTCCTCGCTGAAGTATCAGCTCATCGACATGCAGACACAGGATGTCATTGCAAAAGGACTGGTGGAGCGCATCGGTTTGGAGCACTCCATCATCAAGCATAAGCCGACGGGCAAAGATAAAGCAGAGATCGAAATTCCGATGAAGGATCACAATGAAGCGATGGCGGCGGTGATTGACGCGCTGACGCACGAAACGCACGGCGTACTCAAAGACCTTTCCAGCATTCGCTCGGTTGGGCATCGCGTGGTGCATGGCGGAGAAGACTTTAAGGATTCGACACTGATCACAGATGAGGTGATTGCGGCGCTCAAGAAAAATATTGAGCTGGCTCCGCTGCACAATCCCGCAAACCTGATGGGGATTGAGGCTTGCCAAAAATTGATGCCGGGTGTGCCGATGGTAGGTGTGTTTGACACCGCATTCCATGGCAACATGCCTAAAAAGGCATTCTTGTACGGCGTTGCTTATGAAGCATACGAGAAGTACAAGGTCAGAAGATACGGCTTCCACGGTACCTCGCACAAATATGTTTCTGCCCGTGCAGCGGAAATGCTGGGCAAGGACGTCAAAGATTTGAAAATCATCACCTGCCATTTGGGCAACGGCTCTTCCGTGGCGGCGGTGGATCGGGGCGTATCCGTAGACACCTCCATGGGCTTTACGCCGCTGGAAGGTCTTGTGATGGGCACACGTTCAGGTGACTTGGACGCGGCCATTGTTCCTTACTTGATGGAAAAGATGGGCATGAGCATCGAGCAGACGATCGGATATTTGAACAAGCAATCCGGCGTTTGGGGCATTTCGGGCGTGTCCAGCGACTTCCGCGATTTGTGGGAGCAGGCGGACAAGGGCAACGAGCGCGCGCAGGTGGCACTGGATGTGTTTATCTATCGTTTGAAGAAGTACATCGGCTCATATGCGGCGGCAATGGGCGGCGTAGACGTGGTGGCGTTTGCGGGCGGCATTGGCGAGAATGACTGGGATGTGCGCAAGGGCGCGCTGGAAGGCTTGGAGTTCATGGGCATCAAGATTGATGATGCGGCGAACCACAAGCAGCGCGGCACAGAAATCGACATTACGGCTGCGGACGCTACGGTAAAGGTTTTGGTAGTGCCGACAGACGAAGAAATGATGATTGCGAAAGACACATACCGCATTTGCTGCGAGTAAGCTGAATACGGCTGCCGATTCAATTAAAACGGTTTTTCGGGTGCACAGTTAAGACACGCACCGTTGCAAAAATTGCAAAATAGAACTGTGTTTGGTTGGCCCGCAGAGTGATCGCACAGAAATTTGCCCGATTGTCAGAGAAGTTTTTGGAAAATCATTGACAATCGGGCTTTTTGTAAATATAATATTACGGTAGCTGCTTTTTGGAGAGTGAGATATGATCCAGCTTGATTTAGCAAAAGCGGTTCAATCGCCGGGTGAGGAGTTTGAATTCGCATATCAGGGACACACGGATTTTGACGAGGAGTTATCCTTAAAAGACGGTGTGGTGCTCGAGGCGAAATACTCCGTACTGGATGAGCGTGTTACGGTGCGTGGATGCGTATCGTGCAGCGTGGTGATGCCATGTGCGCGGTGCCTGTCGGAAGTGATGGTGGATCTGGCGATTCCTTTTTTAGAGGTGATTGTCAAGACGGCGGAGTTTGACGACGCATACACCTATGAAGGAGAAACACTGGTATTTGATAAACTGGTGTACGACGCGCTCGTGATGCATATGCCCGGTCGCGTTTTGTGTGATGAGAAGTGCAGAGGGATTTGCCCTTCCTGCGGACAGGATCTGAACCAGACGCAGTGCGCATGCAATCAGCAACAACAAGATGACGGGAATCCGTTTTTGAAATTAAAAGATTTGTTTTAAACTTAAGGAGGTGTAGATAAATGGCGGTACCTAAGAGAAGAACTTCTAAGCAGAGAACGCATACCAGAAGAGCAAACTGGAAGCTGAGTGCGCCCACGCTGGCAAAATGCCCGCAGTGCCATCAGCCCAAACTCGCGCACAGAGTATGCCCGACCTGCGGATATTACAACGGAAAATTAGTTGTGGAGCAAGACGCAGCGAAATAATCGAAAGACAGCGAGAGACTGTCTTAAAGCTATGCCTGACTGTATGGATAGGATAGTTTTAAGGCAGTCTTTTTTGTGTATCACGTCACACAGTCAAAAGAATCGGAAAGGTGCGGGATTGCAGGTTGGCTTTTTGGGAATTTTGCGATATAATATACCTTGACAATAATCTGTAAGTGATGCGGGAGGTTCCATGAAAATTGTAATTGATGCAATGGGGGGAGACTTTGCGCCGCGCGAGATCGTGAAGGGTGCTGTGCAGAGTATACAGAAATTTGATGACATCACGCTGATTCTGACAGGGGATGAGCCGCAGATTCAGGCTTTGCTGGCGCAGGAGCAATATGACAAAGCGCGCATTGAGGTGGTGCACACGACACAAGTGATTGAAATGTGCGATTCGCCCGTGAAAGCGATCCGTGAAAAAGCAGACTCCTCGATGGTGGTTGCGTTGCAAATGGTAGCGGAGGGCAAGGCGCAGATGATGATTTCCGCCGGCTCCACCGGCGCGTTGGTTGCGGGCGCGACACTGATCGTGAAGCGTATTCCGGGAATCAAACGTCCGGCGCTGGCACCGCTGCTGCCCACGACGACAGGGCAGGTGATGCTGGTGGACTGCGGAGCGAACGTGGACTGCAAAGCGGCTTTCTTGCAGCAATTTGGCATCATGGGAAGTATCTATATGCAAAAGGTATATGGAATCGAGCAACCGCGCGTGGCACTCATCAACAATGGCAGCGAGGAAGAAAAGGGAAACGAGTTAACCAAGGAGGCGTATCAGCTACTCAAGCGCGCTCCCATAAATTTTGTGGGAAATGCCGAGGGGAGAGACTTGCTTTCCGGTGATTTTGATGTATTGGTGTGTGACGGATTTACGGGGAACATCTTACTAAAGTTTGTGGAAGGCTGTGCCAAGACGATACTTGGCATGCTTAAGAAATATATCTATGAAAGCGTGATCAGCAAAATTGGTGCGGGATTCATGAAACCTGCGTTTCGCAAGCTGAAAAAGAAGATGGACTACAAAGAATATGGCGGCGCGCTGCTGCTGGGGCTGAATGGCGGCGTGGTGAAAGCGCATGGCACCTCTGACGCGAAAGTGATCGTAAACTCGGTGGAAAATGCGCGCAAATTCATTGCGGGGGACGTGGTGAGCGTGATCCGCGACAGCATCGCACAGATGGGCGAGGAGCCATGAGCATACAGGAGTTGCAGCGACGCATTGGGTACGAATTCCAAAGCGATCTGCATTTGACGAATGCGCTTACGCATCCATCCTGCAACATCGGGCAGGACTATGAGCGCCTGGAATTTTTAGGCGATGCGGTGATTGAACTGGTGGTCAGCGAACTGCTGTTTCAGGAATATCAGGATTTTGCCGAAGGGGCGCTTACGCAGAAGCGCGCGGAGATTGTTTGCTCCAGAACGCTGGCGCAGGTGGCGCGCAGCATTGGACTGGGAGACTTTCTGCTGCTGGGCAAGGGCGAGGAGCAATCCGGCGGGCGCGACAAGCAGTCCATACTGGAAAACGCGATGGAGGCTGTGATGGGCGCGGTGTTTTTGGATGGCGGGTTTTATGCGGCACAAAGTGTGGCGCGGAACCTATTCCACAACACCATCAAACGCGTGATGAACAGCGCGAAGGACAGCGATTACAAGACATATTTGCAGGAGCTGGTGCAGCGCACCATCAAGAAGGACATCAACTATCTGTTGAGCCGGAAGGAAGGCCCTGCGCACAACATGACCTTTTATGTTAAACTGATTTTAGGCGATGATGTGGTTGCCGAAGGAGTGGGCAACAGCAAAAAGCAGGCAGAGCAAAATGCGGCGAAATATGCCGTGGAGCATTTTGACAGCGTATATTAAACAGTATCTTAAAGTATTTGGAGGGTTTCAAATGTTGAATTTTAAAGAAGTGCAGGCGGTGGATGCGGAAGTCTTTGCGGCGATGCAACGCGAGCTGGGACGGCAGGAAAGCAACATCGAGCTGATTGCGTCGGAGAACTTTGTCTCTCCCGCGGTCATGAATGCGATGGGCTCTCATCTGACCAACAAATATGCGGAGGGCTATCCGGGCAAACGCTATTATGGCGGATGCGAATTTGTGGACGAGGTGGAGGATCTGGCACGTGAACGCGCGAAAAAGTTATTCGGCGCGGAGCACGCGAATGTGCAGCCGCATTCCGGTGCTCAGGCAAACACGGCGGTGTACTTCGGCGTGCTGGAATACGGCGATACCATTTTGGGAATGAACCTTTCGCACGGCGGGCATTTGACGCATGGAAGCCCGGTGAATATTTCGGGTAAATATTTTAACATTGTACCCTACGGTGTGAGCGAGAAGGATGAGAAAATCGATTACAATGAGCTGCATGATCTTGCGGTGCAGAGCAAGCCTAAAATGATAGTTGCAGGAGCGAGCGCCTATCCGCGTGCGCTGGATTTTGCGAAATTCCGCGAAATTGCGGACGAAGTGGGCGCGTATTTATTGGTGGACATGGCGCACATTGCGGGGCTGGTTGCGGCGGGGCTGCATCAAAGCCCGATTCCGTATGCGCACTTTACCACCACGACCACGCATAAGACGTTGCGCGGCCCGCGTGGCGGCATGATTCTATGTGCGGAAGAATATGCAAAGACTGTGGACAAAGCGATTTTTCCGGGAATCCAAGGTGGACCGCTGATGCATGTGATCGGCGCGAAGGCGGTTTCCTTCCATGAAGCGTTGCAGCCGGAGTTTAAGGCATATCAGCAGCAGGTGGTGAAGAATGCGGCGGCATTGGCGGCGGCGCTGATGGAGAATGGCGTGCGTTTGGTTTCGGGAGGCACGGACAATCATTTGATGCTGGCAGATGTTGGCGCGAAAGGCAAAACGGGAAAAGAAGTGGAAGCGGTGCTGGATATGGCGAAAATTACCGTTAATAAGAATACCATTCCCTTTGAAAAATTGAGCCCGTTTGTGACGAGCGGCATTCGCATTGGGACGCCCTCCGTAACGACGCGCGGCATGAAGGAAGCGCAGATGAAACTGATTGCGGCATACATTGCAAAGCTGATTGACGGCGGTGAAGCAGCGGTGGACGAGGTCAAAAAGCAGGTTTTGGCGCTGACACAGGAATTTCCGCTGTATCAGGGGAAATTGGTTTAAGCGACAAGAAATGCGGAGGGCTTGCCCGCCGAAATAAAACGTGACATAAAAAAAGAAAGCCCGAGGGCTTTCTTTTTTTGCTTTGCAAATTAGCGGAGCAGTGACAACACGTTCTGCGGGAGCGAATTTGCCTGTGCCAGCATTGCCGTAGCAGCCTGCGCCAGAATGTTGCTCTTCGTGAACTGTGTCATTTCCGAAGCGATATCCACGTCGCGGATGCGCGCTTCTGCCGCCGTCAGGTTTTCAGCCGAAACCTTCAGGTTTGCAATCTTGTGAT
>CAYVTZ010000024.1:0-45600 GCA_964454685.1 uncultured Christensenellaceae bacterium
CACAAGCATGTGCCTCTGATGGAGGAGAGCCCCATGGAGGCGATCAAAAACAATGTGCTGGGAACGCGTAACGTTTTGCTGGTGGCAGAGGAATTTGGCGTGGAGCGGTTTGTAAATCTATCCACGGATAAGGCGGTGAACCCCACAAACATCATGGGGGCGACCAAGCGCGTGACAGAACTGATGATTCAGCGTTACGCAAAAAACATGCGAATGAAGTGCATGAGCGTTCGGTTTGGCAATGTTCTAGGATCGCACGGCAGCGTGATTCCGCTGATTGAGCGGCAGATCAAACAGGGCGGACCGGTGACGGTCACGCATCCGGAGATCGTACGCTTTTTCATGACGATTCAGGAGGCTTCTCAACTGGTGCTGCAGGCGGGAGCCATGGCAAACAGCGGCGCAATTTATGTACTGGACATGGGAACGCCTGTGCGAATTATGGAGTTGGCGGAGAAGATCATCCGCTTTCACGGCTATGTGCCGGGGGAGGACATGGAGATCAAAATTACGGGACTGCGTCCGGGAGAAAAGCTGTTTGAAGAGCTGACCATGAAGGATGAAGCCAAAGGGCTGGAAAAGACGATGAACAACCGGATTTTCAAGCTGGCACCCGTGGAGGATGAACGCACGGACTTCGGCGCGAGCCTGGAGGAAATGACGCGCTGTGCAATCCGCAACGATGGCAAGGCGATTGAACTGCTAAAGCATCTGGTTCCGGGCTATCAGCCGTGGAAGAGTTGAAAGATCAGGGGAGAGACACAGTGAACAAGATGAGACGGGTGGACCTGCATACTCATATATTGCCGGGCATAGACGATGGCGCGCGGGATATGCAGGAGAGCATCGAAATGGCAAAAATAGCAGCGGAAGAAGGAATTACAGACATTGTTTGTACTCCGCACCTGATTGCGGATTATGACGCGGGCATCCGGCTTGCCGAGGAGCGCCGCGCGGAATTGAGCGCACAGCTTGCGCGGCAGAATATTCCGGTACGGCTGCATAAAGGGTATGAGGTTTTTTTGAACCAGTGCTTTTTGGATTACAGAACGCCGGAGAAACTGACGATTGGGCATAGCAATCATATTTTGGTGGAGATGAATTTTGAACAAATGCCGGAGGACTTTGACGAGTTTTTGCATTTGATGCGTGTGAGCAAGCTGATGCCGATACTGGCGCATCCGGAGCGATATCGCTTTCTTTGGAAGGACTTCGGGCTGTGCAAGAGCATGCGCGAGCGGGGCATACTCTTTCAAATGAATGCCGGAAGCATACTGGGGATGTATGGGCCGATGGCGCAGAAAATGGCAAAAAAGATGCTGAAAAGAGGCATGGTGGATTTGATTGGCACGGACGCGCACAGCACACAAAAGCGCGCGCCTTGGATCCGGGAGAGCCTGGAATTTTGCGAAAAAAAGTTTGGGGTGGAGACGGTGAAAGTCATACATCAAAACAGTATGGCTTTGATAGTAACGGAAGGCAACGGTAAGGAGTAAAGATGGAACTAACATTACGGGACTTTGGTAAGATTCTGAAAAAAAGCTGGATCATTCTAGTGATTTTTACGATTCTGGGAGGTTTGGCAGGAAATCTGATTTCGGAATATCTGATCAGCAAAAAATATCAGGCGTCGGCAATGATCATAGTCAGCTCGATTGGCAGTGCTGCAGGGGCGGACAACTCTCAAATGACGATCAACGACTACAACCTGAATACCAAGCTGGTAAATTCTTACAGTGTCCTGTGTAAATCGGAACGGATTTTGTCGCAGGTGAAGGAAAAATTATCGCTGAACACGGACTTGAAAGAGCTTTCCGACATGATCGACGTTTCCTCACAAAAAGACACGGACATCATCAAGATTGCGGTAACGGATACGTCTCCGCAGTTTGCGCAGTCAGTTGCGAACACGCTGGTAGATGTGTTCCAAGAGGAAGTCATGAAGATCATGAAAATGGACAATGTGCAGATCATCGACTATGCGAGTCTGCCCACCGAGCCGGTGAGCCCCAATGTGATGCAGAATTCGGTCATCGGCGCGCTGATTGGCTTTGTGCTGGCGCTGATTATCGCAATCATCCGGTATGTGATGGATGATACGGTCAAGAATGACGACATCATCACCGAGATCATGGGCGTACCTGTGATTGGCAACATACCGAAGTTTAACTAAGGAGAGACAGATGGATATCGATTTTAAGAACCAGGCCATCGAGGCATTCAATACAGTCCAGACCAATATCAGCTTCTTGGGCGTGGATAAAAGCATCAAAACCTTGATGGTTACCAGCTCGATCAAGGGAGAGGGGAAGTCTACCGTTTCCAGTAACGTGGCGAATTCGTACGCATTTGCGGGCAAGCGCGTGCTGCTGGTGGACTGCGATATGCGTAACCCCACGGTGCATCGGGTGCTGAATCTGGCAAACCGCGAGGGGCTTTCCGAGCTGATCATGCACATGCGCAGTGACCACGCCATCAACAACTATGTGGTGAAGTTCGGGGAGAACTTTGATGTGGTGACGGCGGGGCATCGACCGCCAAACCCGACCGAGCTGCTGGGCTCCGAACAGATGAAAAATCTGTTGCAACACTTTATGCGGATGTATGACTATGTCATTTTAGATACGCCGCCGGTGCTGATTGTGCCGGATGCGATTGCGTTAAGCAAGCACGTGGATGGCATCGTGCAGGTGGTGCGACACGGCTATACCACAAAGGAAGTGCTGGAGGATGCAAAGAAAGCGTGGGAAGTGGCAGGAACCAAACCAACAGCGTGCATCTTAAACTGCATTCCCAATCTGCAAAAAATGTATTCCTATTACGGATATTACGACTATGTGGATTCCGGCGGAAAGAGCCGCAAATCCAAACACGGGAAAAAAGGCGAAACGCGCACCATGCCAATGGCGGAGTCCGGCAAACCGCCGGTTTATGATCGCGCAACGCCGGCACCCGCATCTGAAAAGCAGTTGGAGCGTGATGTATTTGAAGCCGAACTGGCGGCGATCACGCAGCAGGATAAGGATGGGTTAGGCCCTGTAAAGGGAAGGAGAATACGGTAGACATCCATGGAGCAGACATCGCGCAGACAAGAGCAAACATTGCTGTATCGGCAGGAAGCGCCGAAAAACAATAAAACCAAAGTCGTTTTGGTTGTGATTTTGGTACTTGCAGCCGCGATTGCGGTAGCGGGTGTAGTATGGATTTTTGCGAATGACACTGCCAAGGCGGAGCTGAATCCGCAACATTTTGTACAGGGCGTTTCGGTATTGGGATGTGATCTTTCCGGTCAAACCATGGAACAGGCGCAGATTGCGGTGGAGCAGCGGGCGCAGCAAATGATTGCAGACACGGCTGTGACATATCAAGTGGGAGATCAGCAATATTCGATAAGCGGGCAACAGGCAGGTATGACTATAGACACACCAACGGCGCTTGCAAGCGCGTTTGCATATGGCAAAAGCGGAGACGAAAAGCAGGATCAGGCAGACGCGCGATACGCCGCTGAAAACGGGATCACATTTCCGTGCACGACGGCATTTGACGCGGCAGCGATCCAAACTGAAGTGAATGCACAGATTCCGCCCGCCACAGAGACGGCAGGAACGGTGTCTTTGAAAAAAACGGCCGACGAAGCGGCACGCACAACGGGATTCGAGATCATACAAAGCGATGCGCAGCCACAGCCAACCTATGACACAACACAGCTGGCAAACCAGATTTTACAGGCATTTGAAACAGAATCCGCAGAGTCGGTGATCGCAGTAGAGCGCGAGGGAGATACGCCGCAAACGGCGCAGTATGAAGAGATCAGCTCTTATCAGACCAAAATTTCCAGCCCGCAACTGGACAGTGCGTACAACATTTGGAAGGCAAGCGATCAGATTAACGGAACCGAGATAGCGCCGGGTGCGACATGGTCTATGCGAGAGGCACTGGGCGGAATGGAGGAGCAGAATGGATGGAAGGTGGCAAACGAGCGCTTTGATAAAAACACCACGCCCATCGCGGGCGGCGGACTGAACCATTTGGCGTCCACCATCTATGCGGCGGCGCTGCAAGCGGAGCTGGGGATTGATCAGCGTGTGCCACGCGATTTGGTTGCGACCTATATCGAAGCGGGGCTGGATGCAGATATTTTCTCGCAGGGGAGCGATTTAAAAATTAAAAATGAAACGGATGCCCCCGTTTTTCTGGGAATCCGCTGTGATGCGCAAAATGGAACGCTGGACGCAACGGTGGTTGCACCGCAGCAGGAGGGGCAACGCAAGCTGAACACCCAATCCGAGGGCGGAACGGCGGAGCAACCGCAGGTGACAGTGAACGTA
Organism: uncultured Christensenellaceae bacterium; assembly: GCA_964454685.1. Taxonomy (GTDB): domain Bacteria; phylum Bacillota; class Clostridia; order Christensenellales; family Christensenellaceae; genus CAYVTZ01. Next base: position 4,329 of record CAYVTZ010000024.1, read on the forward strand.
TCGCTGACGAAGACGGATGCGGCGGGCAATGTGATAGAAGAAAAGGAGTTATACACCGACACGTATGACGGTGTTGCCAGATAACAGGAGAAGAGATGGAACAACAACCCAATCAAAAAAGGAAGAAGCTGATCGTCCTGCTCATCGTATTGCTGATTGTGATCGTGTTGTGCGCGGTGGGACTGGTGTTGAACGCAATGCAGCAGCAGCGCGCGGCCGAGGCGCAAAAGCATATTCAGGAAGTGGCGCAACCGGAGATACAGAGTACACCTGCACCGACACAACAGGTGCAACAAGCGGAACCGACTGCCAGCAAGCGACCGGACATCCCGATCGATTTTGAAGCGCTGCGTCAGGAGAATATGGATATCTACGCATGGATCGAGATTCCCGGCACGCAAATCAAACTGCCCATTGTGCAGAACGCGTTGGATGACGCTTATTATCTGACGCATAATCTGGCGGGGCAGGAATCGCCGGAGGGCGCAATCTATACGGAATTGCTGAACAGCAAGGATTTTTCCGACCCCAATACGGTGATCTACGGGCACAACATGAAGAATGGTTCCATGTTTGCGGGGCTGCATCAATATGAGGACAAGGCGTTCTTTGAGAAGAACAATCAGATTGTGATTTACACGCCTGAACGGAAGCTGACCTACCGTATTTTTGCGGCACACGAGGCAGGAGACGAGCATTTACTGCATGCATACGATTTTAGCAATCCGGCGATATTTGATCAGTATATCGAGGATGTTAAAAACATGCGGGATATGCGAGCGAATATTGATTTGGCTACTGAGATCAAAAGCGGAGACAAGATCATTACGCTCTCCACCTGCGTCAAGGGGCAGGATCACAAGAGATATTTTGTACAGGCGGTATTAGAGACGGATGAGTGACCAGAATGTGTTGATGCGTAAGTCGCCGCATGGGGATAAACGATACAACAAAAGGTATGACAAAAGCAAGAATTATAACAAGAAGCACCGGATGAGCAAGCGCAAGAGAATTGCCATCATCTGCATTGTGATCGTATGCGCGATACTGGCGGCAGGCGCCGTCTTTGTGGGATCGCTGATTTTGAACTCACGCACCTACAACGCAAATACGATGTTTCAAAAGAAGGAAAATGCTGCAGTCGCTTCCGCCATGGTCCAACCGGAGACGGAAGAGCCGGAGCAGGCGAACGACCCGAACCTGATTGTGTTTGGCGGGGAGCAGTATCGGTACAACGAGGACATCATCAACGTTCTGTTTATGGGGGTGGATTATACCCAGAACATGGGCGAACATGGGGAGGTGCTGAACGGCGGACAAGCGGATACACTGGTGCTGCTGTCCATCAATACCAAGACCAATAAAATTACGATGCTGAATATTCCACGCGACGCCATGACCAAGATCGATATTTACGATCTGAATAAGCAGTTTACAGGCACTAAGGTGGCGCAGATTGCGCTGTCTCATGCTTATGGCGATGGCGCAGAGTTGAGTGACGCGTTGAGTGTGAAGGCGGTGAGCAACTTGTTCTATGGGCTGCCCATCTATCGTTATATCCGGCTGAATATTGCAGGGGTACCGGATGCGGTGGACCTGATGGGCGGCATCGATGTGACGCTCGCGCAGGAGGACACGATTGACGGAAAAAAATACAAAGCAGGAGAGCAGGTGCATCTGAATGGAGCGTCTGCCAAGCGATATGTGCAGCAGCGCGATTCCGATGTAATGGACTCGAACCTGGGACGCATGACGCGACAGACCAGCTTCCTCAAAAGTTTCTTTGAGGCAATGAAGGGGAAAATGAAGGAAAATCCGCTCTTTCCGGTTACGCTGTATCAGCAAATCGGTCAATATGCGTTTTCAGATATGTCTCTTACGGAGATGGCTTATGTGGCGCGGATGGCGCTGGAATCCGGCTTGAAGGATGAAAACATCTTTACCGTGCCGGGTAATATGCAGCAGGGAGAAGTCTTTGCGGAATACATCGTGGAGGAGGAGGCGTTGTATCAGATGATACTGGACACCTTCTATCTCAAAGAGCCTGCGCAGACGCAGGAATAGCGTTAGTTACATGCCACTCCTTCGGGGGCGGCATGCTAATTAAAATAATAATGGAAGGAGGATATTGAATTGAAAGGTAAAAGAATTGGAGTTGCTGTTGTAGTAATCGTTCTTTGCTTGGCGATGGCAAGCGTTGGTCTTGCGGCCAGCCCGGTTGGCGGTTCGGTTTCGGCCGTGGACGCAAACGGGAACCCGATGAAGCTTTCGTTTGGAAGCATTCCGAATGAAAAGGAAATCGTTGGAAAACTGGACGCGGCGAAGGCTCCCGGCAAGCTCGTCTGGCTGTATGAAGTTTCTGCTCCGGATGGTGCTGAGGCACCGTTCACAGTTACGATCGCAGTCAATGGCGTGAAAGCAGGTGATAGTGTTACGATCGTTCACTACGTAGGTGGTGCATGGGAGTACATTAAGCCGAGCAGCGTGAGCAATGGACAGGTTGTCTTTTCGGTTGGCTCTTTGAGCCCGATCGGCGTAGTAGTGAATGCTGCTGCTCCGGCACCGGCAGATGACACTGCGGCAGGGACAACGAAGTCGCCTAAGACTGGCGAGGCAGACTATGCCATGGTTTTGGCATTGGTTTTGATCGCAGCAGCGGGCGCAGCTTTCTTCACATGCAGACGTTTGAAAAGCAGCAAAAACTAATTGAACGCTTTCTGTGTGCACAGAGAAAGCACGGAGGCCGGCCGTCGGTCGGTCTCCAATTTTGAGAAGATGACAGGTGTGAGGGAACACTCAGGGAAATAGTGTATTAGGCACGGATGATATAGGGTGAGGCAATGAGGATAGATTTTTCGCCACCGGATATTTCGCAGACTGAGATCGATGCAGTTTGTGAAGTGTTGCAATCAGGATGGATTACAACGGGGCGCAAAACAAAAGAATTCGAGGCAGAAATATCACGGTATTGTGGCACACAAAGGGCGGTATGCCTGAATTCGGCGACGGCGGCGTTGGAACTGACACTGCGACTACTGGGAATTGGTTCGGGGGATGAAGTGATTACCAGTGCGTATACCTACACGGCAAGTGCTAGTGTAATTGCGCATGTTGGCGCACGCATTGTATTGGTCGACACTGCAAAGGATTCCTTTCATTTGAATTGTGAAGCGCTGGAACAGGCGATTACCGAGCGGACAAAAGCGATTATTCCAGTAGATATTGCAGGTGTAATGTGCGATTACGAGTGGATTTTTCAGACAGTGGAAGCAAAACAGCACTTATTTCAACCTGCAAACCGATTGCAGGAGGCGATGGGCAGGATTGCGGTGATTGCAGATGCAGCACATTCTTTTGGGGCATCGAGAATGGGTAAACGTAGCGGAAGTGTTGCAGATTTCACGTGCTTTTCGTTTCATGCCGTTAAGAATTTAACGACAGGTGAGGGCGGCGCAGTGGCATGGAAAGAAATAAAAGGCATCAAGAGCACAGAACTTTATCAGACATATATGTTGCTTTCTTTGCATGGCCAATCAAAGGATGCGCTGGAAAAGACAAAAATAGGGAGCTGGGAGTATGATATTATTTACCCCGGCTATAAATGCAATATGACAGACATCTGCGCGGCGATTGGTTCAGCGCAGTTGAAGAGATATGACGAAATGTTAGCAAAGCGCAAGCAGATAATTGAAGTATATGATAGTGGACTAAAGGGGCTATGCATTACGCCGCTGTTACACGATACACCGGAGTATAAATCCAGCGGACACTTATATCTGACACGGTTGAGTGGCAAGCAGGAGCAGGAGCGTAACGATTTTATTCAGTTTATGATGGAGCAGGGAATTGCGACGAATGTGCACTATAAGCCGTTGCCGTTGCACACAGCTTATCGGAATATGGGATTTGACATAGTAGAGTTTCCCAATGCGTATGAAATGTATTGCAACGAAGTGACGTTACCACTGCATACGGGGCTCGATGAAGTGAGTGTTCGATTCATAATCAACACGCTGAAGAGTTGGTGCAGGGTCTGAGATGTATAGAAAGTATGTTAAAAGGTTACTAGATATTTTTTTCGCAATTATCTTTATGCCTATACTTGGAATTTGTTGTGTCATTATTGGAATATTAATTAAGAAAGAAGACAACGGGAGTATTTTCTACTGTGCAAATAGATTAGGAAAGGGAGGTTGCGTATTTCAAATGTATAAATTTCGATCGATGAAAGTAAATGCTCCAGAAATACGCAGGAAGGACGGATCCGCTTTCAACTCAGAAGACGATGACAGGCAAACAAAGCTTGGGCGGCTGTTAAGAAAAACTAGTATTGACGAGGTGCCACAGCTGATGAACATATTGAAAGGAGAAATGAGCTTTGTCGGACCAAGACCAGATTTGCCCGACGCTGCTAACTACTACAAAGAGGACGAATGTAGTAAGCTTAATGTTCTTCCAGGTGTCACGGGGTATAATCAAGCATTTTTTAGAAATTCAATAGAATGGAAAGAGAGATTGCGAAATGACGTATACTATGTTAACAACATTTCGTTTATTCTAGATGTCAAAATTGTGATAAAGACGATCGTGTGCGTCTTTAATAAAAGAAATATATATGCTAATGTTGGAAAAGATTAAACTGGAATAGAGGGTGACGAGAGTGAGAAAAAGAATTATTGGAAAGCAGTATGAAGGTTTTCAACTGGATTGGGACACCGAATATTTTGGGATTCCTGCTGCGCGCGTCAATTTGAATGGGATTGTCGATTCAGAGGGTCAGCGTGAAATTAGTGACTTTTGCAAAGAATTTCAATTTGTAACGCTATGGAACTTTAATAATATAAACGAAAATAATATTTGGCTTGGAGAAAATACGAATGCATTCCTTGCAGATGTCAATATTCAATTTTGCATAGATACAGCACCAGAATATGCGTCTTGTGATCAAGAAATTCGCGTAAATAACCATTTTCTCCCCGATACACAAATCGTGAAAATCGCTAGGGAAGCGTTTCGATATTCCCGCTTCTTTAATGACCGGAAGCTAAATCAAGCGAAAGCTAGAGAAATTTATGCTTGCTGGGTCGAATCGTCCTTTCAGAGGGAAGAGAAATATTATGCTGTATGCGAAAAAGACGGAAAAGTGGTTGGTTTTTACATATTTGCTATCCATGAAGATCGTGGAGTACTTGAACTAAGTGCTGTTGATGTAGAATACCAACGGCAAAGGATTGCAAGGCGAATTGTTGAGACAATTATGTCGTTTTTGGTTGAACGAGGCATATTTAAAGTACAAGTTGGTGTGCAGTCAAGCAACTTTCCCATCATTCGTTTGTACTCTAGTATGGGATTTAAACCAATTTGTTGCAGCAGCGTTTACCATCTATGGAGCGAGTAAAAAGAAATGAAGTTTCTATATATTGCAAATCAAGGACGGATTGACAGCACAAATTTTTATTACTCGGCTATCGTTGCTGCAAAGCTGATGGGCTGGGAGGTTCACCTAGCGTATAACTGCATGGACTTGACCTTGCAGGGAAAAGAAAAGCTTGAGAAGAAATTTGGGTTGACGTTTCATCAAATTGATTTTAGAAGAAACCCTGCTCACTACGGAAATTTAAGAGCTTATAGGCAATTATGTGATTTGTTTCAAAAAGAGTGCTTTGATATTGTTCACGCTAATACCCCGGTGGGGGGTGTGCTGGGCAGAATCGTTGCCAGAAAATTCCGAGTAAAACATATAATTTATCAGGCGCACGGATTCCATTTTTATTCAGGTGCACCGTGGATCAACTGGCTTTTGTATTTTCCAGTTGAAAAAATGCTTGCGCGGCACACAGACGTGTTGATTACGATTAATCAAGAGGATTATAAGAGAGCACAGAAGTTTAAGACCAAAGAAATTGCCTATGTGCCGGGAGTAGGAGTGCCAATTCGCAAACATGCTTCTCTCGTTGGTGGCAACGCAAAGATGAGAGAACTTATTGGGTTGGAAGAAAACGATTTAGTCTTGCTATCCGTAGGTGAGCTTAGCAAAAGAAAGAATCATGCGGTCGTGATTCGAGCGATGGCCTTGCTAGATGAGAAAGTTAAATATGTAATTTGTGGATCGGGGAAACTTGAAGTAGAGTTAAAAAAATTGGCTTTAGTCAATGGCGTATCTGAACGCGTATCGTTTTTAGGATTCCGCACAGATGTTTCGGAGATTTGTCAATGCACAGATATTTTTATGTTACCTTCCTTACAGGAAGGATTGCCGATTGCTTTAATGGAGGCAATGGTGGCGGGAAAGCCCTGCATAGCATCTAAAATCCGAGGAAATACAGACCTAATTGATGAAGCGAAAGGCGGGTATTTGATTGGGCCCAAGAAAACCAAGGATTTTGCAAATGCTGTCAGAGCCTTGGAACATTCAGAAGAAGCAAGAAATGGTTTTGGCGCATACAATAGGGAAAAAATAAACGAATTTAGCACCGACATTGTTGTTAAGCGTTTTCAGGAAATTTACGAAAGTATCATAACTGCGTAACTGCAAAGATAGGAGAGTTGCTTGGGCAAGAAGCGCGTATTACATCTATTGAATTCTTCGCAGTATTCAGGTGCGGAGAATGTTGTTATACAAATTATTGAGAATACAAAGTGTTGCTATGAAAGCTGGTATGTTTCGCCTGATGGGAGTATTCGAGAAGTGCTTGCTACAAAAGGGATACAATATCTTTCCTTACAAAAACTCAGCCTTCGCGAACTAAAAAGAGCGCTTCTTGAAATCAAGCCCGACATAATTCACGCGCATGATTTTACTGCGAGTGTTGTTGCGGTGTGTTCAACAAAGAAAATCCCAATTATCTCTCACTTACATAATAATCCGCCATGGATTAAGCAATATTCAATAAACGCTATTGTTTATTTTTTTGCTACAAAGCGAATAAAAAAAATATTGTGTGTGTCGGATTCTATTCTAAGTGAGTATGTTTTTGGGGATAGTATTCATTGGAAATCAGAGGTTGTTGGTAACCCAATAGACATTGCTAGAATACAAGGGCGGGCGCCATTGAGCGCAATAGAAGAAAAAAAATACGATATGGTTTTTTTAGGTCGATTAACAGAACAAAAGAACCCGTGGCTCTTGATTGAATTGGTTGATGCGATAAGACGAAAAATCAGTAATGTACGGGTGGCCATAATCGGTGATGGAGAGCTGAAGGAAGAAATTGAGAAGGAAATTTTAAACAGAGGCTTAAACGAAAACATCGAATGCACAGGGTTCAGGAGTAACCCGTATGAATATTTGGTCGCCTCAAAGGTAATGTGTATGCCCTCTTTATGGGAAGGATTTGGATTAGCTGCAGTGGAAGCACTTGCTTTTGGTGTGCCAGTTGTGGCGGCCAAGGTTGGTGGTTTGCCTATGATTGTCAACAATGAGTGCGGGAAATTGTGCGAGACAATCGAAGAATACAAGCATGAAATAATTCATCTTATTTCAAATGAAAAATACTATTTTACAAAGAGCGCAAAAGCATTAGAACGAGCATATGGACTGGACAACGTGAGAACTTATACGGAAAGAATGATTGACATATATGCGAATAGTATGAGGGGAAAACATGGATAAGAGTTTAACAGTTTTCACGCCAACTTATAATCGTGCATATATCTTAGACCGCTGTTATAAGAGCTTGTGTGCACAAACAAACCAGAACTTTGAGTGGCTGATTGTTGATGACGGATCAGTAGATGATACGCAAGCACTGGTCGAGCAGTGGCAAAAAGAAGATAGGATATCCATACGATATGTTTGGCAGGAAAACGGAGGAAAGCAAAGAGCACATAATACCGGGGTGTGTGCGTGCAATACGCTGCTTTTTTACTGTGTAGACTCGGATGATTATTTGCCCGTGAATGCGGTGGAACGCATCCTCCTACTATGGGAGCAGCAGGGCAAAGATGTAGCTGTGGCCGGTATTATTGGACTGAAGGGGTATGATGAAGAAAGGCCGTTACACCAGGAGTTGCCAAAGCAAATGCAATACTCAACGTTGTCGTCACTGTATCGGAATCATGGATTTAAAGGCGACACTGCATTAATCTATAGAGCATGCATATTAAAAGAATACCTATTCTATGTTTTTGAAGGTGAGAAATTTATAGGTGAAGACTTTGTTTATGACCAGATTGACGAGAAATATACAATGTGCCTGCTTAATAAAGTTATTTGTGTGTGCGAGTATTTAGATGATGGATATTCAGCTAACGTATTGAAGTTGAAAAAGGAGAATCCGAGGGGATATGCGCTACTTGCAAAGCAGAAAGTTAAATATGCAAAGAACTGGAAGGAAAAATACGTTAATTCTATCAAATATATGGTGGGAATGATATGGGCGGGAGAACCAAGATGTATTTCGAATGCCCACTCAAGAATATTGGCTGTATTGGCAGCAATTCCCGCAAAACTATACATTAAAAAATTTTTTAACTAAAAAGGAGAATGATGAGAAACGGTATTAGAGGTGCGTATATTTCGAATTGGGATTTGAGAGATGAGTGCACTAGGCGCATCGGTGTGTGCAAAAAAATAATTAAACAAGTTGAATGCATGGATGAGTTTTTCAAGGTAGAATATATGCAAGTCGTCGATAAGCGGAATCCTTGGTTTGCAAAACTTGCGCGACGACTTCCCCTTCTTAGGCATAGCGTGAAATGGGATATTTTGAAGGATGTGCTTGATCTGGATTTTCTATATATTCGAAAGCAAGGGTTTGATTTTTCCTTTTTCCAGTTTCTGAAACGGCTTAAGAAGAAAAACAACAGTATTAGAGTACTGGTTGAGCTTCCGACATATCCCTATGACAAGGAGATTTCTTGTAGCAAATTACCTGGTTTCAACCTTGTTAAAGATAAATTCTATCGTAATCGCTTAAAAAAGCATGTTGATCGCATTGTTACTTTTTCTCAGGATGAGTATATTTTTGAAATCCCGACAATTCAAATCAAAAATGGGATTGATGTTTTAGAAGTGAACCCAGTTGATGCGAAAAAGCACTCTAAAAGCACACCGATACATTTAATCATGGTTGCAGCATTTGCGGATTGGCACGGGCTGGATCGTATCATTGAAGGGTTGATCGCATATTATAGCAATCCGGATTACAAGCGCGAAGTATTTTTACATGTAGTAGGCGATAGTGGCGCAGATGTCCTTAAGAAAGCGCAGGAAAGAGCGGCACAAAGCGAGGTTGGAGCGCGGTACGTCATTTTTTATGGTCCAAAATATGGAGCAGAACTAGATGAAATATTCAATCAGTGTGACATTGGGGTTGAATGTTTGGGAGGGCATCGAAAAGGACTATGGCTTTCAAGTTCACTGAAAAGCAGAGAGTATTGTGCAAAAGGTATGCCGATGGTTTCTTCGTGCAAAATAGATATTTTTGAAGACGGATCCCCATATTTGCTTAGGGTGCCCAGCGATGACAGTGCAATCGATATTCAGCAAATTATTCGGTTTCATGATGACATTTATGTCGATGGTGAACGTGCCAGTGGAGAAGTGATTACATTCCTAAGAACACACGCGTTGGAGCATTGCGATATGAAAAAAACAATGGCACCTGTCATTGGGTATTTGCAAAGATGAGTAATATAAGAAGAGGCTTTATGAGGGGAACAGGGTTTAGTAATTTGATATTGTGGGTGACACGTCGTGGATGAAGCTGTAAAAATGGTTAAAACAAAAGCGAGCGTCTTTGTATATTTTCGGGACATATTTGCATTTGTGATATTAATTATATCGGTAAGCCCGATGACGCACTTTTACAGTAAAGAGATCATTCTTGCATTCATTACAATTTGGTGTTTTTTGGCGTTTTTGGCGAATCCTAACGCTTTTTTGACAACATATGGGTGTAAAAACATGGTCTACCTACCTATGTATTTATGGGCGTTGGTACAAAGTGCATATATGATAATGGGTTTGGTTCCGCATCAAGCAGGTGCGGCGCAAGCAATTACGATTACGCTGAGCATAATGATTTTCTGGTACTATTATGAATTGGGAAGCAGGAGTGTGGTTAAAGGGTTTGTTGTGGCGTATTTAGTATACACGCTGTTTATTGCAACCAACACCATTTTACTCTTACAAGAAAACCCAATGTTGTCGCGCTTTCTCGCTCAAGGTAATGTAGAGCTTACGCGACCATACGCTTCTTGGTTTACGGCTGACTATTCGGTTATTTACTCCCTTTGCGTCATTGTTCCATTAGTTTTTCATATGGTGATGCGGCATAGGGCGAAACCATTGACAAAGTTTCTTCTTGTGTGTTGGTGCGCGGTGCAGTGTGTGCTAATATTCCAAGCTCAATATACAATGGCAATCATAATACTAGGTATGAGCTTGCTTTTCGGATTCATTCGCTTCAGCAAAAGAAATTATGTAGGAATAGTGGTCATTTTGAGCATTCTACTTTTCTTGGCTGTATTTGGCGGGAAATTGGCTGGCAATTTGTCGGATCTTATTCCGATATCATCTATTAGTGAAAGATTCAAGCAGATTGCGATGATGTATGATGGTGTACTGGAATCGGCTGGAAATACAACATTAAGCATACGGTTTGAATTATACCAAAGTTCTTGGATGGGTTTTTTACAACACCCGTTTTTAGGCCAATATGCGGCAGGAACCAGTGGCACCATGGGGGGGCACTCAACAGCACTTGATTTTTTGTCGCTATACGGAATTTTGGGTGGCGGCATATTTGTGCTGTGGGTGATTTGGATTATGAGAAGAGTGATTAAGAAGATAGCGTTTCATATAGACTTGCTATTAGCAGTATTTATCGGGTTTCTTGTGATCGCATGTATTAATGTAGCGTATACGAATTTGCAAATTTTTTCTGTATTGGTGATTGCGCCATTAGTTGCCCTAGTTTTCAAGTATCATTATCAAAAGGAATGATGGAATGAGCGTGGAATGAGGTGCTTTGCTGCGCCTACATTAATGGAAATAGAAAGGGTATCTCGTGAAGATATTAATTATAACTAACGCCTGCAGCGTACACTTATGGAATTATATGATGTGTGTTATTTATGGACGCCAGAACTGCGAGGTAACGGTGCTGCATACTGCAACACAAAATATACCGGACAAGTATATTGAGGAAGCAAAGCGAAATGGGATAAGGCTCGAGTACGTTTTTCGTGCTAAAGGAATGTGGATCAACAAGATACCAAAAGCGCGGTCTGCGTACTATTATTTTTGTTGCAGGAAGAGGATTATTGAGCTCGGAAAATTTGACTTATGTCAGATCATGATGGTGGACGCATTTGTGTGTGATGTGATAGCAAAGTGCAAAAGAATGTATTCAAAAATTGTGTTGACATATTTTGGAAGTGATATCTTGCGCATGAATTCGAGAATGAAAACAATGCAGGCAAAAGCAATTCGAATCGCATGTCTAATTAACATCGCAAATGCCCACATGAAGCAGGAATTTGTAAAGTTGTTTGGAGAAGAACACAATGACAAGTTATGTACAATTATGTTTCCAGTACCAAACATTGAGCGAATTCACTGGCGTGAATGGCAAGGAACTGGGAAAATTATTGTGATGTGTGGATATAACGCAACAATCCAGCAGCAGCATTTGGCGATAATCAGAGCAATAAACACGTTGCCGGCTCGGGTAAAAAAATTAATAAAACTTAAATTTCTTATGACATATGGGGATACAACGGGTGAATATACAAACAATGTCAAGTGTGCGTTACAGAAAATACAAGTTGAAAGCGAGGTGATAACAGAATTTATGGATGAAAATGCCATGCTTGAAAGTATTAATCATACAGATGTGTTTCTACATTGCCTTACAACAGATGGCTTTTCGGCTACGATGCGTGAGCTGCTTTGTGCGGGTGTAGTGATGATCAAGGGCAGTTGGCTTAAATACTCTGAACTGGAAAATATGCACGTGCACTATCATGATGTGGAAAATTTTGAACAGTTGCCGCAGATTGTATGCGGCGTTATCGACCATTATGAAGAGGAACGCATCAAATGTAAGGGCAATGTTGAAAAGATATATGAAATTTCTTCTGTTGCTGCAATTCGGCGGGCGTATGATGAATTGGGTATTTATGAAGGATAGCTTCAAGAGGCCGCGATAGGGAATGGAGTGCCACGGTGAAAAGCATGAATAGCGATGCAACTAGCAAAAAAAAGAGTCGAATCACCGGGCATTGAAGTACAAATTGGTATGAGTGTATATGAATACAAAAAAATTACTAAGCACAATTAAAAACCGAGGTTTTTTTCACATAGTTGTTAGTGATGTAATCAATAAAAGTTTGCAGTTTATTTCGAGTGTAATAATAATCCGCATTATTGATAAATATACTTATGGATTGTATGCTTACAGCATGAACATCTTATCACTAGTATCTCTTTTTGCAGGACTAGGGATTTTTTCGGGAATGCTACAGTTTTGTAGCGAAAGCCAAGATGAGGATATGAAGAGCAGGTATTTTCGCTTTTCTTTAAAATTTGGGCTGGTTGTAAATGCTTTTCTATCATTGGCGATACTGGTTTTTGGATTAGTGGGGGCGCTGTCTATTCCCGATGCGAGAGGAATTGTGATTGGGGTCAGCTTTGTTCCTCTAATGAATACATTTTTCAATTTTTTTGTGATATATCTGCGATGCAAGCTAATGAATAAACAGTACGCTTTGCTTAACAATGTTAATACACTATTATATGTTTTGGGGATTGCGCTGGGAGGAATACTGGCAGGTGTTTACGGAATTGTTTGTGGGATATATTTATCGGCGGTGATAACTATTCTTGTATCAGTAAAACTGTCAGGCATTAAAAAAACCACCCAATTTCAAAAAAAGCTTTTAACGATGCCACAAAAAAAGGAGATTGTTAAATATGCTGCTACTTGCTGTGCAGCAACCGGGTTGAGCCAGCTTCTATACTTGCTTGACGTTTTTTTGATTGGTGTGATCATATCTTCTCCTGACACTGTGGCAACTTATAAGGTGGCTACACAAATTCCATCAGCTTTAGTTTTTGTGCCATATGCAATTATTACCTTTGTATACCCCTATTTTGCTCAAAACAACACAAATTTTTTGTGGATCAAAAAAAAATATACTGAGTTAAAAAAGTACATGTTTATTGTCAATTTTATAGTTGCAATCGTTATGTTGGTTTTTGCTGAAGGAATTATTTCGTTACTTTATGGAACAAATTATTCGGATGCTGTGTTACCGTTTCGTATTCTTTCTGTCAGCTTTTTTATTTCTGCTAGTTTTCGTATTCCATCAGGAAATATTTTGGCGATGCTCAGAAAAGTAAAAATGAATCTTGCAATATCAATTATTGCGGGAGGCGCAAATATTATTTTGGATATTTGGCTAATACAAGTGATGGGTTCAGTGGGAGCGGCAATTACTACGCTGGCGGTGGTAGCCATCTCATCGATGATTGGAACAATATATTTGACCAAGTATTTAAAAAAGCAGTCAAATGCTCAAGTGTCAGAGAAAAACAACGCTGTGTGAATTGGAGATTTGCATGAAAAATATCAAGGAAAAAATTAATTTAAAGCAAGTAATAGTCGCCGTCATCGGTCTTGGCTACGTTGGTTTGCCGTTGGCGGTAGAAAAGGCGAAGGCTGGGTTCGAGACGATTGGATTTGATGTGCAAAAAGAAAAAGTCGACATGGTTAATCGTGGAGAAAACTACATTGGGGATGTAATCAACGAAGATTTAAAAGAAATTGTGGAAAGCGGGATGCTCAAGGCAACCTCGGATTTCTCGTTTATCAAGGACGTAGATTTCATTGCGATCTGTGTGCCGACACCATTAGATGCACATCAGCAGCCGGATATTAGTTATGTAGAATCTTCCGCGAAAGAAATTGCAAAGCATTTAACAAAAGAAACCATCGTCGTATTAGAGTCTACAACGTATCCCGGAACTACAGAAGGTTTGCTGAAGCCGATTTTAGAAGAAGGATCGGGATTGGTTTGCGGAGAAGATTTTTATCTAGGGTTTTCGCCGGAGCGGGTTGATCCGGGTAATGCAATTTACAAGACAAAAAATACGCCTAAGGTGGTGGGGGGCATTGGCAAGGAAGCTACCGAAGTGATTGCGGCGATGTATCGCGCGGTGCTGGAAAGTGATGTTAAGGAAGTCTCATCACCGGCAATTGCTGAAATGGAAAAAATACTGGAGAATACCTATCGCAATATCAACATTGGTTTGATCAACGAATTGGCGATTTTGTGCAACAAAATGGGGATTGATATTTGGGAAGTGATTGAGGCGGCCAAGACCAAGCCCTATGGATTTCAAGCGTTTTATCCCGGTCCGGGCTTGGGAGGACACTGCATTCCTTTAGATCCCTACTATCTTTCGTGGAAGGCGCGGGAATATGGGTTTCATACAACCATGATTGAAAGCTCTATGGCAATCAATGACAACATGCCGGAATATTGTGTGGAGCGCGCATCCAAAATATTGAATCGACATCGAAAGGCGCTCAACGGTTCGAAAGTGCTGGTGCTGGGTGTGGCCTATAAACAAGATATTGATGATTATCGCGAAAGCCCTGCGCTGCACGTGATGGAAATTCTGATGCGTGAAGGCGCACACGTGGAGTATTTTGATCCATGGGTACCAAAAGTTAAGATGGAAACGGAATGGATATATGGATTGCCAGAATTGAGCAGTGAGGTGCTGGAACAGGCGGATTTGGTAATCGTGACAGCGGCACATACGAATGTCGACTATGAATTGGTGCAGCGATACGCGCAGGCGGTTTTTGATACAAAAAACGTGATGAAAGAAATTGCATGCAGAGAGAATATCGAGGTACTATAGAATATGAAAACTGTTACAGTAGTAGGAGCGAGGCCGCAATTTATCAAAGCGGCAGCATTATCAAGGATATTACGTAAGGAGCATCAGGAAGTTTTAATTCATACGGGTCAGCATTATGACAAAGGGATGTCGGAAATATTTTTTGAGGAACCGGGGATTCCAAAGTCGGATTATAACTTGGGGATTGCATGTGGTGGGCATGGACAGATGACGGGGCGGATGCTGGAGCATATCGAAACTATTTTAGAAAAAGATAAGCCACAAATGTTACTGGTATATGGGGATACAAATTCTACTTTGGCCGGTGCGCTGGCGGCAGTGAAATTGCATATTCCGGTGATTCATGTGGAGGCAGGCGGCCGACTGGGCACACTGCAAAATCCTGAGGAAGTGAACCGAATTCTGACAGACCATATTTCTGCGGTTTTATTTGCCTGCACAGCCAGTGCGGTGAATTTTTTGGCGCATGAAGGGATTCGGGAGCATGTGCATCTGGTGGGAGACCCGATGTACGATGCGTTTTTGTATTATAAGCAAGGAATATCGTCCAAAGATTTGGTGTTTTCGGATGTAAGCGGGCATCCGGTGAACCTGCCGCAGTCATACTACTATCTAATTTGCCATAGAGAAGAGAACACAGCGGACGAAAGTGTGCTGTTTGAGATTATGCGCGCGATGAATTGTCTGGATGCACCAACGGTCTATCTGCTGCATCCACGGAATCGAGCAATGGCCTGTGCACTCAAGGAACGCTACGGGTTTGAGCAAGTGATTTTAGCTGATCCGGTGGGCTATAAAACTTCGATTGGATTGGTTTCTCATGCAAAAAAAGTGGTAACGGATTCTGGTGGGGTGCAGCGAGAGGCTTTTTTCGCAGGTGTGCAGTGCGTTACGGTATTTAAACATGTTGTGTGGCCGGAGACGATGGGCGGAAACTGCAATCAGTTGGCGCGGCCGGAGAGTGCTGACATATTGAGTAAATTGGAGGCGCCAATGGTGCGGGATTTGAAAGAAACGCCGTTTGGGGATGGTCATGCCTGTGAAAAGATGGTTGAAATTTTAAGGAGTTATCCATGAGCAAAAAATCAGATATAAGCATATCGGCCAGTGAATACAACGCCGATTACAAGTTTGAAGTCAACGGGGGCTCTTATATTGCAAGGCCAAGGAGTAGCACGGTGTTGTTCGTTGGTAAAAAATTAGAGGCAATGCTGGGGGCGCTTGGTGAAGTGGAATATTGCCTTGTTTTTGTGGAGCAGGGGATGCAGTATGACAAGGAACTGTGCAAGCGTCATTGTATGGTAGAAGTGGACAATCCGGCAAGAGCGTATGGAGAGGCGGCGCGGATTTTATATGAAAAGCGTGTGGAAGCGGACAAATCTCGTGCATACCGTATGACCGAGGGTGGGTATACTTGTGGAGAAAACGTAATGCTGGGAAACAATGTTGTGATAGAGCCGGGTGCGCTGATAGGGCATGATGTTGAGATTGGTGACGGCACAGTTGTGCTGAGTGGAGCAATCATTAAAAATACGACAATGGGTGAAAATTGTGTCATCAATGAGCATGCGGTGATTGGTTCATCCGGGTTTACGATGTATGAGGATGAATGGGGAAATAATCAAAGGATTTGTAGTCTCGGTAAGGTTGTGATGGGTAAAGAGGTGGAAATTGGAGCTGGAACGGTTGTGTGCAGGGGAATGGGAGGAGATACTTTACTTGGAGACTATGTGAAAATGGATAATCTAATTCACATTGGGCATGATGTGCAATGTGGCAGAAATGTAAGCATTATCGCGGGCACGATACTTGGTGGGTTCTGCATCCTAGAAGACAATGCTTATTTAGGCCTCAACTCAACCCTTCGCAACCGTATTACAATCGGTGCGGGAGCTTTGGTTGGCATGGGTAGTGTTGTGACGAAGGATGTGCCGCCAAACGCTGTGGTGATGGGAAACCCTGCGAGAAAACGGGAGGAATCGAACAGATGAATTTTGCATTGATTGGTTGTGGGAGAATTGCAATCAACCATTTAAAAGCAGCAAGGAACAACCAACTGAATTTGGTTGCGGTATGCGATATTGTTGCATCCCAAATGGATTCGTTGTTAATACGCGCAGAAATGCAGGATTGCGCGGCGCATAAATATTTGGACTATTTGGAGATGCTGGAACGTGAGCAGATTGAATTAGTGGCGATTGCGACTGAGAGCGGCAACCATGCGCAGATTGCGTTGGCATGTATCCAGCGCGGTATCCATGTGATTATTGAAAAACCGATGGCGATGTGCATGCAGGAGGCAGAGCAAATTATTGATTTTGCGCAACAAAAAGGTGTGAAGGTATCGGCATGCCATCAGAATCGCTTTAATCTTGCGGTACAGGAAACGAGAAGGGCAATGGAAGCAGGGCGCTTTGGAAGGCTTTCACATGGAGCTGTGCACATACGTTGGAATCGAAATCATGGTTATTACGATCAAGCAAAGTGGCGGGGAACATGGGGGCAAGACGGAGGCGCATTGATGAATCAGTGCATACACGGTATAGATCTGCTGCGCTGGATGATGGGGGAAGAGATTGAGGAAGTGTACGGGCAAACGCGGCGGCAATTCCACGACTATTTGGAAGCGGAAGACGTTGGCATGGCAGTTGTGAAATTTAAAAATGGAACGATTGCAACGGTGGAAGGGACAACCAATGTTTTTCCGAAAAACCTTGAGGAGACGCTATACCTATTTGGAGAAACGGGTACGGTGAAAATTGGCGGAACGTCTACCAATCACATTGACGTTTGGGATTTTGCGGATCAACAGCAGGAGGATGATAAAAACAAAGGTTTGCAGGAAGCGACCAGCAATGTATACGGAAATGGGCACACCAGCCTATATGCTGATATGATGGAGGCAATCCGGCAGGATCGGGCGCCCTATGTAGACGCGATAGCAGGCAAGAATGCGTTGGAACTGGTGCTGGCGATTTACAAAAGCCAGAAAGAGGGAAAACCGGTACGGCTGCCACTGGAAGATTTTGCGTCTGTGGATATGACGGGAATTTTTTGAACGGGGACAAGAGGATGCATATGGAATTTAGAGATTTGAAAACACAATACCAGAACTGGAAGCCGGAGATTGATGCGGCGATTGCGGGAGTGTTGCAGGATGGGCAATACATCATGGGCAAGCAGGTTGGTGAGTTGGAGCGGCAACTGGCGGAATACGTTGGGGCGAGGCATTGCATTGCCTGTGCGAACGGAACAGATGCATTGCAACTTGCATTGATGGCGTGGGGCATCGGTAATGGAGACATTGTGTTTGTGTCGGATTTTAGCTTTTTTGCTTCGGCAGAGGTCATCGCGTTAGTGGGAGCAAAACCCGTCTTTGTGGATATTGAGCCGGACACGTTTAACATGGACGCTGAGGCACTAGAGCAAGCAATTTGTGAAACAAAGAAGCGGGGCGATGGAACGCTAAAAGCGGTAATTGCAGTGGATTTGTTTGGGCAAAGTGCGGATTACATAAAAATCAAGCCAATTTGCGAAAAACATGGTTTATTGTTGCTGGAGGATGCGGCGCAAGGGTTTGGCGGCAGCATCAATGGGAAGATGAATGGGAGCTTTGGGGATATTTCGACAACATCCTTTTTTCCATCTAAGCCACTGGGCTGCTATGGCGATGGCGGCGCGATCTTTACGGATGATGCTGACATTGCTGAAATCTTACAGTCGCTACGTATTCACGGGAAGAGCAAGACAGACCGTTATGATAATATACACATCGGCACAAATTCGCGTTTGGATAGTATACAAGCAGCGATTTTGCAGGTTAAGTTAAAAGTATTTGAGCAGTATGAATTGGAGCAGGTAAATCGTGTGGCGCAATGGTATGCGCAGAGGCTCGCTGATTTGGTGCAAACGCCGGCGATCAAAGAAGGGTGCCGGTCCAGCTGGGCGCAATACACGATTCGCCTGAAGACGCGCGAAATGCGGGACGGACTGCATCAATATCTTGCAGACTTGGGTATTCCGACCATGATTTTTTACCCCAAGCCGCTACATCAGCAAAAAGCGTTCGAGCATATGCCAAACATTGTGTGTAAAGCGGCGGAATTGGCGGGTGCTACCGTGCTATCTTTACCGATGCACCCATATTTGCAGGAGGAAATGGTTGAGCAGGTTGCGGGGGCGATTCGACAGTATTTGACGACACAACAGTAGTCGCATATGTGCCTTGATGCCAGTAGACGTGCAGCGCAAGTAGATATGTCGCTGCAAGTGTATCAACACACGATGCGAGAACAATCTAAATGCTGCTACGGGAGGGTGTGCCAAACAGCAAGGTGCGAATGGAATCTGCAATGGCTGTGACAAACTGGTTTTCTTCAAAGCATGCACCACTGTGACAGGCATAAAATTGGTGAGTGCAAATGCGGAGCTGATAAAAGGCAGGAACATCCGAGTGCGGCAACCCATGTGAGAAATATCGTGAAAAGAGTGAACATGCCGCGACTGCGAGCAAATCCAGCAATTCTGCCGATGTGCGTAACCTCATCAGTAACGCCATCGCATTGCTGATCAAGCTCATAGCGATGTCCATTCTGCGGTGTTTGCTACCTGAATAGGTTTTGGCGCGGCGAATTGCGTCATTTGTAGGGTCAAAACGAAAAAGCAGGTTGTTTGCGATTTGACGTGTCAGTGGAAGATGACGCAGTCTGGCAATGAGGATAAGATTTTCCCGGTTAGTGGGAATTTTATTCGCAGCGGCAGGCTGCCCGGTGAGGCTGATGGGTGCACGGACTTGCTTGATTTCTGTATGGCATTGTAGCCGCATGCGGATGTAGAGCTGCTGTCTGGTGGTAGCAAAGTTTGTCTCAGAGCTATGCGGTAACAATTCCTGCTTTTTGGTATGTGCCAAATTAGATGAAGGAAAAACGTATATGGGAGAAGCGCGTTTAGCGGATCGTGGAAGATAGAGCAGCCGAAACTGCCTATAATCGCAAAGCGCTCCGGAACTGAATCCAGCTCCGGAGCGTTTTGAAATCTGTGGATTTTGAGCTGCTTCAAACAAGGCAGAGATTTTTTTCGCTTTGGGAATCGAAGAGGTGAATATCGTTTTCGGTGAAGGTGAAGTACACTCCCTGATGCGCTCGATGGTCATACTGGAGCACTTCAAAATCATTACGGTCGACTCGAATGATCGCATCTTGACCGCCGATGTTGGTGTGCAGATGGATTTCGCTGCCCATCATTTCCGAGACGTCAATGGTCGCGCAGAGGCTTTGTGTGGCGCGCGACTGCACCAACACAATGTGTTCGGGGCGAATGCCCACAACGATATCGCAGGGTATTACGTTATTTTTACGCAGTGCTTCCTGCTTTTTTGTGCCAATTTCAAAGCGTGATTCCATTACGGTGACGAAATAGGTATCTGCCTCTTTTTGCAATGTACCGTTCAGCAGATTCATACGCGGCATCCCGATGAAACCTGCAACGAATAGGTTTGCAGGCATATCAAATAAATCCTGCGGAGTACCGATCTGCTGGATGAGTCCATCTTTCATGATAACAATGCGATCGCCCAGCGTCATGGCTTCGGTTTGGTCGTGCGTGACATAGATGAATGTGGTATTGATGCGCTCACGCAATTTGATGATTTCAGCACGCATTTGGTTGCGTAGCTTTGCATCCAAATTAGACAATGGCTCGTCCATCAAAAACACCTGTGGCTCGCGCACGATGGCGCGCCCGATTGCCACGCGCTGCCGCTGTCCGCCGGAAAGCGCCTTAGGCTTGCGCTGCAACAAGTCGGTGATACCAAGAATCTCAGCAGCCTGCCGCACCTGCCGGTCGACCTGATCTTTGGGAATTTTGCGTAGCTTGAGCGCAAACGCCATATTTTCATAAACGGTCATGTGCGGGTAAAGCGCATAATTCTGGAATACCATTGCAATGTCACGGTCTTTTGGCGCTACATCATTCACAATACGATCTCCGATTTTCAGCTCGCCGGAAGAGATTTCCTCCAAGCCTGCTACCATACGCAGCGTGGTGGACTTGCCACAACCGGAAGGGCCAACCAATACGATGAATTCTTTGTCAGCAATTTCCAAATTGAAATCGCTGACGGCAGTGATATTTTTGTCATAGACTTTTTGAATACTTTTTAGTGATAGTGATGCCATCGTTCCTTTGCTTTGAAGGACGCTGCCACTGCAAACCGCCCCTCTCGCCGCGCCAAGGCGGCATTACGATCGGCCTCCACACGATCGCACCGCAAGCATTGCGGCGTTGCTCCTTCTTTTGCGGGCGCGCAACAGAGATTGCGTGGAGTGTTGGGCGACCACAATATTCGTTATTGCTAGCATAGCGAAAAAAGCGGGTTGCGAAAATACTATAAATTATAGATTTGTTTGGTGATACTTTATGCGTTTTGCAGCTAACCCATAAAATGGGAAAAAATGTGATACAATCAAGCAAATAAACGGGAGGAAATGTGCAATGAAATGGCATGACAAAGTCCGTGAATGGAGAGAGCGTCCCGGGCCGGGCGTATATGATGAGGTGCCGCAAGAAGGGATACCGCGCCTATTTTTTGTGCTGACAACACATTTTACAAAGCTGATCAAAGCGAACTTGTTGTTTACATTGTTTTGCCTTCCTGTGATTACATTCCCGGCTGCGTTTGCGGCGCTGCACCGAATTAGCATGAAGCTGACGCATGACGGCGTTTGCGATGTGTGGCAGGAGTTTTGGACGGAATTTAAGACGGACTTCTGGCGTAGGACAGCAGTGGGGCTGATTTTAATGACCGCGCCGGTTCTGCTGACCTATTTTGTTACAGGCTTCTTTGGGGATGCCGCAGGGCTGGGCGTGGCAATCATGGGGTGCGCCGTGTTTGGAATCTATCAATACTATCTCTATGGATTTTTGAGCATTCTGGATGTTGCGTATTCTGCCAACTTGCGCAATGCGCTGCTGCTTATGATGCGAGAACTGAAGTGCACGGGGCTGATTTTTGTGTTTTGTGTGATCCCGGTGCTGATCTGCACGGCGTATTTTCCCTATTCGCTACCCGTTTTAATCGTATTGCTGCCTTCTATTACCGCGCTGATTGCGGCGATGAATATCCACCCGCATATTCGGAAGCTTAGTGAGCAGGAAGCACAAACTTCATAAAATTTGCAGTACAAAACCTGAATTTTGTGACATTGTTTCGCAGTAGGAATTGACATAGAATTTGAACAAGGTTTTTCTGAAAGGGGAAACGAAATAAAAAATGGAGGAAAGATCATGAAAAAAATAAGTTTGATTCTTTTGACAGTATGCTTATTGATTGGGGTGTTTACAGGCTGCGCGCCGACAACGCCTGCGGTGGAAGCTCCGGCATCGGATGCGCCTGTGGCAGATGCCCCGGCAGCGGAGGCTCCGGCATCGGATGCACCAGCGCAGAGTGGTGATAAAGTAAAGCTAACCTTTTTGGCAAACGAACAGCCGCAGCTTCCCAGGGAACTCTGGCAGGAGATTGCAGACAAATATATGGCTGCGAATGAGAATGTTGAAATTGAGATGATCTATCAGCCGTCTGCGAATGTGACAGTACGCGACCACGCAAAGACCTTGTTGGCGACCGATCAATTCCCGGACGTGATGGTGATGGCCTCCCCCGGGGACTTTGTGCCGTCGGGTGCACTGCTGCCCTTTGATGACGCGGATCTTGACATCATCCAAGAGCAATATATTTCCAAGATCGGCGGAAAAACGTATGTCGTGCCGTACAAAATCCAAGTGGGCGGCGCATTTTACAACAAGAAAATCTTTGAAGAGAACGGATTGAACGTTCCCAAAACATGGGATGAATTTGTTGCGGTGTGTGATGCGTTGGTGGCAAAGGGCATTACCCCGATTGCCATGGGCGTGAAAGATGGATGGCCGCAGTCGGTGCCCTTCTTCTGTGTGCAAACGGCAAACCTTTTGGCGAAAGACTCGAACTGGAACGCGAAGCGTATGGCAGGAGAGACCACATTTGCGGATTCTGCTGACTTTGTGAGCGGTGTTGAAATGTATAAAACGATGGCGGACAAATATATGCCGGAGGATCGTACCAGCATCACATACACCCAAACGCTGGAGAAATTTTACAGTGGTGACGCAGCAATGTTCATCATGGGCAGCTGGACGCAGGGCGATGAAAAGACGATGGAACACGATTTTGAAGTGGGGTTCTTCCCTGTACCGAGTGTAAGCGGCGAAGCGATTCTGCCGTTGTGGACAAATGAAGGATTGGCGATCAGCGCAAAAACAGAGCATCCGGACATCGCAAAAGACTTTGTAAGATTCTTCTTGAGCGAGCCGGAATTTGCTGCAAAGTTCCTTGAAATTGAGCAGTTATTCACGCCCTTGAAAGAGAATGTGGATTACAACAAAACAGAATTACACAAAGAAATTGAAGGCGTTTTGGCGCAAAGCAAGGGGATTTCGAACTTTTATGACGCAGTGGGCGACAACACGTGGTTCCCTGGAGTGCAGGCATTGTTTGACAAGCTTTCGCTGGACATTGCATCCGACCCGAACTTGGATGTGAATGCGGCCATTGCTGATTTGGATAATGAATTTGAATTGATCCGCAGCAATCAAGAATAACCACAGGATACGGGAGGCGAGACGCTCGCCTCCCGTTTCAACAAACGGGAGAAATGCCATGATAAAACTGAAACGAAATTTGGGAGATGCAGCGTTTTTTACTCCCGCAATGCTCATCTATGTACTGTTTATGATTGTACCCATTGTGGTGACATTTTACTTTAGCTTTACCAACTGGGATGGTATCAGCGAATCTTATAAATTTGTGGGTTTCAAAAACTTTGTGAATTTGACAAAAGACAAAAGTTTTTTTGGTGCGATGCAAACCACGCTGATTTTGACAGTAGTACATGTTCTGCTGGTGAATGTCGGGGCAATCTTCATCGCAATCTGGATGGACAAGAAGCGCAGAGTATATAATTGGTCCAAAGCCATTATCTTTGTTCCGGCGATGCTAAGCCCGGTGGTGGTGTCCTTTATTTGGTCGTACATGACACAAGGGGATGGAGGGATCATCAACACAATACTAAACGGTATTGGATTTCCGCCTGTCAACTTTTACGGATCTCCACTTGCGACGACACTGACGGTCACTTTCGTGATTTCGTGGGCTGCACTTGGATTTTATGTGACCATTTACGACGCTGCACTGAAAACCATTCCAGAGGAGCTGTATGAAGCCGCAACGGTGGACGGTGCGGGACAGATGAAGCAGATTTTTCGAATTACCATTCCGCTGTTAACACCGGGGCTCACGGTTGGGTTGATTATGTCTCTTATCAATGGCTTGAGGATGTATGACTTTGTGAAGATCATGACACCAAAGTCTATTTCCACGGTGGCGGTCAATGCCGTGGATCGCATGACGGAATATAATATGATGGGATATGCCTGCGCAATCGTACTGGTCTTGTTTTTGGCAACCGTGCTGGTTTCCTGCCTCCAACTGTTCCTGATGAAGAAAAAGGAGGTCAAATACTGATGATAGCAATCAAAGAAAAAAGAAGGAGCATGGTGGGTCAGACGCTGGCGATTGCATTTGTGATTGTGTATGCAATTCCGCTGTATGTAGCATTGGTCAACGCGTTCAAACCTTATGCGGATATTGTGCAGTCTCCACTTTCACTCCCCTTTCACTTTACACTGGACGGGTTTGTGAAGGCATGGGAAAAGGCAAACATTTTGGGGCTGTATGGCAACAGCATTTTGATTACGGGATTATCCTTGCTGGTGCTGGTGCCGACGGCGGCGATGGCGGCGTACATTGTGACGCGCAAGCAGTCCAAATTTTATCGTTTTTTATACATCTTCCTGCTGCTGGGGCTGATGGTTCCGGCGCAAATGCTGGTGATTCCCAGCATTCAGACGCTAAAAGTGTTCGGACTGCTGAAAACGCATGCCGGTATGGTGCTGTTTAACGCGGCAGTGTATATGAGTGTGAGCTTTTTCTTATATGCTGAGTTTTTTAAAACGCTGCCGCATTCTTTAGAGGAGGCGGCGATTATTGACGGTGCGAATCGATTTACGGTTTTTTCCAAGATACTGTTTCCGCTGCTGAAGCCAACGACGGCGACTGTGGTGATTTTTTCAGGAATGTGGATTTGGAATGACTTTTTGCCGCCGTTGTACATTTTGGACGATAAAACAGGCAGCACGATCACAACAGGGATATATCGCGCGATCGGGCGATACACGACCGATTGGGACATTGTGTTTGCTGCTGTATTGCTGGCATCCATTCCCATGCTGATTGTGTACATCTGTTTGCAGAAACAGTTTGTGAAAGGAATGGCGGCGGGTGCAATTAAAGGATGATGGGAGAAGC
Source organism: uncultured Christensenellaceae bacterium (assembly GCA_964454685.1). Classification (GTDB taxonomy): domain Bacteria; phylum Bacillota; class Clostridia; order Christensenellales; family Christensenellaceae; genus CAYVTZ01. The sequence continues at coordinate 29,606 of CAYVTZ010000024.1, forward strand.
GAAAATGAATGACCTAATGGACTTGGCAATGCGTAAAAGAGGTGTACAAAGCCGTGCAATCACACCGGAGAACCCGACGGGAGAAAAGGGCATGGGCGGCCGCGCAAAGCAAGGAATGGGCGCAGACTGTGCCGGTGCGATGGGCGTGGGATGGAAGATCGCGCCCAGCATTGAAATTGGTGTGGGAGAGACGGCTACGCTTGCGGTAATAGATGGAAGCGGTGTCGTACAAAGTATATGGTTTGGTGGTGTGGTATGCCGTGAATATATCTTGAAATTCTACTGGGAGGAAGAAGAGATACCCGCGGTGGTATGCCCGCTACCTGACTTCTTTGCGTGCGGTTGGTTGAGAGGCACCTTTGAGAATTGGAACAGCGGACCGTTTGAAACGCTTGCGTCTGCTGCAGTGACGGTTGCGCCGAACAAGGGATTGAACTGCTTTTGGGCAATGCCTTTTCGCAAGAAGTGCAGGATCATGGTGACAAACAACAGCCGCAGACCGTATGTTTGCTATTATCAAATCAACTACTGCCTGTGTGAGGTTGCGGCGGATGCGGCGTATTTTCACGCGCAATATCACGCATCTGTGCCGGTGGTTGCGGGAGAGGTGCACACCATCTTGGACGGTGTACAAGGTGGGGGCCATTATGTGGGAACTGCGCTTTCGGTAGGACTCAATGGCGATGACCGCTGGTGGGGCGAGGGAGAAGTTAAGTTTTATTTAGATGGAGATGATGTGTTTCCTACTATTTGCGGGACGGGCACGGAGGATTATTTCGGCGGGTCGTTTAACTGGGAGGTGGAGGGGAAATATGTAACTTACACCGCGCCTTATTTGGGGATGCACTACTACGCAAAACCAAACGGGCTGTATGACATCCAACCGCGCTTTTCCATGTATCGATGGCATATTGCGGATCCGATCTATTTTGAGCAAGACATTCGCGTGACCATTCAAGACCTTGGCTGGCAGGAATTTGACGAAGGAAGGCATTATTTGCAACGCAGAGACGACATACATTCCGTGGCGTATTGGTATCAGACAGGAAAATGATCCGTGCACTGAAATCTTAAATCCAGTATAATTGAGTAATGACGAACGAAGAAAGGCTGTTATGAAAAAAAGAGTGCTTAGTAAATTTGTCATAAAGTTATTCTGGTGCTTTTCTGCGATTACCATTACGGCGATTTTAATTGCGTCTAATTTCATTTTTCGCACATCGGTGGAGAACATTGTGAGTGCGGAGGCACGTGTGGAGCAAGAGGTCAGTAATCAATTTGCCAAAGAGCTTTCGCAGAAGTTTGATTCTCTGAAAGAAGTGGTGAGCAGGCTTTACTATGCCTCTGTGCGCATTAACGATCAAGACATCAGCGTGGTGGAAACGATCCGTAAGCCGGCCGAACCGGAGGACTACTCCAAAATTGAAGAAGGCATTTTGGCGTATTTGCGCACCATAATGGGGGTGCACTCGGATATTGCGGATTTAACCGTGATCGACTTTAAAAAGGATCAGGTTTATTTTGTCTCCAACACGCCGTACCGCTCGCTCAAAGATAGTCAGGCTTTTTTACAGAGTGAATTTGTGCAGGAAGTGCGCAACGGCGGCGCGGTGATGGGCATTACTGACGTCTATCAACCGGATTACTATGCGCGATATAATGGTACGGTTTCGGATGTATTCAGTTTGCATATCAACCTGTTCGATACGGCTGTGATGGAGCTGCAGCAGCCGATTGGCGCGATTATCATGAGTATTGAACCGCGCATGTTTGCCTCTATGTATGGCGCGATGAATAGCGGACCAAATGGGCAGATGCGTGTGGTGAGAGATGACGGCTATGTTTATTATGACTCGGCGCTGCCGGGAGAATATGGCGTATTTCCGCTGGAACAAGCGCAGGGTAAGCTTGCTTTTGAGCAAACCATTTCAAAAATGCCACTTCGCGCAACCAATTATGTAGATACGCAGGCGATAGAACGCGAGGTATATGATAAGATCATTAAGGACAGCCTAGGGATTACGCTGTTCATTGTTGCAGCGACATTTGTCGTCAGCCTGATTACGTCGAAGCTGTTTGATCAGCGTATTTCGCGCATTACGCGGCACATTGAGGTGATTCGTAACGGTGTGTTTGACCAGCCGATTGACGTAAGGCAGAAGGACGAACTGGGTGTGATCGAAAGCGAGCTAAATGAGATGTGCTCTACGATCTCCGAAAACCTGGATACAATCGTTGCGATGGAGTTAAGCGCAAAAGACGCGGAGTTGCGATCGTTGCAGGCGCAAATCAACCCGCATTTTATGTACAATACATTGGAATCCATTCGCGCAATGGCGACGATTGAGCGAGGAACTCAAACAGCGCGTATGGTTTCGGTTTTGGGTGACTTGTTTCGATGGAACATTAAAGTGAAAAGTCAATTTGTGAGTTTGAAAAAGGAGTTTGAGTTTGTGAGGCTCTACCTGCAACTGCAAGAGATCCGATTTGAGAGCAGCTTTGAAGTGTGCATTACATTACCGCAGCAGTGGGAAAAGGCATCGGTGCCTAAGCTGATTTTGCAGCCCATTGTGGAGAATGCGATTTATCATGGATTTGCGGGTCTGCAGAAAGGGATACTGGATATCCAAGTGACGGGCGACGAAGAGGAACTGGTGATTCTGGTTCGAGACAATGGTGTGGGAATGGACGAGCAGACCATGCAGCGCGTATTGAATTTGAATGAGCTGACGAATGGGTCAGAGATGTACAGCATTGGGGTGCAAAATGTGAACCACCGTTTAAAGCTGATGTACGGGAATCGGTATGGGGTGGAAATTGAGAGCGAAATTGGAAAGGGAACGACAGTGAGCGTGCATGTTCCACTGCTGTTTATGAATGAATAAGATGTTTCGAGTTGTGATTGTGGATGATGAAAAGCTGGTATGTCGAGGACTGGTTGAAGGTGTGGATTGGTCGCAATATGACATGGAAGTGGCGGGCGTTGCGCACAACGGCGGTGAAGGTTTGAAGTTGCTTGAGGAGCTATGTCCGGATTTGATCGTGACGGACATGCGCATGCCTGTGATGGATGGGCGTGCTCTGATCCGTGAGGTTCGCAAACGCGACAAAAATCTGCCGATTCTGGTGATTTCAGGGTATGATGACTCGGAATACTTGATTGAATCCATTCGGCATGGAGTGCACAGCTATTTACTAAAGCCGATTGACAGCGAGGAATTGCGTGGAGCGTTGAGCGCGATTGCAAAGATGCTGAAGGAATCCAGCAAGCAACAGACGCTGCTGCACCAGGCATCTTCCATGCTTCAAAAAACAACGTTGCAACGAGTGTTTGACGGGGAAATCTTGCAAAAAGAATTTGAAGAAAAAGCTCAGGTGTTGGGATTTGATATTGGCCATCCGCCATACTGCCCTGCCTTTATTGAAATCGATAATCAAATGACGGTGGAAGAGGGAATGGAGGATTTGGGTGTTTTCGTTGTGGAAAACATTTGCAATGAAATACTCAACGAGGAGCAGATCGGTATTTGCGCGCCTTATGGAAAGCATGGACTGGGCGTTTTTTGCCATTCGCTGTCCATGCAGCGCAAGCAATGGATGGAGGATCAGTTTCAAACAATAGACGAGTATGTTTTGCGCAACTTTGGGTTTCGAATCGACTGGAAGATCGGGGAGACGGTGGAGTGTTTGGAGCTGATTCGCGAGTCCTTTCAGCATGCGCATACGATGTTGCTGCAAGAATCGCAAGCTCGTTTAAATCAGTATTCACATACAACGCGCAAGGTGATTGAATATGTTGAACAAAACTATCAGTCCAACCTTACGTTAAAAGAGATCAGTGAAGCATTGTTTTTGAACACGGCATATTTGGGGCAACTGTTTAAAAAAGAGTATGGTTGCAGCTTTAACGAGTGTGTCAACAACTACCGTGTGCAGCGTGCATGTATGCTGCTACACCAAACCAATTTCAAGATTTATGAAGTTGCAAACATGACGGGTTTTCCGGACAGCAGATATTTCATCTCTATTTTCAAAAAGTATATGGGGAAGACGCCGAGTGAATTTCGCAGCGAGGATTAGCGGAGGCGCGTTTGAGGAAAACATGATATCCGGATGACGGACGGCAGGGAACCATCTCTGCCGTTTGTGCTTTTTGTGGCTTCTTGGTGTCCGGTTTTGTGCCGCTTACCGCGAAACGGTTGAGGAAAATGCCGCAGATGCTTATAATGACCATGGAGGAGTTGCAAGATGGATATTCAGATGATAGAACACTTAAAAGAGACGTTGCGCGTGGTGATTTATTGTGGAAAAATTGATGAGGAAGTCATACGACTGAAACATCACATTGAACTGTTTGAGCAAAAGATACAAGCAAAAAAGGGGAGCGATTATCACTTCATCCATTCGTCGGAAATACTCTATTTTGAATCCGTAGACAATCGAACATTTTTATACACAAACGACGACGTAATGGAGATCAAGCAGAGACTGTATGAATTAGAATACATTCTGCCGGATCAGGATTTCACCAGAATTTCGAAATCGCTGATTGTGAATATCAATAAAATCAGTGCGCTCAAACCGGAGCTGAATCGCACTATTTTAGCGACGATGTGTAATGGAGAACGTCTTTGCATATCCCGGAATTATGTAAAGCCATTGCGAAAGCTCTTATCAGTTTAGGAGGCAGTCATGAGAGACAAAAAGAAAGATGTGATTCAATTTTTGACGTGGATGAGGAATGGGACTGCGTTTGCTGTGACATGGATGCTTATTTTGGTACTGCTGTATTGCCAAATGTTTCGGTATCAAACGATTCCGGCAAACGATTTGACCAAAATGCTGCTGTTGATGGTGGGAGGGGTTTTCATATTCTGTTTGTTTTTTGCGCGGCTTTTTTTCAAAAAATGGAGCTTTATCAAAAGATTGACCTGCTTTATGATCTTGATTGCGCTATACGAATGTGCAGGGTTTTACTGGGTTGGCATTTTTACAGAGAAAGGAACCATTGCACAATGGCTGATCTTTTTTGGGATCGTCTTTGGATTATACGGCTGCTGCATTGCGATATACCAGCGATATAGCAAGAAGCAAGGCGCGATTTACACGCAGGCGTTACAAAAATACCAACAGCAAAGGAGTGCCACAGATGAATAAAGAACAGTTGCGATCCGCGTTGCAGGAGTTGAGAACAGACAACATTAAAAAACAAAAAAGAGGATTACACTTTATTCTGGCTTCTGTTTTCATCTGGGCTGCCATTTGGATGATTCACGCATCTTCTATCTCGATATCCGCAAAAAACTTAGGGACTTTTTTGTGCTCGACGCTGCTGGTTCCGTTGGCATATTGGATCTCCAAGCTTTTGAAGATTGATTTTCGCAACACGGACAATCCGTTGACCGGCTTGGGCTTGCTGTTTGCGCTGAACCAGATGTTATACATTTTAATTGTCATGTGGGTGTATGCGGCTGTTCCGGAAAAAATGCTGATGGTTTACGCTATGATTTTTGGTGCGCATTTGCTACCATTTGGATGGATTTACCAATCAAAAAGCTACTACGTGTTTTCGGTTGTAGTTCCTATTGCGGCTTTGCTGCTGGGGTTATCTGCCTCACCTGCCGTTGTGGCAATGTTTATGCTTGCCATAGAGATTATTTTCAGCATTAGACACATCAGTATTAGGAGCATAGACGCATCCATATTTAAGGCAACGTACAAACTTGGGGTGGCGGCTCAACCAGCCGCCGATTGCTTGTTGATTTCCACATACTCCGCTAAGCGGCGCAGCTCGTCGGAAAACTTAAACTTCACACTGATGTTGCCGCCCTCATAAATTTTGATGTGGTCTACCAACTCAATCAATATTTCCCTTGTTAGCTTGTCGATATTTTCATGTTGACGAAATGCTGTGATAAAAGGGTTTTCGGTATCAATGCCGTTTTCCAGCTCGTCACGCTCATTGAGCAAGTTTGTCACAACCATCTGCAAGCGGGTTATTTGCTGCTCGTAGTCCTCGCTCATGTGGCGGTAGTCGCTGTGGGTAATCTCTCCATCTTTCCAATCTTGATAAAGTGCTTGCTTGTATCGTTTGATTTTGGCAAGCTCTTTTTCTTTGGCCGCAAGCATATTTTCCAAACGGCTTGACTGGCTTTTGCGCTGGGGAGCGGCGTTGATTTGGGCGATAACCTCGGAATACATGACCGAAAGGTGTACTTGCTGCCGAACAGCATACAGCACCGCCATTTCCAGCCTGTCGTGCTTGATGGTGTGGGAAGTACAGGCCAGCCGGGAGCGTTGAGAATAGGTGGTACAGCGGTAAGCATCCCTGTTTCGTGCCATAGCCTTGCCGCAATCGGCACAGCGCACAAAGCCGCTGAATAGGTACAGCTCTCTTTTCTTGGGTGGTACTCGGGTATCACGCTTTAGGAGCTGCTGGGCCTTGTCGTAGGTTTCACGGTCAATAATCGGCTCGTGCGTACCCTCGACTATAAACCATTCGTTTTCAGGGGTCTTTTCCAGCGTGTGGATTTTGTAGCTTTTCACCCGATAGCGGCCTTGCACCATATCCCCGCAATACATTTGATTTTTGAGAATACCGTCAATCGTACACGTTGCCCACAGGGGGGTATCGCTCCCTCTTGGGGAAACGTATTTTTGCCCTAAGTTGCGCTTGTGTAGGCTGGGGCAGATAAGGCCAGTATCGTTGAAGTACCGGGCGATTGCGTTTTTTGCCATACCGTCAAGGAACATTGTGTATATCTGCCGCACTACTTCGGCGGCCTCCTCGTCCACTATCAAAGCGTGTTTGTCGGCTGGGTCTTTCAGATAGCCATAGGGAGCGAAAGAGCCGATATACTCACCGTTGCGCCGTTTGTAGTCGAAAACCTGTCTGATTTTCTTTGATGTCTGATAGCAATACTGGTCGTTCATTACGTTGGTAATCGGAACAAGGATGCTGGAAATGCTGTCGGGGTTCTTGTAGCTGTCCACACCCTCGGCCAAGCTGATAAACCGCACATTCATTTGAACAAACAGATTTTCTATCAGACTGCCCGCATCGGTATAGTTGCGAGATAGGCGGGAGAGGTCTTTGACAATGACACAGTTGATTTTCTTGCTCATAACATCGGCCAAGAGCCTTTGAAAATCGTCACGGTTGGTATCAGTGCCGGAACAGCCATCGTCCACATAAGTCAAGCTGTTGGGAAACTCGTCACAATGCAAGGCGCAGTATTCGTCCAAAATGCGCTTTTGATTTGCCACGCTGTTGCTATCATCTTTGCCACGGTTCAAGTCCTCTTTGGACAAGCGGATATATTTCCCGGCGTTCCAAGAAAGTACGTTATAGGGTAGGGTGATGGTTTGATTTTCACCCCTGTTTTTGGTTCGTGCCATGTTGCCTCCTTCCTATCACATTACAACTATATTATACCATATTTCTGGCGTTCAAACAAGGATGTCGATGCCGCAAAGCCGCATGGTTAAAGGCTTTATAGGGAATGACTTCGAGCCGAGTTGGCCCGAAGTCACCACACCTTACAGCCCGCTTTTTTGTCGCAACAGAAACTTTGTCACGATGTCTTGCAAGGTAGGCCCGCCATCTGCAAACTCCACCTTTACCCCCACCTCGCCACAGCGGAAACAATAGGGGTTTGGGGTGTGCTGTAAAACATAGGCCGCCCGTTCCTCTTTGGAAAGGGCGGCGTCTAGTTTGATGGTGCTGACATCGGCCAGCTTGCTTTTGTCCACGGCGGCAATATCCACGCCCCGCAGCTTGTCCAAATGATTAACTTCCAGTTGCACGATAGCCCTCCTTTAGAATGAATGGGTTTCCCGCTTGTCTCACAGGGAAACGACAAAGGGCAGCACTCGCAAAAGTGCTGCCCTTTGTCGCTGCTCTGATTAGTAGGGGCTGTTTTGGTAATGCTCCTCGGCCTCGTCAATGGTTTTCATATCAAAGACCCAGTGAAGTTCATCCACCACACGCTTGATGTCCTCGGGCTTGAAGTCGAGGTTTTCCATCGCCCAAATGACATAGCCCCGGCAAGCACTATTTTTCCATTGCTCCATAGTGAAAACCTCCGTTTGATGATAAGGAGACTTCGGGCCAAATTGGCCCGAAGTTCCTACCTTTCGGAATAGCCGCACCGCTCCGTTTCGGCCTGTCATAAGACAATCAAATTACGGTGCGGCCTATCCCTCTATCTAAAACTGCAACGTGTCGGCGGGCTTGGCTGCCCTCATGGGAATTTCACCCCGGCCCATACTGATGGGTGCGCCGTACTCATTGGCTGCGACGGTTTTTTCACGCTCGGCCTGTGACTGTACGGAAGTCTCGTTAGCCAATACAAGGCCGTATGGGCCACCCTTGCCTTGGGCGGCTCTCGGCTGTCGGTGGTGTTCGCTCCCTCTTTGATAGCTCGTAAGATAAGCACATCCTTTCTCGCTACAAAGAGATTATGGCGCACCCGCCGCACGGCGATTGCATTGTAAGGTTTCCGACACGCTGGTATGAAGTTGTCAAGTTACAAAGAGGCTTGTACTCCTCTTAATAACCGTGAGAAAAGAGGGCAGAGAGTTCCGCTCTAAAAAACATTTTTCAAAAAAACTTCCATGTTCCGCAGACCCTTTTCTATGCTCTCGGTGATACGGCTTTTTGCTACGCCCTCGGCTTTGGCAATCTCGGTTTTGCTCACGCCGAGTATGTAATGAGCATAGACCCGCTTACCCTGCTTGTCGGGGAGGGCGGCAATGGCGGCGTGGAGCTGTTGGGTGGTGAGCTTGCGCTCGTAGATTTCATGGGGCGAGTAGGAAATAAACTTGATAGAGTTTTCTATACCATCCTCCCGGTCAAGGGAGTAATGCGCCTTGTGATAGTAGACACGGCGGCGGTAGGCCGCCTCTCGGCGTTCATGCTCCACAAATACGCCTAGCACTTCCTCGGGTACGTCGATGATACAGTCGGCTTTATAAAAATCGGGATACAAGTCCCGCAGATTGATTTTTGGCATGGTAATACCTCCGTTTCGGTTTTTGGTGAGTGACCGAAACGGAGTGAGGCGGAGAGCGACAGCCGGGGGCTATCTCCCGGACTTCGGGCCAATTTGGCCCGAAGTGAACAGCTTGTCCGCAGTTAGCTGGTTACATTAGACCGTTATGTTTCCATAGCGGCCCGGCTCTCGGGATTGGAAAATGGGCAAAATAAAACACAGCGATACCTCCTTAGTACCGCCGTGTTTTAACAAGGCAATTTCAATATGCAACATATCTTGTTGTTCAAAGCGGCAACAGTAACTTGGATAGAAAAAGAACCGACAACCACGAGTTTCGTTCTCGTTGGTTATCGGCTCTGCGTCTTAGCGTCTGGCTCTTTGATTACTGACATATTCAGTTGCTTTACATTAATTAATGTTTCTTGCCTACACTTGGGGCAAAAGAGAGGAAAATTTTTTAGCTCAGTGTCCTCTCTCAACATAATGCGGGTCTTACTTTGACAAACTGGACACAATAACCATTCCTCTGTACTCACATAATCACGTCCTCTCCCAATATTCTTTCATTCACCTTGTCTCCCAATTTTTCTATCAATGAGATACAAGATGTATGCTATTCCCAAAAAGAATACGCCCACAATAAGTACAAACACGATTACGCTCAATAAACCAAGTTTATTGATATCGAAAAGCGGATAAATAAAGTCATTCGTAAAAAATCCAAAACTAAATAAAAACATCATGTACATTGCGGGCAAAATCAACACTGATAAAACATGTTTTGCTTTTTTTATCTTCCCCTTTTCTGTCACAAAGACCCAATGCAGCAATAGCATTATTGGATTTATAACATGCAAAAACAGATATGCTCCACTAAATCCAAAAATCTGATAATTCGTGGCGCAAATGCCCAACATGATAAATGCTAAAATCACCAAACATAGGTCAACAATCGGGGGGATATGTTTATGTTTTGTAACTAGTAGCATGCCGGAATAAAGGAGGACAAAGCCCTCTATTGTGTTGCTCAAAAAGGTGTACTCATTCATATTTTTTGGAATAGGTAAGTATCCCCAAATAACGCTTATAAGCAGAATGCCACCAATCGCAATTTTAATAATTGCCTGCATTTTAAAATTCTTTACCAATGAAACTTCCTCCTGTTATTCCTTGCGTCCAACTACTGAAGTATGTATAGTTTCGGGGATTTAGCCTTTCAAATTTGCTAATAGTCTTGAAGTCGTAAAGTCTGTTATATCATTTTCTGATAATCCAAAACTTTTAACTTTTATCACTTATACTTGCTGATTTCTTTTTAACAATTTACTCATTGTTTGTCCCATTTTATTTGGAAATAAATACATTAACTTTGTTTGCAACTGTTGACTGACAGAATGGCAAATAAAATACCCGTTCTTATTTATTCTACGAGCAAGACCGCAACCAACAATTTGAGGGTCTGCAAGAAAATCCTCTGGTATTGGTAGCGGTGCGGCAGACTTTGTTTTGGTAAGCGGAGGATGGAAAATTTGAAACCTAATGCCCTTTTCCATATATTCAATATTAAAGCATTTTGCCAATGCTTCAATCGCTCCCTTTGATGAAGCATAAGGGCTTATGTTGTGAAATCCCATAACGCCAACGCCTGAACTTGTAAATATCACCTTTCCTTTTCCCGCCTTTTCCATATAAGGCACAACACATTTGGCAAGCCGTAACGCTCCATAATAATTTACATCGAATACATCTTGATAAGTGGAAATATCTGTTTTATCCATTGCATCAAAGGTGCAGCGACACGCATTATGTATGGCTATATCAATGCTGCCATATCTAGTGGCGCTTTGTTCAACTGCCACTTGCACTTGGTTCATATCTTTAACATCGCATACAATGGGCAAAATACTTTCTTTATGTTTTTCTTTAAGATGTAGCAATTTCGTAATTGCTACATCAAGTACCGTTACATTGTTTCCTTGTGCTAACAACTCTGCAACCATATAATATCCAATTCCTTCGTTTGCGCCGCAAATTAAAACATTCATGTTATTTTTTTCTCCTTGTAAACAAGCAAAAAGTGGGTCGTAGCTGTCATTACCGAATTACTAAATGTGCTCTTAGCATCCACTGTATCATTGCAATTCATATATTGATTGAAAAAGAAAAATATCGGAGTATAGTATTCTAAAGCCATGTGCCTCACATCTAATTTTTGAAAATATCTAATATTTTGTAATTTTTCAATGACCGTCATTTGAAAATCAATCGGCTTTTCTATGCACCAATAATTGTATTGCTCTCTAAGTTGTTCATTGTGACTACGTTCATGGTTCATTATCATAATAAATTTACGTATAAAATCATCCATAAAATATCTTTGAATGTATTGTTCCGTTATGCTACAAAATTGCTCATCATCAATCATGACAATACTTTCAACTAAACCATTCACAAGCGACGTCATCTGCTCTGATGTGCCAATAAATTTATCTAAGAGGGCATCAAGAATTGCCTGTTTATTTTTGTAGTGGAAATATAACGAGCTATCCTTAATTCCAACTTTTGCCGCAATATCTCTTACTGATGATGAATTAAATCCTTTTTGGGAAAACAGTTCCAACGCAGCTTTTAGTATCAATTCTTTTGTCTCCATAAATCTGCACCTTTCTTTGCCTAGCACTTGCTTGATTTTATTGTACCTAGCAATCGCTAGATTGTCAAGAGTAGACGCCTTATCTATATTTTTACTGCATCTCAATATGTGCGTTTCGCTAAACGGCAAGCAATTCAACTGTGGCCACAGTTGAAATTTTCTGCGAAAATCAGCTTGTTGGGGCCAGCCCCAAACCCGGTATCACTTCGGGCCAAATTGGCCCGAAGTTGTGGCGTCGCTTTGCTCCTTGTCCGTCCATACGCTATCGCTCCTGTTCCTTGTTTTTCTCCTGCCGGGTATCGCCCAGCAGAGCATCAATATTTGCCTTGACCGTTAAGACCTCTTGCATGGTAGACCGGGCCGCCCGGTACTCCTTGTAGGCGGCCTTTTTCTTTGCGGTTAGCTCCTGCCACTCGGCTTTGAGCTTGTCCATCTTAGGCAGCTTGCCGCCGTTTAAGAGGCTGTCAAACTGCGCCGTGGCCGCTCGGTACAGGGCAATTTCTCCCTCATGCTCGGCCAAAAACTTGCGGCTGTACTTGCTGGCCTTGTACTGCTCAAAGACCGGGCGGGCCTTGGCATAGTCCACGATAGCAGCCTTTAGGGCGGCGTTGGTTTTCATGCCGCTTTCAAGCTGCTGCATCTGCTCGGAAAGAGTGTGAAACCGCTCCGAGGCGGTGGCGGCCTTGGCCTCAAGTTCGTCATAGGAGAGTAAGCCGTTTTCCTGTAAGTATTGGAGGGCGGCGGCCATTTGTTTGAGGTTGTAGACCTTGGCCCACCGTTCATAGCCAGCACCCTTGCCGGCATTTAGGCGGGCCTGTATGTCGATAATCAGATTGACCTTTTTAGGCGGCGGGGCGGGCCGCTTTGCGGATCGCCCGCCTCCCGCAAGCTGGGCCTTGATGTCCTCGGGGTCGTACCCCTCGCCCAGCGTAGAGGCCCGCAAGCGGGTAAACCGTTCTTGACCCTCGGCCCGAAAACTGATAGAGCCGCCCCGGCCCTCCTTGACCTCGTAGCCAGCCGCCGCCATGAGCGAGAGGAAAGCGGCGAAGTCGGCGGGCTGCTGGGCTATGGCTTTATCTATCTGCAAGCATAGCTTTTCTTGAAAAGTGAGGGGCTTGCCGTTGGCAGCCTCCCGCCATTCGCCATAATGCTTGTGGCGGCCTTTACTGTGCTGCTTGGGATTGCGGATAATGGATAGCCCATTTTCCAAACACACCCGGTCAGAGAGCCGCCGCACCGCAAAGGTAGAGCCGAGGAAATTATGAAACTTGCGGGAGCTGTCAAAGGCGGTGGCATTGTAATAAATGTGGTTGTGGGTATGGCCCTTGTCGGTATGGGTACAGACGAAAAATTGATACTTGCCCTTTGTCCAGCGCATGGCGGTTTCATAGCCGATTTTGTTGGCCTCCTCGGGTGTGACCGAGCCAGGAGGGAACGCCTGCCGTATTTGAAAAAACAAGTGACCGCTGGCGGCCTCTCGGCCTGTCTTTGCTTGGTACTGGCTTTTCGTCAAATCAAACTCGGCGTGAGCGGTGGCCGGGTCGCACAGGTGAGCGGAAACCACCGTACACTTTTTCGGATTGAGGCCATAAGCAAACCGCTCTTGCATGGTGTCCACAGCCGAAAGGCCCTTGCTGGTTTTGTATGGTTTTAGGTAGGTTGCGGCAATAGGCAGTTCCCCCCTTTCTATGAAAACAGGCGGCTTGCGAAAAGCCGCCTGTTTTGGTCGTATTCACTTCGGGCCAATTCGGCCCGAAGTGGTGGCCGCTTATGGCGTGGTGATAAACTGGCGCAGCGAGTAGTCGAGGGCCACCAGCTTTTCCACCATCCACCCGGCCACGGCGGGCAGCCCCACAGGGGAGCATACAAACGCCATAAGCAGAGCAATGCCGCCATTAGTAAATTGCTTGTCGATGAAAAAGCCGATTGCCAGTATGACGATTAGGCCGCTGGCGATATTCAACAGCCATTCGCCCACCCCGCACAGGAACGCCAGCAAGGCAGTACCCACCGCCAAAATTACCACCAACGGAACTGCTAAAATCTTGAATAGTAACCGCATAAAAATGTCTCCTTTCCTGTTGTCCAGCCGCTACTTTTAGTATCTATCTATATTGTACCATGCCAAAAATTCGACAACAAGGATGTGGAGACTGCACCGTTTTTGTCTCGGAGGGAGCGGCAAACTTCGGGCCAACTTGGCCCGAAGTTGCTATATCTGTATTTCCCGCACCTCTTTGTCCAGCGTGTGGGCGTAGCGCATAGTGAACAGTGTGCCGCCCTTTTCTCGCCCATCGTATACGGCGATGATACGGCTGGACAGCGATACCATGTAGCGGTTGCGGTTCATAAAACAATCGCTTTTGTACTCCTTTTGTATGACCTTGAAACCGTCACAGGCGGCAAGGCATTTTTGGAACAATGGGTCTTTGGCTTTTAGGCGGTTGGCATAAGGAATGGCCGCCTCTAAAAACAAATCGGGGTGCTGGGCTTTCTGCTCAATCACCAGCTCGGCAAAGAGCAAGTCCACTCCCTCGGCCATGCCGGTGATAAACATCGTAAAACCGTCTACAATGGCTTTTTCGATTTCCTCTTTTAGTTTGGTTTTCACATACTCCACCTTGTCGGCGGGGATGTCTCGGTGTCCGGTGATACAACAGGCTTTTGTACTCATATTTTTCTCTCCTTTGCGATATTTTAAGCTGTACTTACTTAAATAATAAAGGATAAAATACCGCAAGTCAAGAAAGACACTGGATTAAATATAACATTAAATGCCTCCTCACAGGATAAAATAAGATATAGAGGAGGCGAGTGTCATGTATGAGGAGTTTACACAAAATCGTGTAGCACAGCTACGCTTGCAAAAAGATGTTTCCGCTCGTGATATGTCCTTATCGCTGGGTCAGAACAATAGCTATATCAATCAGATTGAGAACAAAAAAGCGTTGCCCTCCTTACAAGGCTTGTTCTATATTTGCGAGTATTTCGGCATTACCCCGCAAGAGTTTTTTGACGAGGGCAATTCTTACCCCGACCAGCTTTCACAGCTCATAGCGAATATGAAAAAGCTGGACGAAAAAGCATTGAGCCATATTGCGGGGCTTGTGGACGAGCTAACCGCCAAAAAGTAACTTCGGGCCAAATTGGCCCGAAGTCCACAGCTACAAAAAAGTTAGGGAGCGATGGCAGAGGCCACCGCTCCCTTTGTCATTTCGCCACCACCGCCGAAAGCTGGTTCAGCACCGCCTCCACCTGTCCCCACAGCTCGGCATAGTCGTGTTGTAGGGCGGCAATTTCGGAGGGGTACACGCCGTAGGTGTTGGCGTGGATGGCGACTTGATTTAGGTTGTTGGCACAGCGGCGTTGCAGGGAAACCAGTTCCCGCACCGGGGCGAGGTCAACATGGAGCAAATAACCGTTGAGTGCCATTTTCCGTACAAACGCCCCAGCGTTCTTTATGCCCACCTCGGCCATGCGGCTGTGTATCTGTTCCAGCTCCTCGGGCGATACCATAACGTGCAAGTGAACATTGCGCTTGCGGCGGGCCACTATCGTTCCTCACGCTCCCGAGAGCGGCGGGGATTGGGCCGTTCCCGCACCTTGTCGGGCGGCCTTTCCTCGGGCTGGGCCAGCGGGGGCGGGGTGTTGTTGATGATACCGTCAATCATGTTGGTGTTCTGCTCGGTGGAAAGCTCCACCGTCTGCAAAGGGTTGTCTTTCTCGTTCATAAAAAACCTCCGTTTCATGTTAGCTTTTGCAGTCCCAAACAGGGGCAAAAGGTAGAAAGATATTACCCGCCCTGTTTGGGGGTCTGCAAAGCGTTGATACAGGCGGGTTTGAGAGGGGCTAAAAGCTCACATCACACCCGCCGTTTTCGCATATATTCCCGCTGTCGTTTCTTGCGGGCTTGCCCCGCACAGGCCGCCGAGCAATAGACACCTTTTCCCTCGGGGATAAACTCACGGCCACAGATGGCACAGGGGCGCACATTGTCGGGCGTTTCGTCCAGCAACGAGGCCATGAGCAGCGGGTCGGTGGGCAGCATCGCCGCCACAAAGTAGCGGCAGTATGCGCCTGTCCACCATTTGCCCAGCATATAGCAAGGGCAGTCCAGCGGGAGACAGCCATACTCCCTGTCGTAATTGGCGCACAGACCCGAAACCAGCCTATGAATACCCTTGCGCTCGTCTCGGGTCAGCTCACGGCTCACTTGGACTTCGGGCCAATTTGGCCCGAAGTGATGATAATATCCCGGTATGCCTCTTGCTCCTTTTTCGCTTTTTTACTTGGCGGGGGCGCAGTACCCCGGCAGGGCTTGGCTCTGCCTCCGCCCTGGCGTGGTA
>CAYVTZ010000025.1:0-43487 GCA_964454685.1 uncultured Christensenellaceae bacterium
ACGAACGATCTGCCACTTAGGAGGGGCTTGTTATATCCATTTAACTAAGGAGGCAATGCCTCTGGAACGCTTGGGACAACGGTGTAAAACAGGCGTTGCAGGAAGCAAGTTCTATTCTAATACAAATTCATTTTTTTTGCAAATACTTGCAAAGAAGAATTTTTTTGTTGACAAATCCTTAAAACTTGATTATCATAAAACAAGGATCGTAAAAGGAAGTATGTTTGATATGTTTGAGCAACACTTGAACAACAGCATTATCGTCGTCATTAACCTTATTAGCCTTCTTATTGGTAAGGCGGATAAGGCTTTTTGCGGTGTGACCTGAAACGACGAACGAAGTAGTTTTTGAGGGCCTGCGCATGAAGCGCGGGTCCTTTTTTGTTGGGAGCGTAGAGAAAGGAAATGGAGCAGATGAAATTAACTGGCGCACAAATCATCATGGAATGTTTGAAGGAACAGCAGGTGAACACCGTTTTTGGGTTTCCCGGAGGTACTGTACTTGCCATTTATGATGCGCTGTATGAGTATCAAAACGAGATCAATCACGTTTTGACCTGCCATGAGCAAAGTGCGGCGCATGCGGCGGACGGGTATGCCCGCGCTACGGGCAAGACAGGTGTGGTAATTGCAACGAGCGGCCCCGGCGCAACCAATTTGGTGACAGGAATTGCAACAGCTTATATGGACTCGATTCCCATGGTTGCCATCACAGGAAACGTGGAGATGAAGAACCTGGGCAAAGACAGCTTTCAGGAAGTGGACATCACAGGTGTGACCAACCCCATTACCAAGCACAATATGATCGTGCAGGATGTGAGCCAGTTGGCAGATGCGATACGCAGCGCATTCTATATTGCACAAAGTGGCAGACCCGGTCCGGTGCTGGTGGATATTCCTAAAGATTTGACGGTGCAGACGTGCGAGTATATGCCGCAAAAACCGCAGGAGCGAAGTGCGTGCAATCAGTTCAGCGCGAAGGACATTGCGGAAGCAATACGTGCAATCGAGCAGAGCGAACGCCCGTTTATCTATGCCGGAGGCGGCGTGATTGCGAGTGAGGCACATGCCGAGCTGCTGGAATTTGCAAAGAAATTGAATGCGCCTGTAACGCTGTCACTGATGGGATTAGGCGCCTTTCCGGCGAGTGACGAGCAGTACACCGGCATGATTGGGATGCACGGCACAAAGACATCGGCATTGTGCGTTTCGAATTGCGATCTGCTGATTGCGATTGGGGCGCGGTTTTCCGAACGCGTGACATCTGATCGCACCAAGTTTGCCAAGCAGGCGAAGGTGTTACATATTGATGTAGACCCGGCGGAGATCAACAAGAATATTCCGGCGATGTATGAAGTGATCGGCAACGCAAAAGATGTTTTGACGGCAATCTTAAAGAAGCTGCCGCAGCGCAAAGAACGTTTCTGGCTGGACAGGGCGCTGCACTGGAAGGAAAAATATCCGCTGCACCGCGCAACACGCAACGCGCAGCAGCCCAAGAAGATTTTGCGAGCGCTGCAAAAGGCGGCTCCGGAGGATGCAATCTTTACCACGGAGGTGGGACAGCATCAAATGTGGGCGGCACAATTCCTGGACATCGAATCTCCGCGCAAATTTATCACCAGCGGCGGGCTGGGAACGATGGGATTTGGTTTGGGCGCTGCGATGGGTGCGGCGTATGCTTCGGGCAAGCGCATCATCAATATTGCGGGCGATGGAAGTTTCCACATGAATTTGCAGGAAATCGCAACGATTGTGCGGTATAATATACCTGTGACCATTGTGTTGCTCAACAACAACGCACTGGGCATGGTGCGGCAATGGCAGACATTGTTTTATGACAAGCGTTACAGCCAGACGACGCATGGCCGTACAACAGATTATGTGGCGCTGGCGCGCGCCTTTGGAGCGCATGGCTTTGACTTCACACACGAGAAGGATTTGGAATCGGCATTTTCCCGAGCATTCGAACTGGCGGGGCCGGTGTTCATCCGCTGTGATATTGGTGAAAACGAGGCGGTGCTGCCGATGGTGCCGGGAGGCAAAGCGCTCAGTGAAATCATCTTAGATTTGGAAGAAGCGCTGTAAGAGAGTTGAAGGAGAATGAAATTATGGTCAGAAGATACGTGCTTTCGGTGCTCGTAAAAAATGCTTCCGGTGTGCTGGCGAAGGTGGTGGGATTGTTTTCTCGCAGAGGGTACAATATCAGATCGCTCTCCGTGGGTGAAACAAACGATCCCGGTGTTTCGCGCATTACCATAGAACTGGTGGGAGATGAGCACGTTTTGGAGCAAATTCAAAAGCAGTTGACCAAGCTGGTGGATGTCGTAAAAATCAAAGGGCTGCGCTCCACAAGTTCGGTATATCGTGAGCTGGTGCTTGCTAAAGTGAAGGCGACCGCAAAAAATCGCGCGAACATCATTGAACTGTGTGATATCTTTCACAGCAAGATTGTCGATGTGGCAACGAACAGCGTGACAGTGCAGTTGGCAGGCGCGCCTGAAAAAAATGCGGCGTTGATCCAGCTACTGGGCGAATTTGGAATTCTGGAAATTTCGCGCACGGGGATTACGGCGATGGAACGCGGAAATACGACGATTTTGGATTAGGCTGTTGCGAAGCGCTTATATATTAGGTAACAAAAATTTATTATATTTCAACGGAGGATTTTACTATGAAAATGTACTACGATGCAGACTGTAACTTCAAAAAGCTGGAGGGCAAGAAAATTGCAATCATCGGCTATGGAAGTCAAGGACATGCACATGCGCTCAACCTCAAGGAGAGCGGTGCGGATGTGCGTGTGGGGCTTTACACGGGTTCGCCGTCTTGGGCGAAGGCAGAGGCATGTGGACTCACCGTTATGACGGCGGAGGATGCGGCGAAGGAAGCAGACATCATCATGGTGCTGATTCCTGATGAAAAGCAACGTGCGATGTATGAAACCAGCATTGCACCCTATTTGACCAAGGGGAAATCTTTGGTGTTTGCACATGGTTTTAACATCCATTTCGGGCAGATTAAGCCGCCGGCGGACGTGGATGTGTGGATGGTGGCGCCTAAGGGACCGGGACACACGGTGCGCAGCCAATATCAGGAGGGCAGAGGTGTTCCCTGCTTGATTGCGATTCATCAGGATGCGACCGGCACAGCGAAGGAAACGGCGCTCGCGTATGCGATGGGCGTAGGCGGCGGACGCGCAGGCATTTTCGAAACTTCCTTCCGCGAGGAAACGGAGACAGACTTGTTCGGTGAGCAGGCGGTGCTGTGTGGTGGTGTTTCGGAGTTGATCCAGGCAGGGTTTGACACGCTGGTGCAGGCGGGATATGCGCCGGAGATGGCGTATTTTGAATGCTGTCACGAGCTGAAATTGATCGTTGACCTAATCAACGCGGGAGGACTGGCTGGGATGCGCTACTCGGTTTCCGATACGGCGGAATATGGTGACTATGTGACGGGCAAGCGCATCATCACAGAGGAGACACGCAAGGAAATGAAGCAGGTTTTAGCCGAAGTGCAGGATGGCACGTTTGCGCGCAACTGGCTGGTGGAAAATCAGGTAAATCGTCCCTACTTTAACGCGAAAAAGCGTATGGAACGTGAATCACTATTGGAAACGACGGGCGAGGAGCTGCGCGCCAAGATGTCCTGGCACAAGGACTGAGGGCGCATTGGTTCGGCTCTGCCTGACACAACGTCGGAGGGTCTGCTTCCTAAAATTTAGGCTTGCGACGGGGCGAAGCGCTCCGCACTCAAGATTTGAGGTAAAAAAATATGAACAGTGATCAAATCAAAAAAGGCGTGGATCGCGCGCCGCACCGGTCGTTGCTATATGCAATGGGTTGGACGCAGGAGGAAATGGAGCGCCCGCTGATTGCCGTGGTTTCGGCTTACAGTGAGATTGTTCCCGGGCATGTCCATTTGGACAAAATTGCCAAGGCGGCGTCGGATGGGGTGCGCATGGCAGGCGGTATGCCTGTGACGGTTCCGGCGATCGGTGTATGCGACGGCATCGCGATGAACCACGAGGGTATGCGGTTTTCGCTGCCCTCGCGGGAACTGATCGCGGACAGCGTGGAAACCATGCTGCGCGCACATGCATTTGACGGCGTGGTGCTGGTACCCAACTGCGACAAGGTTGTTCCGGCGATGTTGATGGCGGCGGCGCGGGTGAACATTCCCGCAATCGTTGTATCGGGAGGTCCGATGCTGGCAGGCAAATTCGCGGATCAAGACGCGAGTCTTTCTACCATCTTTGAAGCAGTGGGGGCACACGCCGCGGGTAAGATCACGGGCGCGGAGCTGATGGCGGCAGAGCGTAGCGGCTGCCCAACCTGCGGAAGTTGCTCCGGTATGTACACGGCGAACTCGATGAACTGTTTGACCGAAGTGCTGGGGATGGGATTGCCGGGGAACGGTACCATTCCTGCGGTGTATGCGGAGCGTACGATGCTTGCCAAAAAGGCCGGAATCCGTGCGATGGAGTTGGTGAAGCGCAACGTCAGACCACGTGACATTATGACGCTTCAGGCATTTGAGAATGCCTTAACCGCAGATATGGCGCTGGGATGCTCGACCAACAGCATGCTGCACCTGCCCGCGATTGCACATGAGTGCGGAATCGAGATCGATTTGCACATCGTCAATGAAATCAGCGAACGTACGCCAAACCTGTGCCATCTTGCACCGTCCGGTGCACATTATATGCAGGATTTGGATGCGGCGGGCGGCGTGAGTGCGCTGCTAAAGGAGCTGGATCGTAAGAAGCTGATTCACGACACGGTAACGGTGGACGGCGGACTGCTTGCCCGCATTGCAAAGGCGCAAAGACAGGGCGATGTGATTCGTTCGATTGAAAATCCGTACTCTGAGACAGGCGGCATCGCGGTGCTGTTCGGTAATCTTGCACTGCATGGCTGCGTGGTCAAGCGTGCGGCAGTGGCAGAGGAGATGCTGCATCACAAAGGGCCGGCTCGCGTCTTTGAATGCGAGGAAGATGCGTATGACGCGATCATGAATGAGAAAATTCATGTAGGCGACGTGGTGGTGATCCGCAACGAAGGTCCGCGCGGCGGGCCGGGAATGCGCGAAATGCTCTCGCCCACGGCATCGATCAGCGGTATGGGATTGGGCGGCAGTGTGGCGCTCATCACAGATGGACGCTTTTCGGGTGCTACACGCGGAGCGGCGATTGGGCACGTTTCACCGGAAGCTCAAGCGGGCGGCATCATTGCGGTGGTGCATGAAGGCGATCTGATCGAAATAGACATCACGCATTACAAGATCCACTTGCATGTGGACAACGATACGCTCAGAAAGAGATTAAGTGAACTAAAGCCTTCGCAAAAACAGCTGACAGGGTGGTTGGCGCGGTATGCAAAGCTGGTGCAGGGCGCCGACAAAGGGGCAGTACTTGCGGACTGATATCATCCGGAGCCGAGGCCGGAATATCACTTGACTCAGATGAAAGAACACAGAAATAAAAAGAGTGAGGTTTAACATGAAACAGATTAAGATTTTTGACACGACGCTGCGCGACGGGGAGCAATCGCCCGGTTGCAGTATGAATTTAACAGAAAAAATTGAGATTGCAAAGCAACTGGAATTGTTGAAGGTGGATGTGATAGAAGCAGGATTTGCAATTTCGTCGCCGGGAGATTTTCAAAGCGTGCAGACGGTGGCGAAAACCATTCGTGAGTGCAGCGTGGCATCTCTCTCGAGGGCGGTGCAAAAAGACATTCAGGCATCTTATGATGCTTTAAAGGATGCGGTTGCACCACGCATCCACTTGTTTATTGCGACATCACCGCTGCATATGCAGTATAAATTGAAAATGACGGAGGAGCAGGTTTTAGAGCGGGTGAAGGAATCGGTATCCTTTGCCAAGAGCCTGATGAGCGACATAGAATTTTCCGCCGAAGATGCTTCGCGCAGCGACCACGCGTTTTTGGCAAAGGTGGTCAAAACGGCGATTGACGCAGGCGCAACGACTGTCAACATTCCGGATACGGTGGGATATGCTGTGCCGCAGGAAATGTACGACTTGATTGCTTATCTCAAGCAGAATGTAGACGGCGTGGATGCGATTGATCTGGCGGTGCACTGCCATGATGACCTGGGAATGGGTGTGGCAAACTCGCTGGCGGCAGTTGCGGCGGGGGCAACGCAGGTGGAATGCACCATCAACGGAATCGGCGAGCGCGCAGGCAATGCAAGCCTGGAAGAAATTGCCATGGCGATCCATACGCGCCGCGCGCTGTTTGATGCGGATACACGCATCAACACCAAGCAGATTTATCGCACGTCTCGCTTGCTGTCCAAGATCATCGGGGTGTCCATTCCGCCGAACAAGGCGATTGTGGGGGCGAATGCCTTTGCACATGAGAGTGGGATTCATCAGCATGGCGTACTGGCAAACCGTGAAACCTATGAGATCATGACGCCGGAATCTGTGGGCTTAACCACCAACAAAATGGTGTTGGGCAAGCACTCAGGACGGCACGCGTTTGAGGATTTTCTCAAAGAATTGGGCTATGAACTGAGCAAAGAAGATTTGGATACGGCGTTTGAGCAATTTAAGGTGCTGTGCGACAAGAAAAAAGAAGTGACCGAGCACGATATCGAAGCGCTGGTAGCGCAGGAATCGAACAAAGTGGTGGAGCACTTCCGCTTGCAGCAGTTTGTGGTCAACAGCGGCAACAACATTCAAAGTACGGCAAGTGTGACGTTACTGGGTGACAGCGGCGAGCCGCAGGTGCAGGTCGCGCTGGGCGATGGCCCGATTTATGCGGCGTATCAGGCGATTGACAAGATTGTCGGCATGTCATTGATACTGCAAAACTATAAGATCAACGCGGTTTCTCACGGCGAGGATGCGCTGGGCGAAGTTGTGGTCAAGGTATCCTCTGGAAATCGTACTGTGACGGGGCGCGGGTTGTCAACTGACATCATCGAATCATCCATATTGGCATATTTGAATGCGGTGAACAAGCTGCTGGGAGAATAAAGATTGGAGTATTATGAAACAGATCGAGATACTGGATTCGACGCTGCGCGACGGCATGCAGGGAGAGGGTATCACATTTTCCATTGAGGACAAGCTGCATGTGGTGCAGGCGCTGGATGAAATTGGGATGGGTTTGATTGAGGCGGGAAATCCGGGGTCAAACCCGAAGGACTTGGAGTTTTTCCGGCGGATGCAGGGTCAGCCTCTATTGCGCGCAAAGCTCTGTGCCTTTGGCTCTACACGCCGTAAAAACATACGTGTCGAAGAGGATGCCAATGTGCAAAGTCTTCTGCTGGCGCAGACGCCTGTGGTGACGATTTTTGGCAAGGCGTGGGATATGCATGTGACAGAGGTGCTGGGAACAACGCTGGAAGAAAATCTGGCTATGATCTCTGATACCGTGCGGTTTTTTGTGGAGCAGGGCAAGCGTGTGGTGTTTGATGCGGAGCACTTTTTTGACGGATTTGCGGCGCACGAGCAATATGCGCTAAAGGCGCTGCAAGCTGCTGCGGACAGTGGCGCGGATACATTGTGCCTATGCGACACCAACGGTGCGACCTTCCCGTCGGATATTGGCAGGATCGTTCAGTGCGTGGCAAACCTGTTTTCCGAAGTAAAAATCGGGATACACTGCCACAACGATACCGGCATGGCGGTTGCGCAGAGCATTGCGGCGGTGGAAGCGGGCGCGCTGCAGGTTCAGGGAACATTTGCCGGATTTGGAGAGCGCTGTGGGAATGCGAATTTATGCACGATTATTGCAAATTTGCAGCTTAAGAGCCAGTATCATTGCATTGATGGTGAAAAAATTGTGAAGCTCACGGAAACAGCAAGGCGAATTTGCGAGCTTGCGAACGTGGGATTGCCAAACGCAACGCCTTATGTGGGGGCATCTGCCTTTACGCATAAGGGAGGCATGCACGCGGATGGTGTTGCGAAGATACCGCGTAGTTTTGAGCATATTCAGCCGGAGACGGTGGGCAACTCCCGGCGCATTCTTGCGAGTGAGATTGCGGGAAAGAGCGCGCTGCTGAAAAAAATCCGGCGTGTGGATGAGCGTGTGCAGCCCAAAGACCCTGTGGTGGATAGCATTTTACAGAAAATCAAGGAATTGGAATTTGCCGGATATCAGTTTGAGGCGGCGGAGCAGAGTTTTGAGCTGCTGGTGCGGCGCGAGATGGGAAAACTGCGTAAGTTCTTTGAGCTGGAATACTACAAAATTATCGGGGAACAACCGTTACAAGGTGCGCTATACCCTTCCTCTGCAATCATCAAGGTGAAGGTGGGAGAGGAAACGCGCATCACCGGCGCGGAGGGCGATGGACCGGTGCATGCTCTGGATTTGGCGTTGCGAGAAGCATTGCAGACATTCTATCCGTGTCTTGCGCACGTAAGGCTTACGGACTACCGTGTGCGTGTGCTGGAGAGCTCCGCCACGACAGCAGCGAAAGTGCGTGTGCTGATTGAATCGACAGATGGCAAGCATACATGGAACACAGTAGGCGTTTCCACAGACATCATTGAGGCTAGTTTTTTGGCGTTGACGGACTCGATCGTGTACAAATTGACGCTGGAGGAGAGCCAACCTGTGGCACAGCACTGACGTGACGCTTGAGACGAACAGTAGGGGCACACACTTAGTAAAATGGCTTTGCAAAAAGAAAAATAAAACTGTATGACATAAGATAGAACAGTTGAAAAACTTGAATAACGAGGTAGAATTTATGGGCATGACAATGACACAAAAGATTCTGGCGAAGCACGCCGGAGTAGAGCGGGTGGAAGCTGGACAGCTGGTGGCGGTCTCGCTGGATATGGTCTTAGCGAATGACATCACGGCACCCGTGGGAATCAAAGAATTTAACAAAACAGGGCGCAGCGTGTTTGACAAAAACAAAATTGCGCTGGTGATGGATCACTTCACCCCCAACAAGGACATTAAAGCGGCGCAGCAATGTAAGCTGGTGCGGGAGTTTGCCGCGAAGCATGGCATTGTGAATTTTTTCGACGTGGGGGAAATGGGTATCGAGCATGCCCTGCTGCCTGAAAAAGGGTTGGTGACCGCAGGAAATGTGGTGATTGGCGCTGATTCGCACACTTGCACCTACGGCGCACTGGGTGCATTTTCCACGGGCGTAGGCTCTACGGACATGGCGTGTGGCATGGCGACAGGAAAGACATGGCTGAAAGTGCCGACGGCAATTCGCTTTGAACTTTCCGGATCATTAGGTGAAAATATAAGCGGAAAAGATGTGATTTTGCACATTATCGGCATGATTGGCGTGGACGGAGCGCTGTACCAGTCTATGGAGTTTGGCGGTGAGGGGCTTGCCTCGCTGACGATGGATGATCGCTTTTGCATTGCGAATATGGCGATCGAGGCAGGCGCGAAAAATGGCATCTTTGAAGTGGATGAGCAAACGCTGGCATACATCAACGCTCATTCCAAGTTGCCGTATGAAGTGTTTTGTGCGGATGAGGACGCGGTGTATGAGCGAGTGATTTCGCTGAACCTTTCTGAGATCAAACATACGGTTTCCTTCCCGCATCTGCCGGAAAACACCAAAACCACAGATGAGATTACAGAGGACATACGCATTGATCAAGTGGTAATTGGGTCCTGCACCAACGGACGTATCAGCGACTTGCGTGCCGCAGCAAAGATTTTGAGCGGCAAGCATGTTGCGCCGCATGTGCGTACAATCATTTTTCCCGCAACACAGGCAATTTATTTGCAGGCCATGGAGGAGGGCTTAATCAAAACTTTCATTGAGTCCGGCTGTGCGGTTTCAACACCGACCTGCGGCCCGTGTTTGGGGGGGCACTGCGGCATTCTTGCAGAAGGGGAGCGCGCAGTGGCAACGACAAACCGCAATTTTGTGGGCAGAATGGGGCACGTGGAATCGGAAGTGTATCTGGCTAGCCCGGAGGTAGCGGCGGCAAGTGCAATCGCGGGAAAGATTGCTGCACCGTAAGCGATTGTGCGTCAAGTTATTTGCATAATATATAAAAATAGTATGATATTATGTAGCTATTTTAACAATATATGAAAATATTGAAAGCAAACAATAATATCTCGGCTGAAGGAGAAAAAGCATGAATGTAAAAGGAACTGTAATTAAATATGGAGATAATATAGACACAGATGTGATTATCCCTGCGCGCTATTTGAACACTTCTGATCCTGCGGAACTGGCTGCGCACTGCATGGAGGACATTGACACGACTTTTGCGACTCGCGTTAAGGACGGCGACATTATGGTGGCGACGCGTAACTTTGGATGTGGTTCGTCACGCGAACACGCGCCCATTGCAATCAAGGCTTCGGGGATTTCCTGCGTGATTGCGTCCAGCTTTGCGCGGATTTTCTACCGCAATGCAATTAACATCGGCTTGCCAATTTTGGAATGCGAGGAAGCGGCAAATGCGATTGCGGAGGGGGACGTGGTATCCGTTGACTTTGAATCGGGAGAGATTGTGGACGAGACGACGGGCAAACGGTTTACGGCGCAGCCATTCCCGCCTTTTATTCAAGAGATCATCGCGTCGGGTGGTCTTGTGGAAGCGGTGAAGGAAGGGAAGATTTAAAGCGGCAGAACGAATTTCCACAAGCGATTGCTTGGGCAAATATGCGTTTGTTAAAAGAAAAAATCCGCAATTTAAAAATTGCGGATTTTTGCGCATTATATACAAACATTAACAGAAATGCTCGGTTTTTTTATTATGTTGCAAAATATGTTGCGTACATATCCGCGATGGCGAGTGCGGGGGCGAGAGGATAACGGTCGAACGCAGCAGCCTGTGCCATGCCGCCGACATAGCCGCGCGCGGCATCATCATAGCCGCTCATGTGCCAACGGATTGCCATTGCCTCGTCATCTGTAAGCCGCATGTGTTTTGCAACGAGGTAAAGTGACTTTTCGCCGTGCCCCATAGGGAAGGTATCCTCAATGGCGAAACTCTCTTCTTCCTCCCAGCGTTTTTCTCCGGGGATTTTAACATTGCGGATGCGTTTGATATAAAAATTAACTTTGCACACATCATGCAATAATCCTGCGACAATAAGCGATTCTTCACCTAAATTGGGAATCGTTTTACTGAAATTCTTCAGCAGCTTATAGACATTCAGACTATGCAGCAACAATCCGCCCTCAAAGCTGCCATGTTTATTTGTGCTGGCGGGAGCGATGAAGAAGTCGGTCTCATCGCACAACCAAGCTGTGAGCGCATCCATGCCATCGCGTTTGACTTTGCCGAGTAGATCTAAAAAATCCTTTTTGCTTTCTTCCAACTGCTGTGCTGGAATGGAAGGGACTGTTTTCATGTTTGGTTTCTCCTCACTGAATTGACCGTACTTGCAACACGGTGCTCTTTTCTTATTGTACGCATGATAAGATGTTCCGTCTATCTTTTTTTGAAAAAAAAGCGAAAATACTGTCTGGCATTTGTAAAGTGTGATATAATACTAGTTGAATTTTTTACGAAATAAGGAAGAAACTAACATGCCGATTACTGAAATTTTGACGCGCAATGCGCAGCAATACGGAGACGATACCGCTTTGGTGGAGTTGAACCCCGAACTGGATCATAAGCGTGGAGTGACTTGGCGCGATTATGAGCTGGTGGAGCCGAAAGCGTATGGACGGCATCGCAGAGAGATGTCGTGGAGAGAATTTGACGATTCGGCGAATCGTTTTGCAAATTTATTGATGAGCAAAGGGATTAAGAAGGGCGACCGCGTTGCGGTGCTGCTCATGAACTGCTTGGAATGGCTGCCTATTTATTTTGGAATTTTGAGGACGGGTGCGCTTGCCGTGCCGCTGAACTTTCGCTATACAGCAGATGAGATTGAGTACTGCCTGCGGCTTTCGCAATCGGACGCGCTGGTGTTTGGTCCTGAATTTGTCGGGCGTGTGGAATTGATTTACGATCAGATTCCGCATATGAAGGACTTGTTTTTTGTGGGGCAAGATTGTCCGGCGTTTGCGGACAGCTATCACGATTATGACGAGCAGATGTCTGTGCAATGCACCGATGCGCCGGACATTGTTTTAGCGGATGAGGACGACGCGGCGATTTATTTTTCCTCCGGCACGACCGGATTTCCCAAGGCGATTTTGCATGATCATGCGAACCTGATGGCATCCTGCGCGACAGAGCAGAACCATCACGGGCAGACGCGTGAGGATAACTTCTTGTGCATTCCGCCGCTGTATCATACGGGTGCGAAGATGCACTGGTTTGGCAGCTTTTTGGTGGGCGGAAAGGCGGTGCTTTTGCGTGGAGCGAAGCCGGAATGGATTGTGAAAGCGATTTCGGATGAGCAGGCAACCATTGTCTGGCTGCTGGTGCCGTGGGCGCAGGACATTCTGGACGCGATTGATCGCGGAGACATTGAATTAGAGAACTATCAGTTGGATCAACTGCGTTTGATGCACATTGGCGCACAACCTGTGCCGCCAAGCTTGGTGCGCAGATGGAAAGAATATTTCCCGCATCATCAATACGACACGAACTATGGGCTTTCCGAGTCGATTGGCCCCGGATGTGTACATTTGGGCGTGGAGAACATCCACAAGGTTGGCGCGATCGGCGTGCCGGGATATGGTTGGGAAGTGAAGATCGTGGATGAAAACGGTGAGGTGGTAAAGCAGGGCGATGTAGGCGAGCTGTGCGTGAAGGGCAAGGGCGTGATGAAGTGCTACCTGAATGATAAGGAAGCGACGGACGCGGTGCTTAAAAACGGATGGTTGCACACGGGTGACATGGCGCGTCAGGATGACGATGGTTTTATCTTCCTTGTGGATCGCAAAAAGGATGTGATTATCTCCGGCGGAGAAAACATTTATCCGGTTCAGATTGAAGATTTTTTGAGAGGGCACAATGCCATTAAGGATGTCGCGGTGATTGGTGTTGCAGATGCGCGGCTGGGGGAAATTGCGCTGGCTGTGATCGAGGTGAAACCGGGCATGACGTTGAGTGAGGAAGAAGTCAACGAATTTTGTCATGCGCTACCGCGATACAAAAGACCGCGGAAAATCGTGTTTGCTGAGGTGCCGCGTAACCCCACGGGCAAGATTGAGAAGCCGAAATTGCGTGAAATCTATGCACATGGCAGTGTGGTGGCGGAGCAGATCAGCCACTAATCAAGGTATAGCAAGAATGCCATAAAATGGCTTTGTGTCAAGGAAAACAAAAGCGTATTACTTAATGTAATACGCTTATTTTTAGCTTTGAGACAACTAAGATAGGGGTATGACAAATAAAATGGCACAGGCGGAGGAGTGCGAAAAGTTTTGAAGCCGACTGAAAATTATGGTATACTGCTGCTATGGACGGCATCGTGAGTTGCCGTAAAACGGACTAGAAATCAGCAAAGGATGGTAAGATACGGATGTCATTATTTATTGGAGCGGAAAGTGGTCAGATCGCAAAGACGGTGATTATGCCCGGTGACCCGAAGCGCGCAAAATTTATTGCGGATACATTCCTTGAGAATGTGGAGCAGGTAAGCGATATTCGCGGGATTCCGGCATACACGGGAACGTATCAGGGAAAGCGAGTTACGACGATGGCAAGCGGCATGGGCGTGCCGTCGATGGGGATTTACTCGCACGACTTATATAATTTTTATGATGTGGAGAACATCATCCGTGTGGGCACCTGCGGCGGGATTCATCCCGATCTGCATATCCGTGACGTTGTGATTGCTCAGGCGTCCTGCACGATCACAAATTTTTTGATGCAGTTTCGGCTGCCAGGCACATTTGCGCCTATTGCGGATTTTGAGCTGTTGCGTGATGCTGCGGCAAAATGTGCGGAAATGGGACTGAATTACAAAGTTGGGAATATGTATTGCTCGGACTTCTTCTATGATGATGCGCAGAGCCTTGCGGAATGGCGCAAAATGGGCGTTTTGGCGGTGGAGATGGAAAGTGCGGGTCTTTATGCGAATGCGGCGCGTTTTGGCAAAAAGGCGCTGACCATTTGCACGGTTTCGGATTGTCCGCTTGCCGGCGAATTTTCCACGGCAGACGAGTGCGAGCGCACTTTTACGGACATGATGCAAGTGGCGCTGGAGATTGCCAGAGCATAACGATTGCAAAACAAAATTCCTGCGGCAACCGGCGTTTGCAGCAGGAATTTAAGAAAGAACCTGCGGCAGTGTGTGGCATGTCTGCTGCAAGAATGAGTTGGCGTTTGATCGTTTACTTTGCTTAATGCGCAGTGCATCATTCGGAGTAATGTTTGCCACTCCAATAGACGACTTCGCGCACTTTGGCATACTGCGGAAGTGTGACGTCGAGTAGCGCCCATTTTTTCCATTCTGTAAATCCGGTGCGGTCAATGATATAGCCAATGTGTTCTTTGCCGCCGGGGGCGGCGGGGTTGATATACTTTTTTACAAAGCGATAGGTGTTGAGGATGATCGCCAGGATGGCGGGCTCATCTGCCCACTTGATGAAATCCTCGCCCATGCGCGGATTTTTTTTGCCTGTGCGCCCCATCAAAGTCAGACGGTAATATTGCTCGCGGCTGCGCGTCCATGCGCGAGTCGGGCAGTTGATGACGCATTCTCCGCAGCCGATACATTTTTCATGGCTTCGCTGCACCTTATAGTTTACCGCCGAAAGCGCTTCAACAGATTTGTTGCGGCATGCTTTCACGCACGCGCCGCAGCTTACGCAGCGCTCTGAATCGTATTGCGGCATGGTCATACCCATTATGCCAAAGTCGTGCATACGCACTTTGGCGCAGTCGTTGGGGCAGCCGGTGAGCGCAATTTTAAAATGCAGATCGTTGGGGAACACGGCGTGTTCTAACCGCTGTGCGAGCGCGGTGGTATCATAACAGGCATAAGGACAAACGCGGTTGCCGATGCAAGCCGTGATGTTTCGTGTACCCGAAGCAGGGTATCCGTTGCCGGTGGCATCGTGATTGATGCCCATGCCTTCAATCAGCGGCTGGAGCAGCGCATTGACCTTTGCGATATCTTCAAACGGGATATCGGGGATTTCAAAGCCCTGTCGGCTGGTGAGATGCAAAGTGCCATTGCCATACTGCTGTGCGATTGCGGCAAGTTGACCAAGCAACTTTGCATCCAGATGCCCGCCGGGTACGCGGATGCGCGAGGCGGTTAAATATCGTTTCTTGGTGACGCGAAATGCGTTCTTTTTTAATTGTTTGACTTGCATATCCATGATTGCACCTCTCAATCGATCAACGTTTTGCCTTTGGTATAGGGAAACACGGGTCCATCCAGACACACGTATGTGTCGTCGATTTTGCAATGCCCGCATTTGCCGATGCCGCAGCACATTTTACGCTCAAAGGAAACCCAGATGTTTTCCTCACAAAATCCTGCTTCCAGCAGACCTTTGGTGGAGAAGTGCATCATTATATGAGGCCCTACCACGATGGCGACGGCATCCTGCTTGTCTTGTATGTGCAGCTGCGGAATGAACTCTGTTACCAGACCGATGTTGCACGACACATCGCCGTCGGCGCAATCGACCGTCAAAATCACATCCATGGATTGTTTCCAGCGCCCGAAATCCTCTAAGAACAGGATGTCCGCAGGGGTTTTGAAACCCGCGACAAGCGTCATGCTACGCAATTCGCCGGGATGATGCGCGAAATGATCGACCACTGCTCGAACGGGGGAAAGACCGGTGCCGCCTGCGATGACAACCAGCTCCTTGCCTGCATAATCAGAGATTTCAAAACCGTTGCCGTATGGCCCGCGCAAAAAAAGGGTGCTTCCTTCGTAATGCTCGAAAATCTCATCCGTTACTTTGCCTACGCGCCGGATGGTAAAGTCAACCGTGCCTAGGCTGATTCCACTGACAGAGATGGGGGCTTCGCCATATTTGGGGAGCGAAACCTCGAAGAACTGTCCGGGCTTGACATCCCCGTGATATTCCATACGGAACGTATATTCAATATCGGTGTGGCGCGTTACTTGAAGTACGCGGGAGGAAAACGGAATATATTCATTATTTGCCATGACGCGCCTCCTCAGCTGTCAAGCGATTGATACAGTGCGAAAAAGAAATATATTCGGGACAGACATCATCACAACGCCCGCAGCCGACACACATATGGTAGCCGAATCGCTTTGCGTAGTCGTAGACTTTGTGCAGCACTTTGAACCGCATGCGTTGTCCGTTAACCTGACGATAGCTGCCGCCGCCTGCAACATCCGCAAATCCGTCTACCACACAGGAGGCATGCACCCGACGACGTTCGCCTGCTTTGCCGTTGTCTGTGTAGCTGATATCCTGCATGGTAAAGCAGGTACAGGTGGGGCAGGAGAAATTGCAGCGTCCACAGTTAATACAACGGGCGTCATACTCGTTCCACAATTCAGCGCGAAACATTTCGGGAGAAACAGACGGCGGAATCTGCACCTGTACTGCTGTTTGCGTTACAGAATCCGGAACGACTTCCCGCTCTTCCAGAGAGGCGAGCTGAAATGCGGCATTCCACGCAGAAAGCTTGTTGTCAACGAGCACACCATCCGGCGTAACCTTGAGATAAGCATCGTAATCAGAGGAGCGATTGGTATTCATATCGACGCAGAAGCAGTTGCGAAAGGGAGCGCTGCACCCCATCAGAATAAAGCGTGTATTTGCGCGGCGGCGGGCATAATAGTAGTCCGGCTCGCCATTGTGCAGATAGATTTCATCCATGCGGCGCAGTGCGTGTAAATCGCAGCTCCTGAGGAAAATGATGGTTTCCTGAGCGACGTAATCCGCCTCCTTCACGCTGTCCTCAGTGAAGAAAAACAGCGTTTCGCAGAGGGGGAGAAATGCTTCCTTAAAGGAGAAGGAAGATTTTTCCTCAAACTCAATCTCATCGAGAGTCTGAATGTTGGCATAACGAATGCAGTCTTGACCGGAAAATTCACTTTGGCCGGGATGCCTCACCGGCGCAAAAATGACTGCACTTGACATCCAGTCATGCAAAATATCATTCATGCGGTTCTTGCTTAAGATGTAGCCCATTTCAATTCCCTTTCTTTGCAGAGATGCGATGTGGACGCATGGAGCATTGACATGATGCAGTTACAAAACGCCCGACGGGCACCCATGAGTTGCTTTTACAGACATTGTAACGCAGCAAGCGCACGGTTTCAGTTGTATTTACAACGAAAAAGTGTTGTTTTTGCCGGAATAAACCATGGCAAACGCCGGAATTTCTCGCATGAAATCTCGTTGCTAATGAATATTATTGGTGCAGAGGGAATTTAATGGTTGACAAACATATAGTCTTAGGATTATATTTATAGTCATAAGGTTAAACAATGAATCCTAAGATGGAGGGAATCGTCATGAGAGGTAGCTTAACACCTGCGGAATGGGCTGTGATGAGCGCGCTATGGGGCAGAGAGCCGCAAACACTTTCAGAAGTCATCCGCACAATGCGCGGGAAAATGGAATGGAACTATCGCACCTACGCAACCTATTTGAACAAACTTTGTGAGAAGGGCTTTGTCTCCTTTGAGGCGCGCGGTCGGGACAAATTTTACTATGCCATTGTGCCAAAGGAGGCGTGTATTCACGAAGAAAGCCGCAGCATTATGAGCAAAATGGATGAAGCGGCGGCAAAGGATCTGCTGGTGTGCATGATTCGAGAGGGAGGACTATCGCGCCACGATCGGGACGAACTGAGAGACTTGCTTAACACACTTGCCGCAGAAAACGACTAAAATTTGTTTAGAATTATGAATAAAAATTGCAGAGTGGGGAATTAATATGAATATTTTAGCAAATTTACTGCAAATAACAATATATTCGACTCTGGTGTGGCTGGTGATTGTGCTGTTCCAAGCGTTGTTTGGGAAGAAGATGTCGCCGCTGCTGCGCTGCGCGCTGTGGCTGTTGCTGGTGGCGCGGCTGTGCATTCCGGGGGTGGTACCGGTGGAAGCGCGGCTGTTTACGGTGCCGCAGAGCGCGGCGGTGCAAGTGAAGCAGACTGCGAATGCGTTGCTGGACGTGCCGATGTTTGAAGAATCGGCAAAGCATCCTGTAACCATCACCTCTTTGCCGGAATCGGGCGAAAGTGCCATTAGCCAGCCGGAGGAGCCAAAAGCGGGGTGGGGATTGCCATTTACGGTCACATTTGCGGATTTGCTGCTGTTCTTGTGGGGCATGGGCATGGGCGCAGTGGCGGTGATACAGATTGCGGGCGCGTTGCGCATTCGGGAACGGCTGCGGCAAGCCACGGTGCTGACGGCAGAATATGACGGGCTGGTCAAACGGTGCAAGGCGAAAGCGGGCATCCGCCGTGAGATCAAAATTATGGTAGGATATGGACTTGAATCTCCTGCGCTGACGGTATCGCTGTGTCCGAAAATCATACTGCCTTACGAATTATTACAAGAAGAAGATCAAGAGATAGAATTTGCGCTGTGTCACGAGATGACGCACTATAAGCGCGGGGATCACTTGATTGCTTTGGTGTGGTGCGTCCTCAAATGTGTGTACTGGTTTCATCCGGTGGTGTGGGTGGCACAAAACCAGATGCGGCGGGACATGGAAACGGCGTGCGACGCGCGGGTGACCAAGGAGATGGACAAGCCGACCAAAAAGCGGTATGCGGAGATGATCTTAAACTTGTTCAGCCGCGATTTAGAGAACGTGGGGGTGGCGTTCTGCGGGCTGCGTGATGATGCGGAAAAGCGGATTCGCGGGATATTCTCCATCAAAAAGACTAAGGCGGCGATGAAATTTGTGGCGATGCTGGTGTGTGTGGCGATGTTTGCGTTGTTCTTCACGACGGCATGCCAACCGGCGGTGGAGCAAGTGACGGAAGTGGCGACTAAGATGGTGGAGAGCGCGCCGCCGATTGTGAGCGCCGCACCGCAGCCGAGCGAGCCGCAGTATTTGGAAATTGACGCGCCGGAGCGGGTGCAGCGCTTGATGATGGTGCAAAATGTAGATGAGAGCATGCTGGATGTGGACGTTGATGCAGCGGTGGTTGCTCCCGAACGTCTGAATTCATTGCCGGTTTACCAGTTAAAGATACAGGAAGTAAAGCAGGAACAGATTGACAAAATGCTCGACTATTTTATGAAGGGAGAAGTCATCCTCGATTGGGACGGAAACCCCATCCAAGAGCCAAAGATAAAACATCTGATTTATGTGACAGGTGGTAACGACGCGCTTTTGGAAAAAACAACAGGCGGAGTGCGCGTTTTCGAAAAAACGCCGGAAAACCGGAAGATGCTGGAAGATGCAGGATTGGGAGACTATTTGGCGGACCACTCTGAATTTTCAGGTTTTGTGGAGAAGCAGGTGAATGAAAATGGCGATGTTTTGAAGTATGGTGCATCGCTTATGGTTAATTCCTACGACCCCTTGAAAACAACAGAAAACAAATATGAGTTGCGAAGCATGATTTTGAACTATGGCCGGACGGGTTTACAGGAACAATTTGAGTGTATGCGTATCTTGATTCCACCATCGGGGAAAATAGAAGGGAACACCATTACCTCAACACAAACGACGGAAGAAGCGGTGCAGCTTGCACAGAAAACAGTGCAAGACCTGGGATATGAAGGGTTTGAATTGCAAGCGGTATACCATGTGGAGTATGCGGATATGTCACAAGCGAATGAGCAGAACCCCAAGGCGGAGCAGGTGGGCTACGAGATTGAATTGATAAAACCGTTGCCTAACGGTATGGTGTCGTCCATTAACCGGATTATTGTCGATGTGGACGAGCAAGGGATTCGTTCCTTGATAGTGACGAACCCTGCTGACGTGACAGTGATGGAGGAGTATGCTGAGGCAGTTCCCATCAATGCGGAGACGTTAGAAAATGTTGCTGTTTCTTTAGGCGATTGGACTACGCGGGCAAAAGAGCAAGGAAATTATTTTCAAAATCGCATATGGAAAACGCCGGAGGAATTGCGGCAAACCGGAAGCGCGGTTATTTCCGTTGCAGAGCCGGAATCCATGCCAACTACAACTGTGGAGCCGACAGATAGTGCGCAAGTGGTAGACCGCTCCGAGCTGAAGCAACAAAGTGATCATCCGATTATTCAAAAAATTGAACTGGAATATGCAACTATACGCGCCAAGATAGGGGGAGCATTTGAGGAAATCATCATACCCGTTTGGGAGATGTACGGTTTACCCGGAACGCCGGGCTTGACGGTGATGTCAGGTATCGATTATTTGGTGGCGCGTGTGGATGCCGGGACAGGAGCAGTCTTCCCGATGATTTAACGGATTAGACATTTGTGATGAGGGATGCAATATTTTGCATAAAATAGAAAATGGGGAATTAATATGAATATTTTAGCAAATTTACTGCAAATAACAATATATTCGACTCTGGTGTGGCTGGTGATTGTGCTGTTCCAAGCGTTGTTTGGGAAGAAGATGTCGCCGCTGCTGCGCTGCGCGCTGTGGCTGTTGCTGGTGGCGCGGCTGTGCATTCCGGGGGTGGTACCGGTGGAAGCGCGGCTGTTTACGGTGCCGCAGAGCGCGGCGGTGCAAGTGAAGCAGACTGCGAATGCGTTGCTGGACGTGCCGATGTTTGAAGAATCGGCAAAGCATCCTGTAACCATCACCTCTTTGCCGGAATCGGGCGAAAGTGCCATTAGCCAGCCGGAGGAGCCAAAAGCGGGGTGGGGATTGCCATTTACGGTCACATTTGCGGATTTGCTGCTGTTCTTGTGGGGCATGGGCATGGGCGCAGTGGCGGTGATACAGATTGCGGGCGCGTTGCGCATTCGGGAACGGCTGCGGCAAGCCACGGTGCTGACGGCAGAATATGACGGGCTGGTCAAACGGTGCAAGGCGAAAGCGGGCATCCGCCGTGAGATCAAAATTATGGTAGGATATGGACTTGAATCTCCT
The DNA here is from genome assembly GCA_964454685.1 of uncultured Christensenellaceae bacterium. Classification (GTDB taxonomy): domain Bacteria; phylum Bacillota; class Clostridia; order Christensenellales; family Christensenellaceae; genus CAYVTZ01. The sequence continues at coordinate 20,878 of CAYVTZ010000025.1, forward strand.
GCGCTGACGGTATCGCTGTGTCCGAAAATCATACTGCCTTACGAATTATTACAAGAAGAAGATCAAGAGATAGAATTTGCGCTGTGTCACGAGATGACGCACTATAAGCGCGGGGATCACTTGATTGCTTTGGTGTGGTGCGTCCTCAAATGTGTGTACTGGTTTCATCCGGTGGTGTGGGTGGCACAAAACCAGATGCGGCGGGACATGGAAACGGCGTGCGACGCGCGGGTGACCAAGGAGATGGACAAGCCGACCAAAAAGCGGTATGCGGAGATGATCTTAAACTTGTTCAGCCGCGATTTAGAGAACGTGGGGGTGGCGTTCTGCGGGCTGCGTGATGATGCGGAAAAGCGGATTCGCGGGATATTCTCCATCAAAAAGACTAAGGCGGCGATGAAATTTGTGGCGATGCTGGTGTGTGTGGCGATGTTTGCGTTGTTCTTCACGACGGCATGCCAACCGGCGGTGGAGCAAGTGACGGAAGTGGCGACTAAGATGGTGGAGAGCGCGCCGCCGATTGTGAGCGCCGCGCCGCAGCCGAGTGGGCCGCAGTATTTGGAAATTGACGCGCCGGAGCGGGTGCAGCAGACCATAGAGGTACGGCATAAGGACGGAAGCATTGTGCCGATCACCTTTGACGCCAAGGTGATTGTGCCGGAGAAAATTACATCGCTGCCGACCTATACGGTGCAGATGCAGGGGGCGGCGCAGGAGGGATTTGACAGGTTTCGGACGTATTTTTGGGGAAATGCGGAGCTGGAGGACTTGGGTGAAAATCTGATGGACGACAATATCAGCAAAATACATATGGAAAACATGAATGAGGAACGTTTGCAGATGTTGGGTGACTTGCGGGATAGCGAGAGCCATTACATCGAAAATACTCATGAAAACGTTAAGAAGATTGAAGCATTGGGGCTGGGTGGCTATATCTGCATTGAAACAAGAAAATCGGCGCATGTGAGGCACGAAAACAGTAAGGAATCCGTCCTGCGCATTGAAGATACTGATCCGGCAATGGGTGCGGGGTTCGGGAGGCTGCGGCAAGCAATCATTCAATACTATGATAATGCCGGAGGGAGTGGAAATGACGATCAATTCTTGACTATTGCCACAACGCTCTCCGACCAAGTGCCGTATGGGGTGGAACAAGCGAACATCGGAATTTCCTCAAATCAGGCGCTGAAAATCGCGCAACAAGCGATGCAGGATTTGGGGTATGCGGGATTTGAAATGGAAAGCGTACACTATACGCAGAGTGCGGATAATTCTGCCTACGCAAAGAAATATTTGGATGGCAAGCAGGCTGCTTATGCATTTCAGTTTATCAAGCCGCTACCAAACGGGGTGAGTTCCAACATGATAAACTTGATTCAAATTGCAGTAGGCAGAGATGGTGTGGAACGATTTGAAGCATATAACATCGCGGACTGTGAGCCGCGCGACGAGCAAGATATTTTGCCTATGACGCAGGAAATGTTAGAAGACGTGGCACTGGTGCTGGGCGCGAATTACAGCAACAACCCGGTTCCAAACGAAGTCGCGTTATATCCTGAATTGATGCCAGTGCAGTGGATCGGTCCTGAACTGGTCAAGAATGCGGGTAGTGCGGTGCAAGCGGTACAACCAGCCGCAGATGCGGCAGGAGCGATGGGCGCAGCGGACGGGGCATTGGACGAATTGAGTGCATATCCTGTTGTAGACAAAATCGAGTTACGGTACATCCGTACGCGCGAGAATCCAACAACATCTAAAGATGAGATTTTGATACCGGTATGGGCTGTGGAGGGATATCCGGGAAGCAATGTAGTTGGGAGGGATATTGAGGTGTTCTCCACCAGCTTGGCTATGGTGGACGCGCGGACAGGCGCAGTTTACCCGATGTTTTAGTAAAGTAAAAAAAGTGATCAGGGGGAAGAAAGGGGAAAATATGGAGCAAAAGTTTAACGGGAAAAGACAGCAAGAGGGCATGGACGGCGCAATCAAGTGGTTTGTGGTATTACTGTGCATTGCCTTTGCAATCCCTGTTTTGAGCGGATGTCAGACGGGCGATGCGGATCGCGTGCCGCTGGCAACAGCGTCGCAGGTTGCAAGTGAGCAGCCGACGCCCAGCGCTGCGCCCACCCCAACCAAGCCGCCGGTCATCGAAATTGACGCAATGGAGCAGGTGCAGACAGGCGTGGTGGTGCAAAATGCGGACGGCACGACGACGCAAGTGGACTTTGACGCAGCAGTGATCGCGCCTAAGCAGATGGAATCCATGACGACATATGATGTGCAGGACTTTGGCATCACGCAGGAGCAATTTGACAAGGTGCGCGCATACTTTTTGGGGGATGCGCCGCTGGTGGATCGTGAGGGGAATCCGGCGGATGGAACGTTGCAGCGGACACTGATGCTGGATTATGCCACAGAGGAGGAAATGCTGCGTTTGAGACAACTTGGGATGACTGAATTAGACGAAGTGGGCATCGCGCCGGATACGCCGGAAAACCGCAAGAAACTCAAGGATGCGGGGCTGGAAGATCGAGTGACAGAGCAAACGTCGGCATACGGACGCACAACATTGGAAAATGGCAAAGATGCCTTTATTGCAGTGACAGAATATCTGCCAATCGCAATGAACGGATTGTGGGGAAGTCGGGTTGGCATGATTGAGTATCATGAGGGGCTGGGTGCGGTTTTCTTGGGTTACCAGTCGCTATCGCTCCCAACGAAACTTTCCGACGAGATCCCGCAGGGTACGGTGGAGGTGGGGCTATCATCCAATCAAGCACTGGAAGTGGCGCAAGGTGTGATGACGGATTTAGGGTATAGCAATTACAGCATGGATGGTGTCACGTATGCAGAATATGTGGACAATTCAGAATACGGGAAAAACCACCCGGACAGAAAAATTGCTATGTACGATTTCTCATTTATGATGCCTGCATCGCTGCCGGTCAAAGGCTTGGAGACCGATTATGTGTCTGTCTCCGTAAGTAAGAACGGCGTGGAATCCCTGACTGTGGGGATGCCGTTGGGGTTTACGCCCGCAGAGCAAATTGATCATATTGTGCCGCTCAATCAGGAGACGATCGAAAAGCTTTCCCTTACACTGGGAGAGTGGAGCGCCGCATCGGCTCGAGCCTTTGAAGTAAACCAGAATTACGCGGGGGTGGAGCGCGACTGGATGTCGCCCGATGCCATCAAGCAGAATGGCGGACAGGTGTTGCGGCAGGTGGACATGCAGCCAATGAAAGCGCCCATGCTAAGCAAAGAAAATGCAAATATTATACAAAATATACTCGTGAATCGCATTAAATTGGAATATATATGCATAAACAGTGGTGATCAGAGAAAAGAGCAAGCGATTCCCATGTGGGTGTTTTATGGATACCGTCAAGGGCAGAATTTGGCGGAAATGCCGGGAATCCAAACCATTGCAGTGATGGACGCGCAGACGGGGGAAGTGTATCCGCACATTTGATTAAACGTCATTGAGTTTCGCCGGCATCGTCCCTGCAAAAAAGAAGTATGATGTTGGCGGATAAAATCCTCTTGACTGCTACGGTGGGTGAGAGGATTTTTTTATAGTACATTCGAATGGCATTGACGCGCCCTGCTTTTTACGCTATGCTGATTGTGGAAAAGTATCAGTGAACAGTATCGAATGAAGGATAAAGGAGAATTTGAATGAAGCAACATACCAAAAAAATCGTGCTTGCAGTGGTGATCGTGTTGGTGGTGATCTTGATTGCCTCGCAGTGCTTTGCCGTGGTACAGCCGGGATGCTCGGGCGTATCCGTTACGTTGGGCGCAGTGAACGAGAATGTTCTGGCGGAGGGGTTCCATGCGAAGGCACCGTTTGTACAGGAAATTGTGCAAGTGGACAACCGCACCAAGAAGGTGGAGCTGGACGGCAGCGCAGCATCGCGCGATTTGCAGGAAGTGACATACAGCGTGGCAGTCAACTACCGCGTGAGCAATGCATCGTCCGCGTCGCTGTATAAAAATATCGGTCCAAACTATGAGTCTGTTATCATCATGCCTGCGATTCCGGAGGTTATGAAGGCAGTTTGTGCGCAGTTTACCGCAGAGGAACTGATTACCAAACGTTCCAGTGTCAGCGATAAGGTGAAAGAAATGCTGGCGGAAAAGCTGGCGCCCTATGGAATCAACCTGGAATTGCTGAACATTGTTGACTTTCAGTTTTCACCCGAATTCAGCAAGGCGGTAGAGGCAAAGCAGACTGCACAGCAAAACGCGCTGAAAGCGGAACAGGATCTGGTCCGGATTGAAGTGGAGGCGAAGCAGAAAGTGACGCAGGCACAGGCGGAGGCGGATTCCATCAAACTGATTCAGGAAACGCTGAAAACGTCGCCGGAGTACATCGAATACATCAAATGGAACCGTTGGGATGGGATGTTGCCCAAGGTTCTTGCAGGGGAAAGCGGCGGCATGATTTTGGATGTAGGCAGTATGACGGATGGTCCGACTGCAACGCCGACGCCGCAACCGACCCCGGAACCGACGGAGGAAGAGACCACAACGCCATAAGAAAACAGCTTCAGGCTGTTGCGAAAGCAGGTACAGCGCTTGCCCGCAGGCAAGGATCGAGCGTGATTCGATCTTGCCGGGTGCGCTCTGTTTCGGCAGCAGCCTGTTCGTTTTCACCCGGCGGCTGTAAGAAATACCAAGCTGCGCGAGTATTTTTTAACTGGAAACATTAAAAGAACGAGGAGAGCGGAATATGAACATTGTGATTTTAAATGGAAGCCCCCGCAAGGCGGGGAACACGTCTACCGCAATAAAGGCATTTGCAGACGGCATCCAAGAATTTTTACCGGATGCACACCATGAGGTGATCTCGGTGGCGGAGGTTCAGGTGGGGCCATGCACCAACTGCGACGGATGCAAGCGCGCGGGGAAATGCGTGCAGAAGGACGACAGCGCGCGTGTGATCGAGCGTGTAGAGCAAGCGGATCTGATCGTGTTTGCATCGCCGGTATACTGGTGGGGCGTAACCGCGCAGATGAAATGTATCTTAGATAAATTCTATTCTCGCGCTGCGCAATTACAGCAGACACAAAAGAAGGCGATCTGCATTTTTATAGGCGAGGATGAAGTGGATGCGGCGCAATACCGTATTATGTCCGAACAATTTGCATGTATTAGTGCATATCTTGGTTGGAAATTGATGTTTGTGCATAATATCTGCGCATTTGAAGAAGGTGATCTGCGCAACAATGAAGCGGAACTCGGCAAGCTAAGATCGCTGGCACAGCTTTACAAATAACGCCATTTTCGGATTAAAACTATATTTTTTTAAAAAATGCGGTTTGGCTGACATGTACTGTTTATAGTTATTTCATTGAAGATTCATATTCTGATGCTAGAATATGTGGAAGCAGAGGGCGTATAAGTCGCAGTGCCGGATGTTTTGACATAGCAAAATTGTGGCATACCGCCCCTTTCACACCGCATAGAAAAGATAGGATGAAGTGATATGTTCCAGATTTTGATTTGTGAAGATGAAGCAAACATTAGAAAGTTGATGCGTGTTTATCTACGCGGAGAAAACTACTCGGTGCATGAATGCGAGAACGGTGCGCAGGCATTGGAAATTGTAGGAAGCACGCACATCGACCTGCTGGTGACGGATGTGATGATGCCGGAAATGGACGGGTATGAACTGGTGCAGCATTTGCGTGATGCAGGGTATACCTTTCCCGTACTGATGGTCACGGCAAAGGAAACCATTGACGATAAAAAGCGCGGCTACGAACTGGGCATCGATGACTATATGGTGAAGCCGGCAGATATGGACGAGATGCTGATGCGTGTAAGCGCGCTGCTGCGCCGTGCCAAGAGCGCCAACGAGAAGTGTATTATACTTGGTAGTACGGAAATCGACTACGATCAATTTCTGGTGCGAGTGAGTGAGGAGAACATACATCTGCCCAAAAAAGAGTTTCAGTTACTGTTTTTGCTGATCTCGAATCTCAACCATTTATACACGCGAATGCAGATTTTGGATGAGATTTGGGGATATGATGCGGACAGTGACGAGCGTACGGTAGACGTGCACATCAAGCGCCTGCGCGAGAAGTTTGAACACAGCCAGGACTTTGAAATCGTGACAGTGCGCGGTGTGGGATATAAGGCAGTCAAGAAATGAGAAAAAAGGTATTCTTTTCGGTTTATACCCGAATGTTATGTTTTTGTATTGCGTCGCTGTTGGTTTCTATCTTGATTCCGGCGACGTTTTTGAATATGTCGAAATTTGAGGATATGCGCGAAATTACGCTCAAGAGCTTCAAGCAAAAGGCACAGCAGCTGAATGATCTGGTCAACCACGAAGATGTGGCGCTGGAAGATGCACTGGCGTATTTGGGTGACGTAAACTTGACGGAGGAAGTGATTCCGGATTTAAAAATTTTAGATTCGCCGCTTGCGCCGGAGCAAATTGCCGCGCTGGATCGAGGCGAATTGGTGCAATACTTTGATCCGTTTGAACGTGGGAAAATGGGCGCGGTCATGAAAATGGGTGACCATTTTATCTGGATCAAGCCGAATTTGAAAGAAGGCACTCTGGGCATCTTTTTGAGCTTGCAGATTTACGTTGTGATTGTGCCTTTGCTGATCGGCGTGGCGCTGATGGCATTTATAACGGTGTGGTTTATGCGGCCAATCAGGCGCATTTCAGAGGCTTCTAAGCTGGTGGCGCGCGGAGATTTTTCCATACAGATTCAGGAACGCGGGTGTGATGAGATTGCCGAGATGACGCGCAACTTTAATCTGATGGTGCGGGAACTTTCCACGAATGAATATTTACACAAGGACTTTGTGAGCAATGTTTCGCACGAGTTTAAGACTCCCCTGACGGCGATGCGCGGGTTTGCAAAACTGCTCATGCAGGAAGATTTAGACGATGAGTCCCGCAGAGAGTATGCTGCGATTATCCTAGAGGAGAGCGAGCGGCTTTCCAAACTATCCACGAATATGCTAAAGCTGTCAGAACTGGACTATGAAGTGATTGGCAAGCGTAAGGAACAATATGAGCTGGATGAACAGCTCCGCAACGCTGTGGTGCTGCTGCAACCGCAATGGGAAGCGAGGCGGCTGGAGCTGGATTGCGATTTAGAGCCGTGTGTGTTCTTTGGCGATCCGGAGTTAATGGTGCAGGTCTGGCTGAATTTGCTGTCTAACGCGGTTAAACACTCTGCAGAAGGCGCTCCGCTGGAGGTGAGACTGCTCAAGCGGGATGACAGGATTCGCGTGGAAATCCAAGACCATGGCGAAGGCATGACGGAGGAAGTCAAGGCGCAGATATTCAATCGCTTTTATAAGGCGGACGCATCCAGAGCAAGCGCCGGAACAGGATTGGGGCTGTCTATTGCAAAGAAAATTGTGGAGCTGCACGGCGGCGAGATCGAGGTGTCCAGCGAGCCGGGGCAGGGCAGCACCTTTGCAGTAACATTACCGATGGCAATGGAGCCGCCCAAGACTGGAAAAAAGACTGCGAGTGGACCGACCGGCACACGATGAAGTTTGAGCATCGGATAACAAAGGAATAAAAAAACAGGCTGTTGCCTGTTTTTTTATTGACTATAAATTAAAATGCCTGAAAGGTGAAGCCGGGACTGCCGCAGACAGAGCAGAACATAGGCGCATTGCCTTTCTCAATGTTGCCGCAGACCGGACAGAGGTAGTAGGTTGTTTCTGTCTGTGAGGGATTATTGAGCAGGTCATCAAACAGAACGGCATGCTGAGTTTCCGCCTTCATTGCGTATTTGAATATTTTTTCTGCGGGGCGATTGCTTTCTGCTATGGCAGTGTCGTAGAAGGGCGGATACATTTGTGTGTATTCATAGGTTTCACCTTCTAAAGCGGTTTGCAGATTTTGCGCGGTATCACCCGGTGTGACTTCATCCGCCACAGCGCCTTGCGTGGGCTGCATCTCGTTTGCGATGGCAAGCTGCTTGGTTGCATGGATGGTTTCCGCTTCTTGTGCTGCGGTAAACAGCTTGTAAGCATTAACATTGCCTTCAGTAGCCGCAATGGGAGCAAAGATACTGTATTTGTTTGCCGCGTTTGTTTCCCCTGCGTTGGCAGTCAACAGGTTTTGATAGGTTTGTGGGGAGCTTTGCATCGTGGGCTGTGCGCAGGAAACTGCGACAATCGCAACGCAAAGGCATAAGAGTGATAGCAATATTCTTTTCATGTTCCTTCTCCTTTATGTCTGATTTTTATGTTGAAGGCGCTTTTTAACGCCGTTCCATGCCGGTGAAAAGAAACAGCAATGTGGCGCATCCTCGCACATTTGTGCGAACGCAGTGCCGGTTACTGTGAAGGTGAATAAGTTTTGATCAAGAAAGGGACGTGAGAAAAAGTCTATATTCCCGATGACAGCCTTGGGTTGCTCCTTGCGCAGCTCTCCAAACGGCAGGCGGAACAGCTGTGCGCACCCAGAGCAAATGGGTACGATAACACGATCATAATCTGCACTGCGAAAGTAAAACAGATGCAGCAGACCACTGAGCTGATCCGGTGTGGCGAGCAGTGTCACCAGCTCGGGCGCGGTATCTGTGGAATAAACCTCCATCAGAATTGCCTGATACCCTTTCATCACATTTTGCGGCTGCGCAAGCAGCATCTGCTCTGCGATTTCAGGACAACATTTGATGCGCTCCCCCGGCGGGAAACCTTCCCCTCTGCCTTGCGCGATAAAATAGCCGAACCCACCGGGGATATCGGGTAGACCGTCGACAAAGCCCATACCGGTTGCGGCACCTTTGCACGAGATGCTTTGTTCCGTTAAAGTGACGCTTTGATGTTGTACAAGATAATCGAACAGTTGGCAGGCGCATCCGATGGCGCGCTGCGTATTTGGAGCGCTGCTTTGCAAGCGCGTAATGCCGAAGGCGGGATACTGTAATTTTAGCTCCTCACGGATGATTTGATAGCTCAAGGAATCGTCCTTTCCGGCTACAGGCTGTAAGGATGCGACGCAATGCACGGCTGCGCCACATCGCCTGAACCAAGCAGTTTGATAAAATATAGTATACCATACAGAGCAGGAAAAAACACCCCGTTTGTTTTACGTTGCACACCAAAACAAACGGGGTGAAAAAGAAGGAATGGTTTGTGTTTATGCGTTTTCGATGCGCAGAGATTTTTCGCGCACCTGCGCGAATTGCGCGAGTTCTGCGTTGGATGGATAACGTCCTTGCAATACGATTTCATCATCCACCACGGTGACGGGGAAGGCGCCAATGCCTTCGGATTCCAACAAATCCGCAATTACGGGGTCTTCATAATATGCTTTGGGGTTTTGAACATAGCTGAACCGCTGAACCTCAATGCCCTGCCGCTGCATACAGAACATGGCTTCCGCCAGTCTGAGCAGAATCATATCTATGACTTCCCGATAAGCCCTCAGGGCATAACTTCCGTCTGAATCATAAATCTTGATGGTGTTCATACGTTTTTACCTCCCTGTATGATGGTTTTTATGATAGCGGGTAAATATGAAGACAATGTGACATTTTCATGAATGTACCGAGAAATAATTGTAATAATTATTTGGCTGTGGAGCAAGGATCATGTAGCAAACGCTTTGAGGAAGCGGATTTGCTAAGGTTTCGGCGTAACGCGGAGACAAAAAAGAGCGCCGCGCGGGCGCTCTTGATTTTTGCAAGTTATTTTGTGCTTTGCACCTGTAAGCGCTGTTGCGGCGGTTTGAGCGCCAGTGTGAGGATGATGCCTACAACGCATGCTGCCGCAGGAATGATGAAGGACAGTGCGGAGGGAATGCCTTCGACGCTGACCAATTTGGAAACAGCGGGGAACAGCAGCCCCGATATGGCAAACCCGAACATGATGAAGCCGTAGTTCGCGCCAATATTTTTTGCACCGAAATAATCCGATACAAAGGTTGGGAAAACGCCTGCGCTGCCACCGAACGCATACGCAATAAGTGCAATGAGCACGATGAAGAGATAACTGCGAGCGAAAATCATAAGCAGCACGCAAGCGATGGTGATGATATAGAGCATCAAAAGCACTTGTTTTCTGCCAATTTTATCGGAAAGCCAAGGCGCGGTCAGACGGCCGCAAGCGGAGGCGACGCCGGTAATCATGACGCCAGCCAACACGGCTGCCTCCGGCAGATCACGCATGGCGCCCATTGTTTTGAGCAAAGGGTTGATGATGAAATATGCAGGGGTAATGAACATCATGCACAGCAGCAAGAAGAAATACTGCTTGGTTTTTATCATTTCGATTGGCGTATATTGCTTTTGCTTGGAGAATTCCGGCAGCTTGACTTGCAGACTTGCCATATATTCCGGTGTAGGATTTTTGATAAACCAGCCAAAAATCAGAATGATCACAAGGAAAATGAGCGCCAATGTACGGAACGTAGCGCTAACACCGAAACCGCCGTCACCAAGCAAATAATTGGCGATGGGGGTGAACACAACGGTGGATGCGCCGAAGGTGCACACGATGACTCCGGTGGCAAACCCGCGCTTATCCGCCCACCATTTTTGTGCACACGAGATGGTGCAGGTGTAGGCAGCGCCAACGCCGAAGCCTGCGATGCCGCCGTAAAATACATAAATCAGATATGGCATATTCTGCGGAACAAGAGAGGACAGGAAGATGCCTGCCACAAACAATGCGCCGCCCAAAAAGACCACGGGGCGCGGACCTTTTTTATCGTTGAGAAATCCGCCGGCAAGAATACCTGCAACGAAGGTTGCCAGCATGATGGAGAATGTGAGCGAAGCGTCGTTTGCGCTCCAATTATAATACTCCATGACGGGCTTTTGAAAGATACTCCAGATGTAGATGATACCGATGCACAACTGGATGATGGCTCCTGCGAACAGGATCACGACTCGATTTTGACTTTTCATGAATGACTCCTCCCGGTGGGTGCTGGCGTTTACGCCATACACCTATCACAGTGCACGCACTGTTATGATTGATGCAGTATGCTTGCAATATGTGAAAACAATAATTAGCAAAATACATCATACACTACACTGCAAAATAATATAATTGCATATATCATGCAAAAAAACAAAAGCGCGATGTTTAAAAATGATCGCTGTGCTATTTTGCTACCACGCTAAATTTTAATGCAAAATGTATAAAAATGCAAGGGAAAAAACCTGTGGCAGAGCAAAAATTATGTGACCGGTGCGCAAGAATGGCAAAACCGGATGATTACGGTGCTGTGGCGCACATAAGAAACGGCGCATAGATGGAAAGCGGATGCGTTGGGTATAACTTTTCGGTTGCGAAAATGGCCGCGGGAACATATAATAGAATATATAAGAATCACAATGGAAAGGACAGAGCATGTATAACAATCGGAGAGGCTACAATCGCTCGAATTACAGCCGTTACAATCGCCAATCGTCCGGATATGGCGGCGGATATGGGAGGCGCAGAGGATTGCGCGTGAATCCGAGGTTCTTTGTATTGATTGGTGTGATTGCAGCGGCTGTGGTGGTGCTGATCTTGTTTTTGAATTGGGATGCAATCGTCCCGCAGCAGCAGCCGGAGGCGGAGACAGTGATCTCCAATTTGCAGACGCCGCCGCCGCAAGAGACGCCGCAACCCACAGAGCAGCCGAGTGAGCAGCCTGCGGGGCTTTTGCCGATGGCGGTGGACAGCACGCAGCCCTCAGCATTCGGCATCGAGGCGCAACTGAACGTGGATGGACAGAATGTGGACAGTTACACGCGTTCTGAGCCTATTTCATTTGGGGATGCAACCGCTTATACTCAGGCGGAGGGCATTGTGACCTTCCGCGGAAATAATTGGCGCAATACTGCAACCTATGGCAACGCGATTGTGAGCGAAAAGAAGCTGACAAAGGTTTGGACAAAAGTGACGGGCAATTTACCCAAGGACTATGGCACCGGGTTTTGGTCGGGCAGCGGCTGGACGGGACAAGGCATGGCGGTGCGCTGGCCTGCAGAGATGCTGGCGCAGATGAATCTGAATGACGACAAAAAAAACAAAGAAAATTTGGTGGAAATCATTTACCCGACGCTGGATGGGGAAGTGTATTTTTTAGACCTTGAGGACGGAAAAAAGACGAGAGACAACATCAGCATTGGCTTGCCCTTTAAAGGTGCCGGAGCGCTGGACCCGCGTGGATATCCGCTGCTTTACTTGGGAGCGGGAGATGCGACGCCTGCCAGAGACGGCAAGGAGCGCAAGGTGCAGGAGTTCTTTATCTACGATTTGTTTAAGAACCAGCAACTTTATTCTCTGGGAAAATATCCGGATGCTTTTGCGCCGCGCGACTGGCACGCATATGATTCTTCCGTACTGGTAGACGCGGCGACGGATACGTTGATTGTGCCGGCGGAGAACGGCATTTTGTATACGCTGAAGCTCAATACGCAGGTGGACGCGGCGACGGGAAGTGTGACAGTGAACCCTACAGATGTGGTCAAAATGCGTTACACGACTCAACGCTCGCGTAACGGCATGACATCCGAGGTGATCAATGATAGCGGTGCGAAGGTGCAGCAGCTGGAGGACAGCTATTGGCTGGGCATGGAGGCAAGCGCGGTCACGTGGGGACAATGGCTTTATATTTCGGATAATGCCGGGGATATGCTGTGCATCGATCTCAATACGATGCAGATTGTGTGGGTGCAGGATATTTTAGATGATTCCAACAGCACGCCGATTTTGGAGGTGGTGGACGGGCATCCGTACTTGTATATTTCCACCTCACTGCATTGGACGGCGGACGGCGAAAAGAAGGGCATCATTCCTGTGTGGAAGCTGGATGCGATTACAGGCGAAGTGGTTTGGCGCAAGGATTTCAACTGCAATACGGTGGATGGACTGTCCGGCGGTGTGGAGGGTACCGGCTTGCTGGGAACCAACGACATCAGCGACCTTGTGATTTATCCCATTGCGCGCACACCGGACGTAGAAAACGGCTTGCTGGTGGCATTAAACAAGCAGACGGGCGAGGTGGTTTGGCAGTATGAAATGGGCACCTACGCATGGAGTTCTCCCGTGGCGGTGTATGACAGCCAAAGCCAGACGACATACCTGATTATTTGCGATACCAAGGGAAATATGTTCCTGCTGGACGGCAAAACAGGAGAGAAATTGAACGAACTGAACATAGGTTCAAATGTTGAAGCTTCGCCGTTTGTATATAACGATATGATCGTTGTGGGAACGCGTGATGAGAATATTATTGGCGTGAAAATTTCATAAGCAGATAGGAGGCAGATATGGCCGGAAGCATTTTAAGCGATGATGTGCGGTTTCATTTACAGGTTAAGACGGGTGATGTCGGAGAATATGCGCTGTTGTGCGGCGATCCGGGTCGCGTGCCGCTGATTGCGCAATACTTGGAGGATGCAAAATTTGTGGCTTCCAATCGTGAATATGTGACATATACCGGAAAGTTGGACGGAGTTGCGGTCTCTGTGGTATCGACAGGCATTGGCGGCCCTTCATCGGCGATTTGCGTGGAAGAACTTGCCATGTGTGGCACTCACACCTTTTTGCGTGTGGGAACCAGCGGCGGTATGCGCGGCGATGTGGTAGGCGGCGATTTGGTTATTGCCAGTGCTGCCGTGCGCGACGATGGCACCAGTCGGGAGTATTTGCCGCTGTCTTACCCCGCGGCGGCGGATTTTGATGTGACGATGGCGCTGTATCAGGCGGCACAGGAACATTGCGATGGCAGTGTTGGAAACAAGGTGCATGTGGGTGTGGTGCAGAGCAAGGACTCCTTTTACGGCGAGACCAACCCCGCGTGGATGCCCGTGGAGGACTTTTTGAATGAGAAGTGGAAGGCATATCTGCGCTGTGGGTGTCTGACATCCGAAATGGAATGTGCCGCGATTTACGCGGTGGCTGCTGCGCGCGGGCTGCGTGCGGGGGGCGTGATGTTGGCTATTTGGAATGTGGAACACGCGAAGGATCCAAGCATGGAACTGATTGTGAGCCATGATGTGGATCGCGCCATTCGGTGCGGCGTGGGTGCGGTGCGTCGGCTGATTGCAATGCAGAAATAAAAAACAGATATGAGAGACTGCCGGATATTGATACGGCAGTCTTTTTTTGCGGAGAGGAACCGGGTGAGATGCGGTAGAGACGCGGGGGGATATGGTGGGGGATTTGTGGCGCATGACACAGGGAGTTGCGGGTGAGGACATAGCTGTGACGGATATGGGTGCGGCAGGCTCGCATCTATGAATTTCAACGCGGCAGGTGAAATTTTGCAACGTGCATCTTGACAGCGTAAAACTAGAGTTGTATAGTTATATCGTAAGCCGATATAACGGCAAGCGAAATAGATAGGAGGGCGCGAGATGCCGGAAGTAACAGGGGCATTGACAGAGGCGGTGTTTTATATTTTATTGGCGTTGCAGCAGCCCAAGCATGGCTATGGAATTATGCAGGAGACGGAGGAACTGTCATCCGGCAGGGTTCGATTGGCGGCGGGAACGCTGTATGGCGCGCTGTCGACCATGCAAGAAAAAGGCTGGATTCGCGCGATCAACGGGGAGCAGACCGGACGCAAAAAACTATACGAGATCTCAAGCACGGGGCAGAGTGTGCTACGCGCGGAACTGGATCGACTGCGGGAACTGCTGAAAAACGGAGAGCGCATTTTGGGAGGGAATATGCAATGAGAAAGACAATACACAAACTTTTTTGGGCTTGGGAGTATGAAAAGGAAGAAGAATGGCTGAATCATATGGAGACACTGGGGCTTTCGCTGGTGTCGGTGGGCTGGTGCCGATACGTTTTTGAGCAATCACAAGCGGAGTCGTACAGCTATCGCTTGGAGCTGCTGGAAAACCATCCCACGCACCTTGAAAGCGAGCACTATATCACATTCATGGAGGGAACCGGCGCACAGTATTTGGGCAATGTGATGCGCTGGGCGTACTTTCGCAAGGAAAAGCGGCTGGGTACATTTGAGGTATTCTCTGACTATACCTCGCGCATCAAGCATTTGAACCGCATTTTGACACTGCTTGGAACGCTGTCATTGGCTGAGCTGGCCATTGGCATGAGCAATGTTGTGATGGGATACACCTTGAACGCTCCGGTCAATGCAGTATTGGGAGCAGTATGCCTTGCAGTGGGAGGGATGCTGACGTATGGATTTATTCGTATTCTATGCAAAAAAAAAAAGTTGGCTAAGGAAAAACGCATCTTTGAGTAAAACATGGATGCCAAATAAATTTTGATAGCCTTGTTTGATGCCGACCTAGAGTTGTATTTCGCCCTTTAAATAGCAGACAGCCTTACCGCCGATTTTGACGCGGTCACCGTCTGACTCACAAAACAACGTACCGCCGCGCGACGAAAGCTGTTGTGCGGTCATTCTTTTCTTGCGCAGGCGTTCGCTCCAAAAAGGAATGAGCGTACTGTGCGCCGAGCCTGTGACGGGATCCTCGGCAACACCGGCATTGGGCGCAAAAAAGCGGGAAACGAAATCACAGGAATCCCCAGCTGCCGTTACAATGACGGCAAAACCGATGGATTGATTGACGGCGCGCAACGCTGCGAAGTCCGGTTGCAAGTTTGCTACATCTTGCTCGGTGGGGAGCAGCGCCAGTAAATCACGCGAGAGGTGCGTTTCCAGCACCTGACAGCCCAGAGCCTGCGCAAGCGTCAAAGGTGCATCGACGGGTTTAGGCATACGGGCGGGAAAGTCCATCACCAACCGATCATCTTGACGTGTGACCGTGAGTATGCCGCTTTGCGTGTCGAAACAAATGCTGTCTTGCTGTGTTTGACCTAGCAGCACAAACGCTGTTGCAAGCGTGGCATGCCCGCAAAGATCGATCTCCGTTTCCGGGGTGAACCATCGGAGCTGATAGCCTTGACCAGTGGGCAACGCAAATGCGGTTTCTGAAAGATTGTTTTCCTGTGCGATCCGCTGCATCAGATCGGCAGACAGCGCCCGATCCGGCAGACAGACTCCTGCCGGATTACCGCGGAACAGCTCATCCGCAAATGCGTCGATGACATAATACTGCACTATTTTCCCCACTTATCGCTGAGAGCATTGATTTGGTCTGCAAATTTTGCAAGGTCCTTGTTTGCACCACCCTTGCAAAGATCGATCACGCGCAGCAAACGTTTTCCGGCTTCGAGCAACCTTTGGAAGGTAGTCTGACTGCGCTGATCTTTCGGCTTGACGTGCTCCGGAACGATCCCTTCACGCAAGAGCACATCTTGAACGAGGTCGTGTTCCTCGCTATATAGAGGTGAACTGGCGCGGATGCCGCGCTCTTGAACCAAATCAACGAACGCCTGACAAGTGCTGTCCTCGCCGTGCACGACGAAAACGTGGCGCGGCTTAGGCGAAAATGCGTCTAAAAAGCGAAACAGTCCGGCTTGATCGGCGTGACCGCTGATGCCTTCTAATTGCTCGATCTGCGCCTTGACCTCAATGGTCTCACCAAACAGCTTGACAAACGGTGCACCGTCTAATATCGCGCGGCCTGTTGTCCCGACGGCCTGATATCCTACAAAGACAATGGTTGATTCCGGGCGCCATAGATTGTGCTTGAGGTGATGCTTAATACGTCCGGCCTCGCACATGCCTGAAGCAGAAATAATGACACTGGGTCGCTTTAAGAAGTTGATTGCGCGGGAATCATCCGCACTGATCGACAACTTGAGCCCGTCAAACTTGATGGGGTTGATGCCTTGATTGACCAGCTCCATTGCCTCGGCATCAAAGCAATCCATGCGGTTTTCATTGAAAATATTGGTGGCAGCGTTGGCAAGCGGACTATCCACATGCACCTCGAAGCCACCATGCCCCTTGACCATGTGATCCGCCTTGATCTTGCGCAGAAAATATAAAAGCTCCTGCGTTCTGCCCACGGCAAAGGAAGGAATGACCACATTGCCGCCGCGGTCAAATGTGCGTTGGATGACCTGTGCGAGATTGGTCGCGTAATCCGGCGGCGCATTGTGCAAACGCGTCCCGTAGGTGGATTCCATTACAACATAATCCGCTTCTGTGAAGAACGCGGGGTCTTTGATCAAAGGCTGGTTGATGTTGCCGATGTCGCCGGAAAAGACGATTTTTCGCGTTTGACCGCCCTCAGCCAAGGTAACCAGTATGCTGGCGGAGCCTAGCAAATGCCCGACGTCGCGAAACTGTATCGTGATTCCATCGCAAACCGTTATGACATCTTCATAGCGCTGCGGCGCAAAATTGCGCAATATGGCTTCTGCATCCTGTGTGGTGTACATAGGCTCAATGAGTGTTTTGCCGGAACGCTTTCCTTTACGATTTTTCCACTCAGCTTCAAACTCTTGAATGTGCGCGGAATCTTTTAGCATAATACTGCAAAGATCGAACGTTGCCTCTGTTGCGTAAACACTGCCGCGAAAACCATACTTAGCGAGCAGCGGAAGCCTGCCGGAGTGATCGATGTGTGCGTGAGTTAGAAAGACATAGTCGAGCTGACTCACTGGAACGGGGATATCTTGCTTGGAATATTCGTCCTGCCCCTGGTGCATACCACAGTCGATGAGTATGTTTTTTCCGCATGCTTGCAGGAAATGGCAGCTTCCCGTTACTTCACGTGCTGCACCGTAAAAAGATAACTTCATAATTGGCCTCCCTTGATTTGTGCATATATAGTGCAAAAATTATCCTGAACAGAATAAATGATTGCATGAAATACGGATTAATGTGAGCATGCGCAGTGATTGCGCATTCGGATTCATTAAGAGTATTGTACCACAAAATGGTGAAAAACAATAGAATTGTATCCGGAAAGCAGGACATGTGCGCAGCGCGGGGTATTCTTGTTATGCGTTGGCTTGGGGCTTCTTTTTGCGGTTTTTGAGGCTGCGCATCAGGGTGCGCAGGGAATCGACGCGCATGAGGTAGATGCACAGGAAATATGTACCCAAGCCCGCAAACCCGCTGATCAGCAGACGTGCAAGACTTTGAGAGAACACCAATTCTTCCATGGGCAGTAGTGCCAGCACAACAAAGGTAACAGCTAGGCACGCGCCCGCGCTGACGATGATACGCAGCAGTTGGCCGCCTCGCACCCCGATTTTACCAATGCGCGCGCGCAGTATGGCAAGCAACAGCAGCATTCCGACAAAACTGGCTACGGAGGTTGCAAGCGTAAGACCCGGTGCGCCGAGCGGCCCTTTGAGCAGGATATCCAGCACGATATTGAGTGATACCGAGACCATACCAACGATCATAGGAATGCGGGTGAGCTGCAGGGAATAAAACACGCGAGACAGGAAATTGCGCGAACCAAACGCGAATACTCCTAAAATATAGAACGCGAATACCGGTCCGGTAAACAGAGTATCTTGGGCAGTGAAATTGCCGCGCTGAAAGAACACGCCAACGATGTTTGCGCTGTTGATGACAGCGATGGCGATGATGGGCAAGGTGATGAGCGCAATGAGCTCCAAAGACTGACGCACGGCATCCTTGAGCTTATCGTGACGGCCTTCCGCCGCATATTGACTGAGCTGTGAAAACATGATGGTGGTAAGCGGTACAACGAGCACGCCCAGCACCGTTTGCACCAACACATAGCTTTTGCTTAAGGCAGTGGAAACACCGATACCCATGCTGTTGCCGAAGAATTTATCCGTGAGCTGATTGACCTCATCGAATGCGAGACTGATTAAGGCAGGCACTGCAAGCAAAAAAGTGCGCTTGACTTCCGGGCTTTTGCTTTTCAAGGAGCGCTCATACTTGAAGTTTCCGCGCAGGAAGGGGCACAGTATGAGAACCTGCACCACTGCGGCGCATGCGGTGCCGATGGCGACTGCCTCAATGCGTTTGAACATGACGCAGGCGAATATCACGCAGAAGCTGATTGCAAAGCCCATAAGCTGTTCCGGAACGAAGTGCTTGCGTGCGTTGAGAGTATTGACAAACACGCCTGTGATGGCCCAGAAAATGAGCGACGGATACATAAAACGCGTGAGCTGCACCGTGAGGGTGTAGCTTTCGCTCCCGTAACAGATGAGCGCGGCAAGCTGTGGTGCAAACAAGAAGGCGAGCGCACTGACCAGAATCGCCACGAGAATATATAGATTTAAAATGTTGTTTGCGTAGGTGTTTGCCTTACTTTCGCCGCCGATGGTACGCTGTTTGGAATACATCGGGATGTATGTGGAAGCGATGGCGACGCTGAAAAACATGGTAAACACACTGAACAAACTGAAGGCGTTGGCATAAGCGTCGCTGGCGATGGTCTGACCAAAATAGGCGGCCAGAATCATTTCGCGCACGAAACCGAACAGTTTGCTCAGCAATATGATAAAACTAAGCATCAATGAAGTTTTGATTGCTTTGCCCTGCGTTGACATAGGCTATTTGACCTGCAAGAAGGTGTGCGGTACTTTGCGATCCAGAATGTCTGCAAGGCGATATTTCGCGCTGGCAATGATGACCGTAGTGCCGCTTTTGAGCGGTTCTTTCGCATAGGCAAGCTTTGCCTTGGCACCGTTTGCACCCATTCGTGAAGCGCCGTTGCAGCACTGCATCAGCGCATCGATTTTTTGCTCGATCTCTTCATAAGACGGCGCGATGACCTCCTCGACCAATGTGGAAGGATCGGCAGGATCGGCATAGATGCCCTTGACGCTGGTGAGCAGCACCAGAGTTTGCGCATTGACAAGACGCGCGACAACAGCCGCAGTTTCATCGTTATCCACACATTCGACGACATGCTCGGTCTTATCCTTGAGATTGAGCAGTTCCATACGCATATTTTCTGTATCTGAAACTGCGTCATTATAATTGATGATCGGAATGGCGTTCTGATTGGCCGCAGAAAAAAGCAGATTGCGGATGTGGTTTGCCTTACGCTCATCGTTAAAGTGGCTGTGCTCCACCAGCACCTGACGCACCGAGAACTTCGGGTTGATGAACTGGCGATACATAGACATCAAAATAGGCTGCCCCTGAGCGGAGTAGGCTGTTTTGATGGCATCCAGATTGCCTTTTAATTCGCGTCCGCCGTTGCGCTTCATATAATCGATTCGACCGATTTCCGTGGCGCCGGAGGAGACTAGGATCATACCCGGCTGCAAATCATTCGCAAGCCGCGAGAAAATATTGTAATCGATGTCGTTATCTTCCTTGCGGATCAGTGCCATGGAGCCGATTTTTACGACGACATCAAAGTTGATGGTTGCTTCGTTCGCATTTTGCACGGGAAAGTTTGAGAAACTTTCCTTTTTCTTGGTTGTGGACATATCAGGTTCCTCTCGATTTCAATTCATCTGCTGCGCGTGTGCGCAGTGCCACAGATACTATACAACAATTAGAAGCAAAGTGCAATGTTTCGTGTGAATTGCAGTGCAGCACGGCACGCAATGCCGCCGCTTTCCTGCGATGGGCGCGCTTGCTGCCGCAATTCTTTAAAATAAGCATGCTTGATACAAAGTGAGTGGGACTCCAACACAGCAATATAGCTCTGCTTTGAGGCATAAAAAAGGGACACGAAACATATGAAATGGTGCGAAATCAATAGCTTATGGGTGATTTTGGCTGAGACATATGCGCAGCGCAATGTGAAAGCCCTACTTTTGGCGCGCTGCTTCAATCACTTTTTCATAGGGGGAAAGGATTGCTTCGTTCATTTTAGTTTTCATTTGTTTTTGAATCGAAGGGACTCCAAACAATTTGCCGACTAGCTGCATTTTAAGTCTTGTTCCAACCTGTTTTTGAGGGAAATCGTACAATTTATTCTGTTTGTAAAATTGATGATCCGCGCGCATCAGCCCGCCCATCACGTAAATGAGATCGCGGAATATTTTCATGCCGCCTACGCCGTAGAAGTTTTGCGGGAACAGTGGTTTATGCTCCAGCGCATAGGTCAGATTGGCGGCGAGAGTGACGATTTCATCCTGCGTGTTTGCGATTCCGGCGGGAAAATTGTGACCGACTTCGCAACGTGCTTCCATGAGCATGCGCAGGTTTGGCTCGGCGCGCAAATCACCGGAAACGAGGTAGCCCATCGGCATGCCCATTGTGACCGGGCGGTGGCCGTTACAAAATTGTCGATCATCAAAGACGCGGAAGGAGGCGCCCATGCTGTGCCGGTGAATGGAGTAGGCGATAAGAATTGCGTCTGCACTTTGTATTTCGTCACGCAGAAAGGCATCAAAGCCATCGTGGTAAACGCACAGTCCAGTCTGTGCGCAGCCAAAACAGCCGAGGCAGCCGCCCGCAAAAGGAAATTGTGCGATATTGTGCACGCGCGTTGTGCAGGGCAAGGCACGGCGGGCATCTTCGATCATTTGCAGCAGGTTTGCATCATCGGGCGCTGCGTTGGTGACGATGGCGACCGTTTTTTGCAACGTTTTAGGCGCTTCAGGGAGCGCGGAGGGATACTGCTGCGGCAGGGTCTGCTGATGTAATGGTGCATGATTGGGCTGCACCAGTGTGTTTCGTGCGCGAAACATTAGAGATTCAAAGAATAATTGGGCTTCATTTTGACCTTTCAATGTGAGCAGATCGTCCATATCCGCAGACAATCCGCCGAGGTAGCGCATGCCCAGATCCACAGTATTCAGGCGGACATATTCGTGTGCGGTCACATCGTAAAAATGTTTGGAGGTGGTCACTTGCGCGGCCAGCTTTCCGTCAAGGTGGATGTGGTTCTCATAAAGAAGGTCGAAGAAACGATGCAGTTGAGAGGGAGCGAGGAAGGTATATACGGGGTATGCGAACAACACAAGGTCGGCAGCCTCGATTGCCTGTGCTGCCGACGTGAAATCCTGCTCTAGCTGCTTGATTTTGCGCCCTGCGTGCAGTATTGTGAACGTGTGTTCAGAAAAAACCGCTTCCCAGAAACGCACCGTTTGCAGCGTGACACTTTGCTTTCCCTTGGGGCTTCCGTTGATGACTGTAATGTTCATAATTACCTCTCAGGCCTGCGACAAGCGTCCATTTGCGTTGGTTGCTACAATGCCGCGCGCCTCGGCGTGTGTTCAGCCTCGACGCGCGGCATTTTGCTGCCCGGCATACGGATGTTTTGATCCGGCCTGCTTGAAATTTGATTTTGTGTGGGTCGAACCGTGCATAACGTTTGAAATCTTGAAAGGAGATCAGTATTAATGCGCGTGTTCCTCGGACTCTACCGGTTTTTCCAGACCTTCGATGGTGATGCCGTGCTTTTCGGCATAATCCCAAAGCGCAGCCTGAATTGCTTGCTCTGCCAGAACCGAACAGTGAATTTTTTCCGGCGGCAGTCCGTCTAAGGCTTCCATCACCGCACGATTGGTGACGTGCATGGCTTCTTGAATGGTTTTGCCTTTGACCATCTCTGTCGCCATGCTCGACGTTGCAACGGCGGCGCCGCAGCCGAATGTTTTGAAGCGCACATCTTGAATGATACCTTGATCGTCTACATCCAAATAGATGCGC
The DNA here is from genome assembly GCA_964454685.1 of uncultured Christensenellaceae bacterium. GTDB lineage: Bacteria > Bacillota > Clostridia > Christensenellales > Christensenellaceae > CAYVTZ01. The sequence goes on from CAYVTZ010000025.1 coordinate 43,316, forward strand.
ATGATATCGCCGCACTTGGCATTGCCGACGGTGCCGACACCGCTGGGATCTTCAAGTTCGCCCATATTGCGGGGATTGGTGAAATGATCCATTACTTTATCGCTATACATAACTGTTTATTCTCCTCGTATTATATATTTATGGTGTTTTGTACAAGTACACCATATAAAAC
>CAYVTZ010000026.1:0-41570 GCA_964454685.1 uncultured Christensenellaceae bacterium
TTGACGTATTTCTACGTCTGCGCCTCATAGTTTTTCATTTTAACTTTACAGAGCCCAATCATCTTAAAATCAATGGTGAAATGTACTGGCAATTCTCTTTTGTTTGCGTGCTCTCAGCCACAAAGACAACGTCAGTACTACAATCGTCGTGATATAGGGCAGCATCAGTACAAACTGCGCCGGCACGCCATGCGCTTGCAAGCGCGCTCCTACCGAATCAATAAATCCAAACAGCAAACACGCAACCCAGCTGATGGCAGGGTTTCCCCCTGAGAAAAACATGGCAGCAATCCCCATAAACCCCCTGCCGTTGACCATGTTCGCCGTAAAAAAGGACGCATAGCCCAGCGTCAAGTGCGCCCCGGCAATGCCGCCAATCACACCTGAGGCAATCAAAGCAAGAAAACGGGTGCGAAAAATGTTGATGCCTGCTGTCTCCGCCGCCATTTCATTGAGTCCCACACTGCGTAACCGCAGACCGCTGGATGTTTTATAAAGGTAGAAGCTGAGTGCAAACACCATCACGATCGCGCCAATCTCAAACAACGAGTAGTTGTTCAGCAAACTATTTAACACATCATTGCCGGCCAGCCCCGGTATGTCCAGCCTGGGAAAGCTGGAAAGTTCCTTGGGCACAAAGTTGCCGCGCACATCAAAAATACTATTGAGCAGGAAAATAGATAGCGAAACTGCTAAAATGTTGATGGTCATGCCTACCGCAAAAATGTCTGCTTTAAAGCGCAGGTGTGCCACAGCAATCAGGCAAGAAATCAAAACTCCCACTACAACAGATGCAAGTACTGCTAGCAGCCAACTTCCCGTGGCAAAGCTGACTGCGATTGCGGTAAATGCGCCCAAGGTCATAATGCCCTCAATTCCCAAATTGAGCACTCCCGCTTGTTGCGAAATAATTACGGCAAGCGCTGCCAGCAGGATAGGCGTAGACAAGCGAATCATCGCGTGGATCAACGAATAATCAAAAACCAGTGATAGTGTTTCCATGTTTACACCTCCGCTACCTTTCCTGACTCAGGCGTCTTTCGTTTTCCTGAGCGCCCCTCACGTTTCAGCCCGACCAGCCAGTTCATAGCCGACACTAGAATAAAAATTGCAATAATCACATCAATCAGCGACGCTTCGATTCCGGTAAATCGCTGCATGCCCAGCGCGCCATTTTTCAGCACCGCCATAAAGAACGCCATAATGGGAATCATCTTGTAGTCTCCCTTGGCAATCAGCGCCGCCAGCATCCCATAGGTTGCAATCTCTGACGAGAATCCATTGAGGAATGCGTGGTGTACCCCCAAAACCTGAATGCCACCAGCTATGCCGCCAATCGCGCCGCTCAAAAACATGCCGAATAAAATCAGTCTGTTCGTTTTGATCCCTAGGTAGCTGGAATATTCTACGTTTGCCCCTGTGCTGCGAATCCGGTAACCCAGCGTGGTACGGCTCAAAACCCATCCGATCAAAATAAACAGCGCAATCGCAATGAATATGCCGGCGTTTGCGCGGCTGGGTGCAATCAGTCCGGGTAGCATCACATTCGCAGACACCGTCGGTGTGGTGGAAATGCCTGTTCCGGCGGAAAGCGGACCATTCACCAAATAGTCTGTTATTAGGATTGCCACGTAGTTTAACAGTATTGTGGTGCAAATCTCGTTCACCTTAAATTTTGTTTTAAGAAACCCCGGAACCAACGCCCAAATGCCGCCCGCAGCAATCGCGATTCCAAAGCACAGCAGCATATGCGGGATGCCGGGAATGTCAGGAAATGCAAACCCGACCCACGCCGCGGCAATCGCGCCCAAATACATCTGCCCTTCCACACCAACATTGAACATGCTCACCTTGGTTGCTACAAAAAATGCCAAAGCGGTGAGAAAAATGGGAACAAATCGTTCCAACGTTCCGCCAATGTTCAGCGGGCTTCCAAATGCGCCTTTGAATAGTTCGGCATAGGTCTCAAACGGATTATAGCCGATTATCGCAATAATAATCGCGCCGATCACAAAAGCAATGCCAATGGAAAACAGCGTGTTTAAATAGTTGTTCTTACTCATGTCCGCTCCCCCCAGTCATCATCAGTCCAATTTCCTGCTCTGTGGCAACGCTCGCGGGCACGATGCCTGCAATTTGCCCCTCATACATCACCAGTATGCGATCAGATAAGGCAAATATCTCTTCCAAATCCGCCGAAATCAACAAAATCGCCTTCCCATTTTGTTTGATTTCATTGATTACATTGCGGATGGATTCAATCGAGCCGATGTCCACCCCACGCGTTGGCTGCGAGGCAATGAACACATCGTATTCGGATGAGATCTCCCGGGCAAAAACAACTTTTTGCGCATTGCCTCCCGATAGGTTCCCCACCATCAGGCGATAGTCCGCCGGACGAATATCATGCTTTTCCACCAGCCGCTGTGCAAACTCATCAATCTTCGATCGGTTCAGCACGCCAAATTTTGCATAAGGTCTTTTGTTATAAACATTTCCAATTAAGTTTTCCCGAATGGTAAATCCCTTGTTCAGCCCACGCGTATTACGATCATCCGGTATATGCGCAATGCCGCATGCTCTGTTTTTCGCCACACTCAAGTTCTGAATCGGTACGCCGTTGAGGGCGATGCGCCCCTTTTCCACATGACGCAACCCGGTGATTGCTTCCACCAGCTCGTTCTGTCCGTTGCCATCCACACCGGCAATCCCCAACACCTCGCCCTTACGCAGTTCAAAGGACAACCCGCGAATCTTTGAAAGTTCACGTTCTGCCGAGACATAAATGTCGTCCACCTGCAAAACAACTTCTCCGGCTTCTTGCTCCGGTCGCTTTGTGTTTTTGATTTCGCGCCCCACCATCTTTTTTGCCAAATCCGGAATATCCGTTTCACTTTTCATGATGGTTGCCACATGCGTACCATCCCGCATCACGGTAATGCGGTCGCTGATCTCGATGACTTCATTCAACTTGTGCGAAATAAAAACGATGGACATGCCCTTGTGTTTCAGTAAATCCAAAATCTGGAACAGCCCCGTCGTTTCTTGCGGTGTCAATACAGCAGTGGGTTCATCTAAAATGATCGTATTTGCACCACGGTACAGCGTTTTTAATATCTCAACCTTTTGCGCTTCACCAACCGGAATTTCTAAAATCCTTTTTTCCAAATGTACATCAAAGCCATATTCATCAATGTACTGCTGTATCGTTTTTTTTGCGGCAGAAATGTCAATCATGCCTCTTTTCTTCGGTTCAAACCCCAAGATGATGTTTTCCAATACAGTCAGCTCTTTCACCAGCATAAACTCCTGATGCACCATGCCAAATCCCATGTCAATCGCTTGCTTGGTATCATAGGGCTCTTGCTTTTTCCCATCAATGAAGATTTCTCCGCCATCAAGAGGATGAATTCCGTAGAGTATTTTCATGATGGTCGATTTCCCTGCGCCATTTTCCCCGATCAGCGAGCAGATTTCGCCGCGCTTCAGGTTAAATTCACCGTCCTTAATGGCATGGACATTCCCAAATCGCTTTTGGATACGCCTCATTTCTACGTAATATTCCATTGTGTATACCCCTCCGTCAAAAACCGATTGCCGTACGCTTAAGCAGACTGTTCAGAATGCCGCATCCACCATCGCGCCCTTCTGAGCAGTCTAATGCACTAGTAATCTTGGTCGTTTACCCACTGGCAACGACGGATTGCAATGCAATCCGTCGTTGTGCATCACGCTGTTAGATGGTAAACCCCTCAGCATGATCTACTTTGATTTCGCCGTCAATGATCTTTTGCTTGTACTCTTCAATCATCCCCGGCAGTTCCTGCGGGAAAGTGTCACCAAGCGCTTCTTTCATCACAGACATGTCCGTAACTCCCACGCCCTCATTAGCCAAATTCAGTGTGACAGGGCCGCTCTTGAAGGTTCCTTCCGCCACATCTTTGGCCATCAAATAGGTTGCTGTATCGGTGCGCTTGAGCTGGGAGATCAAAACCGTGCCGGGGTATTTGATGTCTTCGTTGACATCTCCGCCGATCGCATATTTCCCGTTTTCCACCGCAGACTCTAAAACGCCTGTACCGGAGGTCGCGCCCAAATTATAGATGATATCGACGCCCTGGCTATACTGCGCATCCGCCAGTTCTTTTCCCTTGAGCGGATCGTTAAAAGAACCGCAATAGGACACCATCACTTGTATTTCTGGGTCGACCATTTTGGCGCCTTGTTCAAAACCTGCCAAATAGTCGTTGATGACCGGAATATCCATACCGCCAATGAAGCCAATTTTCTTGTCGCCGTTTACATTTTTAATTTCAGAATGCGTTGTAAAGGCTGCGGCAGCAACACCCACCAAAAAAGCAGCTTCGTTTTGTGCAAATAGGGCAGATTGTATATTAGCCCCTTCCACCTCGGTATCAATCATGCCAAAACAAACATCCGGATAATTCCCTGCAATTTTTTGCAACGATTCCACCAACTGCGTCGGCATGACAATCAAGTCATAGCCTTCTTCCGCCATAGCAATCAGGTTTGGCTCCCAGTCAGAGGTTTCATCCGACTCCAACACCTTGATGTCAATGCCAAATTCCTCCTGCGCTCGTTTCAGTCCTGCCCACATGCTGTCGTTAAAGGATTGATCTCCCAGCATACCCGTGGCAACAAATGCCGCTCTTTTCGCCTTGCCGTCCACTGTGCCGCTGCCGGCAGGTTCGTCTGCTACTTCCTGATTCGGCTTGTCTGCGGCAGGTTGTTCCGCCTGCTTGGGCGCTGCACATCCCGTAACAATAGCAAGCAGCAACACCGCCACCGTTATCATAGCAATCAGTTTCTTTTTCATGTAAATTCTTCCTCCTAAAGTCTTATTTTGTTTAAAAGCCTGCTGAAGCAAGCTTCTAAAATTCTGTTTTCAGTCCTCTAACTCTTTTAAGGCATTGTACTGTGCAGTGCTAATCATAATTTTACCTTTAATGATGGAAATGTAACTCTGCTCCTTCAATTCCTTGATGCAGCGGTTGACAGACCGCTCGCTAATGCCGCAGCTTTCCGCAATTTCGTTGCGCGTGTATCTTAAAATAGCATTGGGTTGTTTCTTAATCTGGCTGCGTGCAAAATCTACAATGAATTTCCGCGTCAATTTGGATGCTTCGTTGGTGGAGCGTTCTACAAATGTGTTCGCAGAGATGTATAATTTTTTTGCCAAGGTATAGGCGACATTCAAGCACATATTTTTATCTGATTTCAGCCACTGCAAAAAGATATCCTTCTCAATTTTCAGTACGTCTGTGTCGTCCTCGTAGGCATACGCCGAAAATTCAATGATTCTTTCGTTCACCATCACTTCCATTTCACCCAAAACTTCACCCGGAAGCAGCCACACCACACGCTCCACTCTGCCGCTGCTGAGTTCGTTGTATATCCCGACGCGCCCCGTCAGAATATAGTAAACATAGTTGGCCATCTCACCTTTTCGGAAGATCAAATCTCCCTTTTGGTGTTTTAATATCCGGCTGATTTGTTTAATATCCTCCGGCACCTTCTCAATAAAAATATATTCCGATAACATTTCGTTTTTCATTTCATTTACCTTGTTGGGATTAAAAAACACAGTGATTTTGATTACAAGTGAATTATATATGCAATTATGCCACAAAAAAAGGACGCGTGTCCTTAATTTGCAGCTTAATGAATGTTTTTTAATCCATATTGTGTCTAAGCCGTTGAGCCTTTTCCTTACGATAGATCTGTATGCGGACGTAATAAAGAAACGCAGGAGTCCGCATATACTCGCGCCGCCTTGTTCAGGCTTGCAGCGGTCGCAATCTGCTGTCGCGCGATCACATAGTGCAAACAGCGAAACCACTGATTGATTGCATGAGTGCGTACTACAAACGGGACAATTCATTCAGGAAACCGAATCATAAAATCATGAACGGCAAATAATAAATCACCGGAGTTTCAAAGTGAAATAGATGAATTGCAAAACAAAATATACGCCGTCCAAACGGCTCCTATGCCGTAAGGATCGACGTACATATTACTGGTTGCGGGGGAAGGATTTGAACCAACGACCTCCGGGTTATGAGTTAGCTTCTTGCAGTTTCATCTCATATCATCCAATGCTACAAAAGGTTTAACAACCGCATCTGTCACACATCCTATTTTTTCTGATTCCAAGCAATGCTGCGATTGCTCACGTTTTTTACCGTCAAATTCACCGTCAAACTATATTGCGTCAGCCCACATCTCGCACTGTGCAATCACGGTCTTAATTGCATCTTCCAAGCCTTCCGGTGGATATTTGTACTTTTTCAAAAGCCGCTTCACCATGATGCGCATTCCGGCGCGAGCACTTTCCTTTTTTTGCCAGTCAATCGTGCGGTTTTTCTGTAAGGCCTCTGTCAATTCCTTTGTCATTTCACGCAGTTGTTCATGCGTAAAGAAGTCTTTCACTGCCGCTGGCTTGGTAATCGCATCATAAAACGCGAGTTCTTCCGGCGAAAGTCCAAGGTCGTCTCCTGCTTTTTGCGCCATCGCAATTTCATCAGCCATCTTGCGCAGTTCCTCGATCACCTCTGCATTCGTCAGTTGCCCGTTTCGGTAAGCATTCATGATGCGCTGCATCCGCTCGGAAAACTTTTCCGCCTGCACCAAATTCGTGCGCTGAAACATGGTAATCTGCTCACTCAACAGCTTTTTCAGGAGTTCAGCGGCAAGGTTTTTCTCCTTCATACGCCCCACTTCCTCTAAAAAAGCAGGGTCAAAAAGTGAAAATTCCTCGGTTTGATCCGAGAATAGGTTGATTACGCCGTCGCTGTGAATGCTCTGTTTTAACATCTCGTTGATTTGCGCGTTAATCTCCTTAAAGGAAAGCTTACGCGGCGCACTGATGCGGCTGAGTGCCACACGCACCGCCTCAAAATAAGCAGCCTCCATGCGCTGCGCCTTATTCAGTAGGCTTTGGCATAAGGTCTTGGTTTGCTGCAACAGCAGAGCCTCTTTTTGATAGAGCTGCTGCGCGTTTTCATCCTGCCCCATCATAAAATTGATGCCGCCCGCAATCAAATCCGCTCGTTGCTTGTCACTTGCGGCATCTTGCACAAATAGCGCATAGTCAAACCCGTGGAACAAATCGCCGCAAATTGTCAGTTTCTCGACAAATTTTGGCAGTGCAGTTTTCGCAATGTCCATTTCCCCATAATTTTTCTGATCGCGCACCGTGTAGTCATTCATTGCGACTTTCAATGCCCGCGCAATCCCTACATAATCCACAACCAAACCGCCTTCTTTGTCACGAAAAACGCGGTTTACACGCGCAATCGCCTGCATCAAATTATGTCCGCTCATCGGCTTATAAACGTACATGGTGGCAAGGCTGGGCACATCAAAACCTGTAAGCCACATATCCACAACAATCGCAATCTTCATCGGATCATTGTTATCTTTGAACTTACGCGCTAATTCTTTTTTAAAAGACTTATTCCCGATGGTTTCCCGCCAATGCTCTGGATCGTTGTTGCCCGATGTCATAACCACCTTGACCTTCTCACCCCATTGCGGGCGCAGCTCCAGCATTCTTTGGTAAATCTCCATCGCGATAGGACGCGAATAAGCAACAATCATCGCTTTACCGGTCAGAAGCGTTTCTCTGCTGTCCTCATAATGCGCGATGATATCCTTGCAAAGAGTATCAATGGTTTCCGGCGCGGCGAGAATCGCCTCCATATTCCCAAGCTCTTTTTTGCTTCGCTCAATGTCCTGCTCGCTGGCATTCAATGCCAAAAGCTCATACGTTGTGTCGATTTGGCGCAAAACATCCTCATTCAACCCAAGATTCATGACACGGCTTTCATAGTATACCGGACGGGTTGCACCGTCCTCCACAGCCTGCGTCATGTCGTAAACATCAATGTATTCCCCAAACACTTCGCGCGTGTTCCGGTCCTTGGAAGAAACAGGCGTACCTGTAAAGCCAATAAAGGTCGCACAGGGCAAGCTGTCGCGGATGATGCGGGCATTGCCGATGGCTATGCTGCCATCCTTTCTCACACGCTCGGATAATCCATATTGGCTGCGGTGCGCTTCGTCTGCAATCACAATGATATTACGCCGTTCGCTGAGCGGCTCATCGGATTCTTCAAACTTCTGCATTGTGGTAAAGATAATGCCGTTTGCCTCTCGGCTGCACAAATAGTCCTTGAGCCCGATGTCCTCCTTACTGCTTGCCTCGGTAATCTTGCGGCAAGTTGCGCGTACAGAGGTCTGCCGCAAAAAATCTTTACACGCGGCAAACTGAGAGTAAAGCTGATCGTCCAAATCATTTCGATCTGTAATAACGACAATGGTCGGACTATTCAGCGCGAATTGTAGCAGTCCGGCATAAAACACCATGGATAGGCTCTTTCCGCTTCCTTGTGTGTGCCAAAACACGCCGCCTTTGCCATCGGTTTCGGTTGCCCTGCACGCCAACTCCACCGCCTTTTCCACCGCGAAAAACTGATGATAGCCCGCCAATATCTTCACATCCTGCGCTCCGTCCTGCGAAAACAGAATAAAGTGCCGAAGGATGCGCAGCAATCGTCCCTGTTCCAGCATTCCACGAAACAGCACATCATAGCGCGCAAACTGCGTTTCTTCATAGTCCCCGTCCACCGTTTTCCAATCCACAAAGCGATCCAGCCCGGCGGTGATCGTTCCCACCTTAGAGTCCACCAAATCGCTGATGATGCAAAACGCGTTGTACCGAAACAACGAAGGAATCTCGTGCATATAGTTTTTAATCTGACGATATCCGTCGGAAAAATCGGTATCCTCTCGCAAACAGCTTTTCAGCTCCACCACCACAATCGGGATCCCATTGAGAAAAATCACCACATCCGGGCGTTTGGTTTCGTTTTCAACAATCGTCCATTGATTGATGGCATGAAACAGATTGCTTTCCGGCGCGGCGTAATCCACCAGTCGGACGATTTCGTGCTTGGTCTCGCCGTTTTTCTGATAGCTGACCTCAACGCCGTTTTGCAGCCAATCCATGAATTGCTTGTTTTGCTGAATCAAGGTGCCATGCTCCATGTGCGTAAGCTGATAGACGGCTTCCGTCACCGCCTGTGGGTCTGCCGTTGGGTTGATGCGGGGCAGCCGCTCGTCGAGGACGTCCATGTAAAGCGGACAGCGAAAATCACGGACGATGTCCGGCCCATATAGCCGCGTATACCCTAACTCGTCCAGTAGTTCCATGACAGCGTTTTCATAGTTGGATTCTAAAAAGGACATGGTGGTGCCTCCTAATTGCATTCACGCTGAAATGCTGCGATCATAACGTCTGTTTTTTCCTGTAAATAGCGGTTCCATTCTTTAAGTTCTTTTTTATTTAGCACAAGATTCATTGTTTTTTCTATCTCCCCTACCATCTGAACACTCTTATGTCGGATTTCCTTTAATTCTGTAATGACTTCCCTTGCTTCAATCTGACGGAAATTTCCGCTGCTATTCACATCTCGTTCGATAGTATTTATTGCTATTTTAAACTCAAGATCAAACGATTCTCTCAACATGAAAAAAGTGTGAACCTGATCGATAAAAAGCTCCAACTGTTTTTTCTTGGTTCTGCATAAATAGATTGCACGATCCATATTGAGCAGCGGAAACAAAAAATCAACCGTATTTTGCAGCAGTCTGGAGCAGAAATTCTCTGTTATTTCCTTTTGTGGGTGCGCACAAGCATCATCAATACTTTGGATGAGTTGCTTTAATCTCATTGCCGCATAATAGCTGTTCCGGCGCAAGACATTCTTGTTCGTGGTGCGATCAGCGGCAAACATCGGTATTTCGATTAGAAGAGCAACCAGACCACCCGTTAATATCCCAATCGAAACATTGCAAAACAAATCATTGTTTTTTTGTGACAGGCTACTAAAATTTGTAAAGAAAATTGCACCGCATATTCCTAAAAATATCAATGCCAGCTCAATCGCCATTAAGATACGCTTCGTTTTCAAGTGATATACCTCCGTCCGTTTTAGTCGCCATTTTTTTTACATTTGCGCTTATTTCTTTTAAATGCACCCTTATTTGATCTTCGTTTTCCATATCCACCAAATACCAATCATGCTTTGCCGGCTCAATATAAAAGCTATCGTTATATGTGCGGGCTTCATCACGGTATTTCAAGTCGACGCGAATTGGTTCGCAGGACACTTGTTTACCAACCCCGCATACACTAATAAATATCTGTTGATGTATTCCCAAAGATATTTTTGTGTCCTTTAATCTTTCGAAACGGCTTTTGTTTTGCGGTTTCATTTCGGGGAAAAAGTTTGAGGTAACCGCAACAGAAACATCTCGTGCCATTTTCTTTCCAGTGTTTTCAAATACTAACCCTAAATAAAAGCCACGCTTAATTGTGAAATAAACATCAACTTGCGGACGATTCTCCGCTTCAAACTGACGAATTTGTTCTGCAGTTTGTTCCTTAAGCCAATCTGTTATTGGTGGATTCATTGCTTAATTTACCTCCATTGGCACTCGAATTTCACCGCTCATGAGCTTGGGGAGCAGGGAGTCGCGGATTTTTGCTAACACTGTGTTCTCGGACTTATTGCGCGCTACCCTAATGTACAGCATAGAAACAATTTCATCATATTGTAAAAGAGTATCTATATGCGGAATAATTACAAGCATATTGTTCAAAATTTCGGTTGTCATGCTCGGCACGGCTGACCCTGCATTCATAGAAGAAAGGTCTTTTGTTTGCATCAGTTGATGAAAATATTTTGCGGTTTTCGGTTGCTTCATTATCGTGTAGAACATTGTGTCCACAGTCCAAAAATCTTCATCAACGTACATCACATTGTTTAAAGTTCCTTTTCTTGGAATCAGCACAGATTCGCCAGAATAGATTGCTTTTTCTGCGCTACGCATATAACCGCCTGAACCATATACAGGTACTGCGCCATCTTTCAGCTTTTTGTGATCTTTACCATACTTGATTTCGACTAAATCGGCAAGCCTGCCCACTCTCCACCCCTTCGGAATCCTGCCCAACTCGCTATCCACAAATTCGCCGTCTTGGAACGGTTCAAAGTCCACAAACCAGCTCTTGAAAATCGCCTGCGCCATTTCCTCTAAGCACTTGTTCATGCGGTTGTTCAGCTCGATTTTATCATCCAAGCACGAAAGCGTTTCCGCAATGGCTTTTTGCTCGGGGAGGGGCGGAAGGGCGACTCTGCATTTTAACAGTTCGGGTTGCCGTAAACCTATAACCGTTGTGCCTGTCGCCCTACCATGCAATTCGCCTTGAAATTTGCTATCCATCATAAAAAAATAAACGAATTGCGGATTGCATTTTTTGCGGTTAAGGCGAATTCCATAAAGCCTTTGGCTAAGAACAACTTTTTCATCGCTGTCCCACAAGAAAATCTCTCCAAATGGCGCCTCAGAAGTAATAAATATATCTCCGCGTTGGACTTCCTCTTTCATCCATTTTCTATACAATCCTTCATCTACATAACGTATTGTATCTTCTTGAACAATTTTTGCAGTTTTAATATTTTTTGCGGACAATGCGCGAATTCCCGATGCCGACCAATCTGAGCCTAGCTTTTTAGGTGTTTTACCGCGATGGTCAATTATCAACTCGATTATTTCGGACAAGGGTTGTGCTTCCCACTTGCACTTCAAACTCATTTTGATGTCCCTACCTTCTCTTGCTCTGTTCTTTTGCCGCATCAATAAGAATTTTGAACGTCTCTTTTTCTTGTGGCGAAAAGTCCCGCCTTGATTCAATCTCTTGTTTCATCGCTTCACTTATTACTTCCAACTCCTCCGTGGTAAGAAATGTGCCATTACAATTATTTTGCATCAATTTAACTATTATTTGAAGCTCTTCATAGGTAAAACTCATACTCTACTCCTCCCTGTCTTTTCAACTACCTTCCCTTCCAACTGCTTCTGCGTTTCCTTGATGCCTTCCAAATAATCCCGCTCGGCACGGCTGGGCTCGTCCACCACGCGTTTACAATATTTTTTGTATTCCTCCGCCGCTTTTTCAATCGCCGCCTTGTGGCTCACCGTCCCTGCACCTTGCAAAACACCTTTGCCGTAACGCTGCGCGAAATCGTCCACTTGCGGCAGCCAATCTTTCATATACAAGTGCTCATGGTTCAGAGCGTGCAGCTCCGCTAACTCGAAAAACGCTGATACCATGCGGTTGAGTATGGCAAGCTCTTTTTCATCCAAATAGTTCTTCGCAATCGTGGCATCACTTTTATGTGGTCGTTCGCCCTTAAAATTCGTTAAGCCCATAAACGGTTTCTCCGCATCCGCCCTGCGGTGCACAATCTCTGCGGCTGTCTGCTGATTCACCGCATAGTGCAGTTTGTTTTGCACCACTGCAAAAAATTCCTTGCACACCTCGGCTTTCGGGTCGTAATCCACACTGGTGGCGAATAAATCAATCAGTTGCCGATAAAAAACCTTTTCGCTGCTGCGAATATCACGAATACGCTCTAAAAGCTCTTTCCAATAGCTGCCGCCCCCTGCCTGCTTAAGCAGATCGTCATTCATGGTAAATCCTTTTACAAGGTATTCGCGCAGCCGCTCGGTTGCCCAGATGCGAAACTGTGTGCCGCGTAGCGATTTTACACGATAGCCAACCGATATAATCACATCTAAATTATAAAAATTTATCTGATACTGCTTACCGTCCGTCGCAGTTGTTCGGAATTTCCGAACAACTGAATTTTCTTCCAATTCCCCCTCGCGAAAGATGTTTGTAATGTGTTCGCTAATATTTGATTTACTGGTATCAAACAATTCTACCATTTGTGCTTGGCTAAGCCAAACCGTCTCATCCTCCACGCGCACGTCAATTTTGGTCTCGCCATCCTCTGTTTGATATATAATCATTTCTGTATCGTTAAAACTCATATCCAATCGCTCCCAGTCTTTTGCGAATTTCATCTTCCAGCTCATGACTTTTTTCAAACATTTCGGCAAGGTCACCGGTCAGCCGCGCCATTTTTTCCTCAAACGGCTCGCCGTCGTCCTCCTGCTCCGCAATGCCCACATAGCGACCGGGCGTGAGGATGTAATCCTGCTTGGCAATTTCTTCCGTTGTTGCCACCGCACAAAACCCTGCTTCATCTTCCAGTGTGCCTGCCTCAAAGGCATTGAACGTGTCGGCGAGCACACCGATGTCCTCGGTCGTGAGTTCCCGCAGGCGGCGGCTTACCATCGTGCCCATGTTGCGTGCGTCAATAAACAACGTTTTGCGCGTCTGCTTTTTCGCACGGTTCAAAAACCACAACGAAACGGGGATTTGCGTGGTGTAAAAAAGCTGCGGCGGCATGGCAACGATGCACTCCACCAAATCGTCCTCAATAATCGCTTTACGGATTGCACCCTCGCCACCGCTTTGGCTGGATAAAGAACCATTTGCCAGCACCATGCCAATACGCCCTTTTGCATTCATATGATGAATCATATGCTGCATCCAAGCAAAGTTGGCATTGCCCGCAGGGGGCATCCCATATTTCCAGCGCACATTATCCGCCAGTTTGTCCGCGCCCCAATCAGAAAGATTGAAGGGAGGATTCGCAAGGATATAATCCGCCTTTACGGTTGGGTGCAAATCATTGAAAAAAGTGTCCGCCGCCGCCTTACCAAGGTCTGCTTCAATGCCGCGAATGGCAAGGTTCATACAGCAGAGCTTCCAAGTGGTGGGATTCGCATCCTGCCCATAAACCGAAAGATTTTGTATGTTTCCGGCGTGGGCTTTCACAAATTCCGCAGACTGCACAAACATACCGCCACTGCCACAGCAAGGGTCGTAAACGCGCCCGTTGAACGGCTGAATGATTTCCACTAATGTATGCACCACACAGGCAGGCGTATAAAACTCTCCCGCCAGCTTGCCCTCCTGCTCCGCAAAGCGCCCCAGACAATATTCATAGGCGCGCCCCAGCAAATCCATTTTACCGCCATTTTCCGCAATGGCGATATTGGTAAACAAATCCACCACATCACCCAAACGCCGCTTGTCCATTTCGGGTCGGGCATAAGTTTTAGGCAAAATGCCTTTCAGCTTTTTGTTCTCTTGCTCAATTGCATCCATTGCTGTATCAATCACTTTGCCGATTTCCGGCGTATGGGCATGCTCCGCAATCACTGACCAGCGCGCGGCAGCAGGAACAAAAAAGATATGCTCCGCAGCATATTCGTCCACATCTTCTGCAAAGCCTTCACCTTCCGCAAGCAAAGCGTTGTGTTTCATCTCGAATCGGTCGGAAATATATTTTAAGAAGATCAATCCTAAAATCACATGCTTATACTCCGCGGCGTCCATATTACCGCGTAAAATACAAGCAGCATCCCAAATTTTCTTTTCAAATCCAAGTTCGGCATTGTTGTTGATTGCCATGTTTCAGTCCTCCGCATCGGCCGTATTTCTAAGCGAGAATGACACGCACTACGCAAGCATAAAAAACCGCCTACGCTGCAACTGATTCCGTCAGGTTTTGCCGTTATTCATCAATGGATTGCAGCAGAACTTGCTTCCAGAACGCGGGCAAACTCCTCATGATTCATTCCGCTTTGTGTTCGATTCATGATTCGATGTCTTGCTAAAACGCATATTAATTTCATCTTAACGGCAGTATAACACACAGAGCATTTTCAGTCTATGAAATTAGGACGATTATGGCATTTTGTCGCGGTTTTCTTCCAATATTATCACTGTTTCCACTTCATATGACACCCGTCCACCGCAACACCATCTCCGCAATTAACGCAATCGGCGCCGCCCATAGCAGAATCATCATCAAGCGGTTGGACCGGATATCACTCCTGCATTTCTTTCCAATCTTCTCATGCGCATCGCGCATTGCCTCATCCACCTCGCATAAGTGCCGATCCGCAACGCTGCGTACCGTCTGCAACATCGCATCAGACTGATTACGAAATGAACTAACGCTCGTATTCATCTTTGTGCAAAATCGCTCGATGGTCTCGTGCAGGTAGTCCTGCATCACATCGTTGCTCATTTTCAGCTCGTCCACTTTCTCTGTCAATATCTCCTTCAACCGAGGTAAATACTCCCAAATCCGCTTCTTGAACTGCTCGATGTCGCCTTTGAAGTTCGTCAATGCCTCCTTCAATTCGGCGCTTTCGAGTGTCAGCAGCTCGATCACACAACTCTGCTCCACCTCGTCCTTGAGCTGGTCTATCCGCTGTCTGCGTTCTTGCCCTATAATTTTTTGCAAATTCATTTTCCAATTCCTCCTTGGATAATTTTAGTTTGAATGTACTTGCCAGTGTAGTGGCTCGCGCCCTTTTTCCGTCTGTGTGTACAAATACAATGTAAATCCTGTTATCCTTCCATTCTGTGTCCACTCCCTCCCGCTGCAATAACTGCTTAAATTCTGCTCGGCTCGTCGCCACACCTGCCGCCGCAACTACTGCCTTTGCAATCTCCAACATCCAGCTCTGATACTTCCCCTGTACCGCTTTTTCAATCGAGCGATACGCCCCAATCTGAAACGCAGTGATTTCACGGTTCTTCTCGCAAATTTCAAATCCATTTCTCACAATCACTTCGTCGGATAAGTCTTTAATGGCCTGTAAATCCCATTTGGACTGATGTAGCTTCTTTCCTGTTTCAAAGCTCACAGAATTTACAATAAAATGCGTGTGAATGTGTTCACGGTCTTTGTGCGTGGCATAGCACACTTCAAAGCCCTGAAACAGCTTGCATCGTATCACAACCTCTCGCGCGATCTCATGCGCTTTCTCCGGCGTGATCGCGTCCTTCGCTGAAAAACTTTGAATGAAATGCTTGTATTGCCGTTTGCCTTCCTTGTTCCACCGCTTTTTCGTCGCATTCATTTCCTCAATCGCATATACCGGATCGCAATTCTGCCCGCCAATTAACCGAATTTCTGTTTTTTCCGTTTTCGTGATATACTGAATCGCGCGCGCGATGCTGGCGCGGGAATTGACCGCCTTTATGATTGCCATTGTCCGCGCACCTCGCGAATTTCCTCATAAATCTGCCGCAGCCCAACACTACAATCCGCAATCTGTCCGCTATTGACCGCATAGGTCAGTTGATTGAGGTTGTTGCCGATTCGCTTTAATTCAATCACCACGGCATCACCGCCCTGCTTAATTTGAATCGCTTTTTCTTCAAAGCACTTGAGCATAAACTGCCGCAGGCTTAATCCCGTTACCACAAGCTTTCTTTGTATCATGGCATACTCCTGCTCGCTGACGCGGATGCCGATGTTTTTTTCTCGCAATCGTTTCATCACGTTTCCTTTCAGTTACGGGGGTCAAGGGGCGCAGCCCTTGCAAGCTCTCGCCCACGGCGAGACTAAGTGGCGTGCCACTTGGGTAGCTTGCCGTGTCAGGGCGGGGCTGTGCTCTCGACTTGACACGTGCTTCGTGTCGAATACTTGATTCGACACGCCAAGGTTGCAAGGTTGCAAAGTTCTAACTATCTTGCATCCTTGCAACCTTCCTTTTCCGGCAGCACCCACCACCACTGCAATCCTTGCTTTTTCGAGTTAACCCCCAAATTCTTCTTCGCCTGATCAATCGTTCGCTTCGCGATGCCGTATTCTTTTACAGCGCACTCAATCTCGGATTGCTGCACCGCTCCATCTTCAAGCAATTCTTGCAATAGTAATTCCGCTTGCCGCACCTTATTCTTGCATGGTACGCCATCCAGCAATTCTTCCACTGTGATGTCATATTCTCCCAGCCAACAAAACCCTTGCTCTTGTAATTGAAAGGCAAAGGATACACCCTCCGGCGCAAGGCTGCTTTTCCCATGCGCAATTACGCGCACAGTCGGTTGATTTTGAATCCGCCCGACAATCAGCACACTACGCGCCATCGCCTGAAAATCGATCGAGCCAAGTCCACGATATGTAGATTTCGCCTTGTTCGCCTTATTCATGTGCCCGATCAGCAGAATCGCGCACTGATGCCGCTCTGCAATCTGCGAGAGATGCTTGAGCACGGGTCTGATCTCATTGGCACGGTGCATATCCACCTCCACACCCAAAAAACCTTGGATTGGATCAAGCACCACCATTTTTGCATTAGTCTGCATGATTGCCTGCTCGATGCGTTCATCCAACATAGAAAGAGGCTTTTGCGAATCATCAATCACATGAATCCGGCTGCAATCCGCGTTCGCGCGTTCCAAACGCGGTTTGATCGTGTCCTCCAATCCATCCTCTGCGGTTTGGTAGATGATGTGAATTGGCTCGCGAGGGTCTATTTCATTCGGCAGTGGCTCACCTCGCGACAGCAGAGCCGCCAGTTGAAGTACAAACGTCGTTTTCCCTTCGCCCGGATCACCCTGCACAATCGTGATCTTTCCATAGGGGATATATGGATGCCAAAGCCAATCCACCGATTTTCCCTCGATGTCCGACATTTTTATTAATTTTACATCCGATTGCTTCATGCGCGTTGTCCTCGATTCATTATAAATAGGCAGTGTTTCAGTATGGTGCAAAGCAATGAATCACCAACATTCTCATACTTTTTCATAGCAAATCATCTGCATGGGGTTTACGCTCCAACCACTCAAAGAATGCCTTTCTACTGATTTTAATGCGGCGATTCGATACCCAAATTGCAGGGAATCCTTGCATGTGACAAAGCTCGTAAGCCTTTGCGCGAGAAATTCCTAAGATCGATTGTACGTCCGGTACATCAAGAATGAGCGGAAGTTGTTCATAGTTAGTGATTCTAGTTTTTTTAGGCATGTTAGATTCTCCTTTTTCTATTTATTTACATTCTATTATACAGTATTTCATTGACTTTTAAAGCGATACATTGTACGATATTAAAATAATAAATTAAATTCTATTATGGAGTAGCGACTATGGATAAGCATAAAACATTTTTGGATGAATTTCCAAAAACTGATCATATGATACTATCAATTCATATCGATTATCCTGCAAAGAAAGAATACTTGATTTGCGGCGAAAAGGAAGTTGTTCGAAAAAAACTTGAAAGAGGTTTTGATTTCGCAGCAAAGGCTGCTCCAAAACCAAGTGAACTTTTTTGGATTGAAGCAAAACCCTATGGAGAGTTATTAAATCAATATCTAAGCATTTCGCCACGGCGTAACGATTGGATGATTGCCAAAAACCAGTTTCTTATTCTTGGAAAACTCTATCGGACTCAGAGCTGGAAGGCTGACGAAACACTGCAATTTTTACATAGCATATTAAGTGAAGGGAATATGATTGAGCGATATCTGCTACTGAAACTATTAGAGATATACCGCACAAACGCGAAAAATGATCATACATTTTATATGGATGCTATAGATCGTCTTTGGTTGCCTATTGTTCTTAGTATGGAACGTAGATTTTTGTGCAATTCGGAAAATGCGATTATGGATATGAATTTTGGAGATCCTTGCGAAGAATCGCGATATTTCTTAGATGATATTCTCTATCAATCATATTTATATGATGTAAAAGTTTTGTTCTCCGGTAATGATGCAAGAAACTGTTGTTATTACACAGATGACAATTTTTTGATACTGATAGACTGGTATATGAATTTGTTTTACACCAATAAAATGTATTTGGTGCAGTGCCATGCGTGTAAAAGAATATTCATTACGAAAAGACCAAATCAAAATACAATTTGTAGCGAAAAATGCAAACGTATTCGTACGAAAATCGTGAAGAAGAACTTCAATGAAAGAATGCAGGCTCATACGGTCAAACATGAAATACAAAAATTAGATTTGCACTATAACAATAAAATACGCAATTTAAAAGAGTTTATAGAAACAACGGATCATGAATACGTAATTAAGCTTGCGAACAAGTATAAATCTAATTTGGAAGAGGAAAAAGAACAGTACATGATAGACAAGGGCACTCAAATGAAACTATGGAAGGAAAAGAACCTTTCGGATGAAGATTTTTTACGGTGGCTTCAGCAGAAACGTGATCATGTAGATGAGTTGTTTCGACAATGGAAGGAGGAACGTTAAATGCCAAAAAACGCAACGGGAATCTATAAGCGCAAAGACGGCAGATACGAAGGGCAATATTATCACGATATCAACCCGAAAACCGGAAAGCGGCGCAAATACTCTGTTTATGCCGCAACCAGCAAAGAAGCCAAGGAAAAGCTGCAAGCGCTCATGCACGACTTGGCAAGCGGTATTTATGTAGAAAAAACCAAACTCACGTTGGAGGCGTGGTTGGAGCAATGGCTCAAGGTGTACGCATTGCCAAAGGTCAAGCAGTCCACCTATACCAGCTATCGCGCATATATTTTTAAGCACGTCAACCCAAATATCGGGAAGGTCACATTGAAAAATCTACGGGTTGATATATTGCAAGAATTTTTCAATGAGCGCGCGGTAAGTGGTCGGATTGATGGCAAAGGCGGTCTGTCTGCAAAAACGCTTAAAAATATGCACACTATGTTGAAAACCGCACTCAAACAGGCAGTAGAAAATGATCTCATCCCCAAAAACCCTGCAACCTTTGTTAAATTACCCAAAGCGCCCTCAAGAGAAATGCGTGTGCTGACATCCGAGGAACAGGCTAAAGTTGTTGCCGAGCTAAAGCAGTCCACGCAACGCTATGCGATTGGCATTCTAATCGCCTTGTTTACCGGAATGCGAATTGGCGAGGTTTGCGGATTGCAGTGGTCGGATTTTGATGAAAAGACGTCAGAAATGCATGTCCGGCGTACGTTGGGAAGGCTTGCAACCATGGATGCCACCAAAGGTAAAACTGAAATCGTAATCAGCACCCCGAAAAGCGACAAATCGGCGCGTAGCATCCCATTGCCTGTTTTTCTTGCATGCGCATTACAGCAGCGGCATTTACAGGCGAAGCAAGAGCGTCTTGGAGTTGGCGCAGGATATGATCCACGTGAATTCATCCTCTGCAATGAGCTGGGAAGCCCCATCGAGCCGCGCACCATGCAGGATACTCTTACTCGTATTATCAAAAGTGCCGGAATTTCGCATGCTAATCTGCATAGCCTAAGACATACATTTGCCACACGCGCCATTGAAATGGGCATGGATATCAAAACACTCAGCGATATTTTAGGTCATGCGGATGTCAGTACAACACTCAACCGATACGCGCATTCACTGGATATGCATAAACGCAAAGCAATGGATATGATGGGCACGCTTTACACCGCCACTCGTAGCGGAGAAAAATAATTTATGTGATATTGGATACCTACCCCCTGTGGTATCAGCAACTGAAGCAATTAAATTGCTCGAACGGAGGAAACAATGAAAACACTAAATGAAATCCATAACAGTTATGAAGATTATTTGGAATACATGCACGCGTGTGGACGCAGATCCAGCGCATTCACCTTTGAGGATTGGATTGACTGGCAACTGGATGAGCGGAAGCTAACACAACAAGAACATGAATTATGCTTCGATTCAGAAGGGTATCTGAGAGAGCCGAAATTCAGGTGTGATCACGATTGATTCGCATTCACCGTCAAATTTACCGTCAAACTCTCTCCCGCTTAAAGTCAAGCAAAAGTAAAAAGGCTTTAACCATTACGGTTAAGCCTTTTTTAGTGGTTGCGGGGGAAGGATTTGAACCAACGACCTCCGGGTTATGAGCCCGACGAGCTACCAAACTGCTCTACCCCGCGACACCGCCATCAACGATAGCTTTATTATTATATTATGCAAGACCTAAAATGTCAAGCATTTTTTTGCGTAACCGCATATTAATTTTCGGTCGCACGAAATATCGGCCCGCGCCTCGCTGTTATCCCATTTCCTTCCCATTCTGAAAAAACCCGGTAATGCTGCCGCATTGAAGGATATGCCCCTTCATCGCTTGGAGCAAGTCCGATCGTT
Source organism: uncultured Christensenellaceae bacterium (assembly GCA_964454685.1). Classification (GTDB taxonomy): domain Bacteria; phylum Bacillota; class Clostridia; order Christensenellales; family Christensenellaceae; genus CAYVTZ01. Next base: position 20,891 of record CAYVTZ010000026.1, read on the forward strand.
TCGCGCTGCAGTCCAGTTCCAGCCTGCAATCCAGCGCATAAACCAAAAATTGATATTCATGCGCTTTTCGAATAAAAAACGGCGGCTTAGGCCCGCGATAGCAATGCCTTCCGTAGCCAATGCCCTGTGCTGCTCCGCCCAGCTCCTGTATGGTCGCACCACGCGGAATCCCTTCCATAATCACCTCGCAAGCCGGCAAATTCCAAATCACCCAATGATTATACTCCGGGATGGGGTGGCTTCGGTCAGTCATAATAATCGCAAGCGAAACCGCCGCGTCGCTCAGTCCACGTAAGGTCAGTTCCGGAGACACGTCCTCTCCATATCCCGTATGTCTTCTCGGAATTTTCCCATTATGCAAAAATGCAGCGCTTTCCACCCTTAATGTTTCCTCAAATTGCCCTTTCATTGCAGCCCCTCTTTTCCCTTTCATGTTCGCAGATTTTCTTGCACCTTACTCAGTGCGCGCAACGTTGTCTCCCATTCATCTGGCTGAGTCTAGCCAAACATCTGAAACGGCAAACCCTAGCACGCCGTTTGGTTCCACTACTCCCAAACCGGCTGCCATGTAACGCCGAATTTGTCTGTAACCCATGCACATTTGCGCAAATGCGCCACAGCTTCCGGGCCCATCAATACAATGCCATCTTGCGAAAGCGCATTGAAAACAGCATCAAACTCCGTTTCATCGCGGCAGTCAATGTAGATCGATGTTGCCCAATTAAATTTGGGCGCAGGGTGAGCGGCATCCATATCCAAAAAACAAATTTCTGTTCCCATAAGTGATAACGCACCATAAAGAATTTTATTCTCCTCGCTCTTGTTTGCAAATGGCTGGTCTTTCCCATAGCGTTCAATCCGAACCATATTTGTATCAGGCAGATTATCTGCGTAAAATTTCATGGCTTCTTCAGCGTTGCCATTAAAGGTTAAAAATGGCTTGATTCTTTGATTTTGCATCTTGGTACGTCCTCCCTTATTTGCGCCAAAAGGTATTACAATCCGCTTTGTCCTCTATGTTAAAAGCAATTATTTTTTCAAGCAACGGATAATCAACTTGCATGTCCCACGGGATACGAAACAGCATTTTTCCCTGCGTATAGCCTGATAGCTTGATGTCATCCGAAAATCGCACCATCCCGGCTCGTTCAGGCGCAACCGCAACGTGTTGCTTCGACACGCTAAAACCAATGATAAATGTACCATGGTCCGTGAACATCGGCTGGTTCCACGCAATCCGCGGCAATAGATTTTCAAATTTGTGTTGTACCCAATTCAACACTTCCTCCACACGGACCCTGTGTTCAGAGTTTTGAATTGCCGCAATGTATTCTTGAAGGGGTTCCATTTAATCGCTCCTTTTTTCTTTACTATAACCAAATATCCTCACCAATCACAAAACCCATCCGTAGAAGCATCAATCATACAATCGGCAGCGCGTCATATCACCGGCTTGCCCTCTTTCCATCAACTATCATATCCGTGGTGAAACACATCAAAAGCCACTTCGCGTATGAGCCTGATTGTCATAACCGCAAACATTTTCAGCAAAACCACTTTACAACAGGCAAATTCTAAATCACACACGGGTTATCTTCTGGAATCAAGCGGCTCCGGTCATTCATTGTGATTGCCTTGCTCCGTGCTCCATCCCCGAAAAATCGGCTCCGGTAGCGCATACTCGCCATGTCCCATATACTTCCACCCTGCGCAAACGCTGCGTTTTTTACCGTTAAGGTTCGACTAAATCGCTTGCTTCCTCCCTTTTTTGCAAATTATTTTGCATTTTATTGAGCAGACGCAGTGCAGTTTCCAGCTCCTCCTGCGAGATTCCTTCCAACATTCGGTGCAGCAAGTCATAGCCTAGGGATTGGTTCTGCTTAAAAAAATCGAATGCCTTGTGCGTTGGTTCGATGCAAAGCGCTCTGCTGTCTGTTTGAGATTGATTCACCGCAACATAACTGCTTTTCTGCAAAATAGCAATCATCTTCTTCGTGCTCTGTCGCGTCACACCCATTGCCGACGCAAGTTTGTTCACCGTCACGTTCTGCATCTTGCCTCTGCACAGAAGCAACAGTAAATACCACTGCTTTAAAGTCAAATCCGGCGCAATCTTGTCGCCCTCCACCTGTATCCGATTAGAAAGCTGAAAAACCGCTTTGAAAATCTGTGTGCCAATTCCTGTTTGATCAGACATTCTCCACTCTTCCTCTCCGCATTATGCCCAAAAGTCTCGCCTCCGGTTTTGGCGCTTGCCTTATTTTTCGTCAGATTCGCAATATAATGACAACATTTAATATCTGCACTCACTCTCGAACAATCGCTCTCACACATCCAGCCACATTACATGCAACCATCTGCCTATATTATATGCAGCTATCTGCCTATTGTCAACCCGTAAAAAATCCGGCACTCTCGTACCGGATTCCGTTGCAGATTAACACCCCTTCACAATGCTCACTGCAATGCCGCGCATTTCATCAAACAGTCTCGTTACTACCCTGCGTTTGGCAGTTAGCAGCCCGACAAAGCGCAACCTTGCATTCACTTCGCAGCAAGTTCTGTTATGCCTGCTTTGCCATCAGTTCACACACTAAGTTTGAATATGCCACCGGATCCTCTAGCTTGAATCCTTCCATCATCATAGCCTGCGCATACAGCATCTGCGCATATTTTCCCAATGTCTCCTTGTCCTGCTTCAGCTTGAGCAATGCGTCAAACACCGCATGATTCGCATTGATTTCCAGCACACGCGTCGCTTTCACCTTCTCCTCGGTGGGCATCTCGTTAAGCACCTTCTCCATCTCCAGCGAAATCGCTCCCTCGCTGCTCAAGCATACCGCATGGGACTTCAAACGATCGGAAATACGCACGCCTTCTACCTTGCCGTCCAGCGCATCCTTCATCACGTCCAGCATCTCTTTATTTTGCGCATTCTTCTCCTCAAGCGCCTTCTTTTCCTCGTCAGATTCCAGACCCAAGTCCGCATCTGCCACAGATTTAAACTGCTTGCCGTCATATTCCATGAGCATGCGCAGCGCAAATTCATCCACATTGTCGGTCAAGCACAGTACGTCATAGCCCTTTTCGCGCACCCGCTCCAGTTGCGGCAACAACGCAATCTGCTCAGGCGTCTCGCCACAGGCATAATAAATAAATTCTTGTCCCTCGGCCATCGCTGCCACATACTCTTGAAACGTAACATATTTCCCCTCTTTTTGGGAATGAAACATCAGTAAATCCTGCAACAATTCCTTGTTCTGCCCAAATCCGCTGTATACGCCATATTTCAGCGCCAAGCCAAATCCCTTAAAGAATGTGTCATATTTCTCCCGCTCATTCTTTTGCAGTTTTAAAAGCTCCGCCTTGATCTTTTTTTCCAAATTTTTCGCAATATTTTTGAGTTGCCGGTCATGTTGCAGCATCTCACGCGAAATGTTCAGCGATAGATCGGAAGAATCCACCAGCCCGCGCATAAATCCAAAGTATTCGGGCAGCAAATCCTCGCAATTTTCCATAATCATCACGCCGTTGGAATAAAGCTGCAATCCCCGCTGGAATTCCTTAGAGTAGTAATGATACGGCGGCTTCTGCGGCAAAAACAGCAGCGCTGTGTATGTCACCGCGCCCTCCACCTTGGTCTGTATGATGTGCGCCGGATCCTCAAAATCATGGAATTTCTCTTGATAGAATCGCTCCAGCTCCCCTTCTTGCAGCTCCGATTTGGATTTCTTCCAAACAGGGATCATGCTGTTGATGGTCTTGAGCTCGTGCACCGTTTCCCAGTCGTTTTCGCTGCCCTCCACCTTCTGTGAGCGCGGCATTTCCATCTGAATGGGATAGCGGATATAGTCCGAATATTTACGAATCAATTCGGAAAGCCGGTAAGCCTCCAAATATTCGCTGTATTTCTCCTCTTCCTCATCGTCCTTGATGACGAGCGTAATACTGGTGCCCACTTCAGCCTTTTCGCAAGGGGTGATGGTGTATCCATCCTCGCCCGTGGATTCCCAGCAATACGCCGTCTCTTCACCAAACGCGCGGCTCGTGACCGTCACCTGCTTGGCGACCATAAATGCAGAGTAAAAACCCACGCCAAATTGCCCGATGATATCAATGTCGTCGCCGATTTCATTGTCCTTTTTGAATTGCAGCGTTCCACTGCGCGCAATCACGCCCAAATTCTTTTCCAGGTCGTCCTGCGTCATGCCGCAGCCGTTGTCCGAGATGCACAGTGTCCGCTTCTCGCGGTCTACCTCAATCAAGATTCTATAATCACTGCGCGCCATTCCCACATTGCCGTCCGTCAGCGAACGAAAATACAGCTTATCCAACGCATCGCTTGCATTGGAGATCAACTCTCGCAGAAAAATTTCCTTGTGCGTATAAATGGAATGAATCATCAAATCCAAAATCCGTTTGGATTCCGCCTTAAATTGTTTTTTTGCCATGTTATCCAGTCCTTCCGTTTTTTGTTTTTAGCACTCAATAACCAAGAGTGCTAACGATTCTATTGTACCCGTTTCACACAAAAATGCAACCCCTTTTTTGAAGAATCCAAAAAGCGCAGCACTCTCGCACCGCGCTTCCAACTTATAAAAATCGACTTCGCATACCACATCCACTACGCAAAAACTTTGTTTTCATGCACCTTCATGCGTCCATCGCTAATTCAGCCGCTGGAATCCCGCTTGGCAAATCGGTCCTTCCAACAAGTCTTCCACCTTTTGCGCACGCGCAATGCTGTCAAACACCTCGCCCAGCGCTTGCAAATATTGGTCAATCACTTCATCCGTGTGTGCATAACTAGCGTAAAACGCCAAACTTGCCAGAAATCCCCGTTTGAGCATTTCCTGTGTGATAAACGTCTTATACACATTGCCCGCCTCTTTGCCATGCACCGAAAAATGCGCCAGCGGATCAATGCCACCGATGTGTATCTCCAGCTTGTGCTGCAAAGCAAGCTGTGTCCATCCTGCTTTCACCCGCCGTCCCGCGCGCACCAAATGCTTCGCCACATCCTGCTCCTCGTAAAATTTCAGCGTCGCAATCGCCCCCGCAAAGCCCACGCGTTCCGTCCAGAAGGTGCTGGAAATAAAGGTGCCTTGCGCCGCCTCCATCACCGCATCCCGCCCAATGATCGCCGTCACAGGATATCCGTTGCCCAGCGCCTTGCCAAACACCGCAAGGTCGGGGTATACGCCCAACGCCATATGCGAGCCACCGTAGTTCAACCGAAACCCTGCCGTAATCTCATCAAACACCAGCACAATGCCTTCTTCCTGCGTATATTTGCGGATCTTCTCCAAAAATCCGTTCGCAGGAAAATCATTGCGCACCGGCTCCATCACCACAGCGGCAATCTTACCATCCAGCTTGCGCACCAGTTCAAAAAATTCGTCCAAATCGTTGTAATGAAACGGAATATTCGTTCCCGCAAGCCCTTTGGGTACCCCGGCCGGCTCCAGCCCACTCAGCAAACCATCTGAAAGCGCATCCTCCGTCGCAATGTTCGCGGAGAGATACCAGTCGTGCCATCCGTGATACCCGCAAAACAGCACCACGTCGCGTCCGGTGTATGCGCGCGCAATGCGCACCGCCTGCGCCATCGCCTCGCCGCCCGCCTTCGCATAACGCACCTTCTGCGCCCACGGGTGCAGTTCCAGCAGCTTTTCCGCCAGTTCCACTTCTTCCGGCGCATTCAGCGTACACATACTGCCGCGATCAATCGCCGACTTTACTGCGTCGTCCACCGCATCGCAAGCATAACCCAGCACATTCGCGCCAATTCCCATATAGCAAACGTCTAAATAGCGGTTGCCATCCAAATCCACAACCTCGCAGCCCTTAGCGCTTTGGTAGTATGCAGGCCAATGCTCCGGCAAAAACTGTTCCGGCCGTTTGGATAAAAGCTGTGTGCCTCCCGGTATGATGCGTTTCGCACGTTTGTACAATTCCTGTCCCTTACTCATCATTCATCACTCCTTCCTATCGTCCCGATGGCTTTCGCCTTGCAATCCTCTGCAAGAGACTTCGCCAATCCTTCATTTCTGCCAATGCCCGCATTGAGCGCCGCCACATCAGGGTGTTCCTGCAAAAAGCGCAGGATGTCGCGCGTGTCAAACGCCCGCTCCCCAAAATACTCATATATCTTGGTCAGCACCGCATAATCCTGCGGCTCGTCCAAGGTCCAGCGGTACGCATTCAAATTACCATACGGGCATACAAAGTCCTGCAACACAAACAGCTCCGGATGATTGCGCACAAACAGCGTCACATGCTCACGCTCGGAGGTTAGATCCGCAATTTCCCATGCTTTTTTCAGCGCGGAAAATTTGATGATCTCAAGGTCCAGCCCATCCGCCAGTGTTTCCGTAATGGGCGCAAGGTAATCCGTCTCCGGCTTCATCTGCTCAATCGCCATGTCCAAAAGCTGCGCGTCAAACACCGGACAATCCGCCGTAATGCGAATCACATATTCCGGCTCAATCAGCTTCGCCGCCTGATAATACCGATCCAGCACATCGTCTTCCGAGCCCGCCGTCACACGGTATCCCAGCCCCGAAACCAGCTTGACCGTCTCAATGTCCTCCTTGGAAAAGGACGTGATCACGATGGCCTCATCCACATGTCTGCTCCGCGCAATACGCGAAAGCACCTGCTCCAGCACAGGCTTTCCGCCCAACGGCATCAAAATCTTTCCGGGCAACCGCGACGAGTTAAAGCGCGCCTGCACCGCCGCCAAATATTTCATACATTCCTCCACCGCGTCGGATTCACAATGGATTCCGGCACATTTAAAAATTGTTGCGCAAATTCTAACACAGCCTGCGTGTCCACAGCTTGGTCGAACGCGTCCGCAATCTCGCAAAACTGCGTTAGGTTATCCACGCCAAACACAATAGCGTCCACATTGCCCCGTGCCTTCCAAAATTGCAGGCACAATGCCAGCCGGCTCATCTTATGCGCCTTGCAAAACGCATCTATCTTGTCGAGATACGGCTGCGCTTCCCGCACGCGCTCCGGCGCATGCTCCATCAGCAGCAGCCCCTGCAAAAAAACACTGCGCACGTGCAATTCCTTGCTCTGCGCCGGCGGTGAAGCCAGCAGTTCGTCAAACCGATGATCCAGCAGGTTCCCCGGCAACTGAATCAAATCCACATACGGCGATTCCAGCGCCGCACGAAATTCCTCAGGCGTGTAAACGGAAATGCCCGTCTTGCGCGCCAAACCCTGCTCTTTCAGTGTTGCCAGCGCCGCCAACGCCGCCTCATCACGCACGTATGCCGCGTTGTGGAACAGGCATCCATCCACATAAGATACGTTCAAACGCTCCAGGCTACGCGCCATCTCCTGCGCAATCGTCTGCACATACGCCTGCGGTTCCATGCCGTCCAGCGCATCCGGCTTGATTTTCGTCACCAAACAAAAATCAGCTCTTGCCACTTCTTTGCAAAACGCGCCTACCACGCGCTCTGCATCTCCATAGCAAAAAGCCGTATCCAGTGTCCGCACACCACGCCCAAGCGCTTCGTGCAGGATGCGCACCGCCTCTTGTTCTTGCGGTCTCCCCGCAGAAGCGATGCCATATTGCATACCAAATTGTACCGTTCCCAGGCACAGTCTCGTCTGTTTCATTTCTTGTAAGCGGCGATCACCTTGCGCACCGCACGAATCACGTCCTTCGCATCCTGATCGCGCATCGCGTAGAATAGCGGAATCGTTATAATTTCCTCATAAAGCGCCTCTGCCTGCGGGCACAGCCCCCGCGCATACCCCAACGCCGCATAATGCGGGAAGTAATAGATGGGGATGTAATGCACGTTCACACCAATGTTCTCCGCCAGCAGCGCATCGTATATCTGCTTGCGCGTCGCATTCAGCTTGGCAAGATCAAATCGCAGCACATACAAATGCCGCACCGTGTCGCATGCAGGCTCCGCCTGTTGCAGTATGATCTGCGGCACCTTTGCAAACGCCTCGTCATATTGCCGCGTCAGCTCCTTGCGTCGTTGTGCAAATTGCGGCAGCTTGTCCAGTTGCGACATACACAGCGCACACTGAATGTCCGTCAAGCGATAGTTGTACCCAAGCAACGTCTGCTCGTAATACCACCCGCCCTCGGTCTGCTGCTGCGCCGCGTCCCGCGTGATGCCATGCTTGGCAAAAAGCTGCAAACGCTCATACAGTGCCTTGTCGTTGGTTAAAATCGCGCCGCCTTCCCCCGCCGTCACCGTTTTAACGGGATGAAAGCTAAAGGTCGTCAAATCCGCAATGCTGCCCACGCCGCGCCCGTCGTATTCTGTACCGATGGAATGCGCCGCATCCTCAATCAGCAATAATTTATATTCATCACAAATCGCACGCAGCGCATTGAGATTGCACGTTTGTCCGGTATAGTCCACCGCCACAATCGCCTTGGTTTTTGGCGTAATCAGCTTTCGCACCGCCTCCGGCGCAATCGTCCATGTGTCCTTTTCAATGTCCGCAAACACCGGATGCGCGCCGCAATACAGTACGCAGTTTGCGGATGCCGCAAATGTAATGGGCGGCACGATCACCTCGTCGCCTACGCCAATGCCCGCCGCAAGGCATGCCACATGCAGCGCCGCCGTTCCGTTAGACACCGCGACCGCATAGCCCGCGCCCGTCAGAGCGCACAACCGTTCTTCCAGTTGCTCCACCCGCGGGCCGCAGGTCAAAAACGCATCTTGCAGCACTTCTAAAACCGCTTGCTTGTCCGCCTCATCAATATACTGTCTGCCATAAGGCAGCATGGTTTCGCGTATCGGCTTCCCGCCGTCTACTGCCAGCTTTTCCATCTTCGTGTCGTGCGGCAAACGCCGCATCCATCCTTCCTGAAACATTAACGTTCCATGCCTGCTCTGCGCCCGTTTCCCCCGAACGCCTTATTTCACATATTTTTTATGCTTGAGCAGCTCCTGCAAATCCGCAACAGACAGCCACTGCGTGTTGTTGCCGGAATTGTACTCAAATCCGTCCTCCACACGTGTTCCACCCTCGGTAAAATGCTTGCTCATATCCCACCACTCCATGTGCGGGAATATAATAAAATGCTTGTCATATTCATATGTCATCATGGAATCCTCTTTGGCAACCATGACTTCGTGCAGCTTTTCCCCCTCGCGGATACCGATTTCCGGCATTTCGCATCCCGGCGACATCGCCTGTGCCAAATCAGTGATTTTAAAGGAAGGAATCTTGGAAATATATGTTTCACCGCCGCGCGATTCCTGCAATGCCTTCAGCACCAGCTCCGCACCCTCACGCAGATCAATCCAAAAACGCGTCATGCGGTAGTCTGTAATAGGCAACGCCGTCTTTCCCTGCTCCAAAAGCTGTGCAAAGAAGGGAATCACACTGCCACGGCTGCCCGCCACATTGCCGTAACGCACGATGGAAAACACCGTACCACCCGCGCCGGAATAGGCGTTTGCGGAAATAAACAGTTTATCGGAAACCAACTTGGTACCGCCGTACAGGTTAACAGGATTCACCGCCTTGTCCGTAGAAAGCGCCACCACTTTTTTCACCCCGCGGTCAATCGCCGCGTCAATGATGTTTGCCGCACCGTCAATGTTGGTTTTAATGGCCTCCATCGGATTGTATTCGCATGCGGGCACCTGCTTCATCGCCGCCGCGTGAATCACGTAATCCACACCGTTGAAGGCACGCATCAGTCGTTCCTTGTCCCGCACATCACCAATAAAATAGCGCAGCACATCGTCGTGTTTTTTAAATTTATTGCGCATGTTAAACTGTTTGAATTCGTCGCGCGAATAGATGATGATTTTCTTAGGTTGATATTGTTCCAAAATCATCTCCGTAAAAAAATTCCCAAACGAACCCGTTCCACCTGTAATCAGGATTGTCTTACCGTTTAACATAACTTGCTTTCTCCTTTACTCCCGCCATCATGCGGCACTTGTATCCAATCAATTATACCAACATCCGCCGCAAAAACCAACTGCTAATTCTGTGCATCCGCTTCGCTCTTGCCCTCGTCCTGCTTCCCGCCGGCATTCTGCGCCGCTTGATTTTCAAATTCATCGTACGCCACCTTCTGCGCCAGCCGGGCGATCCTGTGTTCCATCTGTGAAATCTTTACAGACATCAAGAATACCTTGATCAGCAAAATGCAGATAAACAGTAAAAGCAAGAAGTTAAGCGGTGTGCTGATGCCCACCAACGCCGCCAGCGCATACGTGATCGCCGGAAATATTGCCAGCAACAGCAGCAAAATCGTCACGACGATCCAAAAGATGGAATCTACAATGTTCATCTTGGATTTTCTGATCTTGCTTACCACATACAGCAGCACAAGTACGCAGATCACAAAAAGAATGATTCTCAGTTCATTCGACATTCCCAAAATCTCCTTTGCGCAACGCGCCCAAAAACAGAATTGAAATACACATCCGTAACATAAAGAAAAAGGACTTGCCCAGCGTAAAATAGCTTTCTCCCGCCGTGCGCTCGTTCATCTTCACCTGCACTTCGGTAAATTTCGCGCCATTTTTCACAAAATATGCCCAGGTGTCCGGTTCCGCCCCGCAGTTTTGATCGTTTGCAATCTGACGCATAATCTTGCGGTTCACCAGCCGCATGCCCGCCGTCGGATCCGTAAAGGTCTGGCGCGTCACCAGCTTAAAACACGCGCTGATGATGCGGCTGCCGATCATCCGCAGCGAAAGCGGCTTCTTCTCTCCCACAAAGCGCGAACCCACAACAATGTCATATCCGCCCTCCACCATGGTCTCTACCAGCTTCGGGATATATACGGCATTGTGCTGTCCATCCCCGTCAAAGGGGATCGCCATGTCATATCCTTTTAAATATGCGTAGCGATTTCCCGTCTGAAATACGCCGTCCAGCCCCAAATTAATGGGCAGTGAAATGCACGGAAATCCGTTGCGCGCGCACACCGCCGCCGTGTTGTCCGTGGAACCGTCGTCAATCACCACATAGTCATATTGCGGACAGTTGCTTTGCAAATCGCATACCGCCGCCTCAATGCTCGCTTCTTCATTATATGCGGGAATAAACACCAACAGCTTTTTCATGCCTGTCCTCCGCCGCATGCGCGCGCATAAAAGTCGCGCAGCACCGCCTCGTATTCCTCCACAGTCTCCGGCACCGCAACGCGCCCTTGGTCGCGCACCTTGCTCAAAACCCCGTCGATCACCGCATAATACTTCGCTCGCAGCGCATCGCTTTTCAGCAGCTTTTTCAAATAGGGATCCAAAATCTTGTGTGTAAACACCAAAAAAGGCTCCTCATCAAACAACAGCTTTGGGGTCAGCATCGCCGTAGAGGCCGACGAAATAAAGATTTTATCTTTGCAATTCAGCGTAAACAGCAGGCATTCCATAGGCAGTTTGGTACGGTATTTCTCAATGCCGTCCTTTTCAAAGTCCATGCCCACCGGATGTGTCTTTTCAATAATATCCCCGCGCGTCGCCTCGATTGCAATGTCCATGATGCGGCTCTCCATGCCGTCATATTCGGCAATGTCGTGCTCATCCGTCATTTCGCTCGTGGTCGGTTCGCTCAAGAAAATGCAGTGGAACGCATTGAGCGCATTCACCTGCCGCAATGCGCCCAGCACAAACATACTCTCAATCATCTCCCGCACCACGCCCTGCATCTTAGGCAGCGGCCGCACAGGAAAGGGCGGTTCAAACGGATACAGTTCCGGCGCGGAAAAATATGCGCACGTCACATGATCCATGTGCGTTTTTTGCCGCAATGTCTTAAGCGCCTTGGTAAAGCGCGTGTCGATCATATTTCCGGTGTATTCTCCAATGCCTTCCTCCACCAGGTAAACGGGCAGCTGCTCCTGCGCCTGCTTGCGGTAAAGATAGGTCGCCATATAGGTCGTGCGCGCTGTGATGATGGCGGAAAAGCGCATCGCAGGGTCATACCCCTCAATGCTGCACAGCATCCGATCCGCGCGAAATAAACCCCGCAGCAGCAACGCCGGCGACATGTGCTTGCGCGCATAATACAAAATCTTGTGAATGCAGGGGTGATCATCACAATAGGAAAAATCCTGATCACGAAAATACAGGTACCGATTGATGAAGAATACGATCTCCTCCCCCGGCGCAACTTCGTTTGCCACCGCAATGGCGCTCATAATCTGATAGGGCGTGTCGCAGACCGCAGCAATCATCTGATTCGCTCTCCATTCAGCAGACCGAAGTGAAAACAGTCACGGTATACACCGTCCGCCAGCACTTCGTCACGCAAGGTTGCCTCGCGTGTGAATCCCAGTTTGACGAGCGCCTTTGCGCTGCCCTCATTTCCGTCGATCACGCCTGCGCTCACCTTATGCAAGCCCAACACGTCAAACGCAAAATCGCACACCGCCGCAATCGCTTCGGTGGCATATCCTTTGCCCCATTCCTCCGGTTCGCCAATCACATATCCGATAAACGCGTGCAAATAAATCGGATGGATGGGGCCAATTTTGATGTTCCCGATGTGCTTGTCGCCCTCTTTTGTATGGATGGCAAACAAATACGAATCAGGCGAGGCGTTGACGCTCTGCACAAAGCCGTCCACCGTCGCAAAATCCTGCGGCGTGTGCCGCGTTTCCAAATAACGGTTTACGCGTTCATCCTGCAACCATTCCACATAGCGTAGCGTCGCAGCAGGCAACGTGCGCAGGCACAGCCGCGCCGTTTCAATCGCTTGGTTATATATCATAACGTATGTTCTCCCCTGTCATACTGCGCGAATCGCATTGCATCCTTATTATTATAAAATATGTTACTCTCACAGGCCGTCAAGAAAGCTGCAAGTCTCGTTGTTCCAAATTTGCAGATTCCACCTCTCGCTAACGCGTAAGGCTATTCCTTACAGTTGGAACCCTTGCAGGGTAGCCTGCATATTATTATAATGGTTTTGTCGCAACTCGTCAAACCCCGCAACATCACGCATTCCCCTCCAACACAAACTCCGAAATCGTCTTGCAGATTTCCGAAAGATTGCACCGATTGGTGAATTCAAAGCGCACCTTGCCCACTCCCGCAAACCACAATTCCAGCACACTGTCCAAATCCAGCACGCCTGCGGTCTCCACGGCATACACCTGTATGTTGCGGTACGGCATAGAGGTTAAATCCTTCTTCTTCCCGGTAATTCCCTGCACATTCATCGCCATCACCCTTTTGTTGGTAAAAACAAGTCCATCGCGCACACCGCGAAACGCCGAGATCATTACCTCGCCCTCAATCAGCATGGGAGACAAAAACTCCGTAAATTCAGCGCCATCCACCATCTTCAGCTTCAAAAATACCGCGTTTTGAAAATCGATCATTGTACGTCTCTCCTTTGTTATGGTTCTAAAGCACCCTTACATCATAATGCCTTTGCCGCGTCGCCAAACCAAAACCGCACCCGCCAGCATCGCAATGCCCAGCGCCCAGCGCAGCCAAATCACGTCCATCGCCGCATAGGTCAATCCCATCACTCCACACAAAATCAGCGCAGGCACCAGCAAATACAAAAACGGAATCTGAAACCCCCGGATCAGGAATCGCGCAATCAGGTAGTGGAATGCAAACAGCACCACATATGAAAGCAATGTCGCCACCGCCGCTCCCGTCATGCCATAAGCTGGAATCCACAAAAAGTTCAAGAGAATGTTCACACCCGCCGCGCTCACCGTTCCCACCGCAATGTAAATCGTGCGGTTCTTGTATGTCTCATATCCAATGGGAAAGGTGTATAAAAACATGAAAAAGCACCCCGCCATAATCAGCGGAATCAGTGTTCGACCCGCCGCATATTTCTCGCCGCCAAACAGCGAAACCACATCCGGCGAAACCAGCAGCAGCGCCAGCATAAACAGCCCCACAAACGCCGTATATTTTTTATACAGCACCAGAATTTCTTCGGTTTTCTTTTCCTTGGTTTTGTCAAAGTACCACACCGTCCATGCGTTGTTGAACGCCAGCCAAAGCGCGTTTGCAATCAGCCCGATGTTATAGACAAAACTGTATATCCCCACCTGTTCTTTGTCCGTCATCTTGTCCAGCATATACCGATCCGCCTGCCCCAAAATAAGGTTGGACAGCGTGTGAAACACGATGGGCACCGTCAGCGTCAGACAAAATTTCCAATATGCCTTGTTCCCCATGATCTTGCTGTCTCGCAGCAGCAGGATAATCGCCGCAACCCCCACGCCCGCATACGCAAACAGTGATCCAAAGATGTCTCCCAAATAGCGGTTTTCTGTCATTTGATTGATGAAGATAATAGAGAGCACAAACCGCACCATACACATCAACGACGACCAAAATACGAATTGCAGCGGCTTGTTCGTCACACGGCATTTCTGCGCGATCACCATGATGCAAAACGCAAAAAATCCCTGTAACAGACAGAAAAACAAAATAGTCGGTGAAAAATCCAGCGCCTGTGAGAAAAACGCGGGGAAGCAGAACAGCACACCGGTAAACAGCGCCAACGTCAGCAGCCCCACGCCCAAAAGCGAAGAAGAGTATTTCCCCAGTTCCTGCGTGCCGTAATGGATGCGCGCGTTGTTGAGCGAACTCGCCGCCTCCAGCCCCACCAAAGAGCCAAATACCGACGCCCACATGGAGTAAAGCGAAATATACGCATAATCCACCGTGGAAATCATGCGTCCAAACACGACAACCGTCAGCAGAAATGTAAATCCCTGCGCCAAAATCACGCCAAATGTGTAGTAAAATGCGCTGGTAAAAAAAGAGAGTTTCTTATTCATGCCCGTCGCGCTCAAGCAAATGCGCATACCAAGGGTAATCCTGTGCGTATTGCTGCATCCACTGCTTCATCTCATCAAACATCTGCGGATAGTCGGGAATGCCAAAATCCATTCGGGTTGAGCGCAGCGATTTGTCAATGCGCGGCTCGTCCTTGGGCACAATCACCACGTCATCCTTGCCAAACACCCGCGCAAATTCGCGTAACATATCATATTTGCTGATACTGCGCTTGGGCACATAGTGGAACAGCCCGCACAAATCACGCTCGAGCGCAAACACCATGCCCTTTGCAAGCTGCACAGTGGTAATGCCCGTCCACATCGCGTGCGTAAACCCGCCCACTTCACCCGTCTGCCGCAAAAACCAGTGCAGCAGTCCGATGCCGTTTTCGTTGATGTCCGGCCCCACAATGCTCATGCGCAGCGTCACATCCTTATCGTTCACCAGCTCACCCAGCGCCTTGGATCGATCGTAAAAGGTACGCCCGTCCGGCAGACTATCCTCGGTGTATGGTCCCGTGTTCCCCGCAAACACACAGTCTGTACTCGGCTGAATGATCTTGGTTGAAGTCAGCGCATATCGTTTTTCCAGCTTGTGCGGCAAATAGCTGTTCAAATAGATTGCAAGGTCGGGGTTACGCTCCGCAAATTGATTGAGAATGCCAATGCAGTTGATGACCACATCAAATTGATTGTCATTCAAAAAATGATCAAATTCCGGCGCGGCAACATCCAGCGCAACCGTGTCCGCGCCCGCCTCCAGCGCAACGCCCACCACATCATGTCCCAGATTCTGAAATGTTTTGACCACCACATGCCCCAGCATGCCGTGGGCACCCAAAACCAAGCTTCTCATACCAAACCCTTTTCCGCACCTTCACCCGCCAACTGATAGCGGATATAGTCGATGCTTGTCAGCAGCTTCTTCACCTGCTCCACATCAAGGCGCTGTGTGTTTTCCGAGGTGTATTCATACAGGTTGTCCAGTTCGCTTTCGCCGTCCGACTCAAAATTCTCGTAATCCAGCGAACGCGCGTCCACCGGAATTTTGTAATAGTCCCCTTCATCGCTCGCGGTGGCAAATTCCTCCCGTGTCAGCAATGTCTCGTGCAACTTCTCGCCGTGGCGCGTGCCAATGTATTTGATGCGGCTTTCAGAAGGAAACAGCTCCAAAATCGCTTGCGCCAAATCCCCCACCGTAGAAGCCGGTGCCTTCTGCACAAACGCGTCGCCCTGCTGCCCATTCAAAAAAGAGTATAAAACCAGGTTCACCGCATCATCCAGCGACATCAAAAACCGCGTCATATCCGGATTGGTTATGGTAATATCCTCCCCCCGCTTGGCCTGCGCCGTAAACAGCGGAATCACACTGCCGCGCGAAGCCATCACATTGCCATAGCGCGTAATGTTCAAAATGGTTCGTCCTTTGTTATTGCGCGCCGCCGCCCGCACCACCTTTTCTGCCATCGCCTTGGAAATGCCCATGGCGTTGATGGGGTATACGGCCTTGTCCGTTGATAGGAAAACCACCTTTTCCACATTACACCGCACCGCCGCGTGTACAACGTTGGATGTCCCCTCTACATTGGTTTTAAACGCCTGCATGGGGAAAAATTCGCAAGAGGGCACTTGCTTAAGCGCCGCCGCGTGAAAGCAGTAGTCTACACCGTCCATCGCCTCCATTACGCTGCGCTCATCGCGCACATCCCCCACATAAAATGTCACTTTTGAGTTTTTCAGCGCATGCCGCATATCGTCCTGCTTCTTTTCGTCACGCGAAAAAATACGAATCTGCGCAATGTCAGTATCAATAAATCGCCGCAGCACCGCATTGCCAAAGGAACCCGTTCCTCCGGTGATCAGCAGCGTCTTTCCCGCAAATCTTTGGTTGACTTCTTTTTGCATCTTGCTCCGCCTTCTTGCTCACAATTCTCCGCCCGCCGCCTGTCCGCGCCCGCAGCCTCAAATCAAATGATTACATATATTATTAATGAGATATTATATCATACTATGCGCCCAAAGCGCAATCGCTTGCAAAAACATCCCCCCGCGGCACCGGCGCTTCCCTCGCTCAAACGCTGCAAAACAATCTGCCCTCCGCCCACCTCCGCTTGGCGCACCCCTGCTATTCAAGCCGTGTGCATTTTTTCGCATACGGCAGACCGATTCCACATAAAAAAGTGCAAATATTTCAATGAAACCATCGTCACAGCCCATAAATATGATATAATATTTCAAAATCATTCGATCAATCGGCAAAGGGAAGGGTAACAAAAATGAAACAAAACGGCATCATGATGCAGTATTTTGAGTGGTATTTGCAGCCCGGCATGCTCTGGGAGCAGCTTAGCGCACAGGCACAGGCACTTGCCGATATCGGCATCACCGCAGTTTGGACGCCTCCCGCATACAAAGGGCAGGCAGGCATAAACGATGTCGGTTATGGCGTGTACGATATTTACGACCTCGGCGAGTTCGGTCAAAAAGGTACGGTCGCCACCAAATACGGCACCAAGGCGGAGTTCCTCGCCGCAATCCACGCCCTGCACACCGCAGACATCGCCGTCTATGCGGATGTGGTGCTGGATCACATGATGGGCGCAGACGCAATGGAAACCGTCAACGCAGAGGAAGTCAATCCCGATAACCGGAATCTGGAAGAAGGCACCCCCCGTCAAATCTCCGCTTGGACGCACTTTTATTTCCCCGGTCGCGGTAAAGCATATTCGGATTTCGAATGGCACTGGTACCACTTCACGGGCGTAGATTGGGATCAATCGGCGCAAGAATCTGCCGTGTTCAAATTTGAGGGTAAGGAATGGGATGCGCAGGTTGATGCCGAAAAAGGCAACTTTGATTACCTCATGGGCGCGGATATCGATCTCGATCATTTTGATGTCATTGCCGAGCTCACGCACTGGGGTAAATGGTTTCTGGAAACCACACAGGTAGACGGTTTTCGCTTCGATGCCGTCAAGCACATGAAATTCACGTTCTATCAAAACTGGCTGGACGCCATGCGCCGTGATGCGCACCAGGAGCTGTTTTCCGTAGGGGAATACTGGAATCCCGATCTTGGCGCGCTGCAAAACTATCTCAATGTCACGCAAGGTGCGCTTTCGCTGTTCGATGTGCCGCTGCATTATCGCTTTTTAGAGGCAGCCACCACAAACGGCGCGTTTGATATGCGCACGATTTTCGATCATACCCTCGTGCAGGCCGATCCCACCCACGCCGTCACCTTCGTGGATAACCACGATACACAGCCCGGCCAAGCGCTGCAATCTTGGATTCCGGATTGGTTCAAGCCCATCGCATACGCACTCATATTGCTGCGCAAAAGCGGCTATCCCTGTGTATTCTATGGGGATTATTACGGCATCCCGCACGACAATATCCCGCCTATGCAGCCGTGGCTGGATCGTCTGCTGTGTGCGCGCAAACATCTCGCCTTCGGCAATCAAACAGATTATTTCGATCACCCTGATCTCATCGGCTGGACGCGCGAAGGAGATGACGATCACCCCGGTTCCGGTCTCGCTGTTGTCTGCACAAATGGCGGCGGCGGCAGTAAGCGCATGTATATCGGCATCCGTCATGCGGGCGCAACCTTCACGGATTGCACACAAAATCGTGCAGATTCCGTCGTCATCGGCGCAGATGGCTGGGCGGATTTTCCCGTAAACGGCGGTTCGGTCTGCGTCTGGATTCAGAGCGCCTGAACGCCATTTTACCTGTCTTTTCAAGCAGGCGTGCTTCGCTCATGCCTTTTTTCGCGTATGCTTTGCGGCAAAGGTAACCAAGCGCCGTCGGCTTAAAGAATCATTCAAAAAGGAGGAAAGTATGAAAAACCAACCGTACGATTATTATGCACCCATCCCCTTTCGGGATCTGCGCGCGCTGGTCCGGCATCATGCACAAGAGTTGGATGCTCAAACAGCCTTTTCCTATTTAGAGCAAAAAGAGCTGAAAACCATCTCCTACGCATCCTTTCAACGGCAAATTGCGCAGCTAGGCACGACATTGCTGTCACGGTTTCCCGAACACACTAAAATCGCCGTCATTGGCGAAAACTCCTATCCTTGGGTTTTGACCTATTTTGCCACGGTCTGCGCAAACTGTGTCATTGTGCCACTGGATCGTGATCTCGCACCGGAACAAATCGCGCAGCAACTCCGGGAATGTCCGGTGGACGCGCTCATATATGCGCATGGCTATCGTGATATTGCCGATCACCTGCAAGCAGAGGCACTGCCCATCCGCTTTTATTGCGATATGCAGGATCTTCCCACGCTGATTCAGGAGGGCGAGGCATTGCTCCAGCAGGGCGATACGCACTTTGCCTCCATTCACCCCGATCCTTTCCTTTTGTCCGCCATCATCTACACTTCGGGTACAACAGGCAATGCAAAGGGCGTGATGCTCACGCAAAACAGCATCCTCGCAGATGTCAGCGCTGCCATGCAGTGCGTAAAGCTCTCCGGAGCCACACTCGCCGTGCTGCCCCTGCATCATACCTTCGCCTTCACCACCAGTGTGCTGGCAACATTTGCGTATGGGTATCCGGTTCACATCAACAGCAGTCTCAAGCGCATCATGGAGGATTTTGCAGCATCAAAGCCGCAGAATATCTTTGTGGTGCCGCTGTTTGTGGAAACTTTTTATAAACGTATTTGGGATAGCGCAGCAAAATCCGGCAAAGACCAACTGCTCAAAAAAATGCTCAAAATCAGTAGCGGTCTGCGCAAAATCGGCATCGACCTGCGTCGCAAACTATTTGCTTCCGTCATCGAAGCATTCGGCGGCAATCTCGATGTCATCGTGTCCGGCGGCGCTCCGCTCGACCCGCATTATGTGGAGGAATTTGACGCACTTGGTTTCAATCTGCTCAACGGCTATGGCATCACCGAGTGTTCCCCCGTCGTCACGGTCAACCGCAATGCGTATAAGCAGCCCGGCTCGGTGGGCTATGTACTACCCTGCAACGAAATCCGTATCGACGATCCCGATGAAAGCGGTATCGGCGAGGTGTGTATCAAAGGCGAGAATGTCATGCTGGGTTATTTCGGCAACGAAAGCGCCACTGCGGCATGCCTCAAAGACGGCTGGTTTTTCACGGGCGATCTAGGCAGGCTGGACAGCAATTTTCTCTATATTACCGGTCGCGGCAAAAATCTTATTATACTGAGCAACGGTAAAAACGTCTCTCCGGAGGAATTGGAAATCAAGCTGTCCGGTTGTATCCCGCTGATTCAAGAGGTCGTGGTATACGCACAAAACGATGAAATCGTCGCAGAGATTTTCCCCGATGCGGATATCGCCGCTGCGCAAGGTATCACGGATATCCACGCAGCGCTCGGCACGCAAATCGAGGTCATAAACAAGGACTTGCCGTTTTATAAAAATATTGGTAAAATTGTTCTGCGCGATTGTGAGTTTCCCAAAACCACAACCAAGAAAATTAAACGGACTTGATGGAGAGATATGATGTTTGAAAAAATAGCACAGATGATCAGCGATTATCTGAAGATTGATGTCAATACGATCACAATGGAAAGCCACGTGATTAAGGATTTAGGCTTCAACTCCATTGATGTGGTCGATCTGATTTGCAAACTGGAAGACACGTTCGGTGTGGAAATTTCCGATCGTGACGCAAGCAAGTTTCAGCGGGTTAAGGATGTCGTTGCTTTCTTGGAAGAGCACGCCAAGTAATGCTTGACCATATCGACAGAGCGGTTTTGGCGCAACTCACACAAACCGCTCTTTTTATTTTATTATTTTATTTCACAACAAAGCCTTGACAAATGCGTGGTGCTCACATAAAATATTATATGCAATCAAAAAAGGCCCTATGGTCAAGCGGTCAAGACGTAGCCCTCTCACGGCTGAAACCGGGGTTCG
>CAYVTZ010000027.1:0-40591 GCA_964454685.1 uncultured Christensenellaceae bacterium
AGTTTTTCTGCGATAGAGCCCTTTTTTCTTGTCTCTTTGTCGGATAGCTGTTCAAAGAGAAGCAGCCCTGCAATTTATGGTTCTTTATTTGTTTAATTCTACAATCTCCGTGCACAAACTCGACAGCTTGTCTTCCATCTCTTCATCCTTAAACTGGCAGGTTCCCACCACCGGATGTCCGCCACCACCATACTTGAGCATTAAATTGCCCACATTCACTTTGCTGGTTCGGTTGATGATACTGTGCCCAACTGCCGCAGAGCAACCCTTGCCACCTCTGCCGGACACGATCCAAACCGAGATATTCTGCTCCGGAAACATCGAATAAATCATAAAGCGGTTGCCGGTGTAAATGGTGTCTAACCCTCGCAAATCCGTGAAAATCACGCCCTCTTCGGTGCGCGTATGCGCAAGCACCATTTCCTTAAACAGCTGCGTCTGCTCATGATAAAGAACGATACGTTCCTTGATATCAGGCATCTCCAAAATCTCATCAATTTGATGATTGGCGCACAGCACGATCAATTTTTCCATCAACTGATAGTTACTGATGGTGAAATTGCGGAAACGTCCAAGCCCGGTACGAGGGTCCATGATGAATCCCAGCAGCACCCAACCGGTCGGATTCAAAATCTCATCCACCGTAAGCTGCGCGGAGTCTACTTTGTCCACAGCCTCCATCATCTCCGTGCAATGCTGAAATTTTTCCGCACCGCCATAATAGTTGTATATGATGCGCGCACAGCTTGGGCTGGGACGGCTTTCGCCCTCTACCTTTCCACGATATGCTTTACGCTCGTCTTCACTTGCATGATGGTCAAACCACAGTCCGCAGCCCTCCACATAAGGCACATTTGCCAGGCAATCGTCCTCGTTTACTTCAATGAGTCCGTCCTGTAAATCCTTGGGATGGGCAAACTTCCAATGGTCAATGATACCGGCGTCGTGCAACAATACTGCACATGCCAATCCATCAAAGTCCGAACGCGTAATCAATCTCATCTTTTTTCACCTGCTTTCCCACAATGATACCATTCCTGTCAATCCTCCGGGGCTCGATCCTGACACGCAAAACAAAGCACGTGGTCACGCCTCCAACATTGCATCGCAAAACGAAACCGGAAACAGCGCGTATTCAAAATAATCAAGATACACACGTATATTATATTACTATAAAGCGACGCTGTGCGCAATACATATCTTTCATCGAATGCAAGAAAAAATCTTACATCAGAAAAATTGTTTTCGTTGCTACATGCGTGCAAAAGGTCTGGTCGTGCTCCACAAAAAGAATCGTGGGGCAGTATTCCAACAGCAGTTGCTCCAACTGCATACGCGATACCACATCGATAAAATTGAGCGGCTCGTCCCAAACCAGCAGATGTGACGGTTCGCAAAGGCTTGCCGCAATCAACACTTTTTTCTTCTGACCGCCGCTAAAATCACGCATGTCTTTTTCAAACTGTACACGCTCAAACCCCAGCTTGCGCAAAATCGCCTTAAAGAGCGATTCATCCACCTCTTTTTTCTGTGCGAATTCTGTTAATGATCCGCTCAAAAAGGCAGTATCTTGCGCAACATAGGAACAACGCAAGCGGCTTCCCGTCTGCGCAAACCCCGCACAAGGCACGTCCTGCCCCAAAATCAGCTTCAGTATGCTGGATTTCCCCGATCCATTCGCTCCACAAAGCGCAATGCGATCTCCACGCTCCACCGTAAAGCTCACCGGTTCATTCACCGGATTTTGGCCATAGCAAATTGCAAGGTCGCGCAGCGTCGCCAGTACCGGCGCATGATACGCAAGCTGCGCCAGTTTAAGCGGCGCTGTCTGTTCAATATCACGCAGCAACGCAGATTTTTCCTCTGCCGCCGCCTGTTTGCGCGACTCGATTGCTTTGGAGCGCTTCATCATCGCCGCAGAGCGCGCCCCTACATAACCGCGATCCGGCGGCTGCTCCCCGCCATTTTTTGACGCATATTTCGCTCCTTCAACTTTGTCCGACCATGCGCCGGCCTGCTTTGCAGAAGCATTCAACCGCTTGATCTCCTTTTTGAGCCTTTCGTTTTGGGAAAACTCAAAGCTGTCTTGGCGTGTCTTGTTCAGGTACCACGAGGAAAAGTTCCCTTGTTCGATCGTGATGTTGGTTTTGTTGATGGACAACACATGATCGATACATCCATCCAAGAATGCGCGATCATGCGACACCAGAATGAACCCTCGCTTCCCGCGCAAATAGTCTGCCACCACCCGCCTGCCATGTGCATCCAGATGGTTGGTTGGCTCGTCAATCAACAGAAAACTGTTTTCTTTGCAAAAGAGCACCGCCAGCAGCACCTTCGTTTGTTCGCCGTTGGAAAGCGAGGAAAAGGCGCGATACAGTACAGACTCATCCAGCTCCAGCCTGCGCAATTCCCGCATCAGCTGCCATTCTTCCAACGCCGGATGAATGCACTGCGCCACCTCCAGCGTCCAAACGCTTTTCTCCTCCACCTCATACGGGAAATACGCAAAGGAGACGGTTGCGTGGATACGTCCTTCATATTCGTAGCGGCTCATCAGAAGCCGTAAAAATGTGGTTTTGCCCCTGCCGTTACGTCCGATAAAGCCGAGCTTCCAATCTGTATCGATTGCAAAGCTGACGTGCTCAAAAATATTATCATAACTCTCCGCGTAAGCGAAGGTCAGATTTTGAATGCTGATTTGTGACATTGCCATCCCTCCTAACAATAAAAGAGCTGCAAGAAAGTCGATTCTTGCAGCATAATCCGGCAATGCACACGCGCCAAAGAGCGTGATCATCCAAAATATTCAGCGGAACGAAATGTCAAACTTTCTTGCGTTTGCACAACAAGCAATGTGGCTTATGCCACCCGTCCTTGTTCTGCGATTCTATTCCTTAGCAAGAAAAATTACGCATTGGTTCCCTTCCTTTATTTACGATTAAGAGCATTGTAACACAGCCTCAAACAAAGCGCAAGCATCAATGATCTTTCCCGCGAATTACCTGCATGCTCTCACATGACAACAATTCTTTTGTAAACCTGCGAACACGCTCCGGCGCGCCATAACGCGGCAAACGCACAAAAATCGCAGACAGTTCGTCCATTTCCTCCATCGCTTGCATCAATCCCTCGGCATCCTGCGATTGTTGCGTTAGCGCGTGATACTCTAGATTTTGCGGGTTTAGCCGATGTGTGGCAATCGCATATTCGACGCGCTTACTGCAATCGCATCTGCCCGTACCGCTCAATCCGCAATAGTCGCTTAGGAACGCCCCCATCTGTTTTCGAACGCGGGAAAGCTTTTGCCGATACGCTTCCGGTGTAATTTGCAGAATTTCTCCACAAATCTTACTGTCCAAATGGAACATCACCCCCAGCACATAGATAACGCGGCTTTGCGGCTCCAAACATTGCAGCATCACATTGGTGCAAGATTGCTTCAATTCATTGGTCAGCAATTCCTGATCTACTTGCAGCGCTGCTTCCTGATTGCCAAAACCACGATCGATATCCGCGCCGTAAAGTTCAAAGCTCAACGGCTGTTTTGCAAACATAGATTTCTTGTAATCCAGCAAATAATTGACCGCAATTCGATATACCCACGTGGAAAACGCACTTTCTTTTTTAAAACTTGAAAGCTGTGTCATGGCTTTAATCAAAATCTCCTGCGTTGCATCCTCGGCGTCGCTCGGCATCCCCAACATCCGCAAGGATAACCCGAAAACCATATCCTGAACCGCAAGCAGCAATGATTCCAACGCCTGCTTATCTCCTGTTAAAGCCTGATCTACCTGTCTGTTTCTTTCCTGTTGCATGGTTTCATCTCCTTTTTTCATTTCTATTAGATTAGACGGGAAAACAGGCACCTTGTGACAGCCATGTTGAAAATTCCGCAATTTTTTTTGCAGCGCCTCTTTTTTTACTTGTTGAGAATATCATACCACATCTTTTCATTTTGATAAAATTGCGGTACAATATCCATAATCGACGCTTACAGCAAACCGCGAGGAGATTGCCATGAACCGTACATCCGAACAAACAAAGAAGTATCTGGAATTGCTTTCGCGGCAATACCCCACCGTACAGGCGGCATGCACCGAAATCATCAATCTGCGTGCCATACAAAATCTGCCCAAAGGAACCGAACACTTTATCAGCGATATTCACGGGGAGGACGAGGCGTTCTGCCACATTCTCAATAACGGTTCCGGTGTCATTCGTGAGAAAGTGCGTCAACTTTTTGACAAAACGGTGTCCGCAGACGAGCGAACCTCTCTGTGCACCTTAATTTATTACCCGGAGCACAAGCTGGAAAACATCAAGGAAACGCAATCCGACCTGAACGAGTGGTATCGCATCACGCTGTATCGCTTGATTGATGTATGCCGCCTGTGTGCATCCAAATATACGCGCTCCAAGCTTAGAAAAGCGCTGCCCAAGGACTTCGAGTATATCATCGACGAGCTGATGCACACGGATTACGACGAAAAGGACAAGCGCGAATACTATGAAAATATTATTTCTACCATCATCTCTATCGACCGCGCAGATGAATTTATCATTGCACTGTCTGCGGTCATCAAGCGTTTGGTGGTAGATCGCCTACATATTGTTGGCGATATCTTTGACCGTGGCCCGCATGCGGATATCATTTTGGATCGGCTGATGACGCATCATTCCGTCGACATCCAATGGGGAAACCACGATATTCTATGGATGGGAGCCGCCTCCGAAAGCGGCGCGTGCATCGCGTGTGTACTGCACAACAGCATCAAATACGGCAATTTAGATATGATTGAAAACGCCTACGGCATCAATCTGCGTCCGCTTGCGCTTTTTGCCCAGCAGACCTATACGCAGGAAACGACGCTGCTGCGTCAAATGCAGAAGGCGATCGCCATCATCCAGTTTAAGCTGGAGGCACAGATCATCCGCCGCCGACCTGAATTTAATATGGAAGACCGCATCCTGCTGGATCATATCGATTTCAAAAAAAATACAGTGCACTGCTATGGCAAAGAATATCCTTTGCAGGACACCGAGCTGCCCACCGTCAACCCCAAAGATCCCTGTGCGCTTACTCCCGCTGAAAGCGACGTGGTCAAGCAGTTGATCTACTCCTTCTCACAATGCGAAAAATTGCAGCGCCACGTGCGTTTTCTATATTCACAAGGCAGCTTGTATAAGGTGTTCAACGGCAATCTGCTCTTTCATGGCTGCATTCCGATGGACGAAAACGGCGAGTTTCGCACCGTGGAGTTTGGCGAGTCGTTAAGCGGCAAGGCGTATATGGACTATGCCGATGCACTGGCCCGGCAAGGATACTATGCCAACGAGGATTCCGAGGAGCGTCGCTTTGGTCAGGATTTTCTTTGGTATCTGTGGTGCGGACGCAGCTCCCCCTTGTTTGGCCGAGACCGCATCACCACATTCGAGCGTATGTTTATCGCAGATGAGGAAACATGGAAGGAACCCAAAAATCCCTACTACGCCTGCATCGAGCAGCAGGAGACCTGCGAAAACATCTTGCGCGAGTTCGGTTTGACCGAGATATATTCACACATCATCAACGGGCATGTACCCGTGCTTTCCAAAGAGGGTGAAGTGCCGGTCAAAGGCGGCGGCAAGCTAATCGTCATCGATGGCGGATTCTGTCGCGCATATCAAAACAAGACCGGCATTGCGGGCTATACGATGTTTTTCAATTCCTATGGCATCCGTCTTGTATCACACGAGCCGTTTGCCGGGCACGACAACGCCATCCTGCACAACAAAGATATTCTTTCTACCTTTGTAGTCTACGACACCGCACAGGCACGCATTTCTGTGCGTGAAACGGATGTGGGGCGTCAAATTCAGGAAACGATCGACGACTTAACATTGTTATTGCATGCGTACCGGACGGGCATGGTAAAGGAGAAGCGCTAGTGACGAAAACACAATTTCCAGAGGCAGAACGGCACCTTGCTCAAGTGGAAAAAAAACGCCAAACCATACGTCGCATCCCACTTGGCATACTGGGCATCGCGCTCATTGTGTACACGGTGATTTTTGCAACGCGCAGTAACATGAGTATTTTTGTTTTGCTGCCGGCAATCATCGGTACGCCGCTCGTGCTCTACGCAGTTTTCGCGCCGCGAGTAGACCCATGGTTCCGCACGAAAACTGGGCAGATTGTCAAATGGATCTTGATTTTCCTGTACGCTGGTTATGCACTGCTGGTTTGCATTTTTGCCGCACAGGTTGCGTTTTTTACGGCCGCGCCACTCCCGCAAAAGGTCGACGCAATCATCGTGCTGGGCGCAGGCCTAAGGTCAAGCGATGCACCCAGCTATACATTGCAAAGCCGTTTGGATCGCGCTTTTGAAATCGCTGTGCAACATCCAGAGTCAACCGTTGTCGTGAGCGGCGGCAAAAGCAGCAATCACAAACTGACGGAAGCACAATCCATGGCAAATTATCTGATTTCACACGGCATGGACCCTGCCCGCATTCTTTTGGAGAATCGCGCCAGCAGCACCGTCGAAAACTTTCAATTTTCCAAGGAATTGCTAGACATGAAATTCGGCGAAAACCGCTATTTCGCAGTCTTTGTCACCAATGATTTCCATGTGCCGCGCTCCTCACTGGTCGCTCAATCCGTGGGACTGAACAGCCCCGGTGTAGCGTCATACACCCCTTTATTTACAATTCCTGCAAACTACATGCGCGAAAGCCTTGCCATGTTATCGACCATCGTATTTGGTCCCGGCGCCGAGTAAACAAGCGAAACAGTTCCCTCGTGCGACTGATACATCGCTCGCGTTTTGTTGGCTGCCATCAATTCAGTTAGATTTGCGCTTCTTTTAGCTGCAAAAGCCGCATTTACGGCAGAATCACCGGATTTCCGCATACAATCAAACGCCCGTGTGCCGTAATCCTTGTCGGTTTTTGCTGCCTATGGCCAGCCCGGTTTTTTCGTCTGCGCATACTGCGCAGCTTATTTTTTTATCTGCGTATTTTTTTGTTATAAATTTTCGAAAAATGTTTATTGATAGGAAAGAGTGTAACGGTGTTGTAACGATTTTGCAATCCGCTTTGCTCATGTGCAAGGTATCCCGTTTTGGCACACAACCAGGATTGACAAGAAAGCAGGAGCGTATCATGAAACGTCAAATTATGAAAGTGGAAACCGATCAATGCATTGGATGCGCCTTATGCGTCAGCGCTTGCCATGAAGGTGCCATCACAATGGTGGGCGGCAAGGCAAAACTGCTGCGTGAAGAAAGCTGCGATGGACTGGGCAACTGCGCCACCGCCTGCCCCGCAGGCGCCATACGCATGGTCGAGCGTGAGGCAGCACCTTTTGATGAAACACTTGCCAACCGCGCTATGGTCAAGAAATTTTTAAGCGATTTTTCGGATGCCGATCCCGCTTATCAGGCCGATCACTCCTCTACGCAATGGCCGGTTCAACTACGCTTGGCAATGCCAAACACGCCAAACATTGACGGTGCTCATTTGCTAATTTCCGCGCATTGCTGCGCCTATGTCTATCGGGATTTTTTCACTGAATTTATTGATGGTAAAACTGTGCTGATTGTTTGCCCCAAACTGGATCGCTTTGATTATACGGAACAGCTTACGGACATCCTCAGCCGCAACAACATTGCCTCCATCACCACAACACACATGTCCGTTCCCTGCTGTCAGGGTGTCTGGCAGTTTGTGGAATGCGCACTTGAACGCATCGGAAAAGATATCCCCTGGCAGGACATCACCATTGCCACCGACGGCACGCTTGTTTTAAAGTCAGAGGAATGATTGCTACTTCTTGAGCGGCTCAATGTTCATGCAGGCGTACCGCTTAATCATCATTTCAACACGCCGCGCCTCTTGCCGGTCAATTTTCCTGCAACGAGAAAGTTCGTCCAGCAGCAGATTCAGATTCAAGCTCATACTCTCGATGGTGTTCACCATATTACGCATGATGTCAATGGCATATTTATAGTGAATGCTCACAAAGTCTTCTAAATAGTCCTGCTCTATGCACAATACCGCAATCGGCTCGTATGCGATCACCGTATAGGGGCTGGGCTGCTTGCCTAACACACACATCTCACCAAAACATCGATCCTTGCCCAGCACACCCAGTAGATATTCATCCTCTTCGCCGTGGTGCACATAAACCTCCACGTGTCCGGATAAAATCTTATACATGGTTGCGCATTGATCTCCCTGTTGTATGATGATATCGTTCTCGTTGAATTGTAAAACCTTGCCATTTGTCATTTCGTTTCATCCTCCTACAATGTGTATACCTTTATTGTATGGCAGGAACGCCGCGGGCGCAATAAAAAAAGCGGCACACTTTGGTTTGATTGTCGCAAAAACGATTGCGCCGCCCTTCCGCTTCTTTTGGACGGATGCTCGACTTCTTCTGCCCATTCCCCCATGTTTCCCGCTCCCGTGCGCGTCTACTCCCCCTTCCCACTTCCCGCCGTCGCATACAGCGCCGCTATCGCACGTTAAAAAATGTAGTGAATCGTCAAATATTTGTTGCGAAACGCATCTTTGTCACAACCGCGCATGATATAATGATTGATATGAAAACAATCGCCATTTGTGATGATGAAGCTCTCCTCGTCCGTCAGCTTCATGACGAGATTAAAGAATATTGCGCGCAGCATGATATCGAGTGCCACATCTGCGCCTTTTCATCCGCGGAAGCCTTGCTTGCAGATGCAGGCTTGTTTGACTTGGTGCTCCTAGACATCCAAATGAGCGGTCTCAATGGCATGGAGGCCGCGCGCCACATGCGAAAACGCGGCTCAGATTGCCCTATCGTGTTCATTTCCGGTCACCATCAGTATGTGTTTGACGCATTTGACGTCGGCGCAGTGCATTATCTGCTCAAGCCCATAGACACAGAAAAATTGTTCGCTGTCATGCAAGGGGTGTTTTCGAAGTCCGAGGCAGACGCGCTTCTGGTCAAGCAGGGAGCGAATTATCAAAAAATCCCACTTGGACAGATCAGCTATATTGAAGTGATGAACCGAAAAATTTTGATCCACACACCGCGCAATGTCACAATTTTTTACGGCAGACTCAAGGAACTGCTGCCGCGGCTGGATCATCGCTTTTTTCAATGCCACCGCAGCTTTGTGGTAAACCTTGATATGGTGCACACATTGCACCATCAGGACGCAATCATGGATCATCAAGAGCGCGTTCCCGTATCCCGCGATAAACACAAGGCGCTGTCTCTCGCACTGCTTCAACATTTTCGAAAGGATTGCTCCGATGGCTGACGTTTCTTTATGGATTTTATTGCAGCTGTTGCCGGAGCTTGCCTCAACTGCAATCATTTTTCACTTTATGATGCAGCTTGCAGGAAAGCGGCATAGCGCAGGAAAGTACTGGTTGGCATTGGCTTTTGCTACTGCTTGGGCGACATTCCTTTCCTTTCTTCCACTCCCCGGTTTCGCCGCACGATTGGCATACGTGCTGTTTTTCTTCTTGCTGGCATTGTATTGGATCAAAACAACGCGTTCAGTCGCCCTCAGCGCCGCATGGATGGCTGTAACATCTGTCTGCCTTTCCAACAACATCACCTTTGCAATACTCAGTATTGTACTGCCGTCCTTATCTCCCTCAACCTTGGCAATCGCAAGTTATGTCGCCACCATTGCAATGATATTGCTCAATGCATTCATCCTGCAGCTCAGTACGAAACTGTTCCCCACTCATAGCGAGCTGCCCAATCCACACCTGTTGTGGGTTCCACTTGCAACCATATTCGTGTTCACGTTACTGTTAGAATCCTTTTATCTGTCAAACACAGCATATATTGATACTGCCGGGCAGTTTTCTACGGGAGCGCAAGTGGCTGTGAACGGCTTCGAGGTTTTGGGCACATTCGCGTTTGCCACAGCAGGCTATTTCGTCTCCCTCTTATCGTATTTCAGATTCGTCGAATATCGCAGCAAAGAGCACCAGCGCATTCAGCTTGCACAACAATTAGAATTGCAAAAAGCTGCTCTGGTGGGTATGCAGCAAAGCTATGATACCGCCAACGCAATCAAGCATGACCTCGCCAACCATTACGGCATTCTATCCAAACTCATTCAAAATGGAAATTTACCGGATGCTCTGCAATATTTAGACCAACTCGGTGCTTCCTTCAACCAAGAACATCTCACCGTGCAAACGGGGGACACCCCCATTGATGTGCTGCTTTCCGAAAAAGGCAGGCAGGCGCAGCAACAAAATACACAATTCGTTTGTGATGTGCATGCGATTGGGGCTGGCACAATGACTTACGATGTCTGCATCCTATTGTCAAATGCGTTGGACAACGCGCTGCGCGCTGCACCACATGGCAAAATAGAGCTTTGCATGTCTCGCAAAAAAGACTTTATCGTCATCACGATGTCCAATACGAAAAGTGCAAATCCCAAACCGGGCAGCGGAATCGGCCTTAAAAACATCGAGGCCGTGGTGCGCAAATATCATGGAGATTTTGAAATTGCACAAAGCGCAGACCACTTCGAGATCAGCGTCTTGCTGCATGTTTGATGCACTAAAAAAAGCGGGGAACCGTCACACACAGTTCCCCGCTCTCCCACTACCGCAACGGCAGTTTTTTAAAATCCTCGACGCACTTCGTCACCGCTCCATTTCCACCCAAATTGTGGTATGCCTGATACATCGCTTCCACCGATTGCAGATTATGCAGGTGCACAAATCCACGTTCCGCACACCGGTCGCAAATTTCTACGATGCGATCGTGCAGCATGGCGCGTACCCCGTCCTTGATGGCGTCATCCTCGCACCGCGCTTTTTTCGCTTGTCTTACCAGCACCCCACACACAAAGCCCAGCACACCCACACCAACCGCAAAGAGTACACTCACAATCTGCTCTACAATGAGGTTGTTAATCAATTCCCCCATGCGCTCACTCCTCCGGCTGCCGGTACGTCATGGCGCGGGCACTGTCTTTGACGCCTTTGGTTGTCGGGTCAGCCAGCACACCAATAAACGACAGCACCGCCATCGCCACCGTACCCACCAAAAATGGATTGGTCACAAATTGCGATAAAACATCTCCGATGCTCTGCCATGATGTCATGTCCGCATAACTCAAGCCATAATATGCCAGCATAGGCGATGCGATCACGCCCATCAGCCCGATCCAAAACGTTGGATTTTTTACTCTTACCTTCCAGTTAATATTCATCCGTCTGCCCTCCTTCACGCACTAATATACTTCTTCCAAACATAAACCGTTTTTCCATCCTTGCCGCCGATCTTCACCCGCGCCCAGTCCTCCTCCGGCACAAGACGATCCAAATAAACAAGATCGCCGCGCCGCAGCTGCCCCAGCACCTTGCCGCCCGCACTCTCACGGTAGTTGAGCACCCCCACGGCAACGCGCCAGTTGTACGGATCGCCGTCCTCGTTGGTCGGGCTGTCCGGCTCCGGCTCTAACGTATTCTTGCCGCCGTTGCGAATATACTCCTTCACCTCTGCCAGCGGGAAGAATTTCCCCGGACAATCCGTGTTCCCCACCTCGCCGTGCCCAACGATCTGCGCAACACTCTCAAAGCCATAATACCGCACCACATCCATAACCACGCGCTTGAGCGACTCCAGTTGCGCCGCGCCCATGCGCTCACGTGTAAAGTCACCGTTGCACACAATGCCCACCGATCGCACATTGATGCCCAGCTTTGCAAGTGTGTGCCCGCCTTCCATTTCAAGACCACGCCCCCAGTAGACCGTGCCATCCTTGTCCACATAGATGTTGTAGTCAATCCCCTTGTGTCCACGCCCAAGGTGCAACTGATGCACCGCAGTAACGCTCATGTTCCCCTGCACATGGTGCAGTACAATCAGATTCGTCTTTTTGCGCCGCGTCAGCGCCCGCGCAAATCCCAATCCTGCATCCTTCACATAATCAAATCGTTTCATTTCTTTTCCTCCATCTTTTTAAAACAATGCTCGCGAGTCTTATATACTCACATCAAACACGATAAATTCATTTGGATTGGTCCCAGTTCCTTGCACTGTATACAGAAATTTCACTTCTCCGTTGGATAAAATATCGAACCTTATGCCTGCCCCCAGCGTATTCGTTACCATTCTCATCGCCCCTTCTGTCGGTCTAAATCCGATAGGCAGCACAAATGCTGTGTCAAA
Organism: uncultured Christensenellaceae bacterium; assembly: GCA_964454685.1. Classification (GTDB taxonomy): domain Bacteria; phylum Bacillota; class Clostridia; order Christensenellales; family Christensenellaceae; genus CAYVTZ01. Next base: position 12,185 of record CAYVTZ010000027.1, read on the forward strand.
TTGATTCATCGCAGTATTTTTTCCGATACACCCACAAATCGTGAGTTGAGATCCATTACGATACACCTTCATTTTTTCAAGATTCGGATAGTTTGCCCATCCGCTGCCAAAATCTGTAATGTAAGCCATGTTCTGCGTAAGTGCATTCCATTGTGTCCATACACCCGCCCAATCGCCATTCCTATGCCAGATTTCATTACGATGTGCAAAAGTCAAAATTTGTGTTTTGTCACCGCCATTCACACCGCATTGCTGCAACATAACAACATCCAATACTCCGTCAAATGGATATCCTTGTGACATCAGGCATGCAAACACCCCGGCGTAATATCCCGTCTGGCTAAGCGAGTTTATATTTGTGGATGCGTTCAGCCCCAAAGCTGCCGCCACCGCCCCCACCTGTGCTGCCGTTACTTCATGAGGATTACTTTTATTCGCAATGTGCGACTGAATGTTAGAGTTTTTTTCTTCATATATGTCGCTATGCACATGTCCCGCCGACGCCTTCCCCTCCAGCATCTCTTCCAGTTTATCTACATTCTGGTTGAATGCGGCATCTGCCGCGTTCAATTCTTTTTTCAGAAAGTCGCCTTTTTCAATCGATTTTAACCTGTTTTCTAAAATGTCCATTTATATACCCTCCATTCATGCCTTATTTCATCCACATTTTGCACCCACATAAGATTCTTCGCAGGCGCGCTCGGCATTCCCGCCTCATGTATGGTTGCGCCATTGTCACCCTTCATCTTCTTACCGCTCTTACGCTACATACCTTTTTGTACAAATACTCGTTTGATTCCGCATATTTTAATTTTCCGCTGAATCATTTTTGATTCCTACATTCCCGCGTCTTACAGGCTCAATTTCCATATCCTAGTTACATACCCCAAACCTGTTCCGCCTTGCAGCGGGCTTCCAATATTACCATCTGTCGCAAATTCCGGAAAATATAACGCAAAAGATGTAAGCGTTGCATTAACTCCAATAAGCAACGCGCCTCGTTTCCACGCGCTGCTGCCACTGGCGGGTGCAAACTGAATGATACAATCACCCACATAACCACTGTTTCCATTTGTCGCTGCATCAATCGATAATATTCCATAACTCCAGCTATTCGATTCCACACGTGCTTGAGTTTGGTAATATGTTGTTTTGTTACGATATTCAACCAGCAGTCTATCCCCATAAGAAAGTGATCCTTTGTTAAAACTGCGCCACCTCCCGTTATCGCCTTGCACATCAATGGGTTTCGCATAATCTGCCAAATCCTCAAATACCAGTGTCGTAGCCATTCCACCCACATCCGCCGCCGTGAGCGCGTCACTCCCGCCAGTTTTGTGCGTCTCTTTGTGTAAAGAAGGATTCGCTCTAATTTGTTTCCAACCATGCCAAGTGCCATAATTGTATATATTTGTCCAAGCCGACCCAGCTACCTCATACCACAGTGTATACAGGATATGCTTCCCTGCACCACTGGCTTGAATGTACACAACATCTACATTGGAATCCTGTGGATAGCCATACGCCATAGATATGCTTCCTGTTGGATTTGTAGCATACAGTTGGTTAGGCACAAGCGGTGAGGTCAGAATATTGCGCGTCAATGGTATCCGTACCGCAGCATCAGCCACCGCCCCCACATCCGCCGCCGTGAGTGCATCGCTTCCACCCGCCTTGTGCGTTGCTTTATGTGCGGTTGGAGGCATCGTAGCCGGAAAATCCGTCACATCCGCCTTCACATGCTTATGCCCCTCTGCCGCTTTCCCATCCAGCATACCCTGCAACTCATCTACATTGTCTATGATATGATTATGGCTGTCATCCACCACGCTCACATTCCCCGCCGCATCCACACTGATGTCCGTGCCGGATTTCACGCCGCCTAATGCAGCGCCGGCAACCGGCAGCGTATACTTATTGGCTCCCGCATCCATTCCTGCCAGCTTTACTTTCTCCGCGCTGGTGTAGTCTTCCGTCGAAAGTTGCTTACCCGATACTTTATCTACCTTGTTCGTGACTGTGCTCCACGTATTGCGATCTTCATTTGTCAAGTGTCGCGTCGTATCCACGCTGTGCGCATTCACACTTTCTTGTACCGCATTGGTCTTTTTGTCCGACTCGCTTTTGGTATACGCTCCCACGTCCTGCGCGCTATGCACATGCTCCGCCGCCGCCTTCCCATCCAGCATCTCTTCCAGTTTATCCACATTCTGGTTGAATACGGCATCTGCCGCGTTCAATTCTTTTTTCAAAAAGTCGCCTTTTTCAATCGATTTTAACCTGTTTTCTAAAATGTCCATTTTATGCACTCTCCTTGCTTTCAGATCACAGCGAAGCGGGAAAGGGTAATCTTGCCCGCTTCCTGATCAGTTTACTTGCTTTTGCCACAGCCATCACACGCTATCTTGTTGCGAAACTTGCGCAATCACGCCTTCAAGCTGCTCTCTTCCACTTAGAAAAAGTGATGTTATATTCACATAATTCAAACTACAACATGTCAGTCAGAGCGATGTAGCCTCACCCAACAGCCCGATTCCAAACATGTTTTTTTACTTTCACCTTATCTATAAGGTAAATACCAGGTGGCATTGATCCCCACGAAATCATAATTTCCTGTGCCCGCAACAACTCCAATAAACTGAACAGTACCCTCGTATCTTATATCGAATCGAAACACTCCCGTGTTCATGACGCCCACACTCATGGTCACTCCGTTTACCGGAGGCAGATATTCTTGCGGTATGGTTGCAATTATGCTTCCATTCGTTGGATTTATCATGCATTTTAGTACCCCGGATAATGTAGCAGTTCTACCGATTCTTGTAACTCTGAGCATATCAAACCCGCAACCTACATTGGACCAGCCGGGTCCCATTGCAATATTAGAGGTGGACATTGAGTTCACGTCCCACCCGCGCCACACACCATTGTTACAAATATTTGTCCAATGCGTACCTTGTACAAGGTACCAAGCTTCATAGATCAGATGCGTTTCAGTACCACTTGCACGAATGATCACCGTATCACTACTGGAATTTACAGGATATCCGTACTGTCTGCTGATCACTCCGCCTACCGTAGTTTTGTACAGCTTGTTCGGTTTCAGTCGATTTACTCCAATATTTTGTGTCGGTAAAATCGGAATACACGCATCCGCGATCGCTCCCACATCCTGCGCGCTATGCACATGCTCACTCGCCGCTTTCCCATCCAGCATCTCTTCCAGTTTATCCACATTCTGGTTGAATGCGGCATCTGCCGCGTTCAATTCTTTTTTCAGAAAGTCGCCTTTTTCAATCGATTTTAACCTGTTTTCTAGAATGTCCATTTTATGCACTCTCCTTGCCCTCGCAATCAAAATAAGGCAGGAAGTATTACCTACCTGCCTTGCCTCTTTAGCCTTTTATTTCGAACTTTGCGCAAGTTCTTTTACATCATCGCAAGTCAAAACACCTTTTTTCAGCAACAAGTCTATCACTTGATCTGACTTGTCTGCCTTTGCTTGTAGTTCCTGTACCTTTTGATCCAAATATTGCCACCCTGCAAGCAGGCGATATAGCACTTCGTTGGTATCAATACCAGCAACAACTGCTTCTCCGCTTTCCTCGAAAACACGATTTCCGTCATCGTCCACCTCGAAAATAGCAAGGCGCGCATCCACATCCCGAAACTCTTCCGCGTAGCCGCCGGTTCGTACGATTTCCTGATCATCCGACTCACATTTCGACTTAAAGTTTACGACTTTTAAGCGGCGTAAGCAGTCTGCGGTTTGCGCAACATCCACATCCCCAACATGCTCTTTGTAGCGTTTCGAGGATGTGCACCTCATCAGCATTGCGCCTGAACTGAAGTAAATATTAGGCGGAGCCGTTGTATGTTGTTCATAATTGATAGGAAATCGTACAACACCGCTTTGTGCAATGTGCATACTATTCACATGGCTCGTACCAATAAACGTTCCATTTTCGGTAGCATGAACTCCTCTAACCATACGCAAAACACACGCCGTCGGGGTACCGTCTAATTTCGCATATTCGTGAATAAAGAAGTGGTCATATTTATCAAGGTGCATCCGATAGAGTACATTTCCTTTAAAAACAACAGATCCATCAGCAGCATTCACAACAAAACGAGGCGCAGCCAATCCCACATCCATATCGGTCGTCGCCTTTCTCATCCACGGTGTCCAATTTCTACCGCTCACCCACGCACGAGAATACATCTTATTATTGTCGTCAATATAGATTTGAGCCACACGAATGGTTCCCTCGTAGTGCATAACCTGCAAAAAACCATCCATAGAAGTAGGAGGCTGGTTTGTAGCAGTCGCATTGGCAGATATTCTGTAAAATCCATTTTCTATCAGCCCATTAAAATCGGGGGCATAAAAATCACCTCCTCCCCTCGCTGGATTTCTTACGAACTTAACTGTATCCGCCGCAGTCACCGCCCCAACATCCGCCGCAGCAAGAGAAATATCTCCATTCAGAGATTTCCCATTCACTTTTCGCTCCACAGGCACATATGCTTTATGACTGTGTGTTGTTGCGGCAGCCCCAACATCCGCCGCTGTCAGTGCATCACTTCCACCCGTCTTGTGCGTTGCTTTATGTGCAGTTGGAGGCATCGTATCCGGAAAATCCGTCACATCCGCCTTCACATGCTTATGCCCCTCTGCCGCCTTCCCCGCCAGCATACCCTGCAACTCATCTACATTGCCAATCACGTGATTGTGGCTGTCATCCACCACGCTCACATTCCCCGTCGCATCCACACTGATGTCCGTGCCGGATTTCACGCCACCCAATGCAGCGCCGGCAACCGGCAGCGTATATTTATTGGCTCCCGCATCTATTCCTGCCAGCTTTGCTTTCTCCGCGCTGGTGTAGTCTTCCGTAGAAAGCTGCTTACCCGATACTTTATCTACCTTGTTCGTGACTGTGCTCCACGTATTGCGTTCTTCATTTGTCAAGTGTCGCGTTGCCTCCGCACTATGTGCATTCACACTTTCTTGCACCGCATTGGTCTTTTTATCCGACTCGCTCTTGGTATACGCTCCCACATCCTGCGCGCTATGCACATGCTCACTCGCCGCCTTCCCATCCAGCATCTCTTCCAGTTTATCCACATTCTGGTTGAATGCGGCATCTGCCGCATTCAATTCCAGTTTTTCAAAATCAGCTCCTGAAATCTTCTCAATCCCTATTACATTATCTGTCATTGCACTGCTTCCTTTCTTTTTGTTTCAAACATAATATTGCTTCTTCGTTCTTCCAAAAAAGCATTGCAATCAGGCATCCGCGTTTATCGCGCCCGATAACAGTTCTCCATCACGGAAAACCACTGCCCCATCCTGCACTGTCGCCTGCGTTGTTCCCGTCGGGATGTTCATATCGTTCATCAAAACAATACATCCTACTGCTGAAACTGCCACCGCGCAGCCATCGGATATATCGCTCCAAGAAATCGTGTGCGTACCGCCATAGCTACAGTATGCACCCGCATAGCAGTTAGCAAAACTCGTCTGCATAATCGCCGCTTGGCCGTATTCCTCTGTGAATCCATACACCACTGTACTGGCTGGGCCATCCGGACCGCAAGTCAACTCACATCCTTGCAACATCACGTTGCTGTACGTCGCAGCCAACGCAGCTTCTGAGTTGCTAATATTTTTTGAATAGGCAAATTTCAAATTTTCAAAATAAAACCTACCGTTGCTTACTTTACTTTCGCCCAGAATACATGGCTTTTCGCTCCGGCCCACGTCCTTAAATTCCACAGACACACGACGCAAACGCGCGCCATCCATCCGCAGACCTCGAAACATGTTCGGGACAGTTCCCACACAATTCACAATGATCTTCAGCCCGCCAACAAAATTCTGGGGTACCGAGTCAAACGCTGTCTGTATTTCCCGGTATGGATTTGCTTGCGTGCCATCCCCCATCGCATCGTTGCCCGCATTGGACACATACAATGTTTTCTCACCCGTATTCAGGAACGGGAAATCCGCAATTTGCGCAACGGTGTGCGTGTGCTCTGTTTCTGCCGCGCCAATGTCACCTGCGGCAATCTGCACATCCGCACTCAGCTCCTTGCCATTTACCTTGCGTGTTGCCGGAACCGCGCCCACCTGCGACGCCGTCACGCGATGCGGATTTTGCGTATCCACAATATGTGCTTGAATGTTCGTATTCTTCGCTTCATAAAGTTCGTCGTGATCGTGCGTTGCATCCGCTTTCCCGCTTAATCTCAGCTCGATCTCCGCCATGTTCACATTGAATTTTTGATCTGCTCCATCCAGCTGCGGTTTTACAAAATCAATGCCCTCAATTTTTTTCAATCCTTTTGGTGTCGTAATCATTATTGACTCCTTTCAAGTCGCTCCATTTTATCTTTGCACGCTTCCTGGTCTTTCAACTGAAACAATCATGCTTTTCTGCCTGTCGCATTGTTGCTTCTTACTCCAACCGTTCTTTCCGTTCATACCGGATGATCTGCGGCATGTCCATGCTCCATTCCGGCCATTTAAGCAATTCTCTCTCAGCTGATGCCTACGAAGGGTGTTCATCAAAGCGTAGTTTCTTTTTCCTCATCACGCCGTGCGTTTCCACATATAGCAAGTGATATAAGGTTGTAAGTTTTGGGCTGTCCCGGCACCGGCATTACCAATCGTACCGTTTGCAGTCACAGAGTGTGTGTGCGCAATCGTATGGGTATGAGATGGATTAGCGGCACCTACCGTGCCACCATGAGCGTGGCTCAATCCCACATGCGCAGCCGTACCCCAAATGTCATGAGCGTGATTACCAACGGCTTCCGCAGTTAACAATCCATTTCCCGTATTGGAAGATAACCCTCCAATTTGCCATACATTGGCAGTCGATCCATTACCCGTAAGATACAAGTATCTCGTTCCTCCCCATAAGTTGTGTCCATGTGCTCCTGCATCTCCCGTTCCACCGGAAACCGAATGCGAATGGCTCACATCAGCCGCAGCACCTGTAAAAGTGTGCGCATGGTTAATACTTGTATTTCCCGTATTCGCCACAGATGCGCCGGCACTGGTCACAGCACTTCCTGAAAAAGTGTGGGTATGCTGCTGCATGTTCTTATTGCCGCCATTTTTTTCAACCGTTTCAAAATCTTTATCCGCCGCATTCACACCGACCGGTACGCGCCCCGCGCCCCATGCAACCCACGTTCCGCCAAAAAGTGTTCCCGGGTCCTCCCCACTGGCGCTCATGTAAATAGCTCCCACCGGGTAAACCGCTAGCAGCAGAGCCGCCAGCGTCTTTCCTCCTACACTGTCCGCATTCCCGCCGCTCGCCGGCAGGCTGGTCGGAAAATCCGTAATCTGTGATTTATTGTGCGTGTGCAGCGTCGCCGCCGCGCCAATCTGTCCAATCGTCACGCCATGCGGATTGCTCTTGCTTGCAATGTGGGTTTGGATGTTCTCATTTTTTGCTTCGTATGTCGTGTCATGGTTGTGCCCCACTGCCGCCGCACCCAAACCGGAAAGCGTATGCGTATGCGTGCTTGCCGCCGCACCAATCTGCCCAATCGTTACCCCATGTGGATTTTCCTTGTTGGTAATATGCGACTGTATATTTGTATTTTTCACCTCATAAGCTGCATCGTGGTTATGTCCGCTCGCTGCCGCACCGATCTGCGCAACCGTCACCCCGTGCGGATTACCCTTGTTCACAATATGTGATTGAATGTTCACATTTTTCGCCTCATAAGCCGCATCATGATTATGGCCGCTCGTTGCCGCACCAATCTGCGCAACCGTCACCCCGTGCGGATTGCTTTTACTCGCAACATGTGATTGGAGATTCGCGTTTTTCGGTTCATACGCCGTGTTATGATCATGTCCCGCATCTGCTTTGCTATCCAGTAGTGCTTCCACGCAATCCACATTCAAATTAAAAGCGCTGTCCGTGTTGGACAACGCTGTTTTCACAAAGTCTGTTTCTTCAATTTTATTGAATCCCTTTTTTGTTGTTATCATCGTTTTCCCTCCTGATTCATCCACTCCGAAAAGCCAATGGCTTAAGCAGAGCATCCCGCTATTCTTCGTTGCTCAGCGCTACGCCCTCTGCAAGCTGCGTCAATGAATACTCCTGAAGCGCTGTCAATCGATAGTCTACATATTGGCTCATCAACGTATAAGTGAATCGGTATACCACCTTCACGTGATAGGGACGCACCTGCTCCACTTCCGACATAATGTCCGGCAAGTAGCGCGGCACACCATATTCCCCCACAAATACAACCGTGCACAAATGCTTCTGCGCATCAATCTCAAGCTCGCATTCCACGCCTCCTGAGGCCTCGATCAATTCCTTCAACATTTTTGCCGTCATCGGAGATTTCGGCAGCATGCGGGTGCGCACCCGCTCCTTGCGACGTTCCAGCTCCCACTCCGGCTTGTGCCCAAACCCCAACAAGTCTTCCCATTGTTCAATGCCTCGTATGGTCGCCCTCTCAATGCGTGATGAGTTCAATATCTCACAAATCCGCTCCCGCATTTGGTCAATTTCCGGCTGCTCCGCATCCAGCAGATCCGCAAACGCGTCCACCTTCAGCACAAAATCCGGTAAATGGTTACGCAACAAAGGAAATCACCCCCAGCTTCGGAAAATGCCTGCTCCCCAGCTCGACACTTTTTCCAACCGGTTCCAGCGGAATTTGCACGCCTCCCGCTTCCTGTAAATCTGCGGCATTGCGAATGGTCAACAAACAGTTCTGCACGTCTGCCACTCCTTCCACAAACAGCATATTCAGTAATTTTGCATAGCTGATAATATCTGTCTCAAACGCAATTTTTGCAAAGTATTCCTGTAATGTATGGCTCATCCGGTTCAAAACGTCTGCCTCACTGTATCCATCCTCAATCAATGGCAGCAGGCTCACGTCCACAATGGCAGCCTGCGCGCTGAACGCCGATACGGACGCTCCCAGCGGCTTCTTTTCGTCCAGAGCCTCTTGCACTGCCTCCAGCAGTTCCACATCCGCTTCTTCGTTTCCGACGCTGATTACCGCAACCTCCACAAAGCCCGCCTGCGGGTTGAACGCACGTGCACGCGCCACACCGGACACAGCAAGCGCCCAGTTCATATAGTCTGCTGCATTCCCTCCTGTCGAGGGTGCCTGCCAACGTTGCTTCACACGCTGCAACAGATCATCGTCGGATTCCTCATCTCTTCCGCCGTACGCAGCCTTAGGGTTTGTTACAGTCTGTACACCCGCATATTGCGTGGTGAATGCACAGATTGTCTCTTGCTCCACATTGCTGATTTCACCTCGCGTTTCACACACAGCCTTTACCGCAGCTGTTCCATCCTCTTGGATTGTAAACGCTTCTACAGCAAAAATAAGCCCACTGTCTGATACAGCCTTAACTCCGCTGCACTGCGTATCCGGCGCACCTTTAATTTCCAATGTCACTTCGGCGCCTATTGCCTGCTTTCTCTGCACACCAAAGTTCTCCGCCGCCAACGTCAAATCCTCTCCGGATGCCAATGTCGGAAAAAATCGATTGGGTAAAAACTCAATCTCCATCGCACGAATCATGTCAATTTCCCGCGCCACCGCCAACGCATTGTCCAGCGCAAATCCACCCTCCACAAGGTTTTCCGCGCACTTCAATCTTCCCTTAATATTTTCATAAGTCCCCATCTGTCGCCTCCCATTGCATTTGTAGCACACCATATACCGATTCCACGGAAAATGTAAGATCAACGCCGTCCGCCATCCTGTTTGCCGCAAAGTCCGACACTGCTTCAATGTACGGCGAAGCACATAATGTCTCCTCAATGTTGCTTTTCAGCTCCATCGTCACAGTTTCAAAATCAGTGCTTCCCAATATTCCGTCAAAATCACTTCCGAATTTTTCACCATAAATACCGCCATCATCTCCTTTGGTACGCAGCGCTTTGTAAATCCACTGCTTCAGCGCCGCTTCGCGCGCCACCATGTACGGCTTTCCATCACGCAGCAAAAGCTTTCCCGTCTCAAGCTCCACGGCCCAGTCCCATATCTCCGGTAATTCGGTTTCCTCGTCTTCGTAAACCCATTCTTCGGGTAAAACATTCATATCCTGTCACCTTTCCAATCATTGTATCGACATTAATTTTCCTAAAACAATGGTATATTCCTCGCCAATCCGCGTGATGGCAACCATATCGCCCGCCGCAATCTCCACATTGGCAAGTTGCACGATTCCTCTTGTCAGCACCGCGCCGCCCAGTTGTAAGCGCGCAGGAGCAATCCCAATCACCTTTGCCAGTTCAATGCACGTTGGATTATATACGCTCCCCTCTTCACGTATCATGGAAAGCATATTTGCAAATGGATTTTGATTCATGCCTCATTCTCCCTCCCGCGCATCACCAGTTCCAGATCCATTATATATTCTCCACCGGGACGAAATGTATGACGATCACTTGTAATTGTCATAAACCAATGCCTCATTCTGGAGTGTGGCTCGTAAATACGTACCGCATATCCGGATTTACACCTGCTGTTTCCCACCGCAGAAACACTCGCCTTCACACTCGGACCACGCAGCATATCTTGCGCATACGTGGCAGGATCTTTATCTTTTTGCACTTTGTACACCTGTGCAAATGCGCCGTACACACGCCGTTGTTCCTCATTTTGCACCTGCATCATCAAGGCGTCATCTTCACCCAAAACATGAACGACATTCACCATTTCTTTGATGCTGTCCTTACGCTTTGCGGAGATGATTTCTGAACGGATGTCCGCTACCAGCTGTGTGCCTGCCTCAAAAATCGTCAAATAGCCTTTCGGTTCAAACGCATAGACATATTGTTTGCGTTTGCGCATTTTTCCCTCATATGCCTCCTCTATCACAGCAAACGCCTTCATGCCGGAGGATGACGTCACTTTCGTCTCCTCTGTTTTTGCAAACAGGTTTCCACATGGCATGTTCAGCGAAGAACAAACCTGTTGTGTAATGCTCTGCGCCGTCCCAACATATTCGCCAAAAACACTGTTGTTTGCAAGATACACACCCAGGTCATAGCATTCAAGCACCGTCGCGTCGCGCGATTCGTCAATGTACATCACCAATCCGGCAAAAAGCGTCCTGCCATAGTAGTCGAAGCGCACGCGGTCCCCCAGTCGCGCCTTGCACTGGCTGACCAATGTCACATTCAGTGTTCGGCAAGTCTGCTGCAAGTTTCCCGCCCATGTGATACTGGATACATAATCCGAAATATTCTGATTTCTCCAATATAATGCGTACTTCATCCATTCAACCTCGGAATCTTCAGCTTCATGCCCGGTCTCAGCGCCATCGGGTCACTGCCAATCATTCGCTTGTTAGCATCATAGAGATTACGCCAAAATACGGCATTTCCATATACGATCAGCGCAATTCGATATAAATCTTCTCCCGGTTTCACCGTATAGGCGCTGCGGCTCTGTTCCTTCACCTTTTGCTCGTTTGAAAGCTTCTTGATCTCCAGTTTACGTCGTTCGCTAAACGTAATCGTAACCCCCTCATCACGATCACCCTCCGTAAACGAGCGTGAGAGTTCCGTGATGTATCCATCCATTTTGCCAACTCCACCTAGAACAAATGTCACAATCGCTTTCGACCTGCGCCAGTTTTCAACAATCTGCACTGTGTTCATCATCTGTCCCTCGTTGAAAAAAATCGAATCTGAGTGCGGAATAAAAGTGGAAAAACGTACTGTCGCCAGCCCACTCCCTCCGATTGTAATATAGTCCCCACTCAGCAGCTCTTGCTTCTTGCTCAACTGTGCACGCGTCACCTCAATCTGCTTCGGATTCACCGAAAAAACGATCTTATTCTGATTGCGCTTGAGCATAATACTTCTTGTATTGCCGATAGTGTTCACCCTCCTTCTGCATCATTTCAGGCCAATGTAGGCCAAACATTTTATATATAGAAAACAAGCGCTGGACAAAATTTGGTATGTCCAACGCTGTTTACTTTCCGCTTTAATCCGCTACCCCACAAATCTGAATCCTGCATATCGTGCTGTGCTGCCGCCAATCCAAATTTCAATTTTTGCAAGATTACGCCATATTTTCATTGCATCAAAATAAATTCTTGAATTGCCGGTCACTTCTTTTTTCATTATTTTCATTCTTTTTTTCATCCAACTGGCACAAACATCAATTGCAGCAACAAAAAAAGGCGTGCTCTGCACACCTTTTTCGCGTATCTCTACGCCAATCCACAACCTACTTTATTACACCATCTAACCAAAAGCCCAGGCAGTAACCTTTATCAAGCACTTTCTCAGCCTCATTTTTTATAAGCCCAGCTTACTTTATTATTTTAATGCAATTTTTGATAATAGTCAATTAAAAACTAGTAAATTCAGGTAAAATTTAATTCGTTTCTTGCAAATTAAGCTGTGCGTCGTACCACATTCGGTCATACGCAGCGCTTTGTCTCGCGCACAGCGCTTAACACGTGTTCAAACTTCATGTTACTTTTCACATTTACAAGCGCAAAAAAGATTGAAAGATAACAGCATGAGTAAGAACCACATCTCCGCAAAAAGAAAAAGAGCACAACGCCGTGCGCTCTCCTCCTCTCGCTGTACACGTCAATCCACATCCCAAAGGACTCCGAACGCGAGACGAAAATACCCTTTTAATATTTCCAAAAGCATTCTAACACAAAAATTTACAATAGTCAAACAAAAACTTGCAAATTTAGGTATTTATTTTTGAATATTTGTCGTTTCTCTTTCATACCGCCTAATTCAATCCCAAGCACTCTTCTTTTTTCCACTTTTTACCTGTTTCACTCCAACATAATGCTCAACTCACGCCGCCACGCATTTTCAACATAGCAAAAAGAGCGCACCCTCGCACGCCCCGCCACCATTATATGAAATCCATCTTAACTACTCCCACTTAATCTGCTCAACAACAAGAAAGTCAGGCAGTCCTTCATCTGATACGTCTGCCATTGCTTTTGTCTGGCTGGAACAATTTCGCAGCTTCTCATTCTCAAAATCAAATTCCAGCCTGTATCCTCTTTTATCGTACAACCATATCTTATAGATATCATTGCTCACTTTAATATACTCAGCTTTCATATTCGGATACGCTTCCTTTGCAACTTCAGAAGAGTCTCCCAGCTTGATTCCGCGTGCAGTTTCCTCATCTTCTCCCAGTACCACAATTTGGATCTCCGATTTATCAGGATGCTTGATTTCTTCCCCGTCTTTATAAATCCCGAAATCCTTTTCCGTCAGCATTCCGCCCGAACATCCCGCGAAGCACAAAATTGTCAAAGCAACCGCCATCACCAAAACAAGCACTTTTTTCATATCCTCGTCTCCAATCCTTTTAGAGAGAGTATACCACAATCTTACGAAAAATCAAAACATAATCATCCTCTGTCTCTCCAGCCGCTCCACCAGTTCCGCAGCGATACGCGTGATGTCCGCATCCTCTCGAATCACAAAATTGTTTCCCGTGATCACCACGCTGCTCCCGCTTCCTTGTACCATTTCTTGAAGCTGTCGACCCGTTTCCTGCATCGGATAAACTTTGGCTCCCGTTGGTAACTCAATCAGCTCATCGCCCTGCTCGTTCACCGTCACCCATTATCTGCCCCTGTACGCTTAATCGGTTCATCCGATGCCCACACCCAAGTCCAAAGCACCTTACCATCTTGAATACCAAAAACAAGCTGCTTGTATTGTTTGATATGCCCCTCAAATTCTTCTAACTGCAAAAGGTCTCCCATTTCCGCAAGTTCTGGCTTTTTCGCAATCATAGCTTGTCGCCACTCCTCAAACGAAACATATATACCATCCTTCGTATCATACCACCCCACAGTAATAACTGTATCGTCCTTAGATTCGTTTAGTGCGCTCTCCTGTGCATATTGTTTTAACAGAACACGACCTGTACTTGATTCCCCAAAGTTCGAACCAATATCAACCTCACAATCTCCATAAGCCTCGATCACATCCTGTATGGAGTCACCTATTTCAATACCCCGCTTTGTGCTTAAAGCCACATCTTCCAGTTCAGGCATTTTTTCGCTTCCCACAAAAGTATTGTATAGCCCATCACCCTGTGTGCTATGCATATATCCGCTTAACGCGCCCTCCCCTCTCAATGGATCAACAATCTTCTTTCCCCCATCTGCATAGAGGCAATATTCACTATGGTCGGTAATTATTCCTCCCTGATTCGGCACCGCACACCCCGATACCGCAACAACCGTCGCAACTACAACCCACAAAAACGCCCTTTTCACTTACTTTCCTCCATTTTTATTTTATTATGCCACGATTCCATGCCGTTTTCGCGAGTTTTCTTGAAAACCTTCTCACCAAAAAAGCATAATTGGGTTTAAACCATAATCATCCTCTGTCTCTCCAGCCGTTCCACCAATTCCGCAGCAATTCTGTTGATGTCCGCATCTTCCCGAATTGTCACACCGCCCAAATAAAAATTTACTGTTGTCCCACCACCTGATGAAATTTCTTGCAGCTGTCTCCCCGTCTCCTGCATCGGATAAACCTTGGCTCCCGTTGGTAGCTCAATCAGCTCATCGCCCTGTTCGTTCACGCGCGTCCACCTATACCCGTGTGCCTCAGCGCACACCATCATTCTGCATTCACAAAAAAGGCGCATCACTGCGCCCTCCACAACTCCCGCACCCTATTCTTGTGCTGAGCTATCCCAAAGCACGGGGGCAATTTCCGAAATCACCCCATTCTCAAACGAAAACACTATACTATAGTGCTGAACACGATTTTTTTCTTGGAGTGCTTCTCGATCCGTCTTTCCCAAGAGATCATCAGTGCATTCCTGTTCTGATAATTGTCTTCCGTTACTTACGATGGCTCCAATCCTAACAGAATCATATTCCCTCTTCTCCTTTTCTAAATATTCGGCGCCGGTAAAAAAGTCCTCTTCTTTAATGTCAAAAAGGCTCTCATAATCGCTAAAGCGCATGACACAATCCTTGTAGGCTCTCGCAACATCCTCTATGGTGTCCCCCAGCCGTATTCCTCGTTTAGTTTCAAGCACTTTGTTTTCAAGTTCCGCTTCCAGCGGGTTGCTGTGCAAAAAATAAAATCCCAAATCATATGAACTTGCCTTCTCTTGCATCTCTTCCGGTGTAATCGCAACTTCGCCATTCACATAAATAGCAAATTCAGATGGATCAAGACTTTTTTTGCCGCATCCCACAAAGCACACCGCCACCACAATCATCGCACAAATCAATACCAATATCTTTTTCATATGCAGTTCCCTTTCATTCTTTGATATCGGTATTATAGCACAACTGCTACCGGATTCAAAACATAATCATCCTCTGTCTCTCCAGCCGCTCCACCAATTCCGCAGCAATACGCGTGATGTCCGCGTCCTCCCGAATCACAAAGTTATTTCCGGTGATTACCACGCTGCTCCCGCTTCCCTGCACCATTTCTTGTAGCTGTCGCCCTGTTTCCTGCATCGGATAAACTTTGGCTCCCGTTGGTAACTCAATCAGCTCGTCGCCCTGCTCATTCACACGCGTCCACCTATACCCGTGTGCCTCAGCGCGCACCATCATTCTGCATTCACAAAAGGGCGCACCCTCGCACGCCCTTCTCAAAAACTTTCTTATTCCTCGCCCGTCCACTGCTTCAATCGCGTCTCAACCCGTCTCTCTCTCGCTTCCATCATGCTGTCATCAACCAACAATCTGATAGTATCAGCGTAAGTTCCATTTTTTTCATCTCTTGCTCTAACTTCCAACTCCATCCCTTTCACAGGGTAGCGCCCTTCTGTCTGCACATCAAATGGCAGTAAGTACAATCGCTTATCTTCCCATTGCGCATAGGCATCAGCCAGCCAAGAAGTGCTCTCTGGGCGCTCCGGTCTCTTGGAAAGTTCAGGATTTTCAAAATCAAAGTAAAAAGAAACATCCTCTTTCAAAACCCAGTCCATATCCTTTGCGGATTTTCCTTCCGGTGCTTCCAGCAAAAGAGAGCCGTAAGTCGTATATCCTCGCCCCTCTTCCTTCTCCACAAAAAAGATATCCAAAATGCGATAATCCTCATCATTAAGTGTAAATGTATGTGGCAATACGTCGTATTTTGAAGTCGTAACCTCCTCTCTTTCTTTTGCTCCTCCCAAAGCGCCAAACCCACATCCAGTCAAAACCACCATTACCAGTACCAGCAGCATCAAGATCATAAACCATCGTTTCATTTGCAAAACCTCTCCATTTTAATTGTGATATTTGTATTATATCACGCTGCTTCACAAAATCAAACCATAATCATCCTCTGTCTCTCCAGCCGTTCCACAAATTCCGCCGCAATTCTGTTGATGTCCGCATCTTCCCGAATTGTCACACCGCCCAAATAAAAATTTACTGTTGTCCCACCACCTGATGAAATTTCTTGCAGCTGTCTCCCCGTTTCCTGCATCGGATAAACCTTTGCCCCCGTCGGCAACTCAATCAGCTCATCGCCCTGCTCATTCACACGCGTCCAGCCACCCGGCGAATAGCTGGTTCCAGCCGCAGCAGCATAACCCTTGGTTGAAGATTCTTCTTGTTCTCCGTCTTCCTCCTCTTCCGAGGTTACTTGTTTAACCTGTGCACCACCATTTTCTATCCACACTTTGACAGCCACAGGTAGTTCAAAGGTTTTCATCCATTCAACTGCCTTTGCCATGCTTTCCCCTGCCGTCTCAGATGTGCCATTGATTGCATCCTTAACCGTCGAAGAAAACTCTTCCAAGCCTTTCCGCTCCTCTGTAGTTAACTCGTCTCCATATAGCGCGAGAATCTCATCTGCCTTATCGGACGCAGCAATCAACTGCGTTTTTGATCCTTCAAAAATGGATTGGTTAACCGCATCCAATGCAGCCTGCGTCTCATTGCCCGAATCCCGATACTTTTTAATGTCTGTTTCACTCGCCCCCATACGTTCGTATGCAACGCCCAAATTCCCCTCTTCGATATCCTTCTCAGCTTCAATCAACGGGCTCACTTCGTCTTGTGCTGGCTGTAAGATGTTGCGCAGTTCCTCGCCTGCGGAATAATGCTTTGTTGAGGAATCAAGCTGTTCCTGATAAGCGTTTTCATAATTTGTACTTGCTGTGCCTACATCAGTGCTTGCTTTATCCACTGCTTGCTGCGCCTCATAAACTGCCTGCTCTTTCGGCAACCATTTCATCATGTTTGGATCATATAATGCATCATCTCCAAATGCATCTGAAAAGGCCTTTAACACCGCCCCACTCGCCGCCAATTTTTCATCAAAAGACGCTGTTTCGTCATCTTCAATTCTCTTATTCTTCGCCATTGCTTCATAATATGCCGTCACTTTACCGCCATCCGCCGCCTCAATCTTTGCTTGGAATTTCTCGTAACCATCTTCATCATCCGCAATCGACAAATCAAGTTTTTCTTTTGCTGACTCAAGCGTTTTCTTGCTATCCCTTTGTTGCTGTTGTGCCGATTTCCATTCTTCCGCTGCTAGCTCCACTTGAATCTGTTTGCTCATCGCTTCGATCACAGCATAAACGCGATCCTTTTGAATCAACCATTTTCCGTTCACTTTTTCGATTGCATCTTCCAGTTCGGGAAATTTCTTCAACAAATCTTGTGCTGCAAGATCAATTTTGCGGTTGCTCGCTCCACTTCGCATCAACATATCGAAGTCAAATACAGCCTTACGCATGCTATCAACACCGCGCGTTTGCTCTTCAAAGCTCTCTTGTGCCGCATTCATGGAAGACTCATATGCATCTCCAATATTCCCCAGTTCCTCTCGCGTCTCAGTCAACGGTCTGTTGATCTCTTCAATATGCTGCTGCAACAACGATACTCCTGCCACCACACCCGAAATCGCCAATCCAACCCATCCCCACGGGCTTGCCGATTGTGCCGCATTCAAACCAAGCTGTGCAGTTGTCGCTCCAGTCGTCGCCGTCTTCACCAATCCCAAGGCACTGCCCATGCTTTTAAAGGAAGAAATTGTCTGTGTAATGCCATTTCCGACGTTCATGGCGTCGTCCAGCGCAGAAAACACGGCAACGGCACCTTCCACGGGCGAGTTCATGTCCCGAAACGAAACCGCAGCTTTTTTTGTATTGTCAATCAAAGAACCAAGTGAGGTCGCAGCGGTCTTCATTCCTCCCGTCGCCTTGCTGATCTGTTCAAAAGCACTCATAGATGTTTTTGCTTCATCAGCACCATCTTTTAACGCTCCCAGCTTCTTGATGGTAGCGTCTATTCCCGTTTCAGTCACCGTCATCGAAAAATGTTGAGATTGCATTGCCGAAAAAGATGCGCGCATCGTCTCCACCGCGCTTGCGTCCACTTCCACGCCAAGCGATATATTTTGCGCTTGGCTAAGTTTTGAGTAGTTTTCTTGTGCCGCTCGAATCTGCGAAAAATCCACCGTCACCGTCTTTTGCGATAGCTTGATGTTCTCAAATACCGATGTCTCCTGCCGCATCGTCGCCATGGTCTGGGAAAAGCGGCTCATGTTCCCCTGTATCGTGCTCAGCACCGAACTGACATTGTCCTTTAAGCTGATAACGCCCTCAATTTGTTCCATATATCGTACCTGCCTTTCCCATCCTTACATATTCATAATTCGCAATATAAAAGACCAATTCTTGGCGGCTTAAATTGAGCAATTTTTCCGGGTCTACCCCTCTGTCCATGTAATAATTAATTACTTGTAGCGGGAGGGATAGACCGATTAGTTTTTTAGTTGTTCCACCTCTTTGATGGTCGGCTCATTCGCTTTTGCGGTCAGCTCCCCAACCTTGGTAGCGATTGCCGCAATGTCCGATTTCGAAAACTTATTCATAATCTCCAGCGGCTCTTTGATCGCTTCCAGGCGCAGCAGCTCGACTGCTGCCTCCCGAATCGTGGGCGATCCCAAATAAGCAATCATGCGGAGCTGTTCCTGCATCAGCTTGTTTCTTGCCTTGTCGCTCTTGCAGTTGTCCGGATCACCCATCCGTTCCACTGCTTCCACATCGTCGTCGGAAAGCGCCTCCAAAATCACAGTCTCGTCATATTTCCCAATTTCCACCGCCAAAGAAACCGCAGCCGGCGCATTGCCTGATTGTCTCTGTAACTTCTTCACAAAGGATGTTAAATTTACTTTTGCCATTTTCTTTTCTCCTATCATTTATGGTGTTCCAAATTTTTTTCTTCCTATTATATAGGCGCATTACAGCTTAGCTGTAATGCGCCCCCCTTTCATCTGCAACGTTCACAAAAAACGTACTGCCCTTACAGCGCTCACTTATTCGATCGCACTTGTATTCTCAATCTTGGTCGGCGGGAAATTAAACGGCCATTCTTTCGTCGCCGCTTCACCATTCTTCATGCTCATCAAAGGCATCTCGGTAAACACAGCGTCGTTGATCACCCAGCTTTCCTCTTTTCCGCCCACCGAGTCCGGATCGGCAACCTTGCACACAATCTGCACCAGCGTGTCTTTGCCTTTCAGCTTATCCTTCACCAGCGAAATTTTTGAGGTATACACATGGTCTACCGTAATCGTGCCCTCACCCTTCATTCCAACCAGTTTGCTGCCCACGTCAATGCCCTGTTGTACATCTGTACGATTTTCCGTAATTTTCATGGTGATTCCCGTCGCTTCCGCCCACGGCTCACCATTCACCCAAACCTGCGCCCACGATCCCGAAAGGACCCTATTTGCTGTATATGCTGCTCCCATATTCTCCTCCTTAATTCATGACCACGGTCAAAACCATGTCTTCCATCGCATCCAACAGTTTTAAGTCGATTTTCAGGAAAACAGCGCTATCCGTGTTGTACTTTTTGATCGAGTCGTCGTCCATTTCCGAAGTATCCACGCCCGTTTCCGTCAAGTACGCTTTTTGCGCGGCAACATCAATGTCGCATCTGTTCTCGAAGTCCGGATCCAGCACATTGCCTGTCAGTCCGGCAAGGTAGCGGTTAACGCTCGCAATAAACAGCGATTTGTTGTCATAGCTGTTTGCCACTTTGCCTACAAATCCATCTTCAAACGTGTTACGAATATCATCCGCAATCATGTCGCAACCTTCAACGTGCTTGATCTTTTTAAACTCGTTGGATACGCCGCTTTGACCGATCAACGAGGTCACGCCGCGCGCAATGCGAAACTTACCCCTCTCATGGAACAAAATCAGCTTGCCCGCATCAATATCCGCGTCACGATCCGCACTCTCAGTGATTTCTGTTACGTCCTTCACCTCAAAGTATGTCGCCGAACGATCCAACGGAAGCCCCGCTAAAATACCCGCCACGCGTGCACAGTATTCTCCTGTCGTAATCTCAATCCCCTCGTTCTTCATTCCTTCCGTGGTAAAGTTTACAATCGCCTGGCAGTTGGGTGCAACGGCATTGGCGAGCACCGCCTTACAGGTCTTTCCGTCTGCACGCATCGCCTTAATCCACGTTACGATTGCCGCTGTTTCCTCCGCTGTCGCCTCCGGAAAGCACATCCAATTCCAGACCTGCGTTTTCAGTAGTGCAAGCGTCTCACTCATCGTGGTCTGCGCGCGTACCGCAAGCACCGTTTTCGCACCATTTTCAAACACTGCAGTCAAATATTCAGCGTTTTTCGCTGTAAACGATTCTCCAATGTCCAGCACGCCTCCCAGCTTTGTCACCGTGTTTGCCGCCGTGTCATCATTGACGATCACCACAACAACGCCGCGTTCGCTGCGCGCCATGATTGTTCTTGCCGCCTCTTTAAAAGAAACGACGATTTCAGGCATTCCCATTCAAAATTCCTCCTATATTTAGTGTTTTTATCATTTCTTCCGGCTCACTTTCGATT
The DNA here is from genome assembly GCA_964454685.1 of uncultured Christensenellaceae bacterium. Classification (GTDB taxonomy): domain Bacteria; phylum Bacillota; class Clostridia; order Christensenellales; family Christensenellaceae; genus CAYVTZ01. Next base: position 33,040 of record CAYVTZ010000027.1, read on the forward strand.
GCCAGATCAAAGAAATCCAAATCAAAGATAAGGTGTGCCACCCCATCCGTAATATTGTTGCGCACATGATCCGGCTTTAACCGGCGGTCTCCCACTGTAAAAGCAGGCACCAGCGCATCATTCATCGCTTCCAACGCGTCGTACATCGCCGCGCGGTTCGCTTTCTGCCCGTGTAGATATGCACAATCCACAATCATAGATTTACGCCGCTGAATCCCTCCGCAGGAAAGCGCCATCGCAACAGGTTCTATGGTCACCAAAACCAAAGGCCCCAATTCTAAGTGTGTACTGGTCACATCTTCATCAAAGACACGAAAGCCAGCGCCGTCCAGTACGCGAACCACCGCTTCTTTGATTTCATTGTTGGTCATATTCCACCTCTCTTCATACGCTCATTGCGTGTTTTTTTATATCCCATCGGGGCAATCAAAAAAATTGCCCACGCCCGCCCCGCGGAGTTTTCGCCCAAAAGTCATCATGTTCAAAAAAAGCAAGAACCCCGCACCCAACAATCTATATAATCGCACAACACAAATTGCGTTGCGCGTTGTTTTTTTGTGCACAGGCGCCGGTCGTCAGGTTGCGTTTCAACTGTGCCTACGCTCGCAGCATGAAAATCGATGCTGCATAATCTCCCCTATTCCAGTTCCTTGCGCAATGCCTCCAACACTAGTTTCTGCGCTTGATTCAGATCATTGTTACGCACCAGCGTCATCGCCTTTTCCAGTTGATGCTGCCCCGGCACAAACCCACCATCCATACGACGGCCATTGTTGATACCTACCGCATTTTCATCATAGTTTACAAGGCGTATTGTGCTGCCATCGGCTTCATATCCCCAACCATCGCGCACCTTTCGCTCCTCCTCCGGGGTCAACGCACGCGCATATCCGACCGCCCGCTCCCCCAAATATTCCAAAGCGTCTTGATGAATTTTTCCCTCCTGCGCCGCGTTCATGCAGCGTCGCAACTTTTTTGAAAGTGCGTCCATACCTAAGTCAAACTGTGCCATATCATCACCGCCTACGGATATACACCGGAGTCTCGGCATGCGATTCATACACCGCCGCCTCGCCAGCGCGTCCCACATACGTCTGGTCGTTCTTCCAAATCATCACTTCATCACCTGGTCGTATCACATACATCGGATCATAAAATAACGTTGCGTTATACTGCGTGTCCGGCAATGCCCCATCAGCAGAAACATCCGTCGTCCCAAAGGAAAGCCTGCACGGCACAATTTCATAAACTTCCTGCGCCGTTTCGCGTTGCGCACCATACTCCGTCTTTGCAGAGATTACCCGTCGCACCGTCATACGGTCTTTTCGGTTCGCGTTCAAAATCCCTTTCATAGCGTTCCAACCCTCCGAAATCTGCGCAAGGCAAGCTCAAAGTCCCGCATCCACGTGCTTTCCTTGCGTACAGCGTACCCAACTTGGCTGTCACCTTCCTTCACGCTTGTCACCTCTGCATTTGAATCATCCAGCGCAGCCGCCATCAAAACAACCGTGTGTTCCAATTCCTTTGGCAATATGCTAATATTGCAATACGCCAATGCTTTTTCTTTTGCCGCTCCAAGCAGAAATTCATAGTATTCCTGCGGTCGTTCGCCACCAATCAACGACTTCAGTTGTTCAATCATTCTCTCTCCTCCATCTTGCTTGTAATATCTGCGCGAGTGGTGACTTCCGTATACTCCGATCGCAATGCGATCCGTTTCAGCTCATCTTCTACACTCACCCCCGTCACATTCTCCACCATGCCAAAAATGGTCTGCTCGCTCACAATCCCATTCAGCTTAGCCGCATTGTCCACGGTCACCGTAAGGTCACGTGGCATATTGCGCGTGTAGAAAATTGAAACGCGCTCCGATGCGTCCTTCTCGCCCAATCCCTGCAAAGTCAATGCGTCGGCAATCAACCTCAACCGCCGAAACAGTCCATCGTCCATCCCCTGTTGCTTGCGCGTTCGCAGTTGATCCAGACCCCACATTTTAAATTCCAGCGCCACCCCGGATGCGTTCCCTGCAAAGCACTCGTCCGTCAGGTCCGGAACGCCACATACCTGCAAAATATCATGCTTCAATGTCTTTTTATGATTCTCCAACGCAGTATCGTTGATGTTTTTAATCACAAATTCCATCTTTCCGTCCACCGGCAGCTTAGCAACCCGTGTGCGGTTCATCTCATCAATATCCTCCTGCTCCGTGCCCATCATCCCGCAGATCGCCAAAAATGCATTCGCAACGGACTGCAAATCATTGGAAGCACTGGAAAGCGTCAAATTGTATAGATCTATGTTCTCCAACGCACATTCAAAATCGCCCATCCGCCGGAAATTATTCTTGTATTCTGTAATCGGTACATCGTCAAAAAAATGCGCGCGTCCTCCGGTAAAGCATACACCGGTTCCGTCAAATCTAAAGCTACGCACACGATCCTTGAGATAAAGCTCCCCCAACACCGCTCCGGCTTTCGTGCTCAATAACCTCACAGCGCCAATCAGCTTCTCCTCCACCGAGTCCTCGCATAGTAAGAAAGTGTCAACGGGCGAAGTCCGGCTGATGCGGATATTCGCCTCCTCATCGCGCCATAGCAAGTCGTATGCAGCGCCAAACACACTCATGTCCTCCGCAAGTTGATAGTTGACAGAAGATTCATTATTCAGGTCAAACACTGCCTGCACACGCGATCCATCCACCCCCTCATCGAATAAATATCGGGGTGCCACCCCTGCAAAATACCCGGTCGCCGTGTCAGTGATGTACTTGGCAAGGTTAGTGTAAGCGTGCAAATCCGGTCTGCCCGCCGCCGCCAGCGACGGATGAACTTTTCTGCCGGTGTAATACTCATCCAGTTCAATCAGCCTCGTGCGATTCTCCAAGTGCGCAGCCACACAGCGCGCCAACTCGGCACCAATCGTCTCCTGTTTTACTAAATATCTCAAATCTATCTCCTCCTTTACAGCGCGTTCACTGTTTTTTGCAACAAAAAAGACGCCTTCCGGCGCCATCATAAAGCATCCATTTTTTGTATCTTCATCCTTTTTCAATCAAACCATAACCAGCCTCTGTCTCTCCAACCTCTCCACAAATTCCGCCGCAATTCTATTGATATCTGCATCCTCGCACCGCCCCGGCCAAGGCTCTTTGTAGCGCGTGCTCTTAAGCCTGTCACCCATTCGTGCGCTTCCGTACTCCTTCATTCTGAATTCTAAATTCTACATTTTAAATCAAAAAGAGCGCGCCCTCGCACGCTCTTTCTCCTGCCACTCGTCACCCATCCAACCCAAGGTCAACATGCTTCTGGAATTTCTCAAACATAGATAAAATAATCTGTTTTTCCTGATCAGTAAACTGATCAAAGGTATCCAAATCTCGAACGATATTTTTGTCTTGCAGTACCCCCATTTCTGCTACGCGCTTTGAAACTGTTTCTACCGCGCCTATCTCTTCATCAGTCAAGTTTTCAACCCACTTAACATACTTTTGCCATTCTTCAGGCCACGAATCTACATTTCGATCATCCCTCACCAGATACCACAAAAGGCATATCAAGGCAAACTGAAACTCTTCCTGCTCATATATTGCCCTTGAGCATACATAGAAATACTCTATCTCATCCTCTTGCTCATTGTAAGAAACCTTCATGACCTTTTTCCCATCTGAAAATCCAATCTCAGAAGAGTTTTTCTCTTCAAGTTGAAGCATAGAAAAAGGGTTGCCCCATACATCCGCATATGCTTTCTTCAATTCCTTAACCGAACTCTCGTCCGTAATTCCTCTTCTAGTCTGCTCTCCTTCGAGCAAAAACATCTTTTGATAATCTGTATCATCCAGGCGCCGCGAAATCTCCTCCTCGCTGTCGTAAAAATCAAAATCATCATCGGATAAACCCTGCGCGCACCCCGCCAAACATCCAAACACAAGGCATACAATAAAAACTAAGAACACTTTTTTCATTCCAAAACCCTCTCATCCTTCTTTTATGATGTAACGATTCTATCATATTTCGCTAACGAAATCAAACCATGATCAGCCTCTGCCTCTCCAACCTCTCCACAAATTCCGCCGCAATTCTATTGATATCCGCATCCTCACGGATTGTCACACCACCATATGAATGTTCACCATTCGCGTGCTTCCGCACTCCTTCATTCTGCATTCTAAATTTTACATTGCAAATCAAAAAGAGCGCACCCTCGCACGCTCTTTTACTCCCTTTGCCTTCACTAAGCACGGCTCATTCTACGCCATACTCCTTGTCATATGCGTCAGCCGCTTCCTTAGTTTCACTTGAGAAAAGTCCCAAAGTCCCATCGCCTAAAAACTGAAATGTCAAACGGTATCCCCGTCCATCATTCATCTTCATCACCTTTTGTTCCTCCACACTCGAAACATCTGTCTCGATCCCCTTATATGCCTTCTCTACCGTTTCAACAGAATCTCCTAATTGGATGCCCCGTGCCGTTTGCTCACCTTCTTCCAAATAGATTATACCACTTTCCTTATCATCCGGATTCTTGACTTCCTTCCCATCCTTGTAAATCAGGAAATCCTTCTCCTGCAGCGCCCCGCCAGCGCATCCTGCCAGACATCCCATCGCTAGAACCACAACAATAAACAACGCAAAAATTTTCTTCATACAGTTTCCCTCTATACCTTTCAATTATAATATCTGGTTGGTATTATATCATATTGACATAGAAAATCAAACCATAATCATTCTCTGTCTTTCCAAACGTTCCACTAATTCCGATGCTATTCTGGTAATATCCGCATCCTCTCGGATCGTAGTTCCATATAGGTTTACAACGATCGGTTGTGCGCTTCCCGACGATATTTCTTGAAGCTGCCTGCCGGTTTCTTGAACTGGATAAACCTTTGATCCCGTCGGCAACTCAATCATCTCATCGCCCTTTTCGTTAATGCGTGTCAAACCACCCGGAAAATAACTCGTTCCATCTGCTTCCGCAAATACGCCCGGCGGCAGTTGGTTCTCCTTTCCGCCGCCATCACCGCCACCGCCGCCACTGAATGTCGCTTCAAATCCCGTAGTGTTCCCCTTCAAAACCACTTCCAACGTTGCCTTGGGTGTCCATCCTCCCAAAAAGGCAGTAAGCTGTCCACACGCAGTTTCAAAATTCATATTCCCTGATTCAATCGCCGACAGTAAATTTGTCGAATGTGCCTCCAGCGCAGCCTTCTGCGTCTCAATCACAGAAATCTGATCTTCCAGTGATGTGATCTTTTCTGTGTCTTCCGGTGTGTTTTTCTTGACTGAGTCCAGCTCTGCGCGTTTTGCTACCAAATCTGCATCCATGCTATCCAGTACGCTTTTTGTCGCATCCCGCATCATGCCGCCTGTATCCACTGTCAGTCCTTGAACCAAATTGCCAATGCTTTTCTGCAAAGCGTCGCCGTTCCCACGATCATCATCGGAAATGCCCGCTTTATAATCCGTATTCAGTGTGCTGGCAATTTCGTCTATCTGCTCCTTCGATGCATTTCCGCTCTCAATCAACTGTTGAAACCCTTGTAGCTGGTTCAAATCGCCCTGTGTTTCTTGAATTCCCGGCGCAATCATCGCATTCATCATGTCCGCATATTTCGTACCAGAAAGGATGCTCTGCTCCTCCTGCTTTGCGTTCTGCTTCGCCTCTTCTGCCGCATTCCCGTTCACTTGGTTATTATAATTTTCCCGCGCCACGCCAACGCCCGCGCTCGCCTCTCGCTTGTCCGCAAAGCTTTCTTCCATCGATTGCATGTAGGGTCGCCATTTTCCTCCGGAAGCATTTTCTCGTGTCTTTGCCCCTTCTAACTCAGCATTCGCATGCCCTAACTCTGTATTCGCAGATTCCACAGCCATTCTATATGCATCAACACCTTTACTATTGCCTACACCAACGTACTTCTCCTGCTGCTCATACGTCATTCCATTCAGCCGGTCAACCTCGCGCTCCTTTTGCGCAACAATCTGCTCGTTGCCGCTCACGTCCTTCACATCCGCCTGCCAATCTGCATATCCCTTTTCATCCGCTTTCACGGCTTCTTTGAAAGCAGTCTGGCTCTCCTGCAATACCTTCTCCGCATCCTGCTCTTTACTAATCGCCGCCTTCAATTCGCCTCGCGCCAGCTCCGCGCGAATTTCGCGCTCCACTGCGTCCACAACCTTGTCCACTTCCTGACGCTGAATCTGCCAAAGCCCGTTCACCTTCTCAATCGCGCCCTCCAATGCCGGGAATTCCGTCAAAAGTCCTTGCGCCACAAGGTCAATCTGCCTGCTGTCCGCACCGCTCTGAATCAGCTTGTCCAGATTCTCCACCCCGCTTAGCATTGCATTAAGATCACCCATCTGCTTATTGTAATTGTCTCCGGCCGCATCCATCGCGCTGTCATAAGTCTCCGCCACCTCTTCCAGCTTATCCCGCGTATCCGTCAATGGCTGATTAATTTCTTCCAAATGCTGTTGCAACAGCGTAACGCCTGCAACCACGCCTGAAATCGCCAGCCCCACCCAGCCCCATGGGCTTGCCGCCTGCGAAGCGTTTAATCCTTTCTGTGCCGCATCTGCTCCGGCTGTCGAACTTTGCAAAAACCCCATCGAGGTTCCCATCGTCCGAAAGGAAGAGATCACTTCCCCAATTCCATTCCCAAAGTCCAGCGCGTCTTGTAATGCGGAGAATGCGCTCACCGCACCCTCCACAGGAGATTTCATTCCATCGAACGCGCTCTTCGCCTGCTTCGTATTGTCAATCAGCGACATCAACGAGCTTGCCGTGCTCTTCATCGCTCCCGTCGCCTTGCCAATCTGTTCAAAAGCACTCATGGATGTTTTCGCTTCATCCGCGCCATCTTTGAGCGCGCTCAGTTTTTGCGTCGTCGCCTCAATGCCCGTTTCCGTCACCGTCATCGAAAAATTCTGCGATTGCATCGCAGACATAGATGCCCGCACCGCTTCCATCGCGCTTGCATCCACATCCACGCCCAGCGATATACTTTGCGCTTGGCTGAGTGCCGCATAGTTCGCTTGCGCCGCTTGAATCTGCGAACAATCCACCTGCACCGTCTTTTGTGTCAGCTTAATATTCTCAAAGATAGAAGTCTCTTGCCGCGCAGCCGCCATGGACTGGGAAAATCGGCTCATGTTCCCCTGTATCGTGCTCAGCACCGAGCTGATGTTGTCTTTTAGGCTAACCACGCCTTCAATTTGTTCCATATCATGCACCTTTCTTTCTCATCAAAAAAGAGCGTGCCCTTGCACACTCTTTTAATCCCTTTGCCTTCACCAAGCACGGCTCATTCTACGCCATACTCCTTGTCATATGCATCAGCCGCTTCCTTGGACTGGCTCATGAACAAACATAACTCACCGTCTTCACGAAACTGAAATGTTAAACGATACGATAGTGCGTAAAATTTTGTGTAAAGTCCAAAAGTCAGATAAAGTCTTTGTTAGCCCTGGTCAATCGGCCAGGGCTGTTTCTTACAACGAGATATTGCCCCCGTACCCGATTTGATGGACACAAAAACATCAGATATAATGAAAAGCAG
>CAYVTZ010000028.1:0-39379 GCA_964454685.1 uncultured Christensenellaceae bacterium
TGATCCTCGATATAGGAATCGGGGATATACGCCGAAATATTCAGCTCCACCGCAGTCTCAAACTCCGCGCGCACCTCCTTGCCCTTGGCTATGTTCACCGCCTCGCGCATCAGCTTGCAATACATCGCATAGCCCACCGTCGCCATGTGTCCGCTTTGCTCCGCCCCCAAAAGGTTTCCTGCGCCGCGAATCTGCAAATCGCGCATGGCAATTTTATATCCACTTCCAAGCTGTGTAAATTCACGAATCGCTTCCAGTCGCTTTGCCGCATCCTCGTTTAAAATCCGATCCCCCAGATAGGTAAAGTAAGCATAGGAAACCTTGTCCGAACGCCCCACACGCCCCTTGAGCTGATAAAGCTGGGAAAGCCCGAATTTATCTGCTTCATAGACCAATATGGTGTTCACGCGCGGGATATCAATGCCGCTTTCAATGATTGTCGTGCATAATAATACATCATATTCTCCGTCGATAAATCCCGAAACAATATGCTCCATCTGCGATTCACTCATCTGCCCGTGCGCCGCCGCAACGCGCGCCTCCGGCACATGCGTCTGCAATTCCCGCAACAGCTCGTCCATCTCGCGGATCTGACGGCAGACAAAGTACACCTGCCCCTCACGCTCAATTTCCCGCATCACCGCATCCCGCAGCAGACCGCCGGAATAACGCATCACATACGAATACGGCTGTTTGCGCATCGTAGGCGGCGTGTCGATGGTGCTCATGTCCCGGATGCCCACCAGCGACATTTCCAGCGTGCGCGGAATGGGCGTCGCGGACAGCGTCAATACGTCCACCTGTTGCTTCAGCAGCTTGATCTGCTCCTTGTGCCCCACACCAAAGCGCTGCTCCTCGTCTACGACCAGTAACCCCAAATCATAGTAGTGCACGTCTTTGGAAAGCAGCCGGTGCGTTCCGATGATAATGTCCGTGCGCCCTTTTTTTACACTTTCCAAAATTTCCTTATGCTTGGCTTTGGAAAAACGACTGATGCCCGCAATGCGCACCGGAAAATCCGCAAATCGCCTGCGAAATGTTTTCAAATGCTGGCGCGCCAGCAGCGTCGTCGGAACCAGCACCGCCACCTGCTTCCCGTCCATCACCGCCTTCATAGCGGCGCGCATGGCAACTTCCGTTTTGCCATACCCCACATCTCCCAGCAGCAAACGATCCATCACACGCGGAGATTCCATGTCCTTCTTGATCTCCTCGATGCTGCGCAACTGACCGTCCGTCTCCTGAAATTCAAACGCTTCCTCAAATTGACGCTGCCACACGGTGTCCGCCGCATAAGCATGCCCGTTACTCTCAAAGCGCTGCGCATACAGCGCCACAAGGTCAAACGCCAGCTTCAGCGCGGATTCGCGCGCCTTGCTCTTTGCGTTCTCCCATTCTTTGCCGCCCAATTTTGAAAGCTGCGGCGGCGCATCCTTGCTGCCAATGTACTTTTGTACGCGGTCAATCTGCGCCGTGGGAATGTATAGCTTGTCTCCTCCGCGATATTCAAGCTCCATGTACTCCGCTGTCGCGCCTGCGCTGGTCAGCGTTTTCAGCCCCAAATATTTGCCTTTTCCGTGTACGTCATGCACCACAAAATCGCCGGGCGAAAGATCGCTGAACAATTCCTCCTGCTGGTTCCGCTTGCGCTTGCTGCGCTTGACCGCCTGCTTTTGAATGCGCCCGAAAATCTCACTCGCACCCAGCACCGCACAATTTGCCGATGGCAGTTCAAATCCAAAAGAGATCAGCTCTTCGCTCACCGCCGCATTGCCCGTCATCTCCTGCGAAATCGGCGCCATCACGCCATATTCCAGCAGCGCATCGCTCACCGCTTTTGCTTTGCCGCCCGCAAACAGATAGACTGCAAACCCGTGCGCATTACGCTCACGCATCATGTCTGCAAGCTGCTGCAAATTTCCATTGTACCCCGCCATTGCACGAAACTGCAAGGTGCATTCGCTTACCGTTTTCAAAGCGCCTTGCTGCACACCCGCAAAATCTAAAATGCGCATTTCTTTGCGATGCAAAATCGAAGCAAGCTTCAGCATGGATTCTCCTTGCACCGCAAACACTTCTTTTTCCTTTTGCAAGTTCAAAAATGCCCGCTCAAACTCCTCCTGCTCCTGCTGCGCCTCCGCTTCGATGCGCGCAAAATCGTCAAACAGCAGCAGTGCATTCGGGAAGTAATCCAAAACGCTTGCAGGATCGTACAACACCGGCAAAAAGCTGTCCGCAGATTCGAATGCGCCGTATTCTTCCATCTCAAAAAGGATGTCCGCCGCCACATCCGATTGCTCCTGCCCCGCCAGATATTCCCGCATCCGCTGCTTTGCGTCCAGCGTGAGTATAATTTCACGCGCAGGCGGCAGCAGATATTCCTTGCGTTCCTTGGGAAAGGATTTTTGCGTCTCCGCGTCAAAAAAGCGAATGCTTTCGATTTCATCATCGAAAAAAGTCACCCGCACCGGATGTTGGCTGTCTGCGGGAAAAACATCTAAAATCTCACCGCGCCGCGCAAATTCACCCGGCGAATACACCGTACCTGCGTGTTCATACCCGTTCTGCACCAGTTTTTCCTGCAAACTCCGGTGGGTCTCTCCCACACGCAGCGGAATGCAAGCCTGCTCAAACACAGTTGGCGGCAACATACGCCGCAGCAACGCGCCAACGGATAAAAAAACCACACTTTGTTTGTGCGCCGATTTGAGCACACCCATGCGCAGCAGTTCCGATTCTCTGCTTTTTGCAGCGGAAAGACGCAGCGAAAGCTCTGTCTCCGCCAAAAAAACGCCGCCACACGCCTGCGCCAGTCCACGCGCCGCTTGTTCTGTCGTCGTCACACATAATACTTGTTGTTTCAATGTTTGCGCAATCGCCTGCGCGACAAACGGCTTCGCATGATGCGTAACGCCGAAAACCGAGCAGGGCGTTTGCCCTCCCCGGATCGTCTGCACAAGTTGCGCGAATTCCCCGCTGCGTTCAATCAGCGGCAAAATCGCATGATTCACTGTCTTTCTCCTTGTTGCACTATATTTTCAGTCAAGTTTCTTCGTCCCAATCAAATGGGTCAAATTCATCTGCATGCGGCAGTCACTTCGCTTCATTCAAAAGAAGCGCAGCTACGCATTTTCAAAGCCCCCGCCGTTATACTTCGCCTGCGCCGCCGCAACACCCTCCGCAATCAGGCACTCACAAGCGTCCGCCGCCCGATCAAACAATGCCTGTGCCGCTTCTTTATCGTCAAATTTGCCCAGCACATGCCCCACCATGCTGATGTTTGCCTTGCCAATGCCTATGCGAATGCGCGGAAAGTCTCCCGTTTTCAGGTAACTGAGGATAGAGCGCATTCCATTGTGTGTGCCAGCGCTCCCCTTTTCGCGGATACGCAGCGCGCCAAACGCAATGTCCACATCATCATACAAGACGATCGCCCGTTCGGGCGGCACATCATAATAATTGAGAATGCCATCCACCGCATAGCCGCTGTTGTTCATATAGGTTGTGGGCTTCACGAGCATCACTTTTTGCGTGCCGATCATTCCCTGTCCGGCCTGCGCATCAAATTTCGTAGTTTTCAGCTTGATGCCGTGCCGTTTGCAGAGCACATCCACCACCTGAAATCCGGCATTGTGCCTCGTATTTTTGTATTTCAATCCCGGGTTCCCCAGTCCGAATACCACGTACATGGCTCAGTCCTTCCGCTTATCTTTCCAGTTTTCTTTCACAATCTGCCGTGCCCGCGCAATGGCAAGTGCGTCCGCCGGCACGGTGTCCGTCACGGTAGACCCCGCCGCAATATACGCACCCTTACCCACATGCACCGGCGAAACAAGATTGGTGTTGCAGCCGATGAATGCGTCGTCCTCCACCACCGTGCGATATTTGTGTTTGCCGTCATAATTGACCACCACCACGCCGCAGCCCACGTTGATATTCTCTCCAAAGTCCGCATCCCCAATGTAAGTCAGGTGCGAAACCTTTGTACCGTTTCCGATCTGCGAATTCTTGACCTCAACAAAATCTCCAATGCGGCAATGATCGCCAATCACCGTGCCCGGGCGTACATACGCATACGGGCCAACCGTAGATTCGCTGCCAACTTCCGCTTCCAGCACCACCGAGTTCTGCACCACCGTGCCGCTCCCGATCTTGCTTGCGCGAATGCGCGATCCGGGATACAGCACCACGTCCTCACCAATCTCGCATCCGCTTTCCAGCGTCACATTGGGATAGATCACCGTGTCCATGCCAATCACCGTGTCCGCATCGATATAAGTCGACCGCGGCTCAATCACCGTCACCCCCGCATACATGTGCTTCTCGACAATGCGACGGTACAAAATTTCCGAAATCTGCGCCAACTGCACACGGTCATTCACGCCCATGCACTCACTTGCGTCCTTCGCCGTGTATGCGCCTACGCGTTCACCCTTACCGTTTAAAATAGAAACAATGTCCGTCAGATAATATTCTCCTTGCGCATTGTTCGGTTGAATTTCATCCAGGCATTCCAGCAGCAGCTTGTTTTGTACGCAATAGCAAGAGGCATTCACCTCGCCAATTTTGCGCTGCTCCTCCGTTGCGTCTTTCTCTTCCACAATGGACTCTACATCGCCAAATTCATTGCGAACGATCCTGCCGTAACCTTGCGGTTGCTCCAGCTCTGCCGTCAGCAGGGTGCACGCATATTTTCCGCGTTGCGCCGCCTTTGCCATCGCCAGAATGGTTTCGCCGCGCAGCAGCGGCATATCACCCGCGATGATAATGGTGTATCCTTCCAGCCCTGTCAGATGCTCCCGCGCGCACATCACCGCGTGTCCGCTGCCCAGCCGTTCTTCCTGCATCGCATAAGACAAACGATCTCCAAAATGCTCCTGCACCGCCTGCGCGCCACGTCCGCAAACTACAACCGTCTTTTGCGGCTGTACGTCATCCACCGCTCTTAGCACCCATTCCAGCATCGAAATGCCTGCCACGTTGTGCAGCACCTTAGGCATCTTGGATTTCATCCTGCTGCCCTCGCCCGCCGCCAACACTACCACTGCATATTGTTCCATGTTCCCAGCTCCCTCATCCGCAACGCTTGCGGTATTCTTGCGTTTACTATTATTCAATGCACAATAAAAAGGAAAAGCGTATTCCTTTCCGTTTCCTGCACTTTTCCACAGTATTGCATCTGCATGCACAGCGCCCTCGTTGCCCAAACAACAGCACGCCCGCAACATTCATAGTTATTATACACAATGATCGAAAGAAAGGCAATCCGGCAATCATATTTACAGCAAAACAAAGAAGACCAAACCACGCCGCTTCCCCCGGTCATGCAAAAAATCGTGACAAGTGCGCAAGCCAAAACAGGCAGCAGATTTACGCATCTACCGAACGCGTCAATAAGACGCTTGAGCGCTTCATGGAAGGCCATCACGCTTCTCTCGCGTGCGCCGTATCTGCATTTTTATGCAAAAAAGCTATGCGCATTTTCAAAACAAACAAAAAGCAAGATGTCAAGGTTTCCCCCGAAATCTTGCAAATCGTTACAAGCAATCCTTCTCGCACTTCAAGATGCGTCCGGCGCTTTGTTGCTCATTCGTAGTCTGGGTATTCCGCGCCCGCTTCACCCTCAGGCATACTTGCATATTCCTGCAGGATAATGTTCTGAATGAGTTCTCGTGTCGTTGAATTGATGGGGTGTGCAATGTCTTTATATTCCCCACTCGGCGTTTTTCTGCTGGGCATTGCAATAAACAAGCCCCCCGCTCCCTCGATGATCTTCATGTCGTGCACAACAAACATGTCGTCAAAGGTCACGGACACGATTGCCTTCATCTTCCCCGGCACATTGATTTTTCTGATCCGAATATCTGTAATATTCATAATAGATCCTCCATCAATAATGATTTTACACTCCAAAAGGAATGTAATGTTCTGCTCTCACGCATAACGAAAAAGGTATACCATAAAAAGCGAGTATTCTTTATTGTCTGTCATCGCATTGGTTGTCCTTGTTTCGTTATATTCATTTTTCCGCCACACGAAAGATAAGAAACAAATGACAAGTGCCATGTTTCTGAAAATAGTCTGTTCCTTTGAAGGTAAACCTTCTGATGAGCCCTTGTGGTTTTCCCATTAACTATACCACAAAACGAAGCAAAATGCATCTCTTTTTTTACGAAATCAAAAAACTTTTTTTCATTCATAACGCTCAACCCGTCAAATACCCTCGCATAGCGCAATTTCAGTCTTGGTCTCGCTCAACTCCTCTAGGGCAAACAATGCCCGATAATCATGGATACGTTTCTTTTGTGGATATTTGTTCACAATCGCAGCAGCAATTCCCTCCACAGAAATGCGAAATTCCGCCAACATATCACAGATTGCTTTGATGGTGCCGCCTCCGCCAATGAAATCATCTACCACAAAGGCGCGCGCACCCTCCCGGATCATGCGCCTCGAAAGCGACATCGTCTGCAAACGCCGTGATGCTCCCGAAAGATAGTTGATGGAATAGACCGATCCATCCGTCAGCTTGCTCTCCCTGCGTGCAATCGCCAGCGGCAGGTTCAGGATGCGCGCCACACTCATCGCCAGCGGAATCCCTTTGGTTTCCACCGTCACGATGAAGTCTGCCTGCTTGCCTTCAAACCATTGCGCCATGATCTGCGCCATGCCATCCACATAGTGCGGCGTACAAAACAAATCTGCAATGTACAAATATCCGCCTGGCAAAATGCGCGAGGCATCCGACATCTTTTCCAGCAGCTCGCGCAAAAGCAGTTCTTTGCTGCTGCGCGTCAGCCGTGGCAGATAACAGATGCCGCCGTGGGCGCCGCTCACCGTCTGCACCACACCCAGTTCCATTTCCTCGAATGCCGGTTTGATGACCGCCACATCTTCGGAAAGCGTGGATTTTGCAACTCCAAACAAGCTCTTAAAATAGTTGAGCGAATAAAGCTTGTTCGGGTTCTTTGCCAGCAGTGCGCAGATCACTGCGATCCGCTGTTTTTTCGAGTGCATGTCATCCTCCGGCATACGCCATCACTTACAATGCAGCCTGCCTTGCCACAGCTCCCGTTCAATGTGCAAACCGGCAACCTTGCATCGTATAATTGCAATCATTATACCGCGATATGCCCTTTCATTTCAACGTATTTCTGCAAATTTAACATTCGTCAAACACACAAACACACTGCACTTGTGAAAAACATGCCTTTTTGCTGGGTATTTGTGTTCACCCGACCGTAAAATTTCATTTTTCATTTTCTTTCATCCGGCTGCATTTTCCGCCTGTCCCTAAGGCGTGATGGAAATTCGCGGTTGCAATTCCGGTCAAACAGCTATATAATGTTATATGGTTCGAAACAATTCGGATACATTGTAACATGAGGTGAGATCAGAGTGGACGCAGACCCTAAAAGTAGAATCATATCCCGCGGCGCTTCTGATGTTGCTTTGCATGATCGGAGTATGCCGCTTCTCTAAAAAACAAGAAAGCGGGTGATTGTTTTGATCAAAATTTTCAGCTCGGCTGAAAACAACAATTTCAAAGAGATTTCAACATTCGAGCAAGGCGCATGGATTCATCTGAAGGACCCTACTGAAGAGGAATTACATCGCGTTGCCGATGCGTTATCCATTCAGGAAGAATTTTTAAAGGCTGCACTGGACGATGAAGAGGCCGTGCGTATTGATGCCGAGGACGATCAGACCTTGGTGTTGGTTGATATTCCTATTGTAGAGCCGGAGCGTACTTCCTTTGTTTACGCCACCATCCCTTTAGGCATCATCATCACAGCGCACAACATCGTCACGGTCTGCTTGGAGGATTCCTCCATCATTGAAGATTTTTGGAATCAAAATGTGCGCGGCGGGTTCGACACCTGCAAAAAGACGCGTTTTTTATTGCAGATTCTATATAAAATCGCCAGCAAATATCTACAATATCTGCGTCAGATCGATAAGGCGTCCACGCAGGTGGAAAATGCGCTGCACAAATCGCAGAAAAACAGCGAATTGATTCAGATGCTCAAGCTGGAAAAGTCGCTGGTTTATTTCTCCACATCGCTCAAAGGAAACGAAATCGTTCTTGAAAAAATGGCGCGCTCTCGTGTCATCAAAAATCATCCCGATGATCTCGATCTCTTAGAGGATGTCATCATCGAAAACAAACAGGCAATCGAGATGTGCGCCATCTACCGCGATATCTTGAGCGGCACGATGGATGCGTTTGCCAGCGTCATTTCCAACAATCTGAACATTGTTATGAAGCTGCTTGCCTCTATCACCATCATTTTGTCTATTCCGACCTTGTTCGCCTCTTTGTGGGGCATGAACGTCAAAGGTCTCCCCTTTGAAAGCAGCGAAATGGGCTTTTGGTGGGTCATCGGTGTCACCATCGCCATTACGGGAGTCGCCACCTTCCTGCTCTGGAAGAAAAAGATGTTGTAGCAAAAGTGCAGGCGCAACGCCAATTCAACAAAGCAGCCGCGCAAAACCGCTTGTTTGCCGCATGCTTTGTTTGCAATCGATGCGCGTTTGTGGTATGATGAGTAGCGCGGAATCTGTATGGATATCGCAAAACTAACTGGAACAAATCAAGGAATAGGAAACCAAGTATGGCTGAAGAAAAATTAGTGATTCACGGAGGCATCCCGCTGCGAGGCAGCGTTGCGGTAACCGGCGCCAAAAACGCCGCAGTCGCAATTTTGCCCGCAACCATCCTGGCTCGCGGAATGTGCACCATCGAGAATCTGCCCACCATCGCCGATGTAAAGATCATCAAACGCATCTTGGCGGAGCTGGGCGCAGAAGTCTCCATGGAAAACGGTATGATGACGGTAGATACCACCAACATCAATTCCAGCAATGCCACCATGAGTCTCGTCAAGCGAATGCGCGCCTCGTATTATCTGATTGGTGCGCTTTTGTCGCGCTTTGGCTCAGCGGAAATCTTCCTGCCCGGCGGTTGCCAGATCGGCGAACGCCCCATTGATCAACATATCAAAGGTATGGAGCTGATGGGCGCCACCATAAAAGTGGAATACGGCATGCTCAAGGCAAAAGCCCCGAACGGACTGCACGGCGCGGATATCTATTTGGATATGGCGTCTGTGGGTGCCACCATCAACATCATGCTCGCCGCCGTGTGCGCGAAGGGTCACACCAGCATCGTCAACGCGGCAAAAGAACCGCATGTGGTCGACGTCGCAAATTTTCTAATGTGCATGGGCGCAAAAATCAAAGGTGCAGGCACAGATACCATCCGCATCACAGGGGTCGAAAAGCTGCACGGCTGCAATTATTCTGTGATTCCCGATCAAATCGAAACCGGCACACTGATGATCGCGGCGGCGGCAACGCGCGGCGATGTGATCGTGCAAAACGTGATTCCCACACACATGGAGGCGCTCTGCGCCAAGATGATTGAAATGGGCGTACACATCGAAGAAGGCGGAGACTATATCCGTGTTTCCTGTGATCACAGGCCCAAAGCCGTCAACGTAAAAACGTTACCCTATCCGGGTTTCCCCACAGATTTGCAGCAACCGCTGACCGCCATGCTGTCCACCGCCGTTGGTACCAGCATGATCGTCGAAAGCATTTTTGAATCCCGCTTCAAGCACATCAATGAAATTCGCCGTATGGGCGCAAGAATCACGACCAATGATCGCGTCGCCGTTGTAGAAGGCGTAGAAAAGCTCACGGGGGCTCCTGTGCGCGCCTCGGACTTGCGCGCCGGTGCAGCGCTGGTGGTTGCCGGATTGATGGCAGACGGCGTCACAGAGATTACAAACGTGAAATACATTGACCGCGGATACGATCATTTAGAAGCCAAATTGGAAGGGTTGGGCGCACGCATCAGTCGGCAAGCCGTCGTCATCCCCGAAGAAGATGAAGATTTTTATTGATTCAGTCGTATTCACGCATTGTATCACTTATGCGGCCTGCAAACATGCAAGCCGTTTTTTACTGTTTAAGCAAAATTCAAGTGCTGAAAAACTCACATTTTGCAGCATGCCGTCAAGGTTATCCACACCCGTGTGAAAACGGCTTAGCAAAAAGGAAAATCCCAGTTATGCACGGGAAGATGTGCATAACTGCACCTCAAAAAAATCGCATCATGAAAGCATTTTTTGCTACCGCGCCGCGCTCGCGCAAGAAAAGTTATCCACATTTGAGCATCTGTGCAGAAGGTGCCAAAATCCTCGTTTTCAAGGCGTTTTTGCAGCGTGAAAATCGGCTGGCGGGTCGGGCATGTTCATTTTGTCGCAGCGCTTGAACAAAACGCAAAAGTTTCACAACTCACACCAATGATGCCGCAAAATTGCGCGCATGGCTTCTGCCATACACCGCGTCAAAAAAGAAGATGTCACACCCCTCCACCGGATGACACGATGCGCATTTTTCCCATTCTATGAATAATTCATGAATTATGGACGGTTTCATGCCGCAAAAGGGGTTATTATAAGAAAGAACAAATACTCGGCGCTTGTGCCGCAATTCCAACAAAAATATCAGATCGCCATAGCGTCGCTGTGTGCAGACAGGGGTTTTACATGAATAAGAAGATTATTATTTTGATTGCGGTGCTGGTCGCCTTGGTGATTGCAGGCATTCTTGTGTTTGCGGGCGGAACCAAGCCGCAACCGGAAGAACCAAAACCCACCGCATCCGCATCCGTCTCCCCCACTAACGCCGATACGCTGGTCGCGCAGGAAGCAGGCACCTATACGCTTGGCAGCACCTATCGCACTGTGCAAATCAAGGCAGGTGGCATAACCCTTCAAGATGGCAGCGCAGATGACATCACCGTGGACGCGTCGGTCGGCGATGGCGAAGTAACGCTGCTCAATGTCAAGGCAAAAAATCTTCGCGTATTAGGCGGCGGACAAAATTCCATCAAATTGATGGGCAACAGCGCCTTTGACGCAGTCTATATTCAGCGCGTGGACGGGGTGGTTCGCGTATATGCCAAAGATGGCGTAGAGATTAAGGAAGCGTATGTAGAAGACGGCAGTGATGACGTTATTTTACAGGGGGCTTTCAACAATCTCTCGATTCAAGCAAGCGACATCGCAGTATCTGTGCGCGAAGGCAGCAAAATCGGCGCCTGCGTCGTCAACGGTTCAAAAACGCAGCTCACATTTGAAAAAGGCACAAAACTCGATCAAATTCTTGTATCGTCACAAACAAACGATACAAAAATTTTGCTGGACGGCGAAGCACAAACCGTGGACATTGCAGGCAAGAATGTAAACACCTCTGTCAACGGCTCAGGCAAAATTACGAATTATCTGGTAAATACCGGCGCCATGGGCGGCGTGTTGCATGTGGAAGCAGCAGCGCGTGTGAACACCATTGCCAGCGAAGAGAAATTGCTGGTGACGGGCACAGGCAAAGTTCAAAAGATCATCGAACGGCAGGAATATCTGGTGTCTGCGCAGCAAACAACCACGCGCGAGATCAATCCGCAGCCCATCGTGAAAGACGCGCAAGGCAATCCGGTGCCTAACCCATCCCGCGCACCGCAGCCCAGCGCTTCTCCCAGCGTTTCTCCCAGCGTTTCTCCCAGCAGTTCTCCCAGCGGTACACCGCAGCCCACTGCAAAACCGACGGCAACGCCCGCACCGCAGCCCACACCGGTTGTTGTGCGTGTGCAAAGCATCTCCCTGTCGCCCTCGGACGTAACGCTCGCGCCCAAGGAGAAAGTACGGCTGTATGCGCAAATCGCCCCCTCTAATGCAACCGACCTGCGCGTTTCCTGGGCATCCGGCAACGAGGAGATCGCCACCGTCAATGACAGCGGTATTGTCACCGCGCGTCAAGCGGGTTCGGTCAAAATCTATGCCAAAACAAAAGACGGTGGAAAAAGCGCGTTTGCCATCGTGCGTGTGGTGCAGCCGATCATCAATGTTAACGGAGTTCGTCTGGATCGCTCAGAGTCAAACCTGATGGTCGGCGAAACCCAACAGTTGACGGCAACCGTGCTGCCCGCCAACGCCTCCTACCGCAATGTGCGCTGGGAAAGCAGCGACACGAATGTTGCCACGGTTAACGATAAAGGTCTGATAACGGCAAAAGCCGCAGGCAAGGCGCGCATCACGATACACACTTCGGATGGTGATTTCAAGGCAGCTTGCACGGTCACCGTGTCTCCGCAGCCCGTCCCCGTCACCGGTGTGACCTTGGATCAAACACAACTCGCTCTGCTTGCGGGCGAGGGCGCACAGCTTACCGCCACCGTACAGCCGGAAAACGCGGACAACAAAACGGTGTCGTGGAGCAGCAGCAATCCCGCCATCGCTGCGGTAGACGCGCAAGGCAAAGTCGCCGCCATATCGGCAGGGCAAGCCACCATCACCGTAACGACGCAAGACAGTGGCAAAACAGCAACTTGCACGGTCACCGTGTCTCCGCAGCCCGTCCCCGTCACCGGTGTGACCTTGGATCAAACACAACTCGCTCTGCTTGCGGGCGAGGGCGCACAGCTTACCGCCACCGTACAGCCGGAAAACGCGGACAACAAAACGGTGTCGTGGAGCAGCAGCAATCCCGCCATCGCTGCGGTAGACGCGCAAGGCAAAGTCGCCGCCATATCGGCAGGGCAAGCCACCATCACCGTAACGACGCAAGACAGTGGCAAAACAGCAACTTGCACAGTGCAGATAACGGCGCCGCGTCAACTGGTTTGGGATGGAACAACACCATCTGCCACGCCCGCATGGTATCAAGCAAGCGGCGACCGGGTGGTAATTGGAGACGCACAGGCATTGGCTTGGTTTGCCGCGCAGGTAAACAGCGGAGTCTCCTTCTCAGGGAAAACCGTGTCCTTTGATCTGGGCGAGGAAAGCAAAATCTTGAATCTAAACGCACAGGAATGGACGCCCATCGGCTTTGGCACAGCATCATTTGACGGCATATTCGATGGAAGCGGCATCACGGTCACGCAGTTAAAGCAGGATATCAGCGACGGATTTAGCGGGCTGTTTGGTCGTGTACGCGGTGCAACTTTGCGCAATATCACGCTTGAGGATGGTAACATCACATTGCGCGAATCGGCGCAAGGCGGCGCCATTGCAGGTCTCGTGTTAGAAGGCACCACCGTCGAAAATTGCACGGCAGCAGGCAAGATGGAAGCGGTCGCATTGCCGGATCGCAAAAACGCAGGAGTCGGTGGCTTGGTCGGCGTGATTGCGGCAGAGAGCGAATCCACCGCCACAGTCAAGCTGTCCGGCTGTATCAGCAATATGCTGATCTCCGCGGAGGGTTCCGGCAATTACGCAGGCGGCATGGTCGGGCGCACAGATGGCGCGCGCAAATTCCCCATCCAAATCATGCAAAACAGCAACCAAGGCAATATACAGGCAAAAAGTATTGCAGGCGGCATGGTCGGTCAAGCCGTAAATACAGACTCCGCAGGCATGAGGATCGAGCAGTGCGTCAATACCGGCGATATCAGCGGTATCGGTCAGGATGGTCAGGCGGGTGGCATACTGGGCAGCGCGTCAAAAAACACAACAATCGCTGACTGCTATAACACGGGTCGCATCACGGGGCAAATTGCTGCGGGCGGCATTTGCGGTGCCGATGAGTCGGGCGATTTAATTGTGCGCAACAGCTATCATGCAGGTGCTGCGGTGTGTCCGTCCGATCAAAAATCGGCAGGCATCGTGGGCGAAAGCGCATCCGTGGACTTAAAGCACTATGCCGTGGATCTATATTTGCAAGGCAGCGCCGCCGGTGCGCTGTATGAAGGTGTGGATAAAACGTTGCAGCCGGATGTCGCAGGCTCTTTGCAAGCTTTGTCCAAAGACGAGCTGCAAGGCGCCGCAGGTCTGCTCAACAACAATCAAACAACCGGCGTATGGCGCGCTGCAAAGGCCGGTGAAAACGGCGGCTTCCCTGTTTTAACATGGCAAAAATAAGTGCTCGTACGGCGTCGTCGCCCTGTCTCAGCATGCGCTCGCTTTTTGCGTCTGGGGCAGGGTGCACAGCCCTCGCCAACTCCATCGTATTCGCATCCTCCTCACAACAATTTAACCTGTCTGTTGAAAAAAAACATCTTTTGTGGAAAACCGTGCAATTCACAGAAAATTAATGATTACTTTTCGCGCACGGTGCTATAATTATTACAAATACATGGGAAGTGTATTTGTAATTTATCCCCAAGGAGGTTTTTCTATGAAGAAAGTTAAATTTTTTGCGGTCATTGCATTGGTTGCTATTATGGTATTTGCAATGATTCCTGCGGTGGGCATGGCTGCCGCGCCTGCACCCATCAACGTAAAACTCTACTTTATTGACGCAAAAAGTAAACCCCTCGCTCCTCCGAATACAAAAGTGTCTTACAAGATCACGACAAATCTGGGAACACCCAATGCGCGCCAGTATGTTCTGGACAAAAAGGGTATCTGCACGATCAACGCGAATCAAGATAAGAACATGCTTTCGGACACTGTCATGACGATTGGGCTGTATACCACAGGCAACACGCTGAAAGCAAAGTCCAACTTTGTGTTTCCGGTAACAGGCAGAACCTATACCACCGGACAGCCGGATCCGCGTTATCAGGGCGCTTATAGCATCGAGATTACGCGGCCCATGCAAACCTATTATGTAATGGTCATGCTGGATGCCAAAGGAAAAATGCGTCCGGTCAATGTTTCTGAAACACCCTTTATGATGGCAGAAGCAAATGGCACAGAAGACGTTGGCGCATGGGTATCGCGGAGCGTTCCCACACCGACGGGATTGACGGTTGATGTCGCGCGCGGCGGCAAGCTGGAAGTAGGCGTGAAGTTCATGCGTTCCGGTAACGACGATGTCAGCTATGAAATCTGGAGAAAGCCGGAAGGTGGCTCTTACAAGCTGGTCAACACGCAGGGTAACACCTATTTCGTTGACAAAACCGTAACGCCCGGCACTCGTTACAGCTACAAAGTCCGTGCCTTCATCGAAAGCTACGGCGTAAAAACCTACTCCAAATTCACTGCTCCGGAGGGCGTCAGAGTACAGTTGGTGCGTCCGGCCATTCAGGCTGACAGCAAATGGATGGGTATCTTCGGCGCTGATGTCGTTCGCATCGGCAAGGTGAATGGTGCACAAGGTTATGAAGTCTATGTCAGCGACAATGGTGGCAAAAGCTTCAAAGCTGTCACAAAGAATGCCGGCACAAGTGTCCTCATCTTCCACACCAAATTGAATCCGGATCGTTTATACAAGGTTCGCGCATACACCATGGTGAATGGCGA
Organism: uncultured Christensenellaceae bacterium; assembly: GCA_964454685.1. GTDB lineage: Bacteria > Bacillota > Clostridia > Christensenellales > Christensenellaceae > CAYVTZ01. The sequence goes on from CAYVTZ010000028.1 coordinate 15,252, forward strand.
AAGATGGTATTCTCCGGAAAGAACCGTCAAAGTTCATGTTGTAGAGTAATACAAAAAATCATGAACGATTAAAAGGATCGCATCACGCGATCCTTTTTTTGTAGTAAAGTCCGTTGTCTGTTGCATTCAACCCATGTGCCCTGTTTTCAGCGCTGATCGGTTTGGCAATCATTAGAGATGCTCCCTTGCCCCCCGACGAACATTGCAAACCCATCGAAGCAGTGCTCACGGTAAAACGCACCGCTAAGCACACAAAAAGAAGGCTCATGCGCGCCGACCTTGCAATACGTTCCGATGCACACATCCCCTCAGTTGGTTCGATCAATCATACGTTTATTGCGCAATGCAAACACAAACACGGGCGTCAAAAAAATCAGCAGCACACTAAAGCAAAAACAGATGACATATTGCGGTGTGCGTGCGCGGTATACAAAGAAGTTGTTGAGCTGCAAGAAAAAATAAAACGCAATGCTAACGCATAGCAATGCAAAAAAAAGCGGAGGCATCGCCGTGAGTAATGTAACGCCGGATGCGGCGTGGTAGCCAATCGCCAATGCAACGAGCGCGCCGCTCAGCACCGGCAACAAAATATGCAGGCAAAGCCGTCCGACCAAGCGCCCATATAAAAACAGGCTGGCAATGGGAATCCACGCAAGCCACGCGCGCGCAACCCCGGCGCGTCTGCACATGCAAAACACGCCAAACGCAAACAGCAGATGCAACGCAAGCGCAACCACCGGCCCAAACATTCCCATAGCCAACCCTCTCTGTTTTTGTATTATTTCGTCGTGTCAAACAATCCGGTAGACAGATAACGTTCGCCCGTGTCCGGCAGAATAACAACAATATTTTTGCCCGCCTCGCGCTTGGCAATCTGCATTGCCGCATACATGGCAGCGCCGGATGATACGCCGCACAGCAGTCCTTCTTTGCGAGAAAGCAGTCTTGCTGTGGCATAGGCATCGTCGCTGGAGACGGTGATGACCTCGTCGATCACATCACGGTTCAGTAGCTTGGGTACAAAACCCGCACCAATCCCCTGAATCTTGTGTGGGGCCGGGCTGCCGCCTGAAAGCACAGGGCTTTCCTTTGGCTCCACCGCAACAATGCGCACCCCCGGAATCTGTGCCTTCAGCACTTCCCCGCAACCGGTGATGGTTCCGCCGGTGCCCACACCCGCCACAAAGCAGTCCACTTTGCCATCCATCGCTTCGATGATTTCCGGCGCGGTGGTTTCGCGGTGTGCCTGCGCATTTGCAGGGTTTTCGAATTGGTTGGGCATATAAGCGCCGCGCATCTCACACAGTTCCTTTGCACGGTTGATTGCGCCGCGCATTCCTTCTGCCGCGGGAGTCAAAACCAGCTCTGCGCCAAGTGCCGCAAGCAGACTGCGCCGCTCAAGGCTCATGGATTCCGGCATCGTCAAAATCAATTTGATGCCCAGGCAGGTGCAGATATACGCCAGCGCAATGCCGGTGTTGCCGCTGGTAGGTTCTACCACGATGGTGTCTTGCTTAATCAGCCCGCGCCGGATGCCATCTTGTACCATATACAACGCAGCGCGATCCTTCACACTGCCCTGCGGGTTAAAAGATTCCAGCTTTGCAAAGATGCCGCTTTGCACATTCTTGCATTCGAGTATCGGCGTTTTGCCAATCAGATCGGTCAATTTTTCAGCGAATTTCATGATACATACTCCTTATGTCGTGTTGTGGGATAGACTCCAGATCGTATGGGGTCTCTTGATATACATAATAGTTTAGCCAGTTATAAAACAATAAATTTGCATGCGCGCGCCACAAAACGTTGGGCGGCTGCGAAGGATCATCCTGCGGAAAATAATTTACAGGCACTTCAATATCAAGCCCCTTGGCAATATCGCGCTGATATTCTCCCTGCAATGTGTTTGCATCGTATTCAGGATGCCCCGCAATAAAAATCTGCCGTCCGCGCATGGCCTTTGCCATGTACAGTTCGTCGCCAAATTCGCTCAAAACAACCAGCTGCGGATGATCGCGTACTGCCTGCAAATCCACCGTGGTATACCGTGAATGCGGCGCCCAAAAGTAGTCGTCGAATCCACGCATCAGCGGCACATTGAAGTCGGTCCGCGTGTGCAAATAAATCCCCGAAAGCTTTTTGTCCAGCAATCTTTTTTCGATGCCGTAGTGATAGTACAATCCCGCCTGCGAAGCCCAGCAGATGTGCAGCGTGGAAAAAACGTTTCGCTTGCTCCACTCCATGATTTCGGTCATCTCTTTCCAATAGGTGACCTCCTCAAAGGGCAACTGCTCGACAGGCGCACCCGTGATGATAAGCCCGTCAAACTTTTGATGCTTGATGTCGTCAAACGTCTGATAAAAGGCGTCCAAATGCTCGGACGACGTATTTTTTGAAGTGTGCGTTGCCGGATGCAGCAGCACGATTTCCACCTGCAAGGGCGTATTGGCAAGCAGCCGCATCAACTGCGTTTCGGTCTGCTCCTTGGTGGGCATGATATTTAAGATGGCGATGCGCAGAGGACGAATGTCCTGTTGCGCGGCACGATCGTCCGGCATAATGAAGATGCCTTCTCGCGCGAGTGTGCGCGCGGCAGGCAGATTTTTATTTATGGTAATCGGCATGGCTGTCGCCCCTTTCTGATTCGGTTTACACGTAACGCACCGGTTTTTTGCGGCATCCGCAGCGCTTGCTCAAATTCCGCTTGCACGCCGGAAACAGCGTGTCTTTTCGCGCCTCCGTTAAAAAAAACTTGCGTATGTTACACCCGATTGATTATAATCAATCATAACAGTGTATCACGGAATGGCTGCGACCGGTGTGTCCGTAACTATTCTATTATACTTGAAAGCAAAAAAAATGTATAGTGGGCATGTGTAAAAACCGCCATAAGACGCTTTTTAGATGCTCAACTGAATGTAAAGGAAACGAGTGAGTATGCTTGCAAAATGGATCGAGGAAAGCGTGCCTAAAGTCGCGCAGGAGCTGCTGGAAATCAACCGTGAAAATATCAGCGAAAATACCATCAGCGGATTTGGCATGAAAAAGCGGGTGGCAATGTTTATTGATCGTGTGCGCGCCGCGCTGTTTCCCAATGTGTATGACGAGGCAGTGACCTCCAGCAAGCGTTTGCCGGAGGTGGTGGAGCGCCATTTAAAGGAAGCTACCATCCTGATGAACTGCATCATCGGAGAGATTTATTTTAACACCTGCGAGCGCCGATATGCCAACCCGCAGCATTTGGAATGCGGTGAATGCAAACGCAAGGCGCAGAAGGCAACGCTGGACTTTATGAGCCGCTTGCCGGAAGTGGCACGGTTGCTGCGCACAGACATTCAAGCTGCCTACGACGGTGACCCCGCCGCCCTCAGCACAGAGGAAGTGCTGCTGTCCTACCCCGGCTTTAACGCAACCAGCATTTTTCGATTGGCGCATATTCTATATGAAATGGATATTCCGCTGTTGCCGCGCATCATGACCGAGCTGGCGCACAGTGAGACCGGCATCGACATCCACCCCGGCGCAACGGTGGGCGAATACTTCTTTGTGGATCACGGAACGGGAGTGGTCATCGGTGAAACCACCACCATCGGGCATCATGTAAAGATTTATCAAGGTGTGACGCTGGGCGCAAAAAGTTTTCAACTGGATGATAACGGCAACCCGGTAAAAGGCGTGAAGCGGCATCCCAACATTGAAGATTATGTGGTAATTTACGCGGGCGCGACCATCCTCGGCGGCGATACCACCGTCGGCGCACACAGTGTGATCGGTGGTAATGTGTGGCTGATGACCTCTGTGGAGCCCGGCTCCGTCGTGTATAATTCCACGCCTTCCCCCATCATCAAATAGGCATTGTTTCCCGCAGTTTTGTGGGCGCACTGCAATCGCCGAACCGTACAGGCGCATCCTCGCAGGATGCGCCTTTTTTGCTGCATGGCAGATTGCACCTCTCCACTCCCATCTTTTGCATTCTTCTCAATTCCCCCTACCCATATGTGCCGTCTTGCGCTATAATATTATCATCTATATTTTTCTGCGGCATTCGTGCTCGCGGACAAAAAAAGGCAAGGAATGCGAATGCGTAACCAACAAAAACCACCAAAGCCCGATCAAAAATCCACTGTGCATCGGCCGCAGACCCGCATCACGCGGGATCGCGGTTACACGCCCGCACCGTATAATTCCTATACGCCGCAGCGCAAACGCCGCATCAACAAAAAGCGCTTCACAGGCTTTTTGGTGGTGATGGGTTTTGCTGTTGTAGCGCTGGTGTTTGGTCTGCTTCATGTCAATCAAGTGGATTTTATCACCGCTAAGGTAGACCCCACTCCCACCATCGCTCCCTCGCCGTTTGTGCCGGAGCAAACACTTTACACCGGCAACGATCTTCCCGCGCCCCTTCCCGAAACGCAGCCAGACGCATTCGAGTTCACAACAGAAGTCGAGGTAGACGGTCAGGTGCTGGATTCTTATTCGCGCATCCCTCCCATTTCCTTTGAGGCAGGCAGCGCCTACGCGCAGGTTCCCGGCGTCGTCACCTTTCGCGGCAACAATTACCGCGATACGGCAAGCTATGGCGCAGCAAATATCGAGGCGGAAAAGCTGGAAAAGATATGGAGTATCAACACCGGCAGCCTCAACAAGTGGAGCGGCAGCGGCTGGACGGGGCAGCCCCTAATCGTGCACTGGGATGAAACGCAGCGCGATCAGATGAATCTATATCCCGAAAAAAAGGCAAAGCAAACCCTTGTGGAAGTCATTTATCCAACCATGGACGGCAACATCTATTTTCTGGATCTCGATGACGGCACCCCCACGCGTGAAGCCATCCACACCGGGTACACCGTCAAAGGCACCGCCTCGCTCGACCCGCGCGGTTATCCGTTGTTGTACGTCGGGCAAGGGGTAGGCAGCGGCGATTATGAAAGCGGCGACACCTATTTTTATATTTACAGTCTGCTCACGGGCGATTTGCTCTATAAGTATGGTGCCGCAGACAAAGACCCGTTCAGCCTGCGTGAATCTTGGCAGGCATACGATAGTTCCCCGCTCATCAGCGCGCAAACGGATACGCTCATCTGGCCGGGGGAAAATGGCGTGTTGTATACGCTCAAGCTGAATACGGAATACGACCGCGCGGGCGGCATGGTCTCGGTCAGTCCCTCCAATCCGGTCAAATACCGCTACACCTCAGCGCTGAATTTTGATGATAAATTCGGTAACGATAAGCGCTGGTGGGGCTTTGAAGGCTCTGCCGCCATTTGGAAAAACTATCTGTACATTGCAGACAACGGCGGCTGGTTGCAGTGTATTAACCTAAACACCATGCAGCCGGTTTTTGTGCAGGATGTGACAGACGATACCGACTCAACCGTCGTGCTGGATCAGGACGAGAACGGCGTGTACCTGTATACCGCCTCCGAAGTTGATAAGCAAGTCAAAGAGGGGCAGGAAAGCGGCACGGCATACGTACGTAAGATCAATGCCCTAAACGGCGAAATCTTGTGGGAAAATGCTTACACCTGCATGTATGTGAACAAAGTAGACGGCGGCGTGTTGGCAACTCCGGCGCTGGGCAGGGGTAATCTGCAAGGCATGGTCTTTTGTCCGGTCGCGCGCGTGGAGTCCAGAAAAAAAGGATTGCTGGAAGCCTACGACACGCAAACGGGCAATGTCATTTGGAGCTATCCCATGTCCGATTACGCATGGTCCTCCCCCGTCATCGTATATACCACAGACGGCACAGGGTACATCATTCAGTGCGACAGTGCGGGTAAAATGATTCTGCTGGACGGCAAAACCGGCAAGCAACTGCATAAAATATCTCTTGGTCGCAATGTAGAAGCCTCTCCCGCCGTGTATAATAACACCATCGTGGTCGGTACCCGCGGCGAAAAAATCTATGGCGTTCGTATTAAGTAACAGTCAACGCGCCATGATAAGTTAGCGCGCCTGCCCAACGTTTCCCCGCCGCAGGCTCTCCGGTCTGTTTTCTTTGCCTATGGCACTGGTTTCCTCTTGTAATTTTCACCTGTGTCCATTCTTTCGTTGTTTTCATTCCCGCCGGTCTTCCCATTCTCAAAAAATACGCCGCGCACGTTTCGCGGGTTATCACACCCTCATTGTTCCACATTTGCTTCGCGCACATCAGACCTTTCTGCTCATATCCGCCGCTTTATAGGTGAACCGGTTACAACAGGTGGAGAAAGCGCTTTTTTCCGCCGGGCAATAAGGTGATACGATGAACTTCATAAACATACAGGAAGGAACGCATGCAGGGCAGATGGACGCACAAAGCTATTTTAACCGCATATACAGCCAAACCAACGCGGAGCTCACAAAGCTGGTTGTCATTAAAACAAGCAATGCAGATCAAGTGGAAGACATTCTGCAAAATGTCTATCAGGAGTTTTACGCGCGCATTTTGCGCAAAGGCTTCGCAGACATCCGCCAGCCTGCCGCTTTTTTAAATAAGCTGGCACATCAGGAGTTATCCCGCCACTATCAGCGAAAGGCAATGCGCCAACAGCGCGAAATAGATTTGGAGGGGTACGACGATCTCGTGGACGACACAATTCCCTTCGATTCCCTGCTGGAAACACGAGAGCAAATGCAGCATGTTGCGCATTTAGTCAAGCAACTGCCGCTGTATTCGTATAAGTCCTTTGTCCTCTTTTATTATTACGACATGCCCATTTCCGGCATCGCGCGGCAAATCGGCATCAGCGAAAGCAACGTGAAAGATCGCCTCTGGCGTTCCCGTAACGCTCTGAGAAAGGCATTGTTGGTGGCTCAAAATGAAAAATAAAGAATCGTTATATTATAAAGAAGCACTGCGTCTCGTTCTGCCGGATGCCGAACAGATCCGGCGCAATGTGCTGCATACCCCCCCTGCTCGTGCACGTAAAAAGGCATGGATACCGGTGCTTGCCGGCGTGGCAGCCGCCGCGTTGATCTGCGTCGCCGTGCCGCCTGCCCGCGCCGCCATCGCGCATTGGTTCAACACCTATTTCAGCGTGCAGGAATATGTCTCGCAGCCCTCCGCGCAGCGCATCGACACCCCCGAGCTGCAAGCCATCATCGATCAAACCACCGTGCAGCAGCCGGAATCACAAAACACCATCGAGTATGTGAATATGCTGCCCGAATGGCAGGCGTGGGCGGATACCTTGCAGCCCTCAGTAGGGGACATCTACTTCGACGGCGCACAAATCATCGCCTCCATTGATTTAGGCGGCGGCGTGCCTGAATTTATCGGCTCTCATTACAATTCTATTGTAAGCGCGCAGCCCGACCCCGACCCCGCGCTCAAAGATATCATCCCCTTCCCCGACACCATTGATTTCTTGAATTATGACTATGTCGCACTCAATGATGTCACCTATGCGCTGGGTTCCTTCCTTATGATCGCACAATCCGAGTATGATCAATATCAGCGCTACACCCCCGCGTATACACGTTCTGAAAACGCGCTGCCCCGCTCCGAATGGACGGAAACCATGACCTCGGAAGGCGTTGCGGCAATGAAATCGTCGGGTTCTCTGCGCGCTGCATTGACCATTCCATTGGAACATTCGTCGAGTATGGAAAACTATAAAAGTATCGTCAGTCCGGAAGATTATGCAAGCTGGCAGAAGATCATCGAGGAATATCGGCAGTTCGACCCCGAATATGATCCTGAATCTTATCCTGCCTTCCACCTTTCGGAGGGTCTGAATGGCGTGCAGCAGGTGGAAATCAATATCCCGCTGTTGTATACCGATCTTTCCCGGCCGCCCACCGTCACAGAGGATCAGCAAGGTTACAGCGTCGAGTATGATAATCAGCTTATCGGCATATTGCGTGTAAAATTCAGCTTCGATCCCGCCGCCGGTAACGCAAGCCATGAAACCATCGAAATCAACGAGACTGTGGAGTTCAAAGGCAACGCCACCTACGCTTGGGCAGACTGGAACAGCGATCCTCAAACTGTCACATTCGTCAACAAAACCACGGATATGGCAGGGGTAAGTATGTCCGCAAAGCGGTTGGAAATCACTCCCAGCGGTACAAAGCTGTATATGAGCCTCAACGCACCGGATGATTGGGATGCCTTGGACAAAAGCTGTTTCCTTGGGAATCTGCTTTATACCGTGGAGGGCGACGGCGTACAGCTGCCCAGCGCAGGAGAGCAGTTCGGGCTGGAAGAAGCAGACGAAGATATCGGCTTTTGCATCACGCTCAACCTCCTACCCTCTGAGGTCAAAAATATCGACACCTTCCGCATCCTACCGCGTATAGAACGCTTCAGCGGTTATGACGAGGTTCCCTTTGTGGAAGGAAAGCCCACCGTCATTCCCCAAAACGAGGTGCACGGCTGGCAGCTCGATTCCACAGACCTTCCCGATTGCGCCCTCACCTTCCGGCCCAACCGTTCCTGAAAGTGCCGCACAATTCTTCCGGAGTTTGTCATAGCGGCAGCAGGGAAAATCATTTTTCAATAAAATTACCCCACGGAACATGGCAGAGCACAAAGAGGGCGACTTTCACGGTCGCCCTCTTCGCTTTCTCCATATGAACAAACACTATATTTGTTCCGTTCTCTCTCGCAGCTCAATTTCCCGATTGATCTCCTCGATGTCCCGCCGGATCGACACAATGTTGATCAAGCACGCCACCCCAAACACCGCAAGTGTCACAACAAGCGTCATCCAAATCGGCGTAGTCGCAAACCATCCACACAAAACCCCCGTCAGCAAAATCACACCGATCACCAAACCCAGCTCCAAAAGAATTTCCACCAGAAAATAAATGCTCTGCAACCGCCGCACCGCCAAAATCCCCAAATGAATCACCACGTTTGCCACAGCCGTTTGCCAAACCACCGCAATGTAAATGGTCGCATCCCCCGTCAAAATCCCCACAATGGTGATGCACAAAATGGAAATCGCCGTCGTGGCAAACACATTCCTTAGCCAGTTCTTCACCTTGTCGCTCATTGGTTTTTTAAAGCCTCCTTGATCTCGGGAATATACCTGCGCGAGATATTGACGCGCTCGCCATTGGCAAGCATTCCTTCCATCTTACTGTTTGCCAGCGGTCTTATTTTTTGCAAAACGCTTATATTCAGCAGGCAAGCTTTGTTCACCTGCACAAATCCGTAAACCGCCAGCCGCTCTTTCAGTTGATAAAGCCGCTCCTCCACATGATAAACACAGTCCGCGCTGTATAAAAAAGTGCGCTTGTCCACACTTTCAAAGTAATAGATGTCCGCCACACTCACCCATACCGTGCCGCCATCCAGCGTCGCCTTGATTTTGCTCTCACAAGACTGCACCGCACGAATCAGCCGTTGCAGCATCCTGTCTTTGCGGATGTACAAAATGCGTACCGTTAAATCATCCAGGCTGGTATCTTGTTCCACCGTAAGGCGCATTGTGTTTCCTCCTGCGTTGTATTTCCTCGATTATACCACAGGAGAGGTTTCGCGCACTATACAGTTCTTGCAACCTTTTTTTGCTTTTTTCTCCAAAGTACATAAGCGATCAATACGCCCACAAAAGAAAGCGTCTGCGCAACTGTAATGCGTACAAACATCAACGCATCCTCCCCCTGTACAGAGGTCACATGCAGCAGATTCACAATCGTGTTATTGACAAAGTGCGCCCCCATGGGTGCCCAAAGTCCGCCCGTCATCTTCGCCAGCAGCCCCAGTTGGAACGCCATCAAAAAAGTTGTCAGAATGTACGTCGCCCCCGATCCGACTGCGCCCGCCAGCGACATCCCCCCGTCCAAATAGGTGCGGATGGGCAGCGCAATGTGCCACAGTCCAAACAGCAGCGCACTAATCACATTTGCAAGCATAAAGGGAACGCGCCGCTCTGCCAGCTTGATAAACAGTCCGCGGAAAATACCCTCCTCCATCACCACATTGATGACGTTGAACAAAATACACAGGCTCACCGTTACAAATGTGGTTTTGCTTGCAGCATTGCCATCCAGCGTGAATGCAGACACATAAAACGCCAGTGAGGAGCCTTCCATCATCGCGCATTCGAACCCGTACGCCACCGCAAAGCAACCCAGTCCAATGCCAAGACCAATCCCCAGCCCCTTCAGCGCGCCCCATTTCCCAAAGCCGATTTCAATGCTGCTGATGCGGGCATAGCGCATTGCCACCAGCAAAACCACAATGCCCAGCAGCTTATGTAAAAACGCTTCTCCCAACACTCCTTGATCGGTGCGCAGCGCCAGCAATTCCACCATGCGCAGCACATAGCAAACCGCATATACAACCAATATCGTCAAAAAAGGTCGTTCCATTTTATTCCTGTTCATTTTCTTTCCTCCAAATGCTTTCTGTACCCCATTATATCCGCATTCCGCGTCCAAACAAGCACCCCGCAACCAAGATGCACTCCGCCGGCACCAAGATGCAAAAAAAGAGACCCAAAGGTCTCTTGCAGAGCCTCAAAAAAGTGTTAGCGCTTTGTCAGGCTGTTAAGAAAGCTGCAAGTCTCGTCGTTCCAAACTTGCAGATTCCGCCTCCCGCTAAAGCGTAAGGCTACACCTTCCAGTTGGAACTCCTCTTCCCCAAAATGCCAGCATTTTTGGGACCCCTACATGAAATTGCAAAAGGCGAGATAGAATACGCAATTCATCGAGGTTTTTGCAATTTCGGCAACGATGGAAGTCATTTTCCAAATACCATTTGCACTTGGAAAATGACGGTTGCGGCTTTATCGACAGCCTAAAAGAGACCCTAAGGTCTCTTGATTGGGTCAATCCATATTCAGACAGACCAAAAACCGCTTCCCCGCCCGGCCGTTGCACAACGCAGCATCACGCGTCTTTTTTGCGCGCCGCTCATTGCACTCCCGTAAAAATACAGTGAACGGCGTGCATCGCCTGTTGAGCGTCAATGCACATTTTCCTTTTGCTTCTCTCGAATCATGTGGTTCATCTGCTTGACTTTCTTGTGGTTGTAAAAGAAGAATACTGCCCAAATGGCAAACGCGCACGCAATTCCAATCGCAAAAAACCCCAGCACGCCCGCCACACCCAATTGCATGGGAATCCAGTCCAGCGCAATCGCAACCGCAGTAAACACCGCCGTTCCGATCCCCATATGAATCAGTATTTTCAATCCCATAGGCAGCTTCACCGCATGATACACCAGCGAAGGAACACTGTAACCTACGCCAATCAACATGCCGCCCAGCGCTGCCGCACTAAAGCTGTGCGCAGCAAAGATCTGTCCAATCTCTAAGCCGCTTGCCGTAAGAATCATCACCATCACCACAAAGATGGTGCTCCCTGTTGCAATGCCCGTCAGTAAATTCATTAATATCTGTTTCATTGTATGCACTCCCTTTCTAAATGCCCAAATATCTCTTGAAATCCGGCAAATATTTTCTCGAGATATATTCCGAGCAGCCATTTTTCAGTTTCAGCTCCATCATACCGTTGATCGCCAGCTCCACAGTGTCGATGTACGCAACATTCACCAATGTCGCTTTTGCAATTTGCAAAACACTCCCGCCCAGCTGTGTTTTTAACTCATAAAGCCGCTTTTTGGAACGATATTGTGTTCGTTCGCAGTAAAGGACTGTCTCCGCATTCTCAATGCGAATCATATAGATGTCCTCCGGCTTTAAAATCACCATGCGCTCCCTGCTGTCCGATGCAATCACAATGCTGCTTTGCGCTTCGAGCAGCATCACCGCGCGCTGCACTTCGTCTGTAATTTCACTGGCATAGATCACCGCATGCGGCGCGCTGTGTTCTATGGATAGTTGAATTTCGACTTTCATCACACACTTCCTCTCTTTCACGATTTCCACCGTTGCAACTGTGCTGTAAAATTATTATATGTCACTTCTCCCCGCTCGTCAGCAGTTTTGTGGCAAGTGGCGTTCTGCGCGCACCAAGATGCAAAAAAACGCTGCCATCCGCCTCGGCTGCATGCCTCCTCAATCGTAACAACAAAAAAGACCGGTGCATCCAAACACCGATCTTTTAACTTGCTCAACTCCCCTACATCTGTGATAAGAAGCTCAAAATCTTCGTTGCATACGATGGGTCCATGGCCCATGTGCCGGTCAATCCTTCCACCGTAGGCGCACTTCCACGCGCCACATAGTGAAAGCGCTGGTCAACGCAGGCTTTGTTGAGCGGAGCCGTGCTTGCATACGCCTTCAAGTGCTGAATCTGCGCCCGAATGCCAATGCGGACGGATTCAAAGGATTCCCCGCGTACGCCGCCGCCCACCGCGCCCAAACCGGCAAAGTTGCACTGCGATGGCAAAACATCTCCGCCAAAGCGCAAGAATGCTGTCTCATGGCACATCTGTGCAAAGGCAACTTCCGGCTTCACGCCCTCTGCTTTGGCTTCCTCAGAAAAGATTTGCACAAATTGCGCCAAATCTAAGTTCCGGTTGTCCCGTTTGTCCGCAGAATTGCTGTTCGAACGAATGGTATAGTATTTCGGAAAACCTTGCCCGTCATACCCATATTGCGTTATCTCCGCCGAAGCACCTCCGTTATATTTAGAGGCGTTCGCCATAAAAAAGTTCAACATTCTCGTTTCAGAGACGGACTGCGATCCCATAATTGCATATCCGGCAACGGGCGGCTTGCTGCCCTTCACACTCACCGTTTGCGATGCGGAATATCCGGCTCTGCCCAGCTTGTCCGACACCTTCACGTCAATGCGGTAATCGCCGCCTACGCCGCCAAACATAGCGGTGTCAAACATCGCTTCAAAGTACTGTCCGCCATTTTTCACTTTCGCCATGAAGAATTTGGTCTGGTTGGTCGTCAAATTTTTCACACGGAAGGAAACCGCTTTTAAGCCGCCCGGAGCGCCCACATTCAGCGCCCGCAGTTTAAAGCGCGTCCAGTCTGTCGGGTTGGAGGGAACATAAACGCGCAGCGCGCCTACGGTAGGCGGTGCCGGCGGCACAATCGTCACGCGATAGGGCTGTGAATAGGTTACCTTGCCGCTCTTTGAAATCATTTTCGATTGCAGCTGATAGGTTCCCGCCTTGTTGCCAAATTGCGCCGCGTCAAAAACCGCCTGATACGATCCATTCCCAATCTTGCGATCCTTCGCCTGAAAGAATTTGTAAGACGATCCGCTGTCCAAATGTTTCGCGCGCAGGCTGACCGAGCGCACCCCTTCCGGTGCAGAAACATTCAAAATGTGCACCACAAATTTGGATAAAGATGTCTGCGCGCCGGTCTGCATCGTCACCTCCGGCAAGTACAATTTCAGCACGCCTGCTGATGCCACAGAAGAAACAGGCTTGCTGACCGTCACCGTCATCGTTTGTGTGCGCGCCTTTTGACCATTCTTGTCATATACGATCGCTTGGAAGCGATATCTTCCCGGTTGATTGCCAAACAGCGCGGTATCAAATCGGAACTCCCAGCGTCCGCCGCCTTTGTTTGTTCCGGCATAGCCGACCTTGCTTGCAGAGCCGCTTTCCAGCCGCTCCACATTGAATTGCACCTTGCGCACACCCGCCGTCGCGTTCACGCCTGTCGCAGCAATCGTAAAGGCTTGCACTGATGTTGCCGCGCCCTTTTGCGCGCGCAAGTTCTCATCCACCTGCACCGGCTTTTGCACCACATTACCTTCTGATATTTTATTCGGATATTTCGCCAAATACTGCATGATGCCATCCGCCGTCTTTCGCGCGATATCGTTGGCATACGAATCCACAGTGATGATCGAGCAGTCCGTCGGGTTGTCAATAAAGCACGCCTCCAGCAGCACCGCAGGACCGTTGCTGTACTTGATCGGCGCGTCCGATCCACCGGCAAAGTCTTTTACTGAACGTCTGGGAAAATATCCCAGTGAGGAAACGCTGTCCAAAATCAGCCCCGCAGCCACCTGCGCTCTGCCCCACGCCTCAGGGTTTGCCTGCGCCGAGGTGTAATATGTTTCTGTACCCCGCGCCGTGCCATTATACGAATTGTGATGGATGCTCAAATGTAAGTCGGGGTCTACCTGATTGGAATACGCGGCAAGCTCTGCGCTAAACTCATATTTGTGCTTGTAATACGGAATCAGCACCGGTACATCCGTCGCGCCCGGAACAATGTCATCCACGCGATGTGTCAAATATACTTTTACCCCGCGCGCCTGCAACTGTTTAGCCGTCTTGTACGCGAGGATCGAATTAAACGCGCGCTCCTCCCAGCCGTTCGCACCGCGTGCGCCGGGGTCTCCCATGCCATGACCGGGGTCGATCACCACCGTTTTGGTAGAGGCCGCCTCCGCCCTTCCCGTCATTTCGCCCATCGGAATGGAAAGTCCTACAATCACAACCAGCGCCGCCATCAGCAGCGCCAGCATTCTTTTCTTACCGATTACCAAATCATTCATTGTTTTCTCTCGCCTTTTCCTTCAATTCCATACACTCATTTGTTTGACTCATTGAAAAGAGACGGGCACGCCGCTTTGGCACATCCGTCCCTTTGAACTCTGTTTTAACTATTCGCTTTCAGCGTAAACGCCTGATCCAGCGCAATCTGCATGTGACCGGATTCATACGGCTTGCCCATAACAGAGAAGTAGACCGCCTTGAGCCCGTCCACATTCTGCAAATATGCTTTTGCAATGCTGTTGATGACGCTGGCCTCCCCGCTGCTGCCCAAACTCATCTCATACACTTTGTCCGTAAAATCGATGCGCAGCTCGTCTTTTCCCAGCTTCATGCTGTTGGGGTTGATGGGCGATTTGTCCAGTTCTTGGTTAAACATCTGCTTGGCAACCACTTCCAAACCGGTTCGCAAGGTGCTTTTTGCATCTGTTTTCACTTCAACCGTCGCCTGTTTGTCGCTTGCGACATCATAATATTCAAATTTGATCGTACCGTTTTTGTAGGCAAATACGTCATTTGCCTCTGCCTTTATTTCCCCGGTCGCTTCCAGCGCATCTGCGGATGCACTCGCCGCAGGCTGCGCCGATTCCTGCACCACATCATTAAAAGGCGCGTCGCTTGCCGCAGGCGTTTCTTCCTGCAAGCCGTTTTGCGTCTGCTCTGCCGTCGCATCACCGGATGTGCCGTTCAAAGCCGGCAGCGCACTACACCCCGCCAGCGCAAAAACCAATACCCCTGCCATAATCAAAATCAATTTCTTCATGGTAAATCTCCTTTTGTGTTTTCCAAAAAACCAACCCACAAAAGCGTTTGCCCGCCCCCACGGGCAACTTTGCATCATGCAAAATTTATGTTTATTTTATCATACTTCACATATCCTGTAAACCAAATCGCCGCAACAACACAGTTTGTTTACAATTTGCGCTTCCCGCTCCCGTGTGCTATCATGATAGAAAAAACACGGAGAGGATCAACCGATGGATCAAAAAGACCCGCTTTTGGAAGCAAGCTTGCAAGACAGCAAAAATGATTTGTACGAGGCGTGGCAGCAGCTCGCAACCTACCATGCGTATGCGCTGGATTGTCAGCGCTCCATTCGCGCATTGGAAGCGGATCTGGATCGCATCCGTTCCTCTGCTTTGTGGAAAGCGAGCGCGCCCTTTCGCAAGCTGCGCAGCCGCCTGCGTCCCGCACCCGCACAACAGCCCGCCCCTGCACCGCAGCCGATACCGCAGCCGCAGTTTTTTGACGATGGCAAAAATCTATTGTTTTTTGACAGCAAAATCCCTACGCCGGATCAGGACGCAGGCTCAAGGTCGGTCTTTCAATATTTAAATGTACTGCAAGAACTGGGTTATCACATCACCTTTTGGAGCAGCGAATTTGAGGAAAACAGCTATGCGCAGACGCTGCGCGAATCCGGCGTCTGTGTGCTTAACGGCGCGTTTTACCGTGAGCACTGCTTCGATTGGTTGCGCGAACACCTGACACAATTTCAAACTGTGTGCATCAACCGACCGGATATCGCGTCGCGTTACCTGCATCTGGTGCGTGCGCATTCGGATGCCCGTATCCTCTATCTTGCCTGCGATCTGCATTTTCTGCGGGAAGAGCGTGCCGCAAGCATCACAAAGGACGAAGCAACGCAGGAACGCGCACAAAAAATGCGTGTCAAAGAATATGCCGCGCTGGGCAACGCCGATGTTTCCATCGTGTACAGTCATGCAGAGTGTCAGATCATCGCAGATGCCTTCCGGTTGCACAATGTCGTGGTGGCACCGCTGTATTGTTTTGATGCAAAGCCGGTGCAGCGCAGCGCACAAACTCAGGATTTTTTATTTGTAGGCGGCTTCGCGCATCAGCCTAATGTCGATGGCATTCGCTGGTTTCTGCAAGAGGTCTGGAGTCAGATCGACCTGCCTGACGCCAAACTGCGTATCATCGGTGCACAGCCACCGCAGGGGCTGCGCGCCTTCGCCGACGAACGCGTCCTCTTTGAAGGTCAGGTCTCTGACGATGCCCTGCACCGCGCCTACGCGGACTGCCGCGTCTGCATCGTGCCGTTGCGCTTTGGCGCAGGCATCAAAGGCAAACTGCTTGAGGCAATCGCCGCAGATATCCCCGTGGTTTCCACCTCCATCGGTCTGGAAGGTCTGCCCGATGTAGGCTGCATCCTCACACCCAGCGATACCGCCGCCGATTTCGCGGCACAGGCGCGCGCGTTGTATATGCAGCCGCAAACGCAGGGTTATGCCGCGTATATCCGCCAACACTTTTCCAAACAGGCTTTGGTTCAAGCGCTGCATCAAGCAGGACTGTAATGCAGTGCCCCGGGTGCCTGTTTTCTCCATTGCGCACATTCCACGCTTGCCTTCAACGAAAAGAGCCACTCCTCATGGAGTGGCTCTCTATTATCTTTCATTCAAATGTATCTCGGCATTCATTGCCTGCCAGCGTCAGCGCTTTGCATTCCACTTGCACAAAACGCGCTCGCCTGCCACTCAGCCCTGCCGAACGAAATCTACAATTTGCTCTTTGGGTTGCACACCGACAAACCGGTTTATTTTTGCGCCGCTGTCGAACAGGTATACCGTTGGTATGGACATAACGCCATAAGTTTGTGCGATATTCTGTGCCTCGTCCACATTGATCTTTACGATCTTCACCTCGTCACCGAGCTGCTCTGCCACTTCCTCCAAAATCGGAGCCAGCATCTTGCATGGACCGCACCAGTCCGCATAAAAGTCAACCAATACCTTGCCCTCAGCTTTCAAAACCTCTTCGTCAAACTGAGACTCCGTAATATGTATCGATCCCACTGGACTCACTCCCTTCTAAAAAACGTTGCTGTTGTTACTTTTAATTTAAACACATCCCAATGGTGTAAACAAGTATTTTTGCCATTTTCAGAAAATTTCGGAACACATTGCAGTATGCAAAATTTGTTCCTGTTTTTTAAAGCGGCAAGGTTCCTTTTGCGCCATGTCTCATCCCCAAAATCCCATCGCAAATTGGATTACCATCACCGCCACCACCGCAACACAAACAACCGCGATCGTGATTCTTCTTGCCTTCGGTCCCATATCATTTCCCTCGTTTCTTTCCGGTTTGCTTCGGATCACGCATCTGCCGATCGCTGGGCGCAAATCCTCGCGCCTTTCAGCGACCCGCCTTGACGTTGCGCTTCTATCCCCACCATGTATTATACTCCGTTGAATTCCAATTTCATCAACTTTTTTGATGCAAAATGCAAAAACAGCAGCACGCAGATCGTTACACTGCCCAAAATCGCCAGCATTACGCCAATCTGATAGCGAATTGCAAGATCCGGCGCCACCCCTGCCAAAATCTGACCCGTCATCATGCCGGGCAGCATCACAATCCCCATGGATAGCATCGAGGTTATGGTTGGCAAAATGGCTGTGGTTAATGCCGCGTCCACACTCTGTTTGACGGCTGCTCCCCCGCTCGCCCCCAGCATCAGGGATTGTTCAATACGCGCACGGCTCTGCCCGAAGTCCTTAAGCAGCGCGTTCATGGAAAGCGCCACCCCCGTCATGGAATTTCCCACCACCATGCCGGCAATGCTTACAAAATAGCGCGTGTCATACCACGGTTGCACCCCCACCACCAGCCACAAAAAGTAAAGCATCACGACCGAGCAGCCCGCACACATGGCAATCGTCACGGGTCTGCGCAGCAGAGTGCGCATCTCCTTGGGCGCGCGTCGCACCACCGTCACAATCGCAAATGCCATCATACCGGCATAAATGCACAATGTCAGCCAAATGTTGGTGTGAGCAAATGCCAGCGTCAGCAGATATCCCGCAATCAGCAGTTGCAGCGTCATTCGAATGGTGGCAATCACCAGTTGCTTGGATTGATCGATCTTGCGAATTTTGAAAATAATCAGCAATACCACCACAAACACGTAAGCCGCTAAAAGCTGCCATAGTGTAATCTCTACCGAACCCATTCAAACGCACCCCCTTCCGTCACCCGCAGCTGTGCATCACATCGCTCCGCCAGTTTTTCCGAGTGTGTCACGGTGATCAAGGTGCGCCCGCCTTCCTTCATCCAGCTTAAAATGTGTCCGATGACGGTCTCCTGCGTCTGCACATCCAGCGCCCCCGTCGGCTCATCCAGCAAATAAGTCTCACGTTCCAGCGCAAAGGCGCGCGCCAGTGCCAGACGCGCCTGTTCCCCGCCGGACAGCATCTTGGTCTCCGCCTCCAGCGGTACGTTCAGGCAGCATAATTCCAGCATACCCTTTAAAAAATCAGCCGATGGTTTGGGTTGCGCACACAGCACAAATCCGATCTCCAAATTCTCCCGCACATTCCCTTCATACAGCACAGGGGTCTGCGGCACCATGCACACCCGCCGTCTCAGATCATGCAGCGCTCGAATTTCCTGACCGCCATACCAAACGCTGCCCGCATCCGGCAACACAATGCCGTCCAAAAGGCGCAAAAGCGTCGTCTTTCCCCCGCCCGAAGCGCCCGAAATGGCAGTGCTCCGCTGCGGCGCAAAAGTCAACGCTTCCAACCGTATGATATCCTTATATTGTAGGTTTTTCACTTCAAACATCGTATACTCGATTATTTCAGCAATCCCGGAGTATCTTTAAACACCCAATCCCGTTGCAAGGTGAAGCTTGCCATAAAGATGACAAAATCCACCACCACTTTGAGTCCGGTGTTCACCAAATCGTTTCCTCCCAGCAAATGGCCTAAGCCCCACACCAGCAGCCACGAAGCCGTCAACTGTCCCACCGACAGGATTACAAAGCGCAGCACCGCGCCCGTCGGATGCGCCTGTGATCGAAACACTGCCCCTTTGTTGAGCAAATAGGTCACCAGTGAGCACAGCACGCGTGAAATGATCGTTGCATACAGCACCTTAAATTCGTCCGACATAGCCGCAAACAGCTTTTGCAGGAAGAAAAAGGACGCAATGTCTACAATGTATGAGATCATCGCGGAAATACTAAACTTGATGAATACCGCATAAAGCTTCATGGACTTTGTTAGCACGCCAAATCCGGCCGGTGCCGGCGCCTTGACCTGCGTCTTGACTTCCGTGATCTCAATTTGCGCGCTGCGCGCCTCCAGCACCATGTCTTGCAATAAGGAATGTTCCTTGGTCTTCATCTCGCAAAACAGCGCAAGCAGCTCTTCTCCAAACGCAAACAACCCAAACGAAGCATCCGATACCGAAACGGCCGAAAGAAATCCAAAAACCTTGTCCGGCAGCCCCGGCTTTTCTCCGGCGTGTGTTGCCACCAGAAGGCTTTCCTGAGATTGCTCCCAGCGCTCCGCCATCAGGCAGACATCGTCCTGCGTATAACCCTGCTTCAAATCCAGTAGAATACACGCCGTCGCCCCTTCCGCCTGTGCACGCATCAGCAATGGCAGCGCATGCGCATCATGGCGCACGTGCACAAACCCCCGCGCATGTAATTTACTGTCTATCTCATCCTCGTGTCCGATGCACAGCACCGTAAATTTTGCGTATTCCATGCGGATATCATATCACTTTTTGCCCACGCACGCAAGAGGATTGCACCCTATGCGTGTTGCATTGTACTGTGGTTTGCGCTTCTCCCTCCTTTGCCCTGCCGCTTCGTTCGTATCGCCCGCCGCCATCACAAATCCGGCGCAATGGCAACGCGCCTTCACCTCATTTCGCGGTGGTAGTCAGCCTCCGCAATATTTCGGTACTTGCGATGAAGCACTGTTGAATCCGCCCTCTTTTTGCGGTATACTATTGCAATGTACCGTATGGCAAAAACGTTCCACAGGTGACCGGATCATGAAGATATTGCGAAACATCTGCATCATATTCCTGCTCGTCATCGTGCTCACCCTGCTGTTTAGCAGCGGCGGACCGCTGGGCGGCAGCGTCGACCTTGCCGGTGCGGCAATCGCGTCTGTCATGCAGCAGCGCCCGTTTCCCTTAGAAGGGGGCGCATATGTCTCGCCCGCATCGCAAAAAGGTAAGTTTGCCGATCTGATGCTTGCGCAAGGCTGGCGTATCATCGCCACTACGGATACCACGCAAACGTTTGAAAAGGACGATCAGCGCGTCTGCTACGCGCATCGGCCTGTGCTGGGCGGTTTTCTGCTCTTTGAGCTTGCCGCGCAATAATACAGTTTAAAATATACTTTTGATCGCGTTAAGGAGGCAACCCATGCAGTTTTGTGGATTGGACGTCGGCACCACCGGCGTAAAGGCAGTGGTGTTTGATGCCACAGGAACCATCATCGCCAGCGAATATC
This sequence comes from uncultured Christensenellaceae bacterium, assembly GCA_964454685.1. GTDB lineage: Bacteria > Bacillota > Clostridia > Christensenellales > Christensenellaceae > CAYVTZ01. The sequence continues at coordinate 35,904 of CAYVTZ010000028.1, forward strand.
GCGCCTATGACATGACTTTCAAGTCAGATGGCACCCGTTCGATGAGTCCGGCGGCAATGTGGACACAAACCAAGGCTGTACTACATTCAGTAGCACAGCAGACAAAAGGCGATATTGAAGCGATTTGTGTCAGTTCATTCGGTGAAGCATTTGTGGCGGTAGACCGGCAGGGCAACGACCTGTGCGAGGTCATGATCTATACCGATCGCCGCGGCGAGGCGGAGTATTTCGCGGCTATGGAGCACACTTCGGATCGAGAGATCGCTCAAATTTGCGGTCTGCCGCCTTCCCCAACCTATTCCCTTTCCAAAATTCTATATCTAAAAGAAAACGAGCCGGAAACATTCCAGAAAACATACAAATTCCTGCTCATCGAAGATTACATCGGCTATCGCCTCAGCGGACTTTGCTTTGCGGATTATTCCGTGGCAACGCGTACCATGCTATTTGATATTCACAAGCGTGATTGGAGTGATCCGCTGTTGGAGCGCTTTGGCCTGAACCGCAGTTTGTTCGCGCAGCCGGTCATCAGCGGCAGTATCGTCGGCGAACTGCTTGATTCCGTGTCCGATGAGTTGGGTCTGCATCGCGGTGTAAAGCTGGTCGCAGGCGGGCACGATCAGACCATGAACGCGTTGGGCGCGGGCGCGGGTGAGCGCGTTGCCGTTTGCTCCCTTGGCACATCCGGCTGCTCCACCCCTGTTTATAAGGGCGCGCTCTCCCCCGAAGTCATTTTAAGCACCAATCTGTGCTGCGAAAATGTTTGGGCGGACGATCTGTTCTGCACGTTGGCGTACAACCCGTCTGCGGGGCTGCTGGTGCAATGGTTCTTCAGCGTCTTTGCCGCCGATCACGATGCGCCCCCCTATGCACTGTTCGAGCAAAATCTGCCTGCGTCCCCCAATAAAATCTTGATTCAACCATACCTCATGGGCAGCGGACCCATCTATATGGATCATCTGGATCGCTTCGCGCTGATCGGCGCAGATGTCGGTTCCACACGTTATGATATTTATCAATCCGTGCTGGATGCCCTCGCGTTCGATCAACGGCTCAGCTTCGAGGCTTTGCGCGCGAACGGCTTGGATTTAAGCGGTCTGATTTGTGTAGGCGGCGGCAGCGCAAGCGTCCCGTGGCTGCAAACAATGGCAGACATCCTGCAAACTCCTGTCTCTACACTCACCTGCAAAGAGGCAGGTGCTCTGGGCTGCGCCATTTCTTGCGCCGTTGCCTTGGGCGTGTTCTCCGACCACGCGCAAGCGCAGGCAGCTATGTCGCATGTTCGCAGCACGCTTCAGCCCAGTGTTGCCTATAAAGATTTTTACGATGAAAAATTCCTCATGCACCGTAAATTGCATGAGCAGGCAAAGGAGCTGTGCGCTTACATCTGCACTTGATATTTTGCTCCTTCGGCAAGGTCTCCGTTTCCAAGATACATAGCTCCAAACGGTTTTTACCGGATCGTTGCCGCCGAGTGTGCCTTGTGCTTCTGCACCGGGCGCACTTTTTTTAATCCCTCCCCGCCCGCTAGCCAAAGGTTGACACTTCTTTACCGCACTCGTATAATATTTTCTGTTGCGTCATAGCACCGCCAACAGAAAGGGAATCGCATGGAAACCAGTCTTGACCAAAAAATCGTACGCCGCAACGTTCTCGTCATCAGCATCGCTTCGGCATTGATCTGGATGTCAATGTATTCTTATGTTCCAACCCTGCCGGACTACGCCACGGCGCTGGGCGCAAGCGCAACGCTGGTGGGCATCATCGGCGGAGCATACGGCATACTTCAAATCGTTTTGCGTATCCCGCTTGGCATCATCGCAGATAAAACGGGTCGGGATAAACTGTTGCTGATCGTCGGATTCATTGTTCTGGCAATCGCTTCCCTGATCTTTATTTTTTCCAAGGACGCTTATACGCTTGTGCTTGCCCGCGGGGTTGCCGGCGCAGCAGCGGCATGGTGGGTGATTTTATCCGCTACGTTCGCCAAGTATCATACCACGGAAAAGCAGGTCAAGGCGCAAGGCGCGTTGGGAGCCGCCGCCAATCTGGGTAAGGTTGCGGCATGTGTGCTGGGCGGGTTATTCGCGCAGTATTTTGGCGCGATCGCACCCTTTTACATTGCATTTGTGGTCGCCATCGGCGGCATCATTTGCGTGTTGTTTTTCAAAACGCCCCCCAAAGCCGAGCGGCGGGAACCGGTGTCGGTCAAAACACTGCTGGCGCTACTCAAACTAAAAGACCTCGTGGTGTTTTCCATCATTTGTCTGCTGGCGCAGCTTTTGTGTTTTGCCATCCCCAGCTATTTCATGTCCATCTCCGCAAGAGATCTGGGCGCGGACAGCCTGACCATTGGTACTCTCACCGCCTTTTATTTCGGTATTTCCAGCATCGCTTCCCTGTTTGTGGGCACGCGGCTCTACAAGAAAATCGGCGGCATCAAAAGCGTCGTGCTTTCCTTTGTGGCAGGTGCAATTTCCTGCATCCCGATGTTTTACACCGTCAATATCCCGCTGCTGTTCGTCATGCAAGGATTATCGGGCATCTGCTACGGCATTGCCGTCGCGGCGCTTGCGGGCTTCGTGATACTCAGCGTTCCGCCTGCCATGCGAGGCGCGGCAACGGGCATCTTCCAATCCATATTTGGCATCGGCATCTTTGCAGGGCCTTTCATCACCGGGTTGGTGCTGGATCATCTGTCCTTCGCCGCCGCATACTGGATCATCTGTGCCATTTCCGTCGCCGCTGCCATACTCAGCGCAACGCTGATTCCCAAAAAATATGATAAAATGTAACAAATCCTGTTTACCCACAGCTCTTTTGCCGTATCAATAATATATTAAATCGGGGAGGTTGTTATTATGTCTAAAAAAACCGGAATTTCAAAAGATTACTTTCCATTGATTATTGCTATCATCCTGATTGCGGTCGGCTTGCTGCTTTTGTTCCAGCCTGCTGAAATGATGGCGACCATTATATGGATTCTTGGCATCGCTATGTTGGTGTTTGGCGTCATCGGTCTGATTGCCGGCATCGCCAAAAAGAAAAAAGGCGAAGCCGAGGTCAGCGTTGTTATGCCTGTTGTAATGATTATCATTGGCGCAATCATCATGATCTTCAATCAGCAACTTGCGGCATACATCCTGCCTCTTGCCGTAGGCGCATGGGCAATCGTCGCAGGTGTCATGGGCATTTCCAACGGTCTCAAGGTTCAAAAATTCGGCTCCCCCTCGTGGAAGTTCCTCGTCATCATCGGCGTGGTGCAAATCGTGGTCGGCGTCATCATACTCGGTACCATTTTCGGTTCAGACGGCAGTGGCGTAGGCTTATTGCTCGGCATTCTGCTGCTGGTATTCGGCATCTTAAATCTGGTGGACTGGGCCACGTTCAATACCGCGAAGCGTAAACACTTGAGTGAATCAGAAAGACTAACTATTAAAAGTCAATAGTCAAAAGAAAAAAATACGAGAACGAAC
>CAYVTZ010000029.1:0-38769 GCA_964454685.1 uncultured Christensenellaceae bacterium
AAAGAAGGGCGATCCATAAGGGCATATGGGCGTTGACCCAGCTTTCGCGGAGACCCGAATCGGTGGGGGAACCTACTGACCGGGATTAAACCTGTGATGCGGCGCAAGCTGTGTACAGTGTAGCCTGCCTTGCGTTGGGGTGGTGGAAAAGCTCCGATATACGGACAAAGGAATGCGTACGGTTTTGCGTTCGTATGGAGTAAAAAACCATTTTGGCAAAAAAGGCTAGGAATCAGAATTGTGCTGTCGGGGAAAGCCCCTAGGCTGTTCGGCGCGATTGCGTCGGGGCAGTGAGAGGATTATAGTGTGGTTGAACAGGCAATCCGGTCGAGCAGTGGGTAACGCTGCTTTGCGCACTTTAAAGGGAAACCGCTTTTTCGGCGACGGAAAGTAGAGCGTAGGGAAATCCTACCGGACCATATACTGCAAGGTCTACTCTCATTGCTGCCACCTGATATAAATAAAGATGCGCTGCGCAAGGCAAACTTGCGCGACGCGATTTTAATATGGACGGGGTGGGATATTTTTGCCGAGTGAGGCAAAAGGTTTTGCATGAAAACGATTAAATACTGGGTTGCGAAAATATTCGTCATTACGCTGTTTATTTCTGCGGGCGTATCCGTTGCTGCGGAATATTTTATTTCCAATCTTTCGCTGCTGGCGGCGGTTTTTGTGCTGCTGGGGCTGGTGGCGGTTGGGATCGTATTTGACATCGTGGGGGTTTCCTTTGCAAGCTGCGACCAAGCGCCGTTTGTGGCGATGTCCTCCAAAAAAATTGCCAAGGCGACGCATGCGCTGCGGCTGCTGAAAAATGCGGACATCGTATCCAACTTTTGCAACGATGTGGTGGGCGACATCTGCGGTATTGTAAGCGGTGCGGCGGGCGCGTCCATTACGCTGAAGGCACTGGTGTTCGCACCGACGGCGAGCGAATTGGCAATTTCTATTGTGGTATCGGCTCTGATTGCGGCGCTGACAGTGGCGGGAAAGGCATGGGGCAAATCCTATGCGCTCAAGAATGATAAGAAAATTGTGATGTCGATTGGTGCGATCGCACACTTTTTTTCTGCAAAGAAGGGTGTATGAAGAAGCGAATTGATGTGTTGCTGACAGAAAAAGGGCTGGCAAAGAGCAGAGAGAAAGCAAAATCACTGGTCATTGCCGGCTGTGTTTATATTGGCACTGCGCTGGTGAAGTCACCATCGGAACAGTATGAAACGGATGCTCAGATCGTTGTGAAGCAGGACGACTGTCCGTATGTCAGCCGAGGCGGACTGAAGCTGGAAAAGGCGCTGCGCTCCTTTGAGATCGATTTGCGTGACAAAGTTTGTCTGGACATTGGAGCATCGACAGGCGGCTTTACGGACTGCATGCTGCAAAATGGAGCGGCATTTGTATACGCGGTGGATGTAGGATATGGGCAATTTGACTGGACGCTGCGCAACGACGCGCGGGTGAGTTTGCATGAACGCACCAATGCGAGATATTTAGAACCGTTTGAGCGCGCAGTGGACTTTGTGAGTGTGGATGTTTCGTTTATTTCGCTAAAATTGATTTTTCCGGCGATTGTGCGGGTGTGCAGCGGCAAGGACTTTGCTGTGATGACGCTGATCAAGCCGCAATTTGAAGCGGGGCGTGAGCATGTCGGGAAAAAAGGTGTGGTACGTGATGCTGCGGTGCATGAGCAGGTGATTGAGCACGTGCTCAGCGAGGCGAACGCGCTGGGTTTGCACTGCAAGGCATTGGATTATTCGCCTGTAAAAGGCCCGAACGGTAACATTGAGTATTTGGCTTACTATACGAATCAACCGGACGAAATGTTCACGTGCTCAATAGCGGAGCTGGTGGAGCGGGCGCATCAAAGTTTGTGATTTCTATTCTTGTATCTTTATTCATTTTTGGTTATAATGTTAACAATTAGTCCTATGCGGTTTTGGAAAAGGGCTGGGGCGAAAGGGAATCTGTTTCCGGGGCGGATGCGTGCAATTTCAATCGAATGAAGCAATAAAATGCGGTTGATGGGCAACCGAATGGTTTTGCGGCGCGAGACGGATGCAGGTTGCGTTTAAGGGGCGCGGTGCCGGTGGTGCGCGAATGTGTAGCAAAATACGGCGACAGTGTGCGCGGGCAGGGTTTGAGACGCGAACCGGCGTTTTGAGCGCTTTGACTCGATTGTGGTCACGCATTGCGAGCACAGAATGCTTCGAGTTGATGCATCTTGCGATGCTATGAACAATCGGGGCGCGGTGGGAATTTTGATGAAGAGATTTGGTATCTATACAAATGTTGAGAAGGACCCTGATTTTCATGCGACCAAGACCGTGATGGAGTCATTGCGCAGTCATGGGTGCGAGGTTTTGCTGGATGATGCGACCGCGCGCGCGATGGGATGCGAGGAGCAGGACGCGTTGAAGGCACAGGTGTTGTTTGTGCTGGGCGGAGATGGGACGCTGCTGCATGCGGCGCACAAGTATGTGAAGCATGACATCTTATTGGTTGGACTCAATATGGGGCGGCTGGGCTTCATCAGCGAGGCGGATCTTTGTGACATTGACTTTGTGATCGAGCGAATTTTGGCGGGAAACTATGTGGTGGACGAGCGCATGATGCTGGAGGCGGATGTGCCGGGGTATGGCAAGATTCTTGCACTCAATGAAGTGGTCATAACGCTGGCGCATCGCATTCGCATGTTACAGTTGGAACTTAAGGTGAACGGAACGCAGGCGGAGCATTACAATGGCGACGGCATCATTGTGGCGACCTCGACAGGATCAACCGCGTATGCGCTTTCTGCGGGTGGGCCGATCATATCACCCAGTGTGAGCTGCATGTTGATTACTCCCATCTGTCCGCATTCGCTGTATGCGCGCAGCATTGTGGTGAGCGACACGCATACGATCGCGGTTTCACCACGCGCGGGATATCGTGACGTGGTGGTCTGCGCAGACGGGCGCGATCTGTTGGCGTTGGAGCCGGATGCGGTGGTGCAGGTGCGACGCGCGGAAGAGACGACTAAATTTTTGAGGATGAGCGAGAACAGCTTTTTTCCACAGCTGAAGGACAAACTGGCGCAGTGGAGTATTAATCCAAAAGGGGCATCGGATTCATGAAATCAAAAAGGCAGAACAAAATACTGGAGTTGATCGAGAGTCATGAGATCGAGACGCAGGAAGAATTGGTAGGAATGCTCAATGAAGCCAATTTTCAGGTGACGCAAGCGACCATTAGCCGCGACATTAAGGACTTGCAGCTCATCAAGGTGCAGACATCGTCCGGAAACTACAAATATGCGGTGACCGCCGACGTGAAATCGGGGAACATGGATGTTTTGCTGCGCATTTTTCGGGATACCTGCGTTTCCATTGATTGTGCGATGAATTTAATCGTAATCAAAACACTGACGGGCAGTGCGAGCGCGGCGGCGGAAGTGATAGACGGCATGCACATCCCCGGCGTTTTGGGGACGATTGCCGGTGATAACACTATTTTTTTGGCTGCGGACTCTGAACAGACTGCGAATGACGTGCGCAATCAGTTTGCGAAAATTGTAAAGAAACAGGAACAATGATATGTTGCACAGCTTGTATGTCAAACAGATCGCTCTGATCGACGAGCTGAATATTGCATTTGATGCTGGTTTGAACGTGCTGACCGGAGAAACAGGCGCGGGCAAATCGATTCTTGTGGACGCGATGAACCTGATTTTAGGAGAGCGCGCGGATCGGGAACTGATTCGCAATGGGTGTGAAAAAGCTGTGGTGGAGGGAACGCTAAGGCTCCCGACCGATGCGCATGCGGCTTGGTTTGAAGAAAATGGCGTGGATGCAGAGGAAGAAACGACGATTTCGCGTGAGATTTCTATTTCCGGCAAGAATGTTTGCCGTGTGAACGGCAGCATGGTCACGCTGGCGGCGCTGAAATCGCTGATGGATCGCATTGTCGATCTGCACGGGCAGCATGAGCATCAATCTTTGCTTTATCCGGCGAACCATATTCACTTTCTGGATGGGTTTGGCAAGGATAAAATTGCGCCGCTGCAGCAAAAAATTGAGCGGGAATACCGCGCTTTGAAAGAAAAACAACGTAGCCTGAACGAAATTGGCGGTGACGATGCGCAAAGAGAGCGTACGATGGACTTGCTGCGGTTTCAGGTGCAAGAGATCGAGGCATGCAACGTTCAGGTGGGGGAGATCGAATCGCTCAAGAGCGAGCGAGAGCTGCTTAACCACGCGCAAACCATAGAATTTGCCTTGGGGCGCAGCTATGCGGCGCTTTATGAAGGAGGCGAGGAGATACCCAGTGCGCTTTCTATGATGCAGAGCGCTGCGCATGAATTGGGTCAGATCTGCCGATTTGATGAGAAATTCGACACGCTGCACCAAAATTTACAGGAGCTCTGTTATTCTGTGGAAGACATTGCGCATGAGGTGCGCAGGGCGGAGGACGGCATCACATTTGACGAGGAGCGTCAGGCGGAAATTGAGATGCGGCTGGATGCTTTGAGCGCATTGCGTCGCAAATACGGAGACGCAGAAGAAGACATTTTGGGATTTTTGCTGGATGCGCAGCAAAAGCTGGAGCAGCTGGAGCAATCCGAGACATTGCGCGTACGTTATGCAGAGGAGATTGAGCAGCACAAGCGCAAGCTGTATGAGCAATATGAGGCGCTTGCGAAGGCGCGAAGGAGTGCGGCGGACAAGCTTCAAAAGCAGATCGCGCGGGAATTGGGCGACCTTGGAATGACCAAAGCGCGCTTTGAGATCGCGTTTGCGGAGCAGCCGAGCTTTGAACAGACAACGTTTTCCGCAAACGGGTTTGATCAGGTGGAGTTCTTTTTTTCCGCCAATGTGGGAGAGCCGCTGCGACCGCTTGCCAAAATCGCGTCCGGCGGTGAAATCTCGCGCATTATGCTTGCGTTTAAAAATGTGGCGGCGGAGACAGATCAGATTTCCACACTGATTTTTGACGAGGTAGACACAGGAATCAGCGGGAAGATCGCCTTGGTGATCGCGCAGAAGATGGCGTCCATTGCGCGGCACAAGCAGGTGATTTGTGTGACGCATCTGCCACAGATCGCAGCGGCGGCTGACCGCAATTTCTTAATTGAAAAGGCAACGAAAAACGGCAGCACGCAGGCGACGGTACAGCAACTGGAAGAAGACGGCGCGGTTGCAGAGGTGGCGCGTCTTGCCGGCGGGATGGAGTCGGAACACGCGATGGCGTATGCGCGCGAGCTGTTGGAGCATGCGGCGCAGATGAAAAAAACGATGGGATGAGACATGGCAAAATTTAAACGTGCTATGATTGTGGAACAAAGCCGGGAGTATGTGGTTCAGATCCGTGAGATGCTGAAGGACTACTGCCGTGATTTTGCTTTTACGACGGATGGCGCGGAGGCGATGCAGCTATATCAGAAATATCAGCCGGATTTGCTGCTGGTGGAGGCAATTATGCCGGGGTATGACGGCTTTGCGCTTTTGGAGCAGATCACCAAGGATGATATCGTCAAAATTGTATTGACCTCGATGAATCATGAGTTGATTATCCGTAAGGCGTTTGACGTGGGTGCGGACTATGTTCTCGTAAAGCCGTACGCGCAGGAGGTCTTTGTATCACGCGTTTTAGAGGTAGTACAATTCCGCGAAGCCAACCGTGTGGAGCGCGTGGAGGTGGATCACTTTACGAAAACACGCATTGCGCTGCTGCTAAAGCGGCTGGGAGTTCCGGCCAGCATCAAAGGATATCGTATGATTTGTGATGCGTTGCTGCTGTTGTACAAGGAGCCGACGCGTTTGCGACCCATTCGGGACAATATTTATGAACCGCTGGCGGAGCAATACAGCACGACACCGCAGTGTGTGGAGCGCAACATCCGCCACGCGATTGAGACGGCAGTGCTGCGCGGTGACGCGGATGCTTTCGCTGAGGTTTTTGGATATTCTATGGATTCGTACAAGGGTAAACCGACTAATCGGGAGTTTTTGGCGGCGTTGCAGCTGCAACTAAAGGAGGGCGAATGACGGTTCGAGAGCGCATCTTGCAGGCACAACAATATTTAGAGCAAAGAACGGATTTTCGACCGGAGTTGGCGATTGTGCTGGGTTCCGGCTTAGGTGGTTATGCGCAATCCGCGCGGGAGATCGTGCTGGAAGTGCGTTATGACGAGATTCCGGGGTTTCCGGTTTCCACGGCGCCGGGACATGCGGGAAAACTTGTTTTCTGTGTGTTGGGCGGCAAAAGGACAGTGCTTTTTTGCGGGAGATTCCACTGCTATGAGGGTTACAGCGCGGCGGAAACGGTGATTCCGCTGCACACGGCGATGCTGCTGGGTGTGAACACCGTGATATTGACCAATGCGGCGGGTGGCGTGAACACGGCGTTTCGTGCCGGTGCGTTTATGCTGATTGCCGATCAGATCAACCTTTCCACGATGAATGCGTTGCAGGGGGAGAATTTGGAATTTTTTGGCCCGCGATTCTCTGACCAGACGCATGTATATGACGTTCATTTGCGCGCGTTGATGCGTGAAGCGGCGCAGGAGGTGGGTGTTGCGCTGCACGAGGGAGTCTATGCTTTCATGTGCGGCCCGACTTACGAGACACCTGCCGAGGTGCGCGCGCTGCGTACACTGGGCGCCGATGCGGTGGGGATGTCCACCGTACATGAGGCCTCTGCCTGCGCGCATGCCGGTGTGCAGGTTTGTGCGCTTTCCTGCATTACGAACATGGCGGCGGGCGTACTGGAAAAATCGCTGGATATGCAAGAGGTTTTGCAGGCGGGAGACGCGGCGGCGCAGGAGCTTTGCGCACTTTTAGACGTTTTTGTTAATAAACTGACTTAAGCGCTTATGTGATGCGAAGATTGGTTACCAATAAAGAAGATTAAAATTTTTAGGAGTTGAATATAACATGTTTACAAGATTTGCTGACCCAAATTATTGGCTGCTTTTACTATACAGTTTGCCGGCGGTTCTGTTTGCGATTTCGGTACACGAATATTCGCACGCGTTTGCCGCATACAAGTGCGGGGATTCGACCGCGCGCAATCTGGGGCGCATGACGCTGGACCCCTCTAAGCATCTGGACTTGTGGGGAACGCTGTGTTTGGTGCTGTTCCGGTTTGGCTGGGCAAAGCCGGTGCCCATCAACACGCGCAATTTTAAGAATTTTAAGCGTGACAATGTAATGGTTTCGCTGGCGGGGATCATTTCCAATTTTATCATGTCCTTTGTGTTTTACTCGATTTTCACGCTGGTGATTGTGTTTGGATTTCATGGCAACGCCATGGATGCAAACTCGATTGTATATCTGACCTCGGCGGGCATGTTTTTGGGAACGGGCAATATGCCTTTGGAGATTTTTGCGAACATCTTGGTGCCGCTGACCTTGCTGAACATTACGTTTGGCATCTTCAATTTGTTGCCGATTCCGCCGCTGGACGGCTTTGCGCTGATCAGCGGGTTTATCTCACGCAAACATGCGAATGTGGTAAATTTTTTGTATCGCTACGGGTTTATTATACTGATTGTGTTGATTTTTGTGGGATTCACGAGCTTTGTGCTGGGCGGCTTTGCAAATTGGCTGCTGGGTGTGTACGGCTCCTTTTACAGCGCGATTCTGCCGGTGTTTTAGACGAGCATGGAGTATCGCGTAAAACTGTCCCAATTCGAGGGGCCGCTGGATCTGCTGCTGCACCTGGTGGGCAAGGCGAAGATCGATTTAAAGGATATTTTTGTATCGCAGATTACCGAGCAATATTTGCAGCACATGGAAGAAATCAACGAGCTGGACATGGATCGGGCGAGTGACTTTTTGAACATGGCTGCAAATTTATTGTTTATCAAGTCGCGCTCGCTGCTGCCGGTGAAGCGTGACGAGCCGGAGGACGGAATCGACCCGGAGCAAGAGCTGATCGAGCGTTTGCGCGCGTATCAGCTTTACAAGGAGGCCGGGAAGAAGCTTTCCGAGCTGGAAGGCGGAGCGCGCGACATCTTCTACAAGCTGCCGGAAGAACTGTATGACGAGCAGGAAATCGTGATAGAAGGTGTGGAGACGGACGATCTTTACTTGGCCTTTCTGGAGATTTTGCAGCGTAAAAAGGCGGAACGCCCGGAACCGGAAAAGGTGGAAATACACAAGGACAGCTTTAGTATCCGCGCAAAGAAAGCGGACATACTTTCGAGGTTGCGCGCGCGACGCAGCGTGACGTTTTCGGAACTGTTTGAGCGGGACGCGTCCGCGATGGAGATGGCGGTGACCTTTATTGCACTGCTGGAATTGTGGCATGTGCGCAAGATCACAGTGGAACAGCGACGGCAGTTTGCGGACATCATGCTATCGTATTGTGAGGGGGAAGAATGAACCAAGCGGAACTTGTGGGGATGATTAAGGCATGCTTGTTTGTGGCGGGAGAGCCGGTGGAGACGAGCATGTTTGCGCAGCTTTTGGATGTATCGGAGGACGAGGTGGAACTGGCAGTGACGGAATATCTGATGCACAAGCAGAGCGATAAAGAGGGCGTACTGCTAAGGCGCATCGGTGAGAAATTGCAGCTTTGCACCAATCCGCAGTATGCGGAAGCGATCAAAGAAATGTTTGCGCCGCAGCAGCGCACGTCGCTTTCCAAAGCGACGATTGAGGTACTTTCCATCATCGCGTACCGACAACCGGTTACGCGTGCAGAGGTGGATGCGATCCGCGGCGTGAACTCGGACTATGCGCTTTCGGTGCTGCTGGAAAAGCGACTGATTTGCGAGGTGGGACGCAAAGATACGGTGGGTAAACCGCGTCTGTATGGAACGACGGACGAATTTCTGCGGCATTTCGGCATGGAATCTTTGCTGGAATTGCCCAAAATCGATTTGGAAGAACGGGAAGAGGAACTTATATGAGATTACAAAAATATTTATCCGAGGCGGGCATTGCATCGAGGCGTAAAGCGGAGGAGCACATTGCGGCGGGGCGCGTGGAAGTTAACGGCAAGACGGTGCGGGAGATGGGATTTTTGGTGAACCCGGATCGTGATGAGGTGCGCTACATGGGCAATGTGGTGCGCGTGGAGCAGGACAAGGTATATTTGATGATGAACAAGCCTGCCGGATGCGTGTGCACCTGCAAGGATGAAAAGGGCAGAGAGACTGTGATGCACTATCTGCCGGACAGCCACCCGCGGCTATATCCTGTGGGGCGGCTGGACTTTACTTCTGAAGGGCTGTTGATTTTGACCAATGACGGGGAGCTGGCGAACAAGATCATGCATCCCAAAAACAAAGTGGATAAAAAATATATTGCGGTGGTGGATTCCGAAGTGACAGAAGAAGATTTGGAGCGTTTGAGCAAGGGTGTGACGCTGGAGGATGGCTATAAGACGGCTCCTGCCGTGTTCAAGCTGCTTTCGGCATCTAAAAATCGCAGTGAAGTACTGTGCGTGATTCGCGAAGGAAAGAATCGTCAAATTCGGCGTATGTTTGACGCGGTGGAAAAGAACGTGCAATATTTGAAACGCGTGGCGATCGGAGACATCAACCTTGGCAATCTGAAAAAGGGACAGACGCGACCGCTGACCGAGGAAGAACTCAAGATTTTGAGAAAGTTTTAAGAATGAGCGAGGAAGCCCGGGATTTGGGCGGATTGAAAACAAATGCCGCGTAGTCAAACGGTGGGGTGAAGCGCGCGGCATTGCAAACAGGTGCTTCTAAACCAGCTGATATCAAGTGATGCCGCGGTGGAAGTGACCGCGGGTGTAAGTGAGGGGCGGCGTGACAGCTTCGCCCTGCAATGCGCTTTGGTAACAGAGCGCTATTTTTTTGCAATCTTGCGGAGCTTCGATCGTGAACAGCAAGCGCAGGACATCTGCTTTGACTTTGGACAGCTCGTCCGCCATGAACAAGGGAACACTGTTATAAATGCAAATACGGCAAGGATTGGCGGCGATGCGCCGTAGGGGGAATAAAACGCCTTTACGATCCTGCAAAGACTGCTTATGTTGGGCAAGTGTGCAATGCCGTCCATCGCAGGATACGGGGCAATGTGCGGTGATCATCAAGGGGAGATGCCCGTAGACGATACATTCCGTTTGCAAGCCTTGCGGTACGGGCAGTTGCGCGATCTGCGTGAGATTCAGCTCCGAATGCAGGGTGACGCGCTGATAGCCCATACGTTGCAGTGCAAGCAGGGTTTCGCGATTGGTGGTGTGAATGGAGGCATCGGCGAACCGCGTTGCCCCGTCCATACAAAGCTGCGTGTGAAGCTGCGAGGGGAATGGATGCGCTGCGCATTCCAGCTCGTGCGTGACGGGCGGCGCTACGACAGCAAGCAAAACGCCGGATTGCTGTGCCTGCGGCGCAATGGCCTGCACATCCAAATGCGACGGAAGATATAAAATATCAATGTGCGGTAGAACGGCCAGCGCTTGCTCCGGCGTTTGCACCTGTGCGGACAGGCGCGGGCGTTGCGGCGCTCGAACCTCAAACGTTGCGGGGTGGTAGGGTGCGCATGTGTGCGATACATTGCAAATTTGCTGCTCTAACAGCGAAAAGGCGTTGCGGCGCAGCTCGTTGAGCGATTTAACAGGCAGTGCGCAGTCTCCCTGCAAGGATATGGTTAAGGACTCGAAGGCAAAGGGCGTATTCCCCGTTTTGCAGAGCTGCTTACGGATATCTTCTTCCGTCAAAGCGCGGGTTTGCGCAAGTTGCACGGGTGAATCGCTTGTGACGGTTACCGCTTGGCTGTGATGCGTCCGGAGCGTGAGTGTTGCAGGCTGGTTGGGGGAAAGCGCAACGTGTCCGAAGAGGGCAGTGCGACGCTGATTGGATCCTATGAGCACTTGCATGGACTGTTGCAACGCGGCGCTGGAAAGCAAGCGCACGGGTGTGCCTGTGCGAAAAGATTTGGAGTGATTTAATTCGATTTGCAGCGCATGGTTTTGCGTCGTGACGCTTTTGATCTTTTGGGCGACGGCATCCGGCGCATCCGGCGCGACTTCGTCGCCGACTGCGAGCGCGCGCTCTGTTTGCAGGATAAGGCGATTTCCTTGTATGGACTGCACCTTGCCGAGAGGCAACCCTGCCGCATCGGGGCGCTGTGTGGTCAATCGGTCGTGGTCGCCGGAGAACAGACCTTGCGTGAACCCGCCGCGTGAAAAGGCGAGTGTGAGAAGATCGATATCCTCCTGCGTGATGGTGCGTCCGTCCAGCGCCTTGCGATAGATTTGCGTGACGGTGGCGACATACAGCGGGCTTTTCATACGACCTTCGATTTTGAGGCTGTGCACGCCCGCTGCCTGCAACGCATCGATCTGTTGCACAAGACAAAGGTCTTTGGGGCTTAGCAGATAGCCGGACTGCCGCTGCAACTGATAAGGCAGCCGACAGGGCTGCGCACAGGCGCCGTGGTTTGCGCTGCGCCCGCCTAACACACTGCTCATTAAGCACTGACCGGAATAGCAGACGCAAAGCGCTCCGTGAACGAACACTTCCAGTTCGATGGGAACGCGGGCAGCGATGGCAGAGATTTCCTCTTTGCTGCACTCGCGCGCCAGTACGATACGGGAGAATCCTGCATCGTAAAGCATTTGCGCCTGTTTGCTGTTGGTGACGGTCATCTGTGTGCTGGCGTGGAGAGACAGCGATGGGCAAAGTTCTTTGAGCTTGAGCCCACAGCCGAGGTCTTGTACAATGACGGCATCAACACCTGCCTGTGCGGCTTCTTGCGCGACGGCGAACCATTCAGCCAAACGCGCGTCCGTGACGAGCGTATTGAGCGTAAGATAAGCGCGGACACCACGCAAATGTGCATAGTGCACCGCTTGTGCGATATCCGCGAAATTACCTGCAAACTGACGCGCGTTGAAGGAAGGCGCACCAAAGTAGATTGCGTCGGCTCCGGACTGTACGGCGGCAATCAGGCGTTCCATATTTCCGGCAGGGGATAGTAATTCCATCGACATACTCCGATCGATCGTTTGAGATTTTGGATAGGGCAGTGCGACAACCGATACTGCACATCAGCCCGCAAAAAACACAATATAACCCTGAACAAATACAAACACAATCACAAAGGGCAGCCCCCATTTTAAATAGTATTGCAGCTTGGAGGGGAACAAGATCCCTTTGCCTGTGTTTGCCTCATGCAAGAAGTTTTGATATCCCCACCCATAGCGGCTGACGCAGAAGGTGAGATACACCAACGAGCCGATGGGCAGCAGATTGTTGCTTACGATAAAATCTTCGAGTGCCAGCACATTGCTACTTGCGCCAAAGGGCTGGAAGTCTGACCATACATTGAAGCCCAGTACGCAGGGCAGGGAAAGTCCGATCACCAAAAATGTGTTGAGGAAGGCGGATTTTTTACGACTCCAACCCCACAGATCCATTCCGAATGAAACGATATTTTCAAACACTGCAATCACGGTGGACATTGCCGCAAAGGTGAGAAACACAAAAAACAGCGTACCCCATATCTGCCCACCCGGCATGGTATTGAACACGTTTGGAAGTGTTACGAACACAAGACCGGGACCGCTTCCCGGATTGATGCCAAACGCAAAACACGCGGGAATCACCATCAGCCCCGCAAGAATTGCAACAAAGGTATCCAGAGACATGATGCTGAGGGCTTCCCCTGTTAAGCGGTGCTCTTTGTTGATATAGCTGCCAAAGATGGCCATGCTGCCGATGCCCACGCTGAGCGTAAAGAACGCTTGCCCCATTGCGGCTGAAATGGTTTGTGCTACGCCATGCTCCATTAGTCTGTCTAAATCGGGTGTTAACAAAAATGCAACACCCTCGGCAGCGCCCGGCAATGTGACAGAGCGAATCACCAATACGATCATAATTGCCAAGAGGCTGGTCATCATGATTTTGGAGCTTTTTTCCACACCCTTCCTAAGCCCGATGCCGCAGATCAAAAATCCAACGACAACGACCAGAACCATCCAGCCAATCTGTGGCAGCGGTTGTGCCTGCATATCCGCAAAGACCTGTGCCACACCTTCGGGCGGAAGACCGGTGAGCGACCCCGATGCCATTTTGAGGATATATGCCACCATCCAGCCCGAGATTGTGGTGTAAAACATCATCAGCAGATAGTTGCCTGCCATTGCCGCATAGCCGTGCCAATGCCACTTTTGATTGGGCTTTTGCAGTACATGGAAGGAGCGTATCGCGCTTTTTTTGCTGGCACGCCCAACCGCAAATTCCATAACCAAGACGGGCAGCCCCAGAAGCGCCAAAAAAACAAGATAAATGATCAGGAACGCGCCGCCGCCATATTCGCCTACAACGTAGGGGAAGCGCCACACGTTTCCAAGCCCGATTGCGCAGCCTGCGGAGATTAAGATAAAGCCCAAACGCGACCCGAAGGTCTCTCTGTTTTGCATCGTAAATTCCTTGCCTATGAAAATTCCTAAACATTATATCATATTTTTTCATCACGCATATATAGAATGCCGAATCATTTCCAAAAAAACTACGGTGAAACACACAAGAGACATTTGATTGCAAAATAATGCGGGCGCGATGCCGGAAATTGCGCTAAAGTCTTGCGCTGGTGCGGAATATACTGTATAATTTATAAGTTATACAAACTGAAAGGAAATAAGGATGATTCGAGAAGATTTGAGAAATATTGCGATTATTGCACACGTTGACCACGGCAAGACCACATTGGTGGATCAGATGCTGAAGCAGGGTGGCAGTTTTCGTGACAATCAGGTGGTGGCGGAACGCGTGATGGATTCCGGAGATTTGGAACGGGAGCGCGGCATTACCATTTTAGCAAAGAATACTGCGACCTATTATGAAGGTGTAAAGATTAATATTGTAGACACCCCCGGACATGCTGACTTTGGCGGGGAGGTGGAGCGCGTACTGAAAATGGTGAACGGCGTGCTGCTGCTGGTGGACTCCTTTGAGGGGCCGATGCCGCAGACGCGTTTTGTGCTGCAAAAATCGCTGGAACTGAATCACCGTGTGATCATAGTGGTGAACAAGATGGATCGACCGGATGCGCGGCTCAACGACATTGGCGACGAAGTGTTGGAGCTGCTGCTGGAGCTGGATGCGACCAACGAGCAGCTTGACAGCCCGATTGTGTATTGTTCGGGCAGAGAGGGCACGGCGACGATGGATCCCAGCAATCAGGGAACCGATTTGAAGCCGCTGTTTGACACGATTTTAAGCTACATCCCCGCACCCGAGTGCGACCCTGAAAAGCCGCTGCAAATGCTGGTTTCTTCGATTGATTACAACGATTATGTAGGCAGAATTGCGGTAGGGCGCATTGAGCGCGGCACCATCAAAACGGGGCAGGAAGTTTCGCTTTGTGATTACCACTTAGAGGACCTATGCACCAATGGCAAGGTGACGGCGATTTATCAATATGACGGTTTGAAGCGCGTGCCGACCGAGAGCGCAAGCGCGGGAGATATCATCGCATTCTCCGGTTTGGAAAAGGTGAACATCGGGAACACGGTGTGTGCGCCATACGAGTTTGAACCCATTCCGTTCGTGAAGATTTCTGAACCTACGGTGGAGATGACATTCTCTGTCAACGACAGCCCGTTTGCAGGACGAGAGGGTAAATTTGTCACCTCGCGGCACTTGCGTGAACGCTTGTTCAACGAACTGCGCAAAGATGTTTCGCTGAGCGTGCAGGAAACGGACAGTGCGGAATCTTTTCGTGTGTTAGGACGCGGGGAAATGCATCTTTCCATTTTGATCGAGACGATGCGACGCGAAGGATACGAATTTCAGGTGAGCACGCCGCGCGTTTTGTACAAGACCATTGACGGCGAGATGTGCGAGCCGATGGAGCGTTTGCTGGTGGATGTGCCTGCGGAGAGTGTGGGCAGCGTGATCGAAAAGCTGGGGGTGCGCAAATCCGAGATGGTGCACATGACACCGCAGGGTGAGCGCATGCGCATTGAATTTATCATTCCGGCGCGTGGCTTGTTTGGGTATCGCAGTGAATTTATGACGGACACACGCGGCGAAGGCATTCTCAACACTATTTTCCACGGATATGCACCGTACAAGGGCGAAATTGTAAAGCGCGCGCTGGGATCGCTGGTGGCGTTTGAAACAGGGGAAGCGGTGACATATGGACTGTACAACGCACAGGAGCGCGGCGTACTGTTTATTGGCCCGGCGACCCCGGTCTATTTGGGTATGGTGGTAGGATATTCCCCTAAAAATGAAGACTTGGTGGTTAATGTTTGTAAAAAGAAGCATGTTTCCAATGTGCGCGCTTCGGGCAGTGACGATGCGCTGCGCCTGACACCGCCCAAGAACATGAGCATGGAAGAAATGTTGGAGTTTTTGGCAGATGACGAACTGCTGGAAGTGACACCCAAAACGCTGCGCATCCGCAAGCGCATTCTTGATCATTCTGCGCGGCTGCGCTCAAACAAAAAGGTATAAAACGGCGATTTCCTGCAAAAGGCAAAGCCTGTGCGAAACAAGGCGTCAAGTTTAAAAAGTCCAGCGTGTGAAAGTATGTTGGACTTTTTTTGGTGGTCATGTGTCTGAGACAGGAGTTCATTTATATTCTAAAATGAGCGGGATCGGCGTCAATGAACGGATGAAAAAAGCCTCTGCCGAAACAAGACAGAGGCTGGAGCCGGACAGAAGCTTTTCTGCTGCGCGGTTTCGCCTGTATGGGCCTTAACGCGCTGAGATTGGCCGCTATTCCACTACAATCATCATAATATCTGTGGCGGTTGCCTGCGGCGGAATGGAACGCGTTGCGGTGCCGTCGGTGTAAACCGAGACAGTCATACCCTCTGTGAATTCCAGCGGTACCTCGTCATAGGTCTCTCCTTCGCCTGTGGTAATTGTGTCCCCGCTGATCAAAATGACCATTTGATCGTGTTGGGAACCGGTATCCGGCAGGGCGTCGATGGTGAGCATGGGATAACCGTTATCCATTTCCACACTTTTAATGGTGCCTTCGATCGTGAACACATCGGTAGGCACGTTTGCAGTTTCGTCCAGATCGGCGACCATTCCTTCCATAGTCGGTACCTCTGCGATTTCTGTGTTTTCTACGACGATAGCGGTGGCTGTGCCCTGTGGGGGCAACGAAAGCGTAACCGCTCCGTTGGTATAGACGCTGACTTCCTGCCCTACCTGCAATGCTTCAAATGCGACGTCCGTCTTTTGATCTTTCGCAGTGATTTTGGTGTCTGTCGTTACCATTGCAACAAGCTCGCTTTGCGGGGAATCCGGCTGTCCGCTGTTGATGACCAATATGGTCTGGTTGTCTGCATCCACCTCTGCAATGATGCCGGTGATTGTTTTGTCACCTTTGGGCGCTGCCGCGCATCCAAACAGCGCACATGTGAATACGGCGCTGAGTGCAATTAGTATGATTCGTTTCATAAGTTTGGTTCCTCCTTGTGTGTCTCTTTACCATTTCAGACGCGGCGCATATGGATATTGTTCCCGCATAAATGTAAACAAACTGTAAACTGCATTTGCGCCTGTCTGTTCATTGTTACCCGTAAAGAAGCACGATAAACAAGGTATTTGCGTTGTTGGATTTTCGTGATATAATGAATAAAAAGAGCGTTGCAGATAGGAAGCATGTTATGAAATTTGACCGTTATGACAATGTGATCTATGAAAAACTGTATCAAGATTTAAAGGAAGCGCAGGAGATGCTTTCTCCGTTTGCGACGCGCAACAAAGAGGCACTGCGCACGAAGCACGAGACCTTTGTGGTGGCGCGCCCCAACTTTTTCATGGATGGAGACCGAATCATCAACTGTCGGTTTTATAATCGTTATGCGGACAAGACTCAGGTTTTTTCCTTATATAAAAACGATGATATTTCCCGCCGGATTTTGCATGTGCAGATCGTTTCACGCATCGCGCGCAACATCGGGCGCATGCTGCGGCTGAACATAGACCTGATCGAAGCGATTGCGCTGGGGCATGATTTGGGGCATACGCCGTTTGGACATGCGGGTGAGCGCTTTTTATCCGAACTTTATTATGCGCATACGGGCAGATATTTTAACCACAACGTGCATAGCGTGCGCATTCTGGATCAGATTTTGCAACTGAATTTGAGCTTTCAAGTGCTGGACGGCATTTTGTGCCACAACGGGGAGCGCGTGAGCGGAGAATATCGCCCGACCGCCTATGGGCAGGAGAATGCCTTTGAACAGTTGCAGGCGCGCATCGAGCAGTGTTATATGTGCGAAAAAGGCGGGGAGCATCTGGTGCCTTCTACCATGGAAGGATGTGTGGTGCGCTTGGCGGACATCATCGCGTATTTGGGCAAAGATCGGCAGGATGCCATGATTTTGGGGATTGAGCTGCCGGAAGCATTTGAAAACAATCCGGTGCTGGGCTCATCGAATGCGGAATTTATCAGCAACATCATTACTAATGTGATCTCGAACAGCTATGAGCAGCCGTATTTGAAATTGGATGAGCAGGTGGCGGAGGCGCTGGCGCACGAGAAGAGGGCGAATTACAACAGCATTTATGCGTTGCAGGACGGAAAAGAGCCGTATCCGACCATCAAAGAGATGTTTGAAGAGATCTATGTGCGTCTGCTTTCGGATGTGCAGCAGCACCGGGAGGATTCGCCGGTGTTTCGCCACCATATTCGTCATATTTTCAAGGGGTTCCGCAGAGAGGAAGAACTAAAGCGGGATTATTTGAAAGAGGAACCGAATCAGATCGTGGTGGATTACATCGCAAGCATGACCGATGATTATTTCATAGAGCTGCACGCGCATTTATTTCCACATTCCAAGAATATCGAGTATCGGTCTTATTTTGAAAAAGATGAGTTTAGAACTTGAATTTTCGGTGTATTAGATTAAATAACACCGCACTGTAAGATGCGGCGATGGATTCTTTAGGAGGACTGTGCAATGAAAGAAAGAGCGAATTTTTATCGGTGTGAACTATGCGGGAATTTGGTTGGACTGATTCACAACGGCGGCGGAACGCTGGTGTGCTGTGGACAGAACATGACCAAACTGGTACCCGGCTCAACAGACGCGGCGGTGGAGAAGCATGTACCCGTAGTGGAAAAGAAGGGCAATACCGTGCATGTGACGGTGGGCAGTGTGCCGCACCCCATGACGGAAGAACACTTGATTGAATGGATTGCGCTGGAGACGCCAACGCACATGCAGCGTGTGATTCTTTCGCCCGGAGACAAGCCGGAAGCGGACTTTATCGTGGATTCGGACGAAATGGAAGTGTTTGCATACTGCAATCTGCACGGACTTTGGAAGGCATAAGCAACCGGAAACCAACATAATCAGGCTGGAGGGCGTACAGACCGCATCACCATTTTGCATGGTGGCACGGTCTTGTGCGCTTTGTGTGCCGTTTGCGGTGGCAGAAGGCTGTAATATATAGCATACAATATGCTGTGGACCTGGAGGGAGTAATCTTGGAAATCAAATTGACACATGAGGATGAACAAAACATTTGCTTCGCGCTGTGCGGAGAGCTGGACATCAACAGTATTCCGGTGTTCAAGCGAGAGGTGGAGGCTGCAATCAAGGATCAAAAGAAGAGCCTTATTTTTGATTGCAGCGAGCTGAAATACATTGATTCGACCGGATTGGGCGTGATGGTGAGTGTGCTCAAGAAGGTGCGTGAGTATGGCGGTGCGATACACATGAGAACGTTAAAACCGTATCTATACAAGATTTTTGAGATTACCGGTTTGATTAACGCATTTAAAATTGAGGTGGAGGCGTGATGGGCGAGCAAATCAAAATGCAGTTTCCCGCAAGAAGCGAATACATCAAGGCGATTCGACTTGCGGTTTCGGGCATTGCCAGTGAACTGGACTTTAGTGTGGATGAAATTGAGGAGATCAAAATGTGCGTGGCAGAATCGTGCATTTTGTTTCTGTGTGGGCAGAAATGCAGCGGGGTGGACATCACCATCCGCACGCAGGACGGGATTTCCGTTTGCGTGGAGGGTATGGACGCGGAGGCAAAACACGATTGCCCGGATTGTTCGGGATTTAATGAGGAGATCAGTCGCGTGATGATCGAAGCCATGAGTGACGAGATGGAGATATTGGAACACGATGGTATCTTCACCCGCGTTTCCTTTGTCAAACGTGTAAAAGCGCATTGAGGGCTGCGTGAGGATTGACACTGGGAAATCGTCTGTATGGGGGAAGAAACGGCATGAATTATCGGGAAATGGAAAGCGAAGAGCTATTTCGCATTTATCAGGAAGACCATGACATTGAAATTCGCAATATATTGATTGAGCGTTATTTATATATTGCGGAAATTGCCGCGAAAAAATTTGTGGGACGCGGTGTGGATTATGAAGATTTGTTTCAGGTGGCGAGCCTTGCTTTGGTGAAGGCGATTGATCGCTTTAATATTGAGCGGGAAATCAAATTTTCCAGCTTTGCGACACCTTCTTTGATTGGTGAGATCAAAAATTATTTTCGGGATTCCTCTCGCGTGTTGCGCCTGCCGCGCCGCGATACGGAACTGCTGAAGCACTTGAAGCAATATGTGCAGGAGTACTCTTTGCTGCATGGATCGAACCCGCAGCCCAAGCAGATTGCAAAGGCGCTGGAAATTACAGAGGAGCGCGTGCTGGAGATTTTGGAATTGCAGCAGTCGGATAGCGTGATGTCGCTGGATGTGGCGCTTTCAGACGCGGATAACTTTTCCCTTGGGGATATTTTGGGACGCGAGGACGCAAGCTTTGAACGCATTGAAAATCATGACTTTTTGAAGTATTGTATGAGCCTGCTGGGAGACGCGGAAAAAAAGATCATTGAATATCGCTACATGAACAACATGACGCAAAAACAGGTGGCGGATCTGCTGGGTGTTTCGCAGATGCAGATTTCCAGAATGGAGCGAAAAATACTTTCGAAACTTGCAAGTGCATATAAAAAATAGGTGAAAGATTGGTTTGTTTGGTTATTGATGGCATGAAACGGGTTATAGTATGCGTATGAGAAACAGGTCAATAATCTTTCGAGGTATGCATGAGTGATGATTGAAAAGGCGATGACCAGCATCGACCAACTTGGTGGCGTGGTGGATGCTTTGGTGGCTGAAATCAGCAAACAGATGACGCTGGACGAGGAGTGTGACTACAAGGTTCGTCTGGTGTCCAAGGAATTAATAACAAATTGTTTTCTACACGCGAAGGCGCATAGCGTGCGGCTGCGGGCGGAGTGTAAATCCAGCAGATTGATGCTGTGCATTGAGGACGACAGCAACGGGTTTCTGGTGAATCGTGTGCTGAACTGTCAGGCGGATGCGCTGAAAATGCCTTTGCGGGAGAATGGAAGGGGAAGCTTTCTGGTGAAATACTTCACCGAGCAATACTCCTACAACGAGTGCGGAAATGCTGTGACTGTTACAATATTATTAAGACCGGACAAATAAATATTTGAGGAACTAACCGCCGAGAAATGTAGTGCCAGGCGATTTCTGACAGGAACCGATGAAGAATCATCGGTTTTTTTGTTAAAAATATATGAATTTCAAGTAAAATGCTTTATACTTATGGTAATCTTTTATAATGCGCCGGAAGAGATCGGAACTTTTTTGTGTGGCGCAACGTTGATGTTTGTGAGGAGATATATGGCGATAGGCAACAGACAGGTTGTATGGAGGCCAAACGCAAAATTTTATATTTTTCTGGGCGTGGTCGCTGCGATTGTGATTGCGATACTTTTTTTGGTGTTTAATATCAAGACCGAGGAGATTTCGACCGGTGAGATCGTCTACGAGATCAAAACACCGGGTATTATTGTACGCGACGAGCAGGTGATTTCTGCGGAGAACTATGGGCGTGCGAACTTTCGTGTGCAGGAAGGCGACCGTGTGGAAGCGGGCAGCGTTGTTACGGAAGTTTACAACTGGGGGTACAACGAGCAGGTGATGAACAATCTGCTGGAGGCGCAGACCAACTCCCAAAAGTATCAGGAGAATGAGCTGTATAAGGATGTGCAGGACGAACAGCTGCTGTCCCTGGGGAATCAGATCAGCGAAAAAGCAGCAGAGATCAATGATATTGTGCAGGGTCAAACGAAAGGCGATCTGGTGCAGACCGAACGCACATTGAAGAGCTTGATGGATCAGAAACGGCAATACTTGAAAGAGGCCGTGAACCCTGATCAGACGCTCAATGACTTTTTGAACAAAGAGCAGCAGTTGCAAAATCGCATCGATGCGTGGAAGCAGGAAGTGACTGCGCCCAGTGCAGGTGTTGTCAGCTTTTACATGGATGGCAAGGAAAACCTGCTGAATGCAAATAACATACAGCGTTTGACATCCGCAGACCTTGCGGAAATCTTTGACGGCACGGGCGGATTGTCGCAGGAAACCGCACAAGCTGCCGTTCAGGAGACCGTACAGACGCCGTTGTTTCGTTTGGTAAACAACTTTAAATGGTATGTACTGGTGCGTTCGGAAGCGCCGATTCGCGAATTTGCGAATGGCAATCAATTTACGATTGCCTTTGACGACTATATGGATAAGCAATACACCGGCACGGTTGTGGGCAGCATTACGGAGCCGAAAATCAATATCTATGTGGTGGAGATCACGGAAGATATCGGGCAGCTGTTGACGGCGCGCAGAACAGACACCAACTTCTACACGAAGTTTCAGGGATTGCGCGTACCGGAAAACGCGATCGCGCAAAAAGATGGAGAACAGGGTGTGACGCTGGTGGAGGGCGGCAAGCGCGCATTTGTGCCTGTCAACGTCAAAACAATCAAAAATGGATTTGCGATTATAGAATCCGCAGATCCGCAGACGCCGCTGTCTTCCGGGCAGAATGTGGAGGTGAAAGGGCTGTGAGCATTGCGCAAAACATTGTGCTGGTACAGCAAAAGATAGAAAATGCCGCGCAAAAAGCGGGCGTTTCCGCCGATTGCATACAGTTGATTGCCGTAACGAAAACGGTGGACGAAGAACGCATCATGCAGGCATATCATAAGGGGCTGCGCCATTTTGGTGAAAACCGAGTGCAGGAGTTTCTGCGGAAAAAAGAAATTTTACCAAAAGATATTGCATGGAATTTAATCGGACAGTTGCAAACGAATAAAGTTCGTTATATAATAGATGATAACTTAGTGCTTGTGCATTCACTGGATCGGCTGGAGTTGGCAAACGAGCTGCAAAAGGAATGTCTGAAAAAAGACGCGTATGTACAGGCATTGGTGCAACTGAATATTTCAAATGAAGCATCAAAATCGGGTTTGCACGAACATGAAATCGAAGACTTTTTTTGCCGCGTGCAGGCGTTGGATCGAATACGGATTCGTGGATTTATGACCATCGGCCCCAATACGGACGATGAGAAGGAAATTCGTGGTGTGTTTGCCAAGACATGGCGCGTTTTCGACACGTACCGATCGGGAAAAGCCGGTTTTGATATCCTATCTATGGGAATGTCGGGGGATTATGAAGCTGCCATCGCCGAGGGGGCGAACATGGTACGCGTCGGTTCCGCGATATTTGGGGATAGAGATTAAATGAACTCTGGAGGATAACGATTTCATGGGAAAAATGAGCAAGTTTCTCAACCTGATCGGGTTGGAGGAAACGGACGGGTCTGTCGGCAATGCGCCGAGCTACTACGAAGATGAATTTCAAGAGGGTATGGAAAACAATATGAATTATAATAACGATGACGCATATTTTGCACAGGAAGAAAACCGTAGATATCAGTCCAAGAGAAACGATAACATTCGTCCGTTTGTTGGCAACGACGATGTGCGCGGCGGATATAGCGGGTCTTCGGATTCGTATTATGGCAGCGAGCCGGACACTTCGCGTGTTCGTGTGCTGATTTACAAGCCGACCTCTTATGACGATACACAGAGCATTGTGGACAATCTGCGTGACCAGAGACCGATCATTGTGAACCTGGATGAGTTGGAAACCGATGTGGCGCAGCGCATTTTGGATTTTGTAAGCGGCGCGGTATATGCGCTTTCCGGCAGCATTCGTAAGGCGGCAAAAAACATTTTTGTGGTTGCCCCGTACAACATCGACGTGACAACAAATGCGGCTGATTCGGTGCACCGTCAGCATCAAGACGAATTTAATTTCCGTTATTTTGAAAACGACGGTCTTGTTTAACACGAATTAGGAGAGGTTTTTCATGAATATTTCACCGAAAGACATTTTAGAAAAGGAATTTGCCAAAAAGTTCAATGGGTATGACCCGGAGCAGGTAGATGAATTTTTGGATGATGTGATCCGGCAATTTGAATCGTTGATGGAGGAGAATGAGAACATTCTAGCCAAAAATGAAGCGCTGAAATCCGAGCTTTCCCGCTATAAGGCGAAAGCGGATAAACTGGAAAACATTGAAGAAAAGCTGATGGCTGCCGTTGTGACGGCGCAGCGTAATGCAACCGCATATATTGAAAAAGCGGAAGCGCAGGCGCAGAAAATCATCAGCATTGCCAATCAGAATGCGCGCACGGTCATTGAAAGTACGCAGCTTCGTATGGAAAATGCGCAGCAGGAACTGAAGCGGCACGAGCGATTGATCCAGGAATACAAACTGAAATTCAAAAAGTTTTTGGATGAGCAATATGCGGCGTTCCAAGGTGATGTTGCAAAGGAAACGGATCTTTCGGGACACGCGGCAGAGATTTCAAAATCGATCAACAACCTGTCCGGCGGATTACATGAACCGGAAGAAAGCCGGTATCGTTTGGATGATATCCTAAAAATTTCGAACGATGAAACCGAGAGCCTCAAGCGTTCGCGGGAGGAAGCGGAGTATGACTTCCGCCAGAGTACGGCGAACTTGCAGCAAATTGTAAACGAAATTATTGACGACTGACCCCATGAAGTCTGATTACCCCCGATTGATTCGGGGGTTTTTTGTTGGAGGAACAAAGCAATAAATGCAGCAAAAGAAATCAAGTGAGATTGCTTTATGTGCGATATAATCTATTTAATGCGTCTGATTTGACGGGATTTACAAAAATCCCTGCACTTGAACAATTACTCTTATAAGCCAAACCACGAAGTTGTTTTTAATTGTGCAGCACGCATTATTTTTCAAGGATTGAAACGAGGTGAGCGTATGTACGAGTGGCAAAGACAGATTCAGATGATTGTGGATGAAATTGACAGGTGCATTTGTGAGGGCAACGATGAAGCGCTGACATTGCGCTGCCTTTCCGACAAACTGGGGTATTCTACATTTCACACAACGAGAAAGTTTAAAGAGATTTCGGGGATGCCGCTGCGTGAGTACTTGCGCCGCAGAAAGCTTGCCTTTGCGCTGAAAGAGATACGAGACAGCGACAAGAGCATACTGGAGATCGCTGTGGCATACGGCTTTTCCTCACATGAGGCCTTTACGAGAGCGTTTCGGGCGGCGTACGGTATCGCGCCGAGCGTTTACCGCAAAAAGCCTGTTCCGCTTGTGCTGCGTACCAAGATCACACCGTTTGACCGATATTATTTTGGAATGGGGGAAATTGGCTTGAAACAATCCATGGAAGAAGTAAAAATTGGTTTTGTTAAGATTCCTGCGCACAAGTTTCTATACATTGAAAACAAACAGAGTAATGGGTATTGGGACTTTTGGCAGAGGCAAAACCGGATTCCGGGACAGGATCAAGAAACTGTTTGCGGGCTGCTGGACAGCATCAAAGGGAAGTTGGACGATGTTGGCGGGATGGAACCCAACTGCGGGAGTGGACAGATTATGGCGTATCTGAACGAACCGAGCGGCAGGCTTTGCGATTGGGGATATTTGCGCAGTGAGTGCTGGGGGGTACGGCTGCCTTTGGAATACACCGGAGAGATACCGCAGCAGATGCTAATCAGGGAAGTGCCTGAGGGTGAATACATCGTCTTTGAGCACGGGCCGTTTGATTATGAGCAGGAGAATCGCAGTGTGGAGGAGCGCATCGAACGGGCAATGGCAACATTTGATTTTGCCAAGGCGGGTTACGCTTTGGATATGACACCCGGAAGAATTATGTATTTCTACTATGAGCCGCAGCGATATTTTAAGTATATCAGACCTGTGCGTCGACAAAACATCTGATTAGGCGCGCACAAGCAAGCCGCAATGCTTTAACGATGGGAGGAGTGCAATCAAATTCATTAAATTGGGTGAAAATGACAGCGTTCTACAATTTTCGACATACCTGAATGATAAAATATAATTAATGAAGATGTTGCCTATGGCGACGTTTGGGTATGGAGGGGATGACAAATGAACACGCTGACGGCGGACAGTGAACTGACACCCGCACGCTCGGTCAATGCGCTGATTGAGCAAAACACCGGACTGGTGGTGCATTTGGCGAAGTCCATTTGCAGTGCAAACGGATCGTTAAACGAACTGGAGGACTATATTTCTGTTGGCATGCTGGGTTTGATTCAGGCGGCGTCTCACTACGACGGAATGCGCGAAGTGCGTTTTTCCACTTACGCCGCCAAGTGCATTAAGAATGAGATGTTTCAATATTTGCATCGGCAGTGCAACTGGAATCGATCCTGCAAGATCGGTCAGGTGATGGAAGAATTGCTGGGGGACTGGCTTTCGCATACTGAGACCAAGATGCTGATGGAGGAGCTATGCGCAAGCTTGAATGAGGAGGAGCGAGAGGTGACGGAACTGCGCTATGGGCTGCGTGGCAAGCAACCTTTGACGCAGCAAGAAGTTGCATTGCGCCTGAGTCGATCACAATCCTTTGTATGCAAGGTTGAAAAGCGAGCATTGAAAAAGCTGAAACGGGCGATGGATGTGGAGTGAATCGCTCGTGAAAGGTTCAGCGGCAAAGCGTCGCGAGACCATGACCGGACGATGGAAATGGGCGGCGATGGCGCGCGTGTTTGAGCAGCCGGCGGTGCGCGAAACAGTTGACACTAACGCCTGAAAACGATATAATATTCCCTAGATTCGTAGCGGCGATATAAGAGTGTATGACTGCCGCAACGATGCGGTGACGGGAATCGTACGTCCTTGCGACAGGGCGTTTTTTCATTTTGAGGAGGTTTGGTTGTGTTGAACATCAAAGCGCCGAAAGGCACCAAGGACATTTTGCCACAGCAAAGCTATCAGTGGCAGTATCTGGAACAGATCATCCGGCAGATTACGGCGGGTGCGGGCTATCGGGAAGTACGCACGCCGGTTTTTGAGCATACGGAGCTTTTTTTGCGCGGTGTGGGAGACACGACGGACATTGTGCAAAAAGAGATGTACACTTTTTTAGACAAGGGAGATCGCTCCATCACGCTCAAGCCGGAGGGTACGGCGGGTGTGGTGCGCGCCTTTGTGGAATCCGGCCTTGCGGGGGGCGCACAGCCCACGAAGATGTATTATCTTTCCACGCCGGTGTTCCGGTACGAGCGACCGCAGTCGGGCAGATTGCGCGAGCATCATCAATTTGGCATTGAGGTTTTTGGGGCGCAGGACGCGAGTGTGGATGCGGAAGTTATCCGCTTGGCATTGCGTGTGTTTGAAACAGTGGGCTTAAAGGGGCTGCGTCTGAACATCAACAGCATTGGCTGCGACCAATGCAGGCCGCAATATCATGAGTTGCTCAAGGAATTTTTGCGCAAAAATTATGATTCGCTTTGCGAGACATGCCGCCAGCGTTTTGAAAAGAATCCGCTGCGCATTTTAGACTGCAAAGAGGAGACGTGTAGACGGCTGGTGGAGCAGGCTCCGCTGATGATCGATCACTTGTGTGAGGAATGCGACGTGCATTTTGCGCAGTTGAAGGAATATCTGACGGCGCTGGACATTCCCTTCGCCGTGAATCCCTTCATTGTGCGCGGTTT
Organism: uncultured Christensenellaceae bacterium; assembly: GCA_964454685.1. GTDB lineage: Bacteria > Bacillota > Clostridia > Christensenellales > Christensenellaceae > CAYVTZ01. The sequence goes on from CAYVTZ010000029.1 coordinate 26,794, forward strand.
GGATTACTACACCAAAACCGTGTTTGAAGTGATTGCGGACACCATCGGCGCGCAGGGAACGGTGTGCGGCGGCGGGCGTTATGACAAGCTGATTAAGCAGATTGGCGGACCGGACTTGCCGGGAATCGGCTTTGGCATGGGCATTGAGCGTCTGCTGTTGGTGATGGAGAGCGAGCATATTGAGATACCGCAGCCGAGTGTGACGGATGTGTTTGTATGCACGCAGGGCAATATGGCGCGCGTTGCGGCCATGAAGATCATCGACGAGCTGCGTGATCGCGGCTGCAAGGCGGACATGGATCACTGCGCGCGCAGCATGAAAGCACAATTCAAATATGCGGACAAGATTGGCGCAAAGACGGTGATCGTAATTGGCGATGCGGAGCTGGAAAGCGGCTGCGTAACGGTGAAAGATATGCAAGAAGGCGGCGAGAAATCGGTGCAGATCAAGGACTTGCATTTGATATTGGGAGAGGCAAAATGACGGAATTATTGCAGGAATGGAAGCGCAGCGCGTTATGCGCCGCATTTACCAAAGAGGACATTGGCAAAGACGTGACACTGATGGGATGGGCGGATTCGCGCAGGGATTTGGGAGCGCTGATTTTTGTGTATTTGCGCGACCGTTCCGGGATGATGCAAATTGTGTTCAACGAAGCGGACTTGAGTAAGGAACGATACGAAAAGGCAAGCAGCATCCGCAACGAGTTTGTGTTGGCGGTGAAAGGAAAAATTGCTGCGCGCACCCCGGAAAACATCAATCCTGATGTGACGACGGGCGAACTGGAAGTGCTGGTAAGTGAGCTTAAAATTTTAAATGGCGCCGAGACGCCGCCTTTTGTGGTGGCGGATGGTGCAAGCGTCCGCGAGGAATTGCGTCTGAAATACCGTTATCTGGACTTGCGACGCGCGGACATGCAGCGTAATTTGATGCTGCGCAACCAGATCGCGAATACGGCGCGGGGATATTTGGTGGAGCAGGGTTTTATGGACATTGAAACACCCATGCTGCAAATCAGCACGCCGGAGGGCGCGCGCGATTATCTGGTGCCGTCGCGCATTCATGCGGGAAGCTTTTATGCACTGCCGCAATCGCCGCAGCTGTTTAAACAGATTTTGATGGTTTCGGGATTTGATCGATATTTCCAGATCACGAAATGTTTTCGTGACGAGGATTTGCGTGCAGACCGCCAGCCGGAATTTACGCAGATCGATACGGAAATGAGCTTTGTGGACACGGACGATGTGATGCGGGTGCACGAGGGTATGATGCAGCGCGTCTTTCAAGAGGTCATGGGCATTGAAATGCAGTTGCCGATCAAGCGTTTGACTTATGCGGAGGCGATGGACCGTTTTGGAAGTGACAAGCCTGACACGCGCTTCGGGCTGGAACTGACGAATGTGAGCGACGCGCTATCCGGTACGGAATTCAAGGTGTTTGCCGGCGCGATTGCGGCGGGCGGCAGCGTGCGCGGCATCAATGCCAAGGGTGCTGCACTGAAGCTTTCGCGTAAGGAAGTGGACGCGCTGGGTGAATATGTAAAAACGTATGGAGCAAAGGGGCTGGCGTGGGCTGCGCTGAAGCCGGAGGGCATGACCTCCTCCTTTGCGAAGTTTTTAAAGGAAGAGGAGATGAACGCTCTGATTGCGGCGATGGATGCGCAGGAGGGCGATTTGCTGCTGTTTGTTGCAGACAAAAACGACGTGGTATATGATGCGCTGGGGGCGCTGCGGCTGCATTTGGCGCACAAACTGGATTTGATTCCGGAAAACACGTGGGACTTGCTGTGGGTGACTGAATTTCCGTTGTTGGAATATAATGAGGAAGCGGGGAGATATGTGGCGAAGCATCATCCCTTCACCTCGCCGATGGATGAGGATTTGGACATGCTGGAAACCGACCCGGCACGCGTGCGCGCCAAGGCGTATGACATTGTGCTCAACGGCAACGAGATCGGCGGAGGCAGCATCCGAATTCACAGTGCGGAATTGCAAGTGCGTATGTTCCGAGCGTTGGGATTCACTATGGAAGAAGCGTGGAACCGTTTTGGATTTCTGCTGGAAGCGTTCCGTTACGGTACGCCGCCGCATGGCGGTCTGGCTTATGGACTTGACCGCATGGCGATGCTGATGGCGGGTGCAAGCTCGATTCGTGATGTAATCGCGTTTCCGAAAGTGCAGAACGCGTCCTGTCTGATGACCAATGCGCCCTCCGAGGTAGAGGAGAAGCAGCTTGCGGAGCTGCATGTGCGCGTGGTGAAGGAATAAGCATGGACGATTCGAGAACGCGCGCAGTGCTGGGGGATGCGGCGATGCAAAAGCTGCAGCAGGCTACGGTTGCGGTATTCGGCGTGGGCGGCGTAGGCTCGTTTGCGGCGGAGGCGCTGATTCGTGCGGGGGTGGGGCATGTGGTGCTTGTTGACAACGATGTCGTGAAACCTTCTAACTGCAACCGTCAACTGGTGGCGCTGGAATCCACCATCGGGCAGCACAAAACGCTGGTGATGCGCGCGCGGGGCATGGACATCAATTCGCATGTACGCGTGGACACGCACGAACTATTCTTTGAAGAAAGTACAAAAGAACTGATTTTTGCACAGCATTTTGATTATGTGGTGGATGCGATTGACAGCATTCCGTCAAAGATTTTGTTGATTTGCACATGTAAGGAGCGGGATATCCCCATCATCAGCGCGATGGGTGCGGGGAACAAACTGTATCCGGAGCGTTTTGAGGTAACGGATTTATTTCGTACCACGTATGACCCGATTGCGAAAATCTTGCGCAAGCAACTAAAGGAGCGAGGCATTGATCGATTGCAGGTGGTATGTTCGAGCGAGCAGCCTGCGGCGTCGCGCATCATGGAGGAAGGAAAGCACGTTCCGGCGAGCCTTTCTTTTGTGCCGTCGGTATGCGGCCTCTTCATGGCGGGCGCAGTGGTGCGGGAACTGTCGGGAGTGAAAGCATGAGAGAAGCAGGTTTGATCGAACGGGTGGAAGGAAGCACGGCGTATGTGCGCTTTCAGCGTACCAGCGCGTGTGGCAAGTGCGGCGCATGCGGCTTGCTGGCAGGGCAAAACGAGATCACGGTAGAGGTGCAAAATTCGCTCAATGCGCGCGAAGGGCAGCGCGTGGAGGTGGATTTCACGACCAAAAATGCCTATACATCTTCTGCGCTTGCGTATCTGTTTCCGCTGGGCATGCTGTTTTTGGGTGTGTTGCTGGGCAATGTGATTCCGCAGACGGTTTTTCCGGAGAAGGATGCATTTGCGGCGTTATTGGGTGTTGCGGGTGCGGCAGTGGGTTTTTTGGTGCTCAAGCTGTGCAACCCATATTTTAAGAAGAAGTTTAAGAACGTATATACGATGGTGCGCGTCGTCAATGGCGAAGCGACATAATAGAAAAAGACCGGTATTATCAGAAAGCGAGTTGGGAATTTGTTTTTAAAGCGGATTGAACTGAACGGGTTCAAGTCATTCCACAACAAAAAAGAATTACAGATCAACAGCGGCATCACCGGTGTGGTAGGTCCGAACGGCAGCGGAAAAAGCAATATTGCGGACGCAATCCGCTGGGTGTTGGGGGAGCAAAGCTCTAAAAATCTGCGCGGCGCGACGATGCAAGATGTTATTTTCAACGGCACGGTGGAGCGGAGCAGAAAAGGCTATTGCGAAGTTGCGCTGATTTTTGATAATGCAGATCATCGTTTGCCCTTGGATTTCACCGAAATTGAAGTCAAGCGCAAGATGTATCGCAGCGGGGAAAGTGAATATACCATCAACAATGCAGCATGCAGACTCAAGGATATTTTGGAGCTGTTTCGGGACACGGGCATTGGCAAGGAAGGATATTCCATTATTGGGCAGGGGCGCATTGATGAGATTTTAAACAGCAAGCCCACTGCGCGCCGCAAGGTGTTTGAAGAAGCGGCGGGCATTATGAAATACCGCGTGCGGAAAGAGGAAGCGGAGCGCAATCTGCAAAAAACGCAGGAAAACCTAGTGCGATTAGAGGACATCATTGCCGAGCTGGAAATCCAGATTTCCCCATTGGAAAAGCAGATGAATGAGGCGCGGGAATATTTGGCGATGCGCGACCGTTTGAAGGCGCTGGAAGTCAATCTGTTTTTATATCAGTATGACCGCAGCAAGGAACGCGGTGTCAAGCTGGACGAGCAGGTGGTGGAGATCGAGCAGGAGCACGAGGACGCGACACGGCAAATTCAGGCGTTTTCAGTGCAGGGCGCGGATTCCAAGAAGCAGCTTGGAGAGGTGCAGAGCAAAATTGAACAGCACAGCCTGGAACTGGGCGAGTGTTCGAGCGAGCAAGAGCGTCTAAAAGGCAAGCGGAACTTAATCGTAGAAAAGCGAAGCGGATTTGTGCGCCAGACGGAGGAGAACACCCTGCGCATTGAGGCGTATGAAGGGGAAATATCGCAAAATGAAGCAAAAATTGCCGGAATCAATGGTCAGATTCAGGAGATCAACACCAAACTAGACGAAAAATATGCACAGATTGTGGCGTTGCGCGAGGAAGTGCAGTCCATTGCGGGTGCGGGCGATGCCGCAGCAGAGAACTATGAAGCTGCGCGGGCATTGCTGGAAGAAAAGCGCGTTGATGTACAGACATTAAAGCTGGAATTGGGAGAGGCGCAGGTCAAACTGGAACTGGCTACGCAAAGTCATGAGGCGTCGCAACTGGAATTGACCAGATTTGAGCAATCGGTAGAGCAGTTTAAGACAGATGTGGCGCAACTGGAAGAGGATGTGCAGCAGCGTGAGCAGCAAGGAGAACTGCTGCGCAAGCAGATCAACGAGGCCGCGCAGGACGTGTTTGCTGCCAATCAAAAGAAGCAGGAACTGACCGAGCAGAATGCAAAGCTGCAAATTAAACTCAAGGAGAGCCAATCCAAGCAGCGATTGTTGAGTGATTTGCAGGAGGGCTATGAAGGATATTTTGACAGTGTGCGAGACTTGTTCCGCAGTAGCCGCAAGGACGCAAATATCACTTCTAAAATCAAGGGTGTTTTGGCGGAGGTGATTTCCGTACCCAAGGAATACGAAACGCCGGTGGAAATCATTTTGGGCAATGCGCTGCAAAACGTGGTGGTTGATACAGACGAGGATGCAAAGGACATCATCGCCTATTTGCGCAAGCATAATTTGGGACGGGTGACGTTTTTGCCTACGCAGTCATTGAAGGTTCGACTGCTGCAAAGGGAAGAACGGGAACATCTTTCGATGGATGGCGTGATGTGCGTGGCAAGCGAGGCGATTACGTGCGGCGAGGATGTGCGTCCGGCGGTTGACTTCCTGTTGGGGCGCACCGTGATCGTGCGGGACATGGATTGCGCGATTGCGCTAATGCGCAGAGCAGACTATGCCTTTCGTTGTGTGACGATGGACGGTGATTTCATCAAGCCGGGCGGCGTGATCACGGGGGGAAGCGTCAGGGGAAACAAGACCAGCCTTCTGGCGCGAAAGCGCATGCTGGAAGAACTTTCCGGTGCGATCGATCAGATGGAGCGTACACTTCAAAAGGCGGTGCAGGAGTATGACCGTTTGAGCGCGGAACTGGCAGAAAAGCAGCGGATGCAGCAAGCATTACTGGCACAGTTGCGAGATCAGGAAATTGGATATGCACAGCAAAAACAACTGCTGGACGCGCGAAAAGAGACATTGGCGGACCGGGATGAGACGTTTGACGTGCTGAAAACATCGCTGCTAGAATTGCAGGCGGAGGCGGCGCGCTTGACCCGTACCATTGAGCAAAGCGGGAGTGCATTGGAGACAGCACAGCAGGCGTTTGACGAAGCGCAGCAGGCTTACGAGCAGGCAGAGCAGAGCATTGCGCGCAGCAATCAGGAATCGGTGCAGCGCAGAGACGCTTTGGCGGCAATGGAACGCGAGCAAGCGGAACAAAACAATCAAAAGAATATTTTGAGCAATGATGTGCAGCACATCAGGCAGCTGATCGCTGCGGCGCGAGAAGCGCAGGAAGGTTTGCGGCGGCAATCCGAAACCATTCTCGCGGAAGAGAAGAACGCAGCGGCATTGCAGCAAGAAACAGAGAATCAACTGGCGGCGTTGCAGGAGCGCATCATCCGCGCAGGCAGCGCTGGCGAGAGCCTGTTTGCTTTGCGCGAAAAGCTGCAACGGGAGATTGAGGAACATGACGGACGGCTGGAATCGTTGCTGCAAAAGAAAAATGATTTGATTGAACAGAAATATCGCGTGATCGCCTCCAAAGAGAAAAATGAATTATACTTAGACAGCATGCAAAATAAAATTTGGGAGGACTACGGACTGACCTATGCGAACGCGCTGGCAATGAAGGAAGAATTTGCCTTCCAAGCCTCCACGCGTGAGATTGAGGAGATCCGCGGCCGCATGCGTGATATGGGCGCGGTCAATCCCAACGCTATTGAGGATTTTGCGCGGGTGAAGGAACGGTATGACGATTTGGTCATTCAACGCGCGGATTTGGTGAAGGCGGGAGATGATTTGCAAATTGTGATTCGTGACCTGCTGACCGGTATGAAGCAAAGCTTTACGCAGAAATTTGCACGCATTAACGAGAATTTCACCAGAGTGTTTAAAGAACTGTTCGGTGGGGGTCACGCGGAACTGGAACTGCTGGATCAGGATGATGTGATGGAATGCGGCATTGAGATTATTGCGGAGCCGCCGGGCAAAAAACTGCAAAGCATTACGCTGCTTTCGGGCGGTGAAAAAGCGTTTACGGCGATTGCGCTGCTGTTTGCGATGCTGGACATCAATCCATCGCCCATCTGCTTGCTGGACGAGATCGATGCGCCGCTGGATGATGCAAACGTGGTGCGATTCTCGGAATACTTGAAGAAGCTTTCCGTTGAGCTGCAATTTATTGTGATTACGCACCGCAAACCGTCGATGGCGATTTGCGACACACTATACGGCGTTGCGATGCATGAGAAGGGCGTTTCGGACATTGTATCCGTAAAATTGGAAGGAGCATAAAACATGGGATTTTTTGATAAGATCAAAGAGCGCGTGAGCAAAACGCGCAGCAACATCTCCGAAAAATTGAATCAGGTTCTTAAAAATTTTCGCAAGGTGGACGAGGAGTTTTTCGAGGAATTGGAAGAGGCTTTGATTCTTTCTGATTTGGGTGTGGAGACAACGACAAAGATCATTGAATCACTCAAAGACACGGTAAAGGAAAACAAAATTGAGGACACGGCGCAGATCAAAGATCTGCTGATTGGTATTTTGACGGAATATATGCAGGCGGAGCCTTTGCAGACGCCTGCGCCGACGGTGTTGCTGGTGGTGGGAGTAAACGGCGTAGGCAAGACCACGGCAATCGGTAAACTATCCGCATACTTTTCCGCACAGGGCAAGACGGTGCTGTTGGCGGCAGGGGACACTTTTCGCGCGGCGGCATCGGAGCAGTTGAGTGTGTGGGGAGAGCGCACGGGAGCGCGCGTCATCAAATATGACGAAGGGGCAGACCCGGCGGCAGTGGTATACGACGCAGTGGATGCGGCGAAGCACGGCAATATCGACATCCTGATGATTGACACGGCGGGAAGGTTGCACAACAAAAAAAATCTGATGAGCGAGCTGGAAAAGATCAATCGCGTGGTGGATAAGAGCTTTCCGGAGGCGCACCGCGAAACATTCCTTGTGGTGGATGCCACAACCGGTCAAAATGCGATTTCGCAGACGGAAGTCTTTATGCAGAGCGCACCGCTGACGGGGATTGTGCTGACAAAGCTTGACGGCACGGCGAAGGGCGGTGTGGTTTGCGCGGTTAAGGACATGACGGGAGTGCCAGTACGCTTTATTGGAATTGGCGAGGGCGTGGACGATTTGCAGCCTTTTGATGCAGCGGATTTTGCGCGGGCGATTATTGAGTGAGGGCTCTCACAATAAAGCAGGGTGAACCCCTGACGCGGTAAATATGCTTGAATTTTAAAAGGGATGGTGGTATAATAGCTAAACCGCCTATGAAAATAAAATCAAGCTGTAGACGGGATTTCTTTTGGATCGGCTATTTTGATGCACAAAATAGTACGGGAATGAGGAGTAAAGAAGAAAGAGGAATGTTATGAAAGTTTCATGTGAGTCGGCTTATCAACGGGTTCAGCCGGCTGATCTGGTGGGAAAAACAGCAGTTGTGATCGATTTGCTGCGCGCGTCATCTACCATTATTACGGCACTGTCTAATGGGTGTGACCGGATTATTCCCGCGGAGGATCCGAATGAGGCGGTAGAGATCGCGCGCTCGGCAGAGGGGAAAACGCTTATCTGCGGCGAAGTAGCAGCGGAAAAGGTGCGGGGCTTTGATCTGGGCAATTCTCCCTTGGAGTATACACATAATGTGGTGGACGAAAAGGTTGTCATTTTGGCGACCACCAACGGCGCGGCGGCGATCAAGCATTTCTTTAATGTGGATCATGTGCTGGTGGCGGCGTTGATTAACGCTTCTGCGGCGGCGCAGAAGATTGTGGAGATCGGGCAGGATTGCGTTTTGGTCTGTGCGGGCACGGATGGACAATTCTCTATGGACGATATTATTGCGGCAGGCTGCATTATTGACCGGTTGCAGCGATTGAATGTGCCGCTGGAGTTAACTGATTTGTGTGAGGTGGCGCTGCGCATGTATCGAAGCGCACAGGGTAACATGAGAGAAGCCTTGACCGGCTGCAAACACTTTGAATTTTTACTGGGTTTGAGGCTGTTTGACGATTTGGAATACTGTCTGCGTGAGGACACGCACACCGTAGTTCCGGTGCTGAGGGAGTGCATTGTGCGCCTATAACAAACAGGAAAAAGCTGCTGGCTTCTAGCGGCTTTTTTTGTACCAACGCAAACAAGCGGGTGTAACGATAGCAGATGTTCTTTTTGGCGAGGTGCCCGCTTTTCACAAGGTTGAGAACAAAGACGCAATATAAACAAACATTTTTATGTTAGAAATTGACAAAAACATTACACATTTGATACAATATATAGAATGTCAAAATACCAGGGTGTATGCCTCTGGTGAGAGGGAAGAAGCAGAATCACAATCGCCGGAGGAACGTTGTTCAAAGGTGAAGAATAAAGGAGAGTATGTATGAAAAAAGTTCTTGCATTCGATTTCGGGGCATCCAGCGGACGCGCGATGCTGGCGCAGTTTGTGGACGGAAGAATTACAATGGAGGAAATTCACCGCTTTACCAACGACCCTGTGACGGTGAATGGCACGATGTACTGGGATGTTCTGCGATTGTTTTATGAAATGAAACGCGGGATATCCAAGGCGGTCAACATGGGTGGGTTTGACCTCATCTGTATTGATACATGGGGCATTGATTTTGGTCTTTTGGACGAGCATGGCCAGTTGATTCAGAATCCGGTGCATTATCGTGACAAACGCACGGACAACTTTGAAGAACTGTACAAGCGCATTCCGCGCGAGGAAATCTATGCGGCGACGGGTGTGCAGCAGATTCAGATCAATACGATCTATCAATTTGACGCGATTTTGAAAACGCAGCCGGAATTGTTGGAGCGTGCAGACAAGATGCTGTTTACGCCGGACTTGCTGAACTACTTCCTGACGGGAGAAAAAAAAGCGGAGTACACGATTGCGTCTACTTCAGAGATGCTGAACGCATCGGCGCGTGACTGGGACTATGAATTGCTGGAACGAGTGGGCATTCCGCGCCGCATCTTGTGTGATATTGTGATGCCGGGCACGGTTTGCGGCTATTTGAGCGACGAAATCTGCGAAGAACTGGGCGCGCCAAAAGCGATGGTGCTTTGCTCTGCATCGCACGATACGGCATCCGCGGTTGCCGCAACGCCCACGCAAGAGGACGAATTTGTGTATATCAGCTGCGGCACATGGAGCTTGCTTGGCAGCGAGATCGCAGAGCCTTGCCTGACGGAGAAAGCGCGCAGCTACAACTACACCAACGAGGGCGGCGTGGACAGAACCATCCGTTTCCTGAAAAACATTATGGGAACGTGGCTGATTCAAGAGTCGCGCAGACAGTGGATTCGGGAAGGCAATGAATACGGTTTTGGGGAAATGGAGCAGATGGCGAAGGAGGCGAAGCCCTTCCAGTGCTTTATTGATGTGGATCATCCGGATTTCATCAAGCCGGGCAACATTCCCGCAATCATTCGGGAGCATTGCAAAAAGTCCGGGCAGTATGTACCCCAGACGGTGGGCGAGGTAGTGCGCTGCATCGATGAAAGCCTTGCGCTGAAATACCACCACACCATTATGGGCATGGAGGACTGCTTGGAGCGTACCTTTAAGACGGTGTATATTTTGGGCGGCGGCACCAAGAGCGGTTTGCTTTGCCAGATGACGGCAAACGCGAGCGGGAAGCCGGTTTCGGCAGGCCCAGACGAGGCGACCGTGCTGGGGAATATCTCGGTAGCGCTGATTGCAAGCGGTGAGATCAAAGACACGAAGCAAGCGCGCGAGATTGTGAAATCTTCCGAGGAAATCAAAACGTACGAGCCGCAGGACACTGCTGCATGGAAAGAGGCTTACCAGCGCTACTGCGCAGTATTGACCGCGAAATAATCGCAGGAATATGAAGGAGAAAACGCCGTGAATGAAAAGCAAGAAAAATTAGTGAAACAGTTGAATGCGCCCAAGGTGGAGGATCGCCTGGATGCGGTTTCCGCTCTGCGTGCGATGATTGACGCAGGGGAGATCCAAGCGCCTGCAATGACCAAGGACACAAACAATCATGTACACACATGTTATTCCTTTTCGCCTTACTCGCCCTCGGCGGCGGTGTATCAGGCACTGATGAGCGGGCTGTGTACAGTTGGAATTATTGACCATGATTCCATCAGCGGAGCGCGCGAATTCATTGAAGCGGGCAAGCGCATGGGTATCACGACAACGATTGGCTGCGAAGTGCGCGTTAGCTTTGCAAACACCAGCATGAACGGGAAGAAGATCAACAACCCTGACGAACCGACCATTGCATACATCGCGCTGCATGGTCTGCCGCACAGTCAGATTGACGCAATGGACGGATTGCTTTCCAAAATTCGGGAAAAGCGCAATGCGCGCAACCGCAAACAGGTGGAACGGCTCAATGCGCTTACGCAGCAGTATGGTGTGACACTGGACTTTGATGCGGATGTGGTTCCGCTTTCGATGGCAGCGGAAGGCGGCAGCATCACCGAACGTCATATTCTGTTTGGACTGACCAAAAAGCTGATCGAGCGTTTTGGCAGAGGGCAGAAGCTAATCGACTTCATGGAGCGGGACATGGGCGTTGCGCTGGGTGAAAAAATTAAGGCGATGCTGTTGGACGTGGATTTTTACGCATATGAATACGATGTGCTGAATGTGCTGAAATCCGAGCTGGTGCCGAAATTTTTCATTGAAGGCGGAGACGACTGCTTTGACGTCAGAGAAGTGGTGGCGTTTGCGCGGACGCTGGGCGTAATCCCGACCTACTGCTATTTGGGCGACGTAGGGGAATCCCCCACAGGCGACAAGAAGGCGCAGAAATTTGAGGACGATTTCCTCGACGAGCTGTTTGATGTGGTCAAGGAGTTGGGCTTTGAGGCGATTGCCTACATGCCGTCACGTAACACCGTGCCGCAGCTTGAGCGCGTGATAGGCAAGTGCGCGCAGATGCAGTTGATTGAGATTTCCGGCGAGGATATCAACCAGCCGCGTCAGAGCTTTATTTGCGAAAAACTAAGAGAGCCGATGTTTGCACATCTGGGCGACAGCACGTGGGCGTTGGTGGGGCATGAGAATGAGACGACGGAGAATCCGGCGGCTTGCATCTATTCGGATGAGACCAAAGCTAAATTTCCAAACATGGCAGAGCGCATTGCGCATTATCGGGAACTGGGGAAGGGATATCAGCCCAAAAAATAAACCGGATATAAAAGAAGGACCGTGGATGTTTGTGAACAGCCTCCCGAAAAACGGACATTGAATAAAAAGGGCCTCCTATCGTAGG
>CAYVTZ010000030.1:0-7097 GCA_964454685.1 uncultured Christensenellaceae bacterium
CATCATACCAGAAAGACTTGCAAGGTCTCAATTTTCATTTAACTTTACATTACGTCTAAAGTACAAAGGAGTAGTTTTATCATGAAAAATAAATTAGTTATTCCTATCATCTTTTTATTTCCTATTATCATGATTACAACCGCTTGTCAGCCGACACCAACGCAAGCGCCTGTTATAAGAAAAGATGAAGATTATTTATTTCAAACATGGAATGAAAATAAATCAGACGATGGACTGATCTATATTGACGAGCAAACCTTTCCCAAAAGATGGGATGATAAGTTTCAGTTTTCTGACAAACTTGAAGCGATTGCGACAGCGGATATTACAGTCCCTGAGATCGAAAGCTGTCCAATATATAGAATAAGACAAGATGAATTAGGTGATGAAACTTTGAATAAACTGGTAAACTACTTTGCTTCCGATGCAATAGGTATTCGCTCCTCAACTATGACAAAGCAGCAGATTACTCAACTAATTGTGGAAGCCAAATTAGGCATTTGGAATAAAGAAAGGCAAACTTATGAGCCGTGGGAGGGGCAAGAGGAATATGTTAGCGAGTTGGAGCAAGCATTAGCAGAAGCACCGGATGAAAGCGAAACTGAGGCAATTAGCAGTGAGGTGCAATACACATTTCCATTATCCAAAACATTTACACTGAATGATAGCACCGAGTTGGCGATTAATGCGGGCAAGTATTATTTTCAAATGACTAAAGATATTATGGGTACTGCGCAATTAGAGAATTGGATTCGAGATGAGGGCTTTGGAAGAAACAAAGGCGAAAGATATGACAACGTAGGTTATACAATACCTGTTAATATAAGTAGGCAGGAGGCTAAAAAAATTGCCGATGAAGCACTGTCAACTTTGGGAATAGAAAATATGGATGTAGCTTTTAGTGATCGGGCGCACATTTTAGATTCAACAGGTGAAAGACAGACTTGGTTAGGTTGGTATTTTACATACCTTAGAAGCGAGGGAGGATATGTCTTGCAAGATACAAAATGGAGTGCGAGCTATCCTCTGAATACAGAGGTTGCTTATCGTATGCCTTGGCCATATGAAAGAATTGATATATTCGTAAATGAAGATGGAATTAATAGCTTTTATTGGGGAAACCCAACAAGCATCACAGAAACAATTACAGAAAATACAAAAATATTGCCGTTTGAAAACGTATTATCCATTGCGAAAGATCAAATAAAAAACGCAACTGTCTTTTTCGATGAATCGTATTCACCAATTTACATATATGATGTTGTGTTAAGCTCCTGTCTGCGTCCGGTAAAAGACGAGTTTCAAGAAGCTATCCGCATTCCCACTTGGTTTTTTTATTATCACTATAAAGATTATTATGAAAATCCATATAATGACGTTGCTCCACAAATTGTGGCGATCAATGCAGTAGATGGAACGTTGGTTGACCCCGTAAATGTTGGCTGATATTAAAGTGTCGATTGGTTTAAAAGGGTGAGGGATTGAACGTATTCACAACCGACCTAAAACGCGCCATCAGTGGGTGGGGCTTTATCACTGGGATTATCGGCATGATTGCTGCCATATTTTTTGGCGCGTTTGAGCGGATTTTGCCAATCCTGCAAGGACAAACGCAAGGCGGGCTGATGCCCGGATTTGTGGAAGAAACTGTCCTTTTTGGCTTGTCTTCGGACGTGATGCTGCTTATTTTGCCTGTGTTGTGCACGCTGCCCTTTACCATCTCGTTTGTGGAGGACTGCAAAAGCCGGTTTCTGCGGCAAAGCCTGCCGCGCTCGGGAAGAAGATCGTATCTGACGAGTAAAATACTGGTGACGGGGATTTCCGGCGGGCTGGTGCTGTTTGTGGGGATTTGGGTGGTGTACGCGGTGTATGCTTTGGTGTTTAAGCCGATGGAACTATCGCCTGACGAGGTGCAAAAGCTATATGGAGACATGATGGCGGCACAGCCTGAGGGCATTGACGTGACGGGGCAACTGGTTTTCGCGCAGTATATCGGCAAGGCGTTTGTGTTCTTTTTATGCGGGTTCTTTTGGGCGCTGGTGGGCAGCTTGTTTGCCGCGCTGACCATGAGCAAATATATGGCGTACGCCGCGCCCTTTGTGCTGTATTTTGTACTGGTTATTTTATGCGAGCGATATTTTCAAGATTTGTATGTGCTCAATCCCAAGGAGTGGATCTTGCAGGCGCACACATGGGTTGGAGGCAGCGGCGGAGTGATTTTGTTTTTGGGTGAGCTGATTGTTGTGGCGGCGTTGGGGTTGGGGGTTTTAATGAAGAAGCGGATGGATGCGCACGTATGACGACGCATTTTGACGCTTTGCGGCGACTTGGCTTGGTCAACGCACGTGACTTTTGCGCCTCACTTGCTGCATCGACAAACTGCATCCGACCTGCGCACACTGGGCAAGAAAAAAATACCTGATTGGGAATAGAATGTATGATGAATGTATTTAAAGTAGCAGCATACAACTTCAAACAATGGAAGGGCAATCCACGGGTGATTATCACCTTTGCGCTGGCGTTTGTGCTGTGCTTTTTGCTTTCGGACAAGGCGGTAAAGTTTGCGGAGGAATATAACGTCACCATGCAGCTTGTGGAAGCGTTTGTTTGGACGTTTGGCGATTCCACATCCATTCTGCTGTCCTCGCTGTTGCTGGTGTTGCTGTTTGCGGACATGCCCTTTATTGGCGCGGGAACACCCTTTTACTTGGTGCGCATCAATCGCAGGACTTGGCTGCTGGGACAGATGGTTTACGTGGTATTGGCAACTCTTTTGTATGTGGCGTTTATCCTGATAGCGACTTCGCTGATCTGCATGCGTAACGCGTTTATTGGGAATTTGTGGAGCGAGACGGCGGCGATGCTGGGATATTCCGGTGCGGGCAAGGCGATTGCGCTGCCTTCTTCCGTGAAAACGATGGAGATGAGTACGCCGTATGAGGTGATGGGCACAATCTTTATCCTGATGATTTTGTACACGCTGGTGATGGTGTTTTTGATGCTGGCGGTGAATCTGCGCAAGGGGCAGTTTTGGGGCGTGGTGAGTGTGTTTGTATACAGCCTGTTTGGGTTTTTGCTGAATCCACAGATATTCAAACAGATGTTTAACCTGCCGGACGAGCTGATGTACAAGGCAAACGTAGCGGTGGGCTGGCTGTCTCCACTGAATCATGCGACCTATCATATGCACAATTTTGGGTATGATCTATTGCCGCGATTGTGGCAATCTTACCTAATCTTCGGCGGGGTGATTGCGGCGCTGTTCATGATTGCATTGGCGGGTGTGCGCAAATATAATTTCAATTTTGGAGGAAATGACGGGTGAGGATGTAATGCAATCAATGTGCAGATAAACGATTGATTCGAGAATATATGAATGAGCCATGCTACAAGCATAGAAAGAAAACAAGGGGGAAGAAACAAATGAAAATATTAGGACGAATCGTGTTGTTGGCATCATGTTTATTGTGTGTTTTGTTTTTGGGATGTCAAAAATCTCCGGAAAAGGTGGCTGTAACAAATAAAAATGCTAACGCATTAGAGAAGACAATCATTGAAAAGCAGGATTCCGCGCCGGCAAACAAAAAATTCCAATGCTCTGACCGGTGGGAGCAGATCATTGAAGCAGGAGAAGGCGCTATAGTTCTTGATGTGAATGCCAATATTCATATACCTAACGTGGAGCAATATCCTGTTATGAGAGTGAAGCCAAAGAACATTTCGCAAGAAGAAGCGGACAAGTTCATAGCAGCTTTTGCAGGCGATTTGAAGCTTTATGATGCAAGACCGATGGGAAGCACTACAAAAGACGAACAAATTCAGCTTATTGCAGAATATCAAAACGAGAGAGATTTGCTGAAAGAAACAGATTTTGATAGGTATGAGCGTAGTGGAGGCGATGAAGATACAAAAAAAGTGATTTCTGAGATGAAAAATCAAATGGATGATTTGCCATCGACCTATCATTTAGTTCCAAATAGTGGAGAATTTACTCAAACCACTGATGAGTTTTTGGGGCAAGAGTGCGAAGTGATTTCAGTGAATGCATATGAACCGGGAAATATCGTTCCTTTAAATC
The DNA here is from genome assembly GCA_964454685.1 of uncultured Christensenellaceae bacterium. GTDB lineage: Bacteria > Bacillota > Clostridia > Christensenellales > Christensenellaceae > CAYVTZ01. The sequence goes on from CAYVTZ010000030.1 coordinate 4,079, forward strand.
TCGACATCATGAAAAATAAAAGTAATAAGATCAATCACTATTCTTATTTAAGAAACAATCTGACATCTGAAATTCCATCGGTGAAATACTACGAAGACTTATCAGATGCCATTGGCTTAGACATTTCGCTCGAAGAAGCACGAAAAATAGCCGAGAGTAAGATGAAAGAAATAGGAATAGAAGGAATGGATTTTGCGGGAGCAACATTAAATCCAGTAATTGGGCGCACATACGATCCAACGCCTTTAGATTTGCAACCAAGGGTTTTTTCATTGTATTATACTCGATCAGTTAATGGAATTCCAATCACGTACACAAATGCAAAAATAAATACCAATTATGACGAAGACGACTATCGAGAGCCATGGCCGGAAGAACAAGTAATAGTGGTGGTTAGGAACGATGGGATATATTTATTTCAGTATTATTCTCCAATGCAAATTGAGGGAGAGTTCGCGGCTCATGCTCCATTATTAGAGTTCGAGGAAATACAAAAATTATTTCTTAGGCAGATGGCGATCAAGTATTCAAATATAGTTGGGATGAATCAAATTGAAAAATATGAGTTTTCTATCTCAGATATTCGGCTAGGATATGCAAGGGTGGCTCGATATAACAACAATGATGAGTATTTGTTAGTGCCAGCGTGGGACTTCTTCGGAAGTGCAAAAATATATTTTAATGAGTCGGCTGAAGACGCGAATTTTGATGAAAATAATGCAATGCTGGATGATTATTTTGCGGAATCTTACTTGACGATTAATGCGATTGACGGAAGTATTATTGATCGAACCAAAGGATATTAATGTGAATATATTTAAGAAAAGTGAGTTGGGAAGATTTGAGTTTTGAACTTGTATTGGCCAAGAAAAGGATGTTTCAGGAAGGGGGTGATACCAATGGATGAAAAATATGCGCATTAAAAATCATAAGGGTTTTGATGCAAGAACTACAAACTAATTTGTAAAGGTTAAAATCGATATGAAAGTGAGGAACGACAAATGAAAAATAAGATCGCAATTACACTATTGATTATGGTATTAGTAATGTTTGGAGGCTCAATGACAGCGCTTGCACAGTCTAAACCGGGACCAACACCTGATTCTTGGTCATTCTTTGACTGGAGCAAACAGTTTTATTAATATGCATACGGAAGCAATGGCGCAGCGGTAAGGCTGATTCAAGGATATAGCAATAATGTACTATCTAAATCAATTACAGAAGATGGTGCGTTTGGAGGGAATACTAGTGCCAATGTGACAGATATGCAAAAGGTATTAGGGAATGTAGCAGATGGCATTGTAGGACCATCTACATGGTTCAATATGCAGAAAATCTCAGGTAACGCAGGGCAGCAATCAGCTGTGTGGTGGTATGGAGGGAGACGAGCGACCTCGAATATAGTGCCTAAGAGAAATGCTGGGCATCGAAACACAGGACAGTGGGTTTACACGGATGGGAATAGTACGTGGAATCCGGATATTGCAATGAAACGAGTGTAACGTTTATATTTTTTTCGCAGTTGGCGTTTATGCCGACTGTGAAAAAATCAAATATATTTTGGAGGACAATAAAAAACCAAATGAAATTAGGGTATTCAAACACCACCTTAAAACTTATTGCAATTGTGACAATGTTTCTAGATCATTTTGCTATTGTGTCGAGCATTGATCCTGCACTGAAATTTGTCATGCGCTTTGCCGGAAGCATATCGGCACCAATTGTGTTTTTTTTGTTAGTTGAAGGGTATCATCATACAAGTAATGTCGGGAAATATACAGTAAGACTGTTGATATTTGCGATGATAAGCTACATTCCATATATTTATTTTAATACTGGAATGTTGCCGGATATGGGCAATTACTTACAGCTAAACGTAATTTTCACCTTGCTGTTGGGTTTGTTAGCTTTACGAATCAACAATGAAGTTCACAGAAAAGGAATTAAAATTGTTTTGCTGTGTTTGATATTTGTTGCATCTACTTTCTGCGATTGGGGATATATTGCGATAGTATTTATTTTAGCTTTTGACTATTTCTATGACAACGATTCGATGAAATACTTTGTATTTACTATTCTTGTTCTTATGGTCACAATGCCTTACGTGGAATTATCAATAAGGATGCAACATTTTTCTTTGGATCAGATGCAAATACTCGGGATGTTTTGTTCTTTATATATTTTGAAGGTATACAATAAAAAGTTAGGAAAGGGAGGGGCATTTGCAAAATGGTCTTTTTATATTTTTTATCCTGCGCATTTGTTGCTTCTAGGAATAATGAATCAATATGTACTAATTGGTTAACAAAACAGAGGCAAAGGAAATAAGGAAGCAATGAACGATATCGCAATCAGCATACAACATGTGTGTAAAAATTTTGGGGAAGAAACCGTGCTGCGGGATGTATCGCACGACTTTGAAACAGGAAAAATTCACGGGATAGTGGGGAACAACGGCAGCGGAAAAACCGTACTGATGAAATGTATCTGTGGATTTTTGCGGCCAAGCAGCGGCAAAATCTTTGTGGATTATGAGCAGGTAGGCAAGGATATGGATTTCCCGCAGGACATGGGCATCATAATTGAAACGCCCGGGTTTCTTCCCGCGCTTTCGGGGTTTAAGAACTTGCAGATTTTGGCATCTCTCAAAAAGAGGATTGGGGAAAAAGAAGTGAGAGCGGCGATTCGGCGCGTGGGGCTTGACCCGAACATGAAAAAACATGTGAGCAAATATTCCCTCGGGATGCGGCAACGGCTGGGCATTGCACAAGCAATCATGGAAGATCCTTTTCTGCTGATTTTGGATGAGCCGTTTAATGGCCTGGATAAACACGGTGTGGCAGATATGCGTGAGCTGATTAAAGGTCTGCGTGGGCAAGGGAAAACTGTTTTAATGGCGAGCCACAATGCGGGGGATATTGAGGAGCTGTGTGATACTGTGTGCGAGATGGACGCGGGGGTTTTGAGCTGCCTGCGCGGCGATCTTTGACGGTTGCGGCATCTGTGCGGACTTCGGCGA
>CAYVTZ010000030.1:7197-37384 GCA_964454685.1 uncultured Christensenellaceae bacterium
TTCAGCTCAAAATGGCAATGGAATTGGGTACGCTCTCAGCCTGCCTAGCTTTGGAATCTCCAAACTGCACTCCTGCAAAGCACTCGAAACGGCAAGGAAGAAAGAAGAGCTGCCTGCGCGGCGATCTTGGGCGGTTGCGGTACAGCTCGAAATGGGTGAGGATGCGTTTTGCTTTGGAGAATTCAAATCTTTTAGAAGAAATGTGAAATATGCTAATACAGAATGACTGGAGCGCGAGAGAAATGGCAAAAATAAGCGTGTAAATGAATCGCGAATGCGCGGCGGCACGGTGCCGCCGGGATCTGGGGGCTTTGTTCCCGGCGGGTTTGGGCGGAGTCCATGAATGTGAAGGAGAAAAAATGAACGCAAGCATAAATACGCGAAGGCGCAACAGCAACGTGCCAATCATTGCAGTGCGCAATCTCGTGAAAATATACAAAACCAAAAAAATCCGCTTTAAAGCGTTGCAAGGAATTGACATGGACATTGCGGAGGGCGAATTTGTCGCCATTGTGGGCACATCGGGCAGCGGGAAATCCACGTTACTGAATCTGATGGCGGGGCTGGAAAAGCCGACGATGGGGGAAATTTGTATGCTTGGGCAGCCCATCCACAAAATGAGCGAGGATGAGCTGGTGCAGTTTCGCTTGGCGCATGTGGGGTTCGTGTTCCAGTCCTTTAACCTGATGGACACACTTTCCACATTGGAAAACGCCGCGTTTCCGCTGATGTTGCAGGGTGTGCCGGAGAAGCAACGCAACGCGCGTGCGCGAGTGTTGCTAAGCGAATTGGGATTGCCGGCGCATTTGGAACATGACCCGGATGAACTATCCGGCGGACAGCAACAACGCGTAGCCATTGCGCGGGCGTTGATTGCGCAACCGAAGATTCTCTTTGCGGATGAGCCGACAGGGAATCTGGACAGTGCGACCGCGGAGCAGATGATGGAGCTGTTGATACAGATGCGCATGAAGAGCGGAACAACACTGGTGATGGTCACGCATGACGAAAGCAAGGCACAATGTGCAGACAGGGTGTTGCGCATAGAGGATGGGGCAATCGTGTCAGACTGGAGTCAGACTGTTTGAAAACGTGTAACCGCCGTTTTCCTTGATGAAATTAATCGGAAGAAAACGGTTTTAATCGTTGCCGCCTTGTGCAAAAACTCGATGAATTGCATATTCAATCTCGTCTTTTGCAAAGGCTTGCACCTTTGACTGACACGCTTTCAGTCCAACCTGACTGTGCGCGAACGCTGAGATGCGGATACATAGAAAGTAAAAAGAAATGAAGCGAGGAAGAAATATATGAAAAAAATTGTTGCAGGTATAGGAATCATTCTATTGATGCTGAGTGCCACCCTTACGGCGTTTGCAGAAGAGGTAATCGTTTCCGGTGCAGTGACACAAGAGGCAGAAACGGCTGCAACACAGGAAGTGCCGTCCGAATCTGCCGGGGCCGGGAGCGCAGCAACGCCCGAACCACCACCTGCGCCGTCCCCTTCGAATGTGCCACAGCCTGAGGCGGTGACGCTGGTAATAGACAATGCGCACGTGTATGAAGGAATGGACAAAGCGTATCGCGAGGGATATGTGCCGCTGGTGGGGAATGGCGCTGCGCTGCTGGTGCTGCCTGTGGTAGCGGAGCAGGGGAGCATCGAGGGAAACCGTGTGAATGTGAGTGTGAACCTTGGTGATCCGGCCAGCTCTCCCTTTGTGTTTGGTAATTACGATCAGACCATCAAGCTACGCGAGCATCTTGTCAACGGCGGCGCAAAAACGGTGAAATCGTATGTTACGATGATCAACTTGCCACTGACCGAGCGGCGCAAAATGGGACGGTATCCGGTGATCTTCACCATGCAGGGCACGTCCAAGGACGGCACGCCCTTCACGCAGGAGTTTACGCTGTATGTGACGATCACGGACGGCATCGACCCCGAGGCAACGCCCACACCGGAACCGTCTCCCACGCCCGAACCATCAGAAGCGCCGCTGCAACAAGCCAAAATCATTTTGAGCGAATATGCGACAAACCCTTCTTTGGTACAGGCGGGCAGTACGTTTGAACTGTCTGCAACACTGAAAAACACCAATCAAGATCAAGCATTATATAATGTAAAGGTTGTCGTGAAAGGCGAGGGAACGGATATCATCCCAAAGGATGCAACCGGCGCGTTTTTCTTTGAGAAGATTGGGGCAGAGGACACCTTTGACGTAGGGCTAACAATGCAGCTGCGCGCGGATGCGAAGCCTGCCACCCAGAAGATTTTGTTTGAGATCAGCTATGAAAATGCCAAAACGGAGGCATACACCACAACGGAACAAGCGCTGGTGAATGTGACGCAGCCGTTGCGTATGGAGTTTGACGAGCCGAACATCCCGAAAAGTGTGAATGCAGGGGACACCATTTCAGTGCCTCTTAACGTGCTCAACATGGGGAAAAGCACGCTATATAATGTCCGTTGCACCCTAAGCGCGCAGGGCTTAATTCCTGAAGGCAGCGCATTTTTAGGAAATATTGATGCAGGCGCATCCAAACGCGGAGAATTGTATGTGTTTGTGGGAACAAAAGAAATGACGGATGGAAGCGAGGAAAAATATGGGGAAACAAGCGGTAACATAACCATCGCATTTGAAGATGAATACGGTAACGCATTATCCGAAGAAATCTTATTTTCCACCACCATCAACCCACCGGTCATTAACACCCCGGAGCCGGAGCCGGAGGAAGAGAAAACTGAGCCGTTCCAATGGTGGATTTCGATTATCATATTGGGCGGTGTGATTGCGGCGATTCTGATTGTGCGGTATGTGGTTGTGAGAAAGCGCAGAATGCGTGAGGATGAGGAATATTGAATGGAAGGGTAGCGGTTTTGCGGCCAGTGCTGGGAAACGGAGCCGTAAGGCGTTATCGTTTTGTGATGGTAAGCGGGATCAAGTAGAGAGTGATTTTTCTATCTTTCTTTTTTTCTAAAAAGAAAGATAGGGTAGCGCAGGGGAGCAGAGCCGTGGGCGGTATCGTTTGGTGATGGTGAGCAAGATAAAATAAAGAGTGATTTTTCTTTGTTTCTTTCTTTTTTTCTAAAAAGAAAGATAGGGTAGCGCAGGGGAGCAGAGCCGTGGGCGGTATCGTTTGGTGATGGTGAGCAAGATAAAATAAAGAGTGATTTTTCTTTGTTTCTTTCTTTTTTTCTAAAAAGAAAGATAGGGGGTGAAGTATGAAAACCAAAGAGTTATTGCATATGGCATTCACAGGGTTGCGGAGGCGTAAAACACGCACGATGCTGACCGTGACGGGCGTTATCATCGGGACGGTGTGCATTATTCTGATGTTTGGAATCGGTCTGTCCAATTACAGGCAATTTCGCAGTCAGATGTTGGAAGGGCAGAGTTTGACGCGTATTTCCATCAACAGCTTTGCAGCTACACCCGGTGCGACGGGAGGCATCACAGACAGCATGCTGGAGCAGATTGCGGGACTGGAGCATGTGAGGGCGGTTTCGCCGCAGATCAGCATGCCGTTGACACTGCAGACGGGGAAATATACCGCGGTTGTTCAGGTGATTGCAACGGATGCGGATGTGTTGGATTTGAAGCTGAAAGAGGGGCGTTTGTTTTCGGATGCGGACGCTATGCCCACGCTTGTTCTCAGCGCGGATGCAGTGCGGCAGTTTGTCGACGAAGCGAATCCGCCGGACACAATGAACTACGAAGCATATCTAAAATATGTGCCGGACATTGATTTTCTGAATACGGAATTTGACGCGGAGCTGGGATATCCGCAAATGCAGGACGCGCCGCCGTCTTTGGGATATCGCGTGAAAGTGTCGGGCATACAGGAGGAAGGACAAAATGAGCAGTCTTTTCAATCCTATCTGTCGCTGGACATGGCAAAGCGGCTGATCCGCGAAAATCGTGAGTTGACAAAAACACTGGGCATTCAATTAAATAAATATCAGAGTGCGGTGGTGATAGCGGACGACATGGCGAACGTGCAATCCGTATTAGAAGAAATTAAAAAATTCGGGGTCGAGGCATACAGCCCCATCGAATGGATTACGCAGGTACAGGAGGAGCAAGCACGGCAACAGGGGCAGCTTTTGGCGATTGGATTTATTTCCTTGTTTGTATCGGCGATTGGCATTGCAAACACGATGTATGCAAGCGTGCTGGAGCGGCGGCGGGAGATTGGCATTATGAAAGTGGTGGGGATGCGCGTGCGCAAGATACGCGCTTTGTTTTTGACCGAAGCGGCCATGGTAGGGCTGCTCGGCGGATTGATCGGTGCGGCGGTCAGCTATATCATTGTACTCATCATCAACACAGGCAGCGGACAGACCAGTTTTTTGGGAATGTATTTCAGCGAGGGTATGAAGATTGAAATTCCTGCGTGGCTGCCCATGGGCGCGGTGCTGATTGCCGTGGCGGTGGGCGTGATCTCCGGTGTATACCCGGCAAAAAAGGCGACGCGCATGAGCCCGCTGGAAGCGATGCGCAACGGGAAGTGAGGGGGTTTGTGGGGAAAAGGAAGGTGACAGAAATTCGAGAGCAAGGACGATAACCCGACCATCGAGAAGCCCATATTTTCAGTCATACAAATGTAGCCACACAGGAATGAAAGACTTTATAAATCAGCTTTTTGTTCAATGTCTTTTAATGTTATTCCATCTTCTGTTTTCCAAGAAGTCAATCCATTTGCGCTTTTGCCAAAAACAAACATAGCTGCATATGATGGACTATTAAATAATATATCATCTATGAGACACCCATTATCATCCAGTGCAACGTTTTTTCTTTGTTCCTGTAGAATACTAGGAATTGTATTGTCATCAGTCGGTGAGATATGAGTTCCTTTTAAAACAACAAACCCTTCTGAAGTTTGTTTTCCTGCTGCTTCAATTGTTCCAACATCTTTAATATTTCTTTTCAGCCGAAGAATCGTTTCAACGGAACCCACATCAGACGGTGATTCTACCGCTTTGCTTTCGGTGAGAGGAACAAACACTTTGTGCCCCAAAGTTCCCATAATAATTCTTGCGTAGTCAATAAACTCCTCAAGTTCGCTTTCTTTCTCTTCTGTAATATTTCCTGGAGTGGGATCATTTCCGTTTTTTACTACATACCGCTTAGCTTTCAATGCAAGATTGCAAAAGCGACTCTCTAAGTAGCTTATTTCTGTGGGGCCAAAGGAGTTATTCGTTGTAGTGAATACAATAGCTTCGGTCCAATAATCCTTCTCGGGATTTCGCTTATGTTCTTGCAGCCTATTAAGTATGCCTTCTCCATTTTTTCTGGCACCGGCCTGCCCAATGTAAACGGCACTTTTTCCTGTTTGGTCTGAAGTTCCAAAAAGAAAATAAACTCCGCTCTGCTTAAGGTCATCACGCTCTTTGCTTTTTTCTAATTCTGTTCTTGGGATCCTATATGCAATTCCCGTCCAATTCGCCAGTGTACATTTTATTCGCCCACTGGCTTCTCCATCCATCAAAAACAGATTTATACTTTTTCCCCTTGAAGTCATTCGCTATATCTCCTCTCTCGAAATTAGGTCGAATATTTTTGTCTGCCAAACCTGCAAAAATTTCTTGGGTTTTCCACGAATGGAAACCGTTTGTTCAAAGATGATATTTTGCTTTGAAATCGTAAAAAACGCTTTCCAAAAGGATTTTTTTACGTTTCTACTTCTGTGCTTTAGTCAAAAGAACAATACTTTCCACATGCGTCGTTTGCGGGAACATGTCCACGGGCTGAATCAATTCAGGCAAGTAACCGGATTGCGCAAAGAGTGCGAGATCACGCGCGAGGGTGGACGGGTTGCAGGAGACATAGCCGATTTTGGGCACGCCTGTTTGGGCGATGGTGGCGATGAGTGCCTCGCTTAGTCCTTTGCGCGGCGGGTCTACCACAATGGCGGTGGGTGCTTGTTCGCGCAGTAATTTGGGCAATACGTTGTCCACGTCGCCTTCCAAAAACTGAGCGTTTTCAATGCCGTTTAGTGCGGCGTTAAAGCTTGCATTTTCCACGGCCTGAGGCACGATTTCGATGCCATAGACCTGTTTGCAGTGCCGTGCCAAAAACAGAGAAATGGTACCTGCGCCGCAGTAGAGATCCAGTACTGTATCGGTAGAGTTGAGGTGGAGTAGATCAAGCAGGGTGTGGTAGAGAAGCGCGGTTTGGGGTGTGTTTACCTGCAAAAAACTCTGCGCACCGATTTTGAATTCCAGATCATCTATCGTCTCGTAGATGTGATCACGACCATATATACAATAGGAAGAATTTCCTAAAATCTGATTGCCTTTTTTGGTGTTGACATTGACCATGATACTTTTGATTTGTGGAAGCACCAGTGTGAGCAACACGCCCAGCTCCTTTTGATGGGGTAGCTCCTTGCCATTGAGCACAAATACAAGCATGATATGCCCTGCGGCATTGGTGCGCACGAGGATGTGACGCAACAAGCCTTTGTGTGTGGCTTCATCATATACGGCAATGGCATATTTGGTCAAAAACACACGCAGCTGCGCCAGCAACAGGCGCATTTCTCCCTGCTGGATGAGGCAATCTTCCAGATCGACCAGCTTATGCGAGTGACGTGCATAGAACCCGATGAGCGGCGCAACATCCATTTGCACGGGGAAGGATGCTTTGTTGCGATAATGATAGGGCTGCCGTGCGGGCAGCGGGAACAGCACGGGTACATCCAATTTGGCGATGCGCTGCATACAGTTTTGTACATGCGCGTGCTTATATTGCAGTTGTCCGGCATATTCCAAGTGTTGCAGGGTGCAACCGCCGCAGCGCGAGAACACGGGGCAGGGCGGCTGAACGCGCTGCGGGGAAGGCGTGACAACTTCTTCCAGCTTGCCCACGGCATAATTCTTTTTGAGCGCGATGATTTTGGCGCGCACGGTTTCGCCCGGCAACGCGCCGTCTAAAAAAATCGCCATGCCTTCATGGTGGGCGATTGCCTGACCTTCGGTGGAGAGGTCATCTATGGTTAAGAGAAGGGTCTCGTTTTTTTGCATGGGTTACTCCGATCGGTTATCTTCATTATATAATATGGTATGAGTATAGCAGAATTTTGGGCGTGAGGGAACAGCGGAAAAATAGTGCGAAAATTGCAATAAAATTCCGGTGCTGAAATCTTGAAAACGCATTGACAGAAACATGCACTTTTGTTACAATAATCACATAAAATGTTAAAAATTAACAGAATTTCGTGAATTATGATAAGTATGAAACAAAATTCACAGAAACTCTGAACACCAAATCGGTGAAGGAACAAGTATTAATTATCGGAGGTACTTTTTATGGCAGTTGCAATCATCATGCCGCGGCAGGGACAATCGGTCGAAAGCTGCATCATCACCAAATGGAACAAAAAAGTGGGTGATGCTGTTGCGGAGGGCGATATTTTATTTTCTTACGAAACAGACAAGGCGGCGTTTGACGAAGAAGCCAAGGCGGCGGGAACGTTGCTGGCGATTTTAGCGGAAGAAGGCGACGATGTGCCTTGCCTGGACAACGTTGCCGTGATTGGTGAACCCGGTGAGGACATTTCCGCGTTTACATCCGGCGGCGGCGCGGCGCCTGCGCCTGAACAGACCGAAGCGCCTGCGGTGGCGGCTGCGCCGGTGGCTACGGCTCCTGTGGCGGCAACCGGCAGCGCGGTGGAGGGTGACCGTGTGAAGATTTCTCCGCGTGCGCGCGGAATTGCACAGAATATGAATCTTGACCTGGGCAGAGCGGTGCCCACCGGCCCGAATGGCAGAATCATCGAGCGTGATGTGCTGGAACTGTCCAAGCAGGGCTTCACGGCGGAAGCGCCGACGGCAGCTCCTGCGGTAAGCGCGGCAAGCGCGCCTGTGGCTGCATTTGAAGATGTGCCGCTGACCAACATCCGCAAGGTGATTGCAAAGGCGATGCACCACTCCATTGCGAGCATGGCACAGCTGACGCACTCCTTTTCCTTTGATGCGACGCAGATTATGGCGTACCGCAAGACCATCAAAGAGAGCGGAGAGGCGATGGGGCTTGGCAACATCACATTCAACGATTTCATTCTGTTTGCGGTTTCCCGCATCATTTTGAATCACAAGGATTTGAATGCGCACTTCTTGGATGACAAGATGCGCTACTTTACGGACGTCAACATTGGTATGGCGGTAGACACGCCCCGCGGCTTGCTGGTTCCCACCATTTTTGGCGCGAACAAGATGACGCTTAACGAAATTTCCGCGGAGGCGAAGCGCGTTGCAAAGATGGCGCAGGAAGGCACGATTTCGCCGGATTATCTGACGGGAGCCTCCTTCACGATTTCCAACCTTGGCGCGTTTGGCGTGGAACACTTTACCCCTGTGGTGAATCCGCCGCAGACCGGTATTTTGGGTGTGAACAACATTCAGACCCGCGTGAAGATGGTGAACGGCGAAATGAAGCCGTATCAGGCGATGGGGCTTTCCCTCACCTACGACCACAGAGCATTGGACGGCGCGCCGGCTTCCCGCTTTGTGCAGGAGCTGTGCAAGGCGCTGGAAAACTTCACCGCTCTGCTGGCGAAGTAAGGGGGCATAAAAGATGGTAGATTTGATTGTACTGGGCGGCGGCCCTGCGGGGTATCTGGCTTGCGAGCGCGCGGCGCACGCGGGCATGAAGGTGATTCTGATTGAAAAACGTAATGTGGGCGGCGTGTGCCTGAACGAAGGCTGCATCCCCTCCAAGACGTTGCTGTATTCTGCAAAGCTCAGCGACGGCGCATCGCACGGCGACAAGTATGGCGTGATTTGCAAGGGTATTGAGATTGACCATCCGGCGGTGATTGCACGCAAAAACAAAGTGGTGAAGCAGCTTACCGGCGGGATTGCGGCGATGCTCAAGGGCCTTGGCGTGGAATGGGTGGTTGCAAACGGCGTCATCAAAGGCCGTGCAAACGGTGGTTATGCGGTGGAAGCAGACGGCAAGACCTATGAAGGCAAGCGCTTGTTGATTGCGACGGGCAGCGAGGCGGCAATGCCCCCCATCGACGGCTTGAAAGAGCAATTTGAAGCGGGATTTGCGCTGACCAACCGCGAGATTTTGGACATTCCGGCTGTACCTTCGAAGCTGGTGGTCATCGGCGGCGGCGTGATCGGTTTGGAAATGGCAAGCTACTTCAATTCCGCAGGAAGCGAAGTGACCGTGATTGAGATGCTGGAGCAGATTGGCGGCCCCATTGACGGCGAGATTGCATCGCTGCTCAAGAAAAACTACGAGAAAAAGGGCATCACGTTTAAGATGGGCTGCAAAGTCATCAAGATTGAAAACGGCGCGGTGGTCTATGAAGAAAACGGACAGACGCAGAAGGCGGTTTGTGACAAGACGCTGGTTGCCATTGGCAGACGCGCGAATACGGCGGGCATTGGTCTTGAGAGCATTGACGTGCTGACCGAGCGCGGCGCGATCGTGACCAACGAGCAGATGCAGACCAACCAAAGCGAAGTATATGCGGCGGGCGACGTAAACGGAAAATCCATGCTGGCGCACACGGCGTATCGTGAGGCGGAAGTCGCCATCAACAACATGCTGGGACAGCGTGACAAGATGAAGTATAACGCCATCCCCGGCGTGATTTACACCAACCCCGAAGTGGCGGGCGTCGGCGAGACCGAGCAATCCGCAAAGGCGAAGGGGCTGGATGTGACCGTGAAGTCCATCAGCATGCGTTATGCGGGGCGTTATGTCGCAGAGAATGAAGGCGGCGACGGCATCTGCAAAATCATCGTGGACAACAAATGGAACAAGCTCATTGGCGTGCACATGATCTGCAACTACGCATCTGAAATCATTTGGGGCGCGGACGCACTCATCACCAAGGAGCTGACCATTGACGAGATTAAGAAGATTGTGTTTCCGCATCCGACCGTATGTGAGATCATCCGCGAGGCCATCTTTCAACTGTAAATGACGCATCTCGCGCCTTTTGTCGGCTCACGCAGATCGCAATGAACCTTGAAGCTCTATTGCATCCTGCGTTCCCTCGAAAAACGCGACCCACATTCATTTATAGCTGAAATTTGAGAGTAGTAACAATATCGGCGCGCTGCGCATTTTGGAACATCCAAACTGCATCCGCCTACCGCAATGATGGCAGAAAAGCGAGACAATGAATTTGAAATGCCTTGCGCCTTGACTAGCATGCTCTCCATCCGGCCTTTGGCACACATGGAGTGACAAAACGGCAATAAAACTTGTACGATGCTGCGAGTAATAAAGATTAGATCAAATAAGGAGAAAACAACATGACAAAGAAATTGGTCATCGAACCCAGCAAAATGAGAGCTCCGGGAACCATTAAAATTCCGGATATCCCCATGAATACCTATCAGAAAACCGTGAAGGACGAGAAAAAGAACTTCACGAAAAAAGAATTCCTGAACATCTACCGCGATATGTGGGTGGTGCGCGAATTTGAAACCATGCTCAACCTCATCAAGACCACAAACCAGTATGAGGGCATTGAATACAACCATCCGGGCCCGGCGCATTTGGGTATCGGGCAGGAAGCGGCGTATGTTGGTCAGGCGTTTGACCTCGGCATTGAGGACTTTTGCTTTGGATCGCACCGCAGCCACGGTGAAATTCTTGCAAAGGGGATGTCTGCAATCGAAAAGCTTTCGGACGAGCAGCTCACCGAAATCATGGAGACCTTCTTTGACGGCGACACCTACAAGGTTGTGAAAGAGCACACTGAATATACCTCTGTGAAGGACAAAGCGCGTCAATTTCTGCTGTACGGCATGATTGCCGAGACATGGGGCAGACAGACCGGGTTCAACCGCGGGTTGGGCGGATCGATGCACGCATTCTTTACGCCCTTTGGCGTATATCCGAACAACGCGATTGTAGGCGGCAGTGCGCCGATTTCTACGGGTGCGGCGCTGTACAAGCGCGTCAACGACAAGGACGGCATGGTGGTCTGCAACATCGGTGACGGCTCCATTGGCTGCGGCCCTGTTTATGAATCCATGAACTTTGCTTCCATGGATCAGCTTAAAGAACTTTGGGACGGCGCGCACAACGGCGGGCTGCCTATCATCTATAACATTTGGAACAACAGCTATGGCATGGGCGGACAGACCGCCGGTGAGACCATGGGATATCAGGAAGTGGCGCGTTTGGCGGCGGGCATCAACCCCGACGCGATGCACGCGGAGCGCATCGACGGCTACAACCCGCTTGCCGTGATCGACGCTTATCGCAGAAAGCGCAAAATCATCGAAGAGCGCAAAGGCCCCGTGCTGCTGGATGTGGTGACATACCGCATTTCCGGTCACAGCCCGTCTGACTCTTCTTCTTACAGAACCAAAGAAGAGATTGCCATGTGGGAAGAACAGGATTCCATCATCGCATTCGGCAAACAGCTGATGGAGGCCGGGGTTGCGAGCGAGCAGGAGCTGAAAGACATTGAACTGTTGATCCGCAAGGATATGACATGGGCGGTGAAGCTGGGGAAGGACGAAGTGATCTCCCCCCGCATTGACCTCGATAAAGACCCGAACGCAATCGCGGACATGATGTTCACGAACTTGGAGATTCCGAGCATGGACACCACCCGCAAGCCGGACGTGCTGATGCCCAAGGACGAGAATCCGCGTGTGCAGAAGATTGCCAAAAAGGTCAGAAGCGCTTACGACGAAAACGGCAAGCCGGTTTCCAAGAACAAAGTATATCAGGTGCGCGACGCGATTTTTGAGGCGGCGATGGATAAATTCTATCAAGACCCGACCTTCATTGCGTATGGTGAAGATCACCGCGATTGGGGCGGCGCATTTGGCGCTTACGGCGGCGTGACGGAATCCATTCCGTATCATCGCTTCTTCAACTCCCCGATTTCCGAGGCGGCGATTGTGGGTACTTCCGTTGGCTATGCAATGTGCGGCGGACGCGTGATGTCCGAGCTGATGTACATTGACTTCCTCGGACGTGCAGGCGACGAAGTGTTCAATCAGATGAGCAAATGGCAGGCGATGAGCGGCGACGTGCTGAAAATGCCGTTTGTGCTGCGTATGTCTGTGGGATCGAAATACGGCGCACAGCACTCGCAGGATTGGTCTGCGCTGTGCACACACATTCCGGGCCTTAAAGTGGTATTCCCTGCGACCCCTTATGACACAAAGGGCTTGCTGAATGCGGCGCTGAACGGCAGTGATCCGGTGATCTTCCTTGAGAGCCAGAGACTGTATGACTTTGGTGAGCAATTCCAGAAGGAAGTGCCGACAGAATATTATGAAGTGAAGATCGGCGAGCCGGACATCAAACGCGAAGGCAAAGACCTGACGATTTTGTCCATTGGTGCGACACTGTATCGCGCAATGGAAGCGGCGAAGATTTTGGAAGAAAAGTACGGCGTATCCGCAGAAGTCATCGACGCGCGTTCGCTGGTGCCGTTTAACTATGATCTTGTGCTGGAATCTGTGAAGAAAACGGGCAAAGTGATTGTGACGGGCGACGCTTGCGAGAGAGGTTCGCACCTGAAAGATTTGGCGCAGACCATCACGGAGCTGGCGTTTGACTATCTGGACGCACCGCCGGTTGTGGTGGGCGCGAAGAACTGGATTACGCCGGCGCACGAGCTGGAGCATCACTTCTTCCCGCAGGCAAGCTGGATTGTGGATGCGGTAAACGCGCGCATTATGCCGCTGCCGAATCACACCAACACGACCAACTGGACGGAATTGGCGCAGATTGAGAACAACAAGAAGGGCGTATAATATATGCTTACTATGTAAAGCGTGAAACGACAAAACGGCTGCCGGGCATTGCCTCGGCAGTCGTTTTTCTGTGCGGAATTTGGGTGCGCGCAAGGGGCGGACAGGGAGGATGCTGCGCAAAAAGTGCGCGACAAAACAGGCGGGTTTAACCGGTTGCTCTAATCGCGGTATGCGATACACTCAATTTCCACCAGCGCGTCTTTGGGAAGCCGCGCGACCTCCACGCAGGAGCGGGCGGGGAAATGCGGGTCGAAAAATTGCGCGTATACCTCGTTCATTGCGGCGAAATCGTTCATGTCCTTGAGAAATACGGTGGTTTTGAGAATGCTTTGCAGGCTACCACCGCCGGACTCCACCACGGCTTTGAGGTTTTGCAGGCTGATCTGTGTTTGGATTTTGATATCCAACGGCATGGTTCCGTTAGCGTCAATGGGTAGCTGACCGGAAGTGAAGATGAGCGTATCGGTTGCAATACCCTGCGCGTAGGGACCGATGGCGGCGGGGGCAGATGTGGTTTGAATGGTTTGTTTCATGGTTTTGTTCCTTTCTGAGACACGGTTTGCTTATTATAATGTTACGTGCGTATGTTTGATTTTGTGTAACTTTTACTGCTTATCCGCAGGTTTTTTGCCGTAGGGCGTATCGACAAGCGGCAGCTCTGTGCGTGATTTTCCATCCCAGCGCTCGTAGGCGAGCGCAACGGCGGGCGCGGTGGGAATGCTGCTGATTTCTCCAATCCCCTTTGCGCCATAGGCGAGCGAACCGCCCTTGCCGACCAAAACGGTATGAATGGGCGGGACATCCGGCGCGCGGAACAGATCGAGCGTACCGAACCTGGCCTGTGGTACGCCATCCTTGAGGGGGAAACGCTCGGTGAGCGCATAACCCAAAGACATCGTGACGCCGCCTTCGATTTGCCCTTCCAGCGATATGGGATTGATGGCGGTGCCGACGTCATGCGCGGCGTGTACAGCGCTGATTTTTCCGTCCTCATCCAGCAATACGACGTGGGTGGCATAACTGTACGCAATATGGCTGACGGGGTGGAGCTTGTCTACGCCCAAACGATCTGTATTGCCTTCGTACACGCCGATGAATGTGCTGCCTTGCAGGGTGTGCAGAGACTGCGTGCGCAGCGCCTGTGACAGTTGAAGCGCGGCGCGCTTTGCTGCCTCGCCGGTGAACAGCGTTTGCCGCGATGCGGTGGTATTGCCTGCGTCGGGGGAGGTATGCGTGTCCGGCGGGTCACAAAGGACTTGATCGGCGCTGAGATTGCAGGTTTCACAGACGATTTGCGTCAGCACGGTGCCAACGCCTTGCCCGATATTTGCTGCACTGGTGCGAATGTGCACGTGCCCGTTATCGATGACGAGGTTGCATCGACCGACATCCGGCACCCCCACGCCCAGCCCGCTGTTTTTCAGGGCGCAGGCAATGCCCGCATAGGGCGAAGACTCGTAGACGGGACGCAGCGCTTCCAAGGTTTCGATCAGCGCGGTGCTTTCGTCTGCGATTTGCCCGTTGGGCAGTGTCTCGCCGGGGGCGATGGCATTGCGGCGGCGAATTTCATAAGGCGTGATGCCCACGAGCGCGGCAAGTCGATTGAGATTACACTCTTGCGCAAAGCAGGTCTGCGGCACGCCAAACCCGCGAAACGCGCCGGCGGGAGGATTGTTTGTGTAGACGGCGAAGCCATCGATCTCAATATCCTGATTGTGGTACGGCCCGGCAGCGTGTGTACATGCCCGTTGCAGCACAGGACCGCCCAAAGAAGCGTATGCACCGGTATCCGCATAAATGACTGCCTTGGTGGCGGTGAGATTGCCTTGCTCATCGCAGGCGGTGGTGAATTCCATTTCCATACGATGGCGCTTGGGGTGTACCCGTATGCTTTCATCCCGCGTGAGGGCGAACTGCACCGGCAAGCCCGTGCGATGGGCAAGCAGCGCTGCGTGATGCTGTACGCTCATATCCTCCTTGCCGCCGAAGCCGCCGCCCACCTCCATTGCGGTGACGCGCACTTGCTCGCGCGGTAATCCGAGCAATGCGGCGCATTCTTTTTGTGTTTGATAAATCCCTTGATCTCCGCTGTAAATGCGAATACCGTTGCCCTCCGGCAACGCGACCGCGCACTCCGGCTCTAAAAAAGCATGCTCGGTGGTGGGGGTGACATAGGTTTGCGTGACGACATATTTGGATTGCTGAATTTTTTGCTGCGCGTTGCCACGACGCAGATGTTCGTGAGACAGAATATTTCCGCCCTCGTGCAGCACGGGAGCATCCGGCGCAAGCGCTTGCGCGATGGTGGTGACGGCAGGAAGCGGGGTGCACTTGATTTGCACCAGCTTGCGCAGCGCGGGCAGCGAAGCGGCGCAACGTGTGGCAAGCAGAACGACTGCGTCGCCGATGGCGTGCGTTTCCTCGCCAATGGCAACCAGCGCCGGCCAATCCTGTTTGAGATGCCCGATGCAGCGCTGACCGGTGATGTCCTCCGCTGTGAGCGCGGCGATGAAATCGGGGTGCTGCTGCGCGGCACACAGGTCAATTGCGTCGATGCGGCAGCGGGCGTAGGGGGTGCGCACTGCACCGCCATAGACCATGCCCTCCAGACGAAGATCCGCCGCGTAGAGCGCCTTGCCCAGCACTTTGGCGGGGGCTTCGATACGAGGAAAATTGGAGCCGATTTGGGCGGGGTCTGTGGAAGGGACGGGCAATGATTCGCGCAGCATTTTGGCGGCGAGCAATATGGCGCGCTCGATTTTCACATAACCAGTGCAGCGGCAGACATTACCCGCGATGGCGGCTGCGACCTGCTCCTTTGCGGGGGCGGGGCAGACATCCAGCAAGGCTTTGGCGCACAGCACCATGCCGGGGATGCAGAAACCGCACTGCACCGCGCCGCAATGGGAAAATGCGTGGACGTATACGTCCTGCTCCCGCGGGGAAAGACCTTCCACAGTGAGAATATGCGCGCCATCAAGCGCACCGGTCTTTTTGGTGCAGGCGCGCACGGCTTTGCCATTGAGCAACACGCTACACGTGCCGCAAGCGCCCTGCGCACAGCCGTTTTTTACGGATGTGAGACGGCAATCGTCACGCAGGAAATCCAGCAGGGATTGATCCTTTGTGCAGAAGATGGGCTGTTGATTTACAATCAGTTTCATAGCAATAGTTCCTGTATCAATGCCTCGATTACGGACTTGTATTCAAGGGGGATTTCTTCGACCTCTTTGCCAAAGAGGCGCACACGCGGGGAATCTGTGAGCAGGAAGCCGTCGTTGCTGCTTGCCTCGTATGCCTGCGGCGTAGAGAACAGCGTAAGTTTATTTTTGTAAGGGGCTCCCTCATGCGGGCAGAAGGTGGCACAGTTGCCGCACGCATTGCACAGATCGTCCAAATGCACGATTTGAACGCCGCTCTCGCATTGCAACGCGAGGTTGGCACGGTTGGGGCAGACATCCACGCAACTGATACATAAAGTGTTGCACGACAGACAACGCCCGCCTTCGCTTTGCGCCGCGCTTACAGGACATAAAACCCCTTTTTTCTCAGCGGCGAAACAATCCTCGATCGGGGGCGCGTCCTGCACCTGCATTTGTGTGAGGTAGGCGGCGACGGTGGTTGCGTCCGCAATGGCGCGCACCACGGTTGCGGTGCCGCGTGAAGCATCGCCAATCACATAGACACCGTGGATGCTGCTTTGTAAATGATCGTCCAGCACAGCGAAGCCACGTTCGTCTGTTTGCAGACCGTTGCGGGTGAAATAGGACGCATCGGGATGCTCGCCAATGGCGGCAATGACGGCGGTGGCGGGGATGGTGCTGGATTCTTGCGTGGGAACGGGGCTGCGTCTGCCGGAGGCGTCCGGCGCACTAAGCTGCATACGGGTGCATTGTAACGCGTTGTTTTCCCAACTTTGCGGCGCAAGCAGCGGGCAAAACTCGATTCCCTCGCTTTGCGCAAGCAGGAGCTCTTCCTCGTCTGCGGGCATATTGCGCATATCCCGCCGATAAACGATGCGCACGTTTTGCACCCCTGCCACGCGCTTTGCGGCGCGTGCCGCGTCCATTGCCGTGTTGCCGCCGCCGATGACGACCACATCGGTGCCCAGATCGGGCGTGCCGCCTGCGCGCAGATCGGTCAAAAACGCATAAGCGTCGACACACGAAAACTCTGTGAAAGGATTGGAGCAGGACGCGCCGATGGCAAGCAGCACAACGCCCGCTTGGCGTAATTCCTCCAGCGGAGGAGCGGGCTTGCCGCATACAAAGCGCACGCCCAATGCTTCTGCAAGCGCGACATCTGCGTCGATTGCTTCCGGCGCGATGCGAAATTCCGGTACGACATAACGCACGACACCGCCCGGCTGCGGCTGCTGCTCGTATACCGTTACGGTGTAGCCGCTGCGGGCAAGTAGATGTGCCGCCGCGATGCCTGCCATACCGCCGCCCACGATGGAGGCGAGCAATCCGTTGGGCGCGGAGGGGAACAGATCGGCGCGCACTTCATCCATGCCCTGCTGCGCGCATAACAATTTGACGGCGCGTATTTGCACCGCTTCTTCATAATGATTGCGTGTGCACGTGCTCATGCAGCGATGGTTGCAGATGGTGCCCGTGACGGTGGGCAATGGATTTTTGCGTAAAATCACGCGCAGTGCGTCTGCATATTTTCCCTCGTCCGCCAATGCCAGATAAGCCGGAACGTCCTGCCGAATGGGACAACCGTCCATGCAGGGAGCCGCAAAGCAATCCAGCAGAGGAAGCGGGCTGCCTAAGTTGGGAACGGGCTGCCATTTGACGGGCTTGCGATACAGCGCATTGTTGCACGCATCTGCGGCGAAGTATGCCACGACATCCGGGAATACGCGCGAGGGGATGGGCGTTTCGTCTAAGATTCCCGCAATCTGCGTCAGGCGATTGTACCCGCCCGGCTTGAGCAGCGTGGTTGCCAGTGTGATGGGGAAGATTCCCATTTGCGCGATGAGCGCGATATTTTGAGCGTCCGCACCGCCGGAAAAGGAGATGGGGCCATCGAAGTCTTGCGCGATCAGTGCCGCGACGCGCATGGTGAGCGGAAACAGCATACGGCCGGAGGTGTACATTTCTTCGCCGGGCAGCTCTGCGCGTGTGATGCTGACGGGGAATGTGTTGGTCAGTTTGACCCCGAACACCAGATTGTGCCTGCTTGCTGTCGCTTTCAGGCGAGCCAGCATAGGCAGTGCGTCCGCAAGTTGCAGATCGTTTTTGAAGTGATGATCGTCAAAGGCGACATAATCGTAACCGAGTTCATCCAGCGCTTGTCGCGCAAATTTATAGCCCACCAAGGTGGGATTGCATTTGACGAAGGTATGCAGATGCTTTTGCTCGATGAAATAGGCTGCGATGCGCTCGATCTCCTGCGGGGGGCAGCCATGCAGCGTTGAGAGTGTGACGCAATCGCACACCTTGGGGGAAACTGCCAGAATATCCGTGTGGGTGACGCGTGAAAATTCCGTGCGCAGCGCCGCTTCTTTGCATTCCTGCCAAATGGTCGTTTGTGCGGCATTCTGCATCCCGTTTAAGAAAGCGTCGATCTTTTCACTGCAAATACCTTCATAATCATAACCGACACTCATATTAAAGATGAAGCCCTCGGGATTGCCTAACGCAAACTCCTGAGAAAGCAATTGAAGCAGCCACCATGCTTTGATGTATTCTTCCATCGCCTGCGGCACGGTGAGCTCCGTTGACCATTCTACATTATAACACTCGTCTTGTGCGAGGATACAGGGCTTGGATACGGAGATGTTTTCGCCGTCTAATATCTGTACGGTTTTACACTCGAAATATCGCGCGCCGCCCGCATACGCGGCGAGTATGTTTTGCGCAAGCTGTGTGTGCGGCCCTGCGGCGGGACCCATAGGCTGCTCCATCCATCTGCCGCAAAAGGGAATGCGTCGATCACTGGTGGCGGCGTAGATCTGGCGAACGCCTTGGATGGTGCCGTGGCTTGCATATTCGTGCAACGTGCGTTGCAGCAGTGTTTCAAAGGGGATGGGAGTCATTTGATCTGTTTTCATTGCATTTCCTCCCAGAGCTGCGCGGCTTGATCGCGGCATTCCTCCATGATGGCTGCCTCGTCGGCGACGAAGATTTCCCGATCCTGCATGAGCACCTCGCCATCTATAATGGTGGTGACAACGCTGCGCCCGCTCATCCCAAAGAGGATATGTCCATTGACATTGGCGGCATGCAGCGGGGTGAGCGGATCGTAATCCGTGATGATGATATCTGCAACTGCGCCCGTTTGCAAGGTGCCGATCTTTTGACCGAATACGCGTTGGGCGATTTGTGCGTTGTGATCAAACAACATGTGCGGAATTTCCGCCCATGCAGCGGAGGGATCGCTTAAATTATGCTTTTGCAGCAGATTTGCGACCTTGTAGGACTCCAGCATATCGCTGGTGTAGCCGTCCGTGCCCAGCCCGACGCAGATACCGCGCCGCAGCATTTCCAGTACCGCGCCGCAGCCTACGGCGTTGCCCATATTACTTTCGGGATTATGCACCGCCATCGTATTGGTCTGTGCAAGCAAATCCATTTCCTCGGGTGTGATGTGGACGCAGTGCACGGCGATTGCATTTTCGTCTAACAGATCGAACTCGAACAGACGTTCTATGGGGCGTTTCCCATATTTTTTCAGGGAATCGTGTACGTCCGCCAAATCTTCGGCAACGTGAATGTGGATGCCGATGCCTTCCGGTTTGTGCTGTGCGCAATAGGCAAGCGTGGTATCGCTGAGCGTGAAGGGAGCGTGCATTCCGAACATGCCTTTCAGCAAGCCGGTGTCGTCCTCCTCGCAGGCGAGCAGGAAGGAAGCGTTTTCCAGCACGGCTTCACGCATGGGAAGCGCGCCGTGGCGGTCGGAAACCTCGAAACACAAACAGGCGCGCACGCCAAGCTGCGTCGCCGCGTCCGCGAGGTCAAACAGACTTCCGGAGATCGCGCCATAGCTTGCATGATGATCGAACACAGTGGTTACGCCGTTCTTGATACAATCCAGATAAGTGGCAAGAGCGCTGGCGCGCACTTGATCGGGCGTGAGCTTTTCGTCCAGCTTCCACCACATACCCTGAAGGATATCCGTAAAATTTCTGGGGGCATAGTGCGGCATGGATAGCCCGCGCGCGAACGCGCTGTAAATATGATGGTGCGTATTGATCAATCCCGGCATGATGACGCCGCCCTGCGCATCCACCCACTGTGCATCGGGATGCTGCGCAAGCAACGCGGCGGTGCTGCCGATTTCCTCGATGATACCGTTTTTGGCATAGATGCAACCATCCTGCACAAAAGGGTTTTTGGGATTACGGGTAATGATTTTGCCGTTTCCGACGCATAACTCTCTCATAATTGACCTCGCGTAAATTTTTTGAAGGGATGATTTTCTTAATCATATCATTTAAAAGGTGGAAAAGCAAATGACGAAGTTTGAAAAAATGGTGGCGGAATGGCTTGTGCGCGCGCCGGAGTGTGGTACAATAGAGGGAAGAATATGCGCGGGAGCAAGACGAAAAAAACGGCTATGCCGGGGGTTTCGATTCCCCCAGACCCCTAAACGACGTAAGGGCTGACCGCCCTTAAGAAACCGCAACGAAAAACAATGGCGTGATCTGCAACGGGGAATGGAGAAGCTTATGCGCATAGTGGGTTTCGGAACTGAGGAAGTAATGACGTTTGCTGCTTATGCGCCATCAGGCGCTACAAGCAACAGAACCTTGGGCTTGCTATGCCGGGGGTGATGTCTTATCAAGCGTGAAGCGGCAAAACAGGAAGCAGGAGTGATGAAAGCATGGAAACATTAAAGTGGATTGCAAACACATTGCCTAAGACGCAAAATGCAGAATTGGAGATTATGTGCGAGCAGGCGGTGAGCGAAGCGACACGCTTTCACGAAAGTTTTCCGCAATATGCGCCGACGCCTCTGTGTGCGCTGGATGGACTGGCGCGGCGCGCGGGCGTGGGGGAAGTGTACGTGAAGGATGAATCGTATCGCTTTGGGCTGAATGCCTTCAAGGTGCTGGGCGGTTCTTTTGCAATGGCGAAATATATTGCGCAGCAGACGGGAAAGGCGATGGAGGAAGTGACATATGCCTATTTGACATCGCCAAAACTAAAAGAGGAATTCGGGCAGGCTGTTTTCTTTACGGCGACGGACGGCAACCACGGGCGCGGTGTGGCGTGGGCGGCGAACCAGTTGGGACAAAAGGCGGTGGTCTTTATGCCCAAGGGCACGACGGCAACGCGGCTGGAAAACATTCAAAAGGAAAATGCGACCGTGACCATTGAAGAACTCAACTATGACGAGTGTGTGCGGCTGGCGGCAGCGCAGGCGGCACAGACAGAGCACGGCGTGATGGTACAGGACACGGCGTGGGAAGGCTATGAAGAGATTCCGACATGGATTATGCAGGGGTATGGCACGATGGCGCGGGAGGCGGCACGGCAGCTGGGCAAGCGTCCGACGCATATTTTTGTGCAGGCGGGCGTGGGTTCGCTGGCGGCGGCGGTGCAGGGATATTTTAAAAATATATACCCCGATTGCTGCCCAACTACGGTGATTGTGGAGGCGAATCAGGCGGACTGCCTATACAAGAGCGCGGCGGCGGGGGACGGGAACCCTCATCCGGTGTATGGCGATATGCAGACCATCATGGCGGGACTGGCATGCGGAGAAGCAAACACGATTGCATGGGAAATCCTCAAGAACAACAGCGCGTTTTTTGTGTCCTGTCCGGACGAGATCGCGGCGTTGGGGATGCGCCTGCTGGCGGCGCCGCAGCGAGGGGATGTGCAAGTGATTTCAGGAGAATCCGGCGCGGTGGGCGCGGGGCTTTTATATGCGCTGCATACGCGAGAAGAATATGCGCCATTGCGCGCGGCACTGGGGCTGAACGAGCAATCGGCGGTGCTGCTGTTTTCCACGGAGGGAGACACCGATCCGCAGCGATATGCGCAGATCGTTTGGGAAGGAAAAAAGGAATGAGGCGGCAACGCGTTCGCCGAACCGAGCATAGAAAGCCCGCTTGGCAAAAAAGCACAGATGAGTTGTGCAGGGCTGAAACGAATAATTTTGGGAAAACAGGGGTGAATCAAGATGGATTTTGAAGCGATCCGCCGTGCGGCGGAACAGGAACAGGAAGCAATGACGCGGTTTTTAAGGGATTTGATTGCCATTCCCGGGGAAAGCTGTGGCGAAGAAGCAGTCATTCGGCGCATTGCAAAAGAGATGGAGCAGGTGGGGTTTGACCGTGTTGAAATCGATGGCATGGGTAATGTGCTGGGGTATTTGGGCAGCGGAAAGACACTGATTTGCTTTGATGGGCACGTGGATACAGTTGGGGTGGGAGAATTGGACAACTGGACATTTGACCCATACGAAGGCTATGAAAACGAGGAGGAGATCGGCGGACGCGGGGCATCCGACCAACGCGGCGGCATTGTGAGCGCGGTGTATGGCGCAAAGATCATGAAGGATTTGGGATTGCTTTCGGAAGAATATACCGTGCTTGTGACGGGAACCGTGCAGGAGGAGGATTGCGACGGGCTGTGCTGGCAATACATCATCAATGAAGACGGGGTGAAGCCGGACTTTGTGGTCATTACCGAACCGACGGACGGGAACATCTATCGCGGACAGCGCGGACGCATGGAAATCCGCGTGGACGTTAAGGGGGTGTCCTGCCACGGGAGCGCGCCGGAGCGCGGAGACAACGCCATTTACAAGATGGCGGACATTCTGCTGGAACTGCGTGCGCTGAACGAATGGCTGCTGACGGATGAATTTCTGGGCAAAGGAACCTTGACGGTTTCGGAGATTTTCTATGGATCGCCTTCGCGGTGTGCGGTGGCGGACTCCTGCTCTATTTCCATTGACCGCCGTTTGACGGACGGGGAGACCTATCAATCGGCATTGGAGGAGATACGCTCGCTGCCTGCGGTGCAAAGCAGCAATGCGCAGGTTTCGATGTACCAGTATGACCGCCCGAGCTGGACGGGGCTGCGCTACCCCACGCACTGCTATTTCCCGACGTGGGTGCTGCGTGAAGATCATGCGGCGTTGCACGCAATGGCGCAGGCGTATGAAAAGATGCTGGGGGAATCGCCCGTCATTGACAAATGGACCTTTTCCACCAACGGTGTTTCCATTATGGGGCGCTATGATATTCCTTGTGTGGGATTTGGGCCGGGCAAAGAAGCACAGGCGCATGCGCCGAACGAGAAAACATGGAAACGAGACCTCGTGCGATGTGCGGCGGTGTATGCGGCGTTGCCGGCAATGTATAAATCATCTGAAAGCGCGCAGCCGTAAGGAAGGGCGCATGATAAGAGAAAGAAGGAACCAGTATGACGAATCAATGGATCAATGCTTTGGAATCTTTGAAATATCACGGGATGTACGGCAAGGATTTTTTGCTGACATGGGAGAAAACGCAGGACGAGCTGCTGGCGGTGCTGGCGGTGGCGGATGCGCTGCGCGATTTGAGGGAACGCAACATCTCTCCGCGCGTCTTTGACAGCGGACTGGCGGTTTCGCTGTTTCGAGACAACTCCACTCGTACCCGCTTCAGCTTTGCGTCGGCATGCAATCTGCTGGGGCTGCGTGTGCAGGATTTGGACGAAGGAAAGTCGCAGATTGCGCACGGTGAGACTGTGCGGGAGACTGCAAACATGATCTCCTTTATGGCGGATGTGATCGGCATTCGCGACGACATGTATATCGGCAAGGGCAACGCGTATATGCGTGAAGTGGCGCAGGCGGTGCAGCAAGGGTATGAGGACGGTGTGTTGGCGCAGCGCCCCACGCTGGTGAATCTGCAATGCGACATCGATCACCCTACACAATCCATGGCGGATTTGGCGCATTTGGTGCACTACTTTGGCGGAGTGGAGAACCTAAAGGGAAAAAAGATTGCAATGAGCTGGGCGTATTCTCCGTCCTATGGCAAGCCGCTTTCCGTACCGCAGGGTATCATTGGACTGATGACGCGCTTTGGTATGGAGGTGGTGTTGGCACATCCCGAAGGATATGAGGTGATGGGGGATGTGGAGCGCGTGGCGCAAGAGGGCGCGCGGGAATCCGGCGGTTCTTTCACTAAGACCAACGATATGGATGAAGCCTTTGCAGACGCGGACGTGGTGTACCCCAAGAGTTGGGCGCCCTTTGCGGCGATGGAGCGGCGCACGGATTTATATGCGCAGAATGACTTTGACGGCATTGCAAAGCTGGAACAGGAATTGCTGGCGCAGAATGCACAGCATCAGGACTGGGAATGCACGCAGGCGCGTATGGATTTGACCAAAAATGCGTTGTACCTGCACTGCCTGCCTGCGGACATTACCGGCGAGAGCTGTGCGCAGGGTGAGGTGAGTGCGGCGGTGTTCGATCAATTCCGCACGCAGCTTTACCGAGAAGCAAGTTTTAAACCGTATGTGATTGCGGCGATGATTTTCCTCGCCAAGCAAAAGGATGTGGCGGGCGCATTGGAGGACATAAAGCTGCGAGGGAAGATGCGGGTGAAGTGAGGCAGGCAAGATATTTGAGCATGAGGAAGCCGCATCGTTTGAAGCAAGACAGACCGTGCGGCTTTCAAGTTACAGAAGCCGGGTGAAGTCGAAAATTGTTGCGTCGGCTGTTTGGCGAATATCGCCCCAATCCGCACGCGAGAAGGAATCCAGCACCCCTACCACGCGCATGCCTGCTTGCTTGGCGCTGCGGATTCCCGGCAGAAAATCTTCAAACACCACACAGTCTTGCGGAGGGACATTCAACTGCTGTGCCGCCTTCAAGTAGACATCCGGTGCACTTTTGCCGGTGCTGACCTCTGACAATGAGACGCAGACATCAAAATATTGCAGCATTTGCTGCGCCTGCAAGCAGATGCGAAGTAGATCGGGCGCAAGCGCGGTTGCGATGGCAAGCCCTACACCTTGTGCTTTGAGCCGCTGTACATATGCGAGGGCACCCGGCTTTGCCTTGACCTGATTGCGATATTGCGCGGCGGCGAGAGCATTCCATTCGGCGCGGATTTCTTCCGTTGACAGAGGCAGTGCATAGACATGCGCGCAAAGCGCGGAGGATTCTTCAAAGCTGAGCACGCCGAGCTGACTGACAAAGGCGGGTTCTCGAACCAGATGGTGCTTGTCCAGAAAATCTTGCAGGGCGCGCTCCCAAACCTGCATAGAGTCCACGAGCGTTCCATCGATATCAAAAATGGCTGCTTTAAAACCTGTGATCATGATGTCCTCCTAGAAACCATGCGTGCGCGGGAAGGAAACCCGTTGCTTTCTTTAGGATACTGCGGCGGAACCGCAAAACGTAATGTGCTCGAATCACTAAAAAACGCGGATAAGCCAAACTGCGAAGCTGTTTTTTAATGGTTCGTACGTATTATAGGATGATTTTGGTATGCGTGTCAAACCGGCATTGGAAAAAATACCTGAATTCAAGGGAATGAAAACTTTTGAAAATCGGGAAAAAACCTTTTAATAGAGGGGCGTTGTGTGGTATAATAGCAAGTAGTATGCCTTGAAAATGTGCAAGTCAAGCGCACGGAAGGCGAAAAATTTGGGTGGGAACTGGATTTTACAGAACAAGATAAGGCGGTAACGCTTGGGACTTCGAGGATAGGACATGCCAAAAAAGAAAAACTTCGGGTTTGATCCGGATGAGAATGCGGAACAGGCCGGCGAAGGGATCACAGAAGAGCACGACGCGTCAAGGGCTGGGGAACAGTCTGAGTTGCAGGACAAGAGAATTGATTTGATGCAGCTTGGGGATGATGAGACCAAAGGTTCTTTTTCCGATAAAGTGAAGGGACTATTTGCCGGAATCTCGGCTTTTTTTGCTGAGCGGACACAAAAGCCGCGACAAAAGCAGGAAACGCTGGAGGATGCGTGGTCGCAACGGGGATATCGCCGTGAGGAGAGGGAGCCTGATTCGCTTGAAGAGATTCCATCTTGGCCGGAGGACGCACTGGAAGAGGATTTGGCGGATTTGGAGCAAACCGAAGCCCGTCCGGAGATGATGGAACAGGCGACAGAGAGAACAACCGCCGCCACGCAGAAACGAAGCAAAAAACACAATAAAAAAGCAAACCGGGAAAACACATCGCCTGCGATCGAGCCGCAGGAACAGCCGGAGCCTTATGAGCTGTCCGCGGAAGATGTTTTTGATGTGCCGATGGAGCAAAAGCCGGATGAACCGTGGCCTGTGCTGGACGAACAGGAACAGAGTGCGCCGCAGACGTTGAGCACAAAGCAAAAAGTGTTCCTGTTTTTTGGATTGCCTGTTAAAGAAAATGGATATACTGCACCGGAAGCGAGTGCGGAGTTTATCAAAGAGCAGCCCAAGCCGCCGCGCAAACTACCGCCTTTCCTGAAAGAGCGGGATCATCGCCCCAACTTTATCGTGGGGGTGTTTTTGACCTGCGTAAAGGTGGTTTTTTTGGTGGTCGTTGCGGTGATTGTGGTGGGAATCGGCAGCGTATTCGGGGTGGCAAGCTCTTACCTGAATACGGCGCCTGAACTGGACACGGATCGGATTGAGGATCAAAACCTCAGCTCCTTTATTTATGACGAGAGAGATAACTTACTGGCGATCTATTCCGGCAGTGAGAACCGCGAAATGGCAAATTTGGAAGATATTCCGAAGTCCTTGCAGGATGCCTTTATTGCGGTGGAGGACATTCGGTTTTATGAGCACAACGGCGTGGACTTCCGGCGGTTGGTGGGCGCGTTTGTTTCCAGCATGACGGCGGGAACCAACGACGGCGGCAGTACCATCACGCAGCAGCTGGTCAAAAACAAGCTTTTAACCAAGGAGCGTTCGTACAAGCGCAAATTGCAGGAAGCGGCGCTTTCGATGGAACTGGAAAAGACGTATACCAAAGATGAAATTTTGGAGGCTTACCTCAATTCCATCCCGCTGGGCGGACTGGTGTATGGCGTTAAAACGGCCGCATACGACTATTTTGGCAAGGAACTGTCTGATTTGAATCTGCGGGAGATGGTTTGCATTGCCGCCATTACGCAGAACCCGCATCAGTATAATCCGCGCCGCGCGACGTATGGGGAGGGAAATCTGACCGGGCTTGTGAACCGCATGAATATCGTAGCGGAGCGCATGCTTTGGAATGGTATGATCACGCAGGAGCAATACGACGAGGTGTATGTATCGCCGGATGAATATGAAAAGCCGGGATATAAAGCCAAGTGGGCGAACGAGATGAACATTTTGGAGGAATCTCCGGCAAACACGATGTATCAATATCCGCACTTTGTGGAATATGTCATATATGATGTACAGAACTTCCTGATGGAAAAACAGGGCATGGAGATCAATGACGAAAACCGTCGCCTTGTGGATCGGCAGATGCGCGCAGGCGGATATAAGATCACGGCGACCATTGACACGACGATGCAAGAAATGGTGCAGCAGGAGATTGCGACATGGGAACGTTATCCGCGGCTGAAGCGATCTGCGGACAATGTGCTGATGATGAAGGACGCGAATGGCAACGAATATGAGTTGGTGCAGCCACAGGCCGCCGCTGTCGTATTGGAAAATGACACAGGGTATCTGCGTGCCATCATCGGCTCACGCAATGAGCCGACCACGATGCGTACCTTCAACCGTGCATACCAAGGGCAGATGCAGGTAGGTTCGTCCATCAAGCCGATCGGCGTGTATGGCCCGGCGTTTGACATTGGATATTCGCTGGCTGCGCCCATTGCAAACATCAAGGCGCCCATTACGGACTGGGAGAGTGAGGAAGGATATCCGACCACCAGCACCGGCACACAGGGGCCGACCAAGTTGCGTGATGCGATTGTGAATTCGTTGAATATTTCCGCGGCACGGACGCTGATGGACTATGTTTCTATCCCGACTTCGGTGGATTATCTGCATAAGTTTGGTGTGGACGACGAGCACATCGACCCCACGGGGGTTGGTTTGGCGCTGGGGGCATCGCCCATTACGCCCATCCAAATGGTGGGAGCGTACTCCACCTTCCCGCGGCTCGGACGGTATGTGACACCCGTATCCTTTACCAAAGTGGTGGATGCACAGGGTAATGTGGTGCTGGATTCCAGCCGCGACCGTAAGGATTATGAAGCGGTGAAGCCATCCACGGCATGGATGATCACGGATGCGCTGACGCAGGCGGTACGCGAGGGAACCGGTAAAAATGCCCGGATTCCTAACATGACGACGGCAGGCAAGACGGGCACAGTGGTGGACGCAAAGGGTACCTTCTTTGCGGGATATACGCCGTACTACACCTCTGCGTTGTGGGTCGGACACGACAAATTCAAACCGTTTAGCGGCAGCACTTATGCGAGCAACTCCACAGCGCCGCTTTGGAAGAGCTACATGACCAAGATACACGAAACAAAGGGTTTGGCGGACAAACCGATCATCGATAAAACACCGGAAGAACTGCATATTGTCAAGGGTACGGTATGCCAATACAGCGGGCTGAAGCCAAACGGAAGTTGTCCGACTTTTACGGACTATATGCTGGACGGCACACAGCCGGAGGCAAGCTGCAACATCTGCTCGCCCGGCGGAAGAAACTTCCCGGAAGACTCGCCTTATCGTCAGTGGGGCGGCGGAGCCGGTGAAACGGACGCAAGCGGTAGATCGACAGACCAGTCCAGATGGTCGGAGCAGGATTGGTCCAACTACTGGCTGGAGCAGGCAGGATTGGCGTAACGGTATGATGATATGAAAAAGCGGCATCTGAGACATGCCGCTTTTTTGATGGGTAAAATATTTTTTCGGTTCGGCAGTTACATGACCACGCGAGAGAGATTATCGCGCAGCGGACTGCCGGATGCTCTGTGCAATTTCACGCGCTTGCGCGATTCCTTCCTGCATCTTTTCTTCTACATTGCAACCCCAAATGTCAATGCCTTCCACCGTGTAGAATGTGTGGTTGGGGATATGGAACATATCGCATAGATCGTTTATGTGCGCTTTTATGCTGCCGGAGGGACAAAGGAAGCCGCCTGCCGTAGAAAGGAACACCAAATGCTGCGCACGGCAAAGGCTGCGCACCATGCCTGTGTTATCATAAAAAAATGCGATGCCTTTCGCGCAAATATGTTCGATATATGTTTTCAGGCATGCAGGGAACAGCAAATCCCAGCAGGGAGCGCCGATCAAAATACAATCTGCCTGCGCAAACTGGTGCGCAAAGCGAAACTGTGCATCGGCATAGTCTTCTTTTTCGATTTTATCCAGCCGATCGGCAAGCGTATCCCGATACAACGGCTGCAAGCGCTCGGCATTCAGATCAACTTCCTCGAAGGGCTGATTCAATTCGTGCAGAAATGCGTCGCAAAGCTGTTTGGTACGAGACTCCTCCCGTACACATGCGTTGACGAACAATGTTTTCATAAACTAATTCCTTTCCTGTTTTGAAGATTGTGGGTGCATACTGACGTATTTTTCCTCCCAACGATCGAAGGAGGAATAGTCGCCTTTGCGGATGGCAGGCGGAATATCCAGCAGATCTTCCAACGCACAGCGCATGGCGGCGAGTAAATCGAACGCACCGCTCGTCATACACCAGGAAAAAGATGTGCCGATCATGATTTGGCGGATGAGCATTTCCAAATGCTTGGGATCGGAACTGTTTCGAAACTCGCCGTCCTGCTGACCGCGTGTGATGAGATCGACCTGCATGGCGATGATGGACTGCATATGCGGCTGCGCGCGAAAGGTGCCCACATCATCCGAAAGATTTTTAACAAAGAGTTGCCTTGCGATATCCGTTCCTGCTTCCTGCACATGACGAAACATAGGGAGCATGCTATACCACAAGCGCTCGAAATGATTTTCGGCGGAGAGGATTTTTGCGACGGAATCCGCATCCAAGGAAAAAGGAATTTCGTAATAATCCTTTAAAAGATCGTCTTTGGAACTGAAGTAATAATAAAAGGTAGGCTTACCGATTCCGCTGGCTTTGCAGATCTCGTTGATTGTGACGCGTTCAAATCCGCGTTCCTCAAACAGGCCGAGCGCTGTCTGCAATATTTTATCTTTTGTTTGGTTTCCTCGTTTTGCCATGATACCATCTCAATCTATCATCATTTTGCTGGTGCAGTGCGCGTTGGTCTATGCTTGTGATCCGAAAGAAGAATGACGAAGTTGCGCGGCCGGTGACGAAATCATAAGGCGATGACTTTTGAAAAATTAGACCCAAGGTTCACACTACATGAGACTATGCTACCAAATTTATAGTAGAGTGTCAATATTTATAATACCGTATTGACAATTTTATATTACCGAGGTATGATAAACGACAAGAAAGTTTTAAATCTTGGAATATTAGAAAGACTAACTATTAAAAGTCAATAGTCAAAAGAAAAAAATACGAGAACGAAC
>CAYVTZ010000031.1:0-37116 GCA_964454685.1 uncultured Christensenellaceae bacterium
CCCAGCAGCTTTGCGCCAAAGTCTGCCCCCGCCGCCATGCGGTAGGCTGTGCCGAGTTTGAGAAAAGCCCAGCCCACCAGCAGATAGGGCAAGTTTGGCAAAATGTATTTGCGTATTTTATCTGTCCTCATGCGCCGCCTCCCTTGCTCGTTCTCGCTTGGGTGTGCGCTCTCGGATAACGTCACGCAGCTTTTTGAGCTGGGCGAGAATAGAGGGCCGCCCCTTTTTTTGCTGGCGTTGCATTACCAGTTTGGTATATTCCCCAAAGGCGGCGGTGATGGTATCGGCCTGCCCAGCCTTGAAAAAAAGTTGATATTTTCCCGGCTCTACCTTATGAAAGGCATAGTCCACGCCATACTTGCGGGCTACTCGGTCAAACAGGCGGGCATCACCGTCCAGCGGTATACTGTTGGTGCTGTTCCCATGCCCCATGAGTTGCTTGACGCTTTGCTTGCCCGTGGGGGTTAGGCCCTCCACTCGCTGTTTTTTGAGGTGGGCAAGGTACTTTTGCATGGCGGCCAGCAGCACCCGCCCGGTGAGCTTTGCCGCCTTAACAGTGAGCGAAACGGCTCGTTGATTGACTTCCTCTTGCACGAATTACCCCCTTTCTGATGAAATGGACTTCGGGCCAATTTGGCCCGAAGTCTTTAGCGGTCTGCATGGGCGGCGGTGCGGGTACACTTAGGAGCGGCCTGCTTCTGTTTGGCCTGTTTGCTATGGGTCTTTATGGCCTTTTGGATAGACGGCCTCGCCCTGTCCTCCAATTTGCTAAAGCTGTGTATGGCGGTCTCCACCGTTTTTTGTATGGCGGCAAGAGTGCCACGCTCCACACGAAAGGGAGCGGCCACCACCTTTGTTAGCTTGCCGGGGGGCTTGGCCTCCGCTATGGCCGCCTTGCCCAGCACCACCCGGCCTATGTTTTTCAGATGTTGCCCCGCCTTGTGGTACTCGGTGCTAATGGCCTCAATTTTGGAAATCGCCTTGTCGGCCTGTTCCACCGATTGCGCCAAGCTGTCCCGCATGTTTTCCAGCAAAGGCTTTACCTTGAAAAAACGAGTGATATTATCAAGGGCGGTTATCCCTTTTTCCTTGAAATCAGCAAGGGCGGCCTTGCAGCCCTCAATGACCGATTGCTTTAAGACTGTGAGCCTATCCCGCAAATCTAACACTTGCCCTTGCATGACAATCACCGCTTTTTGCATGGCGTTCTTGAGCGGGTGATTTTGCCGCTGTGCCTCGGCCAGCTCATGGCGCATAGCGGCCAATTCATTGACCGCAGCATCCAACTGCTTTTCCATCGTCCCCACTTGTTGGAGGACAGCAAGGAAATCTTGCATTGACGAGGCGTTGTTTTCCCGCAGAACGGAAAGCAGCTCCTTTACAAACTCATTTTCCATAATGGGCGGGTCTTTTGCTTTTTTTGCGATGGTATCAACCTCCTTTCCTGTAAAATGAACATCGGGCCAATTTGGCCCGATGTTGCCCACACCATATTAGCTCGGTTCAGCCTCCCGCTGGCCCTGTCGCTTGACGGTGAGAATACCGTCCAACGTGGTTGCGGTAATATTGAGCCGCTGGGCGGTGGCAATGTCGTTTTTTACCGCCTCGGCTACTTCACCGCCGCAGACCACCAGCACATGGGAACGCCGCAGCATATCCCGGCAAATGTCAATGCCGCTTTTATGCTCCTCGGGAACAGCGTCATTGAGGAACAACGGCAAGTAGAGCATAGGGCAGACCGGGGAAAATCCGGCCTCGTACGCCGCCCGGCAATACCCGGCGGCAAGCTGTGTATCGGCTCTACTGTCACCGCTCCATGCGGCAGTTATGTATGCAATGGGCCTTTTCATAGAAATCAACTCCTTTCAAGTGTTGGCAAGGTGGTCAACCTATCCCCATCCCTTTCCAATCATGGAAAGGGGGTGGCTCGGGGGAATATCCCCGCCGCTGGCCGCCTTAAAGCACAACAGGGAAAGTCGGTCAAGGGTGCTTTGCACCGCCTGCGGCGGCTTTGCCCTTGACAGACATTTCCCTGTTATGCTACTGATATTGCAGCGACGGGGAATATTCCACCACTCGCCCTGTTACGACATCGGGCCAATTTGGCCCGATGTCTTTTACTTCTCCTGCTCGGCCTTTTTCTCCGGCTTGGGCAGCTCGGGCTGCTTGGTTTTCCAATCGCCCAAAAGCTGCAAAATCTGGTCTTTCATTTCCCGAGGGGTCTTTTCCTTGCCGAAATACTCGGCTAACTCTTGGCTGGAAATAATCACTTTGTCTGCCTCCTTTTTTTCTTCTAACATAATTCCATCAATGACATCCGGGTTTAACATCTTCTTTTGGTCAAGCTCCCGCATACGCTGGGCTTGGGAGAGCGAGGGGCCGGACTGCTGACCCTCAATGGCAACGGCGATATATTGCTGATTTTTGGGCTTGACACAGGAAATCTCCACAGCAGGGGTAAAGCCAATAGCCTTGGTGTCCAGCATTTTCAGCAAATCGGGAACAAGGTCATTGAGCTTGATAAACCGCTGTACTTGCTTTACGGTCATTTTGTTGCGCTCGGCCACAATCTCGTTGGAGCGTTTGCCGGGGTCTATGCCCTCGCTTGGGCCTCTTGCGCCTTGCCGCTTGATAGCCTCCAACTGCATTTTTAGAGCCTTGGCCTTTTCGCTGGGCAAAATCTGCTCACGCTGGTTGGTGTTGTCCTCCACCATTTGGGTGATGGCCTGTTCATCGGTGAGATTGCGGACGATACAGGGCATATTGAACATCCCAGCCAGCTCACTTGCCCGGTGGCGGCGGTGGCCCGAAACCAGCTCATAGCCGCCATCCTCTCGGGGGCGCACAATGGCGGGCTGGGTAACGCCCTTGTCCTTGACGCTGGAAATCATAGCCCGCATTTCCTCGTCGTCTTTGACTTGGAAAGGGTGGTCTTTGAAAGCGTGGAGTTCAGAAAGGTTGAGGTATACAATCTGTTCAACCTCGCCGGGGCGGGTTGCGTCTATCGGTTCGGACGGCGTGACAGGCTCGGGAGGAGCGGGCGGTTCTGCTATCTTTTCCACCTTGGGCGGCTTGGCGGCTCTTTCCGTTTTGGGCGGCTTTTCAGACTTAGCGGCCTTTTCGGACTTCGGGCCAACTTGGCCCGAAGTTTCCTTGTCCTCGGCGGCTTTGGGCGGGCGGCCTCGGCGTTTGGGCTGTTGCTCGGCCTCAATTTCGGCAAGCGGTTTTTCCCATTCCTGTCCTGTGTTTTCCGGCTCCTCGGGGGCGGGCATTTCCGCAGCGGCGGCCTCGGCCTCTTTGGCGGCGGCAATCTTCGCACCGTTTTTCTCGGCCAAAAGCTGCTCGGTCAAATCGGCGGGTATGACTACCTCACCGGGGTTGGGCAATTCGCCCATTTCAAAAGGTGGGGCCTCCGTCTGCGCTGGCTGTTGGTTTTCGGGTAAACTGTCTGCGCCCGGAACTGCGGGGGTGCTGTCCTGTTCGGGTGCTTTGGGCTTTCTCGCCATAAAATCAATACCTCCTTATTTTTGTTTCAACATGAAAAAAGGGCCTCGCTTTTCAGCAGGCCCATACAAAGAGTAGTCAACTCCTCCTTTCGGCTACCAAACACGAAAGCCGCCCCTTGTCTTAATGGGCGGCTTTCGCTGTAATGTGATAGCTTTTTATATTATTTTGTTGCCCTTGCGGGCTATATTGCAGTTGCTCTTAAAATGGTTGTGTCATTTGCCTGATTGCCGAAAACAAGGCGTTAAGGCCGTTTGCCGCAAATTAGGATGAACGAGTATTGTTTCGACTGTGTGTGGCGCTTTGAAGCGTGAGCGTGCGTCTATTCGTTTTCTGATAACCGAAGCAGAATGAGACGGTGCTCGCACTCATTATGATTTTAGCGTATGGTTTTATGCTGCAGTAAAGTCCTTAGGATTTGAATTGAATGGGGAGTTTTGGGAGATGATACAAGATTATACCGTAGATGCGTGCGCCGGTAAGGCGATTTCGGTGTATCGGGCTGAAATGATCACGCTGGTCGACCTTGAGGGTGGGCAGGTATTGGATTTTTTACGGAGGCACCCGGAGACTCCGGTGAATTCTTGTCGCCGGGTGTGACGATGGACTGCAATGCTTCTTTGCGGTTAAAGGTGGGCGATTTGATTTATTCCAACCTATATCGTCCGATGCTGGAACTTATACGAGATGATGTGGGGGAGCATGACCTTTTGCATCCATGCTGTAGACCGAAATGTATGATTTCTTTTATCAAAATGGGAAGAATCACCCAAACTGCCCAGGCAACATCAACGAAAATCTAGGGGGAAAAAGACCGATCATAAACCCCATGAATTTTTTCAGGTATACCACAGTGGAACGGGATGGGAGCATTACGGCGAAGCCACCGATTTCAAAGGCGGGGGATTGCGTCCAATTAAAAGCCTTAATGGCATGTGCTTAGGGACAGCGGCGTGTAGTGTTTCTGAGAGCGACTGCACTAGCAGGAAATGTTATTCCATAAAAAATTCTATCATATGACCAACATAATATTTTTTTAGGTAAACTATTATGTGTTATAATATATACACATAGTAGTTTTGTATTTCTGATGTAGTTATCGATAGTAATGTAAACATAATAGCAATTTGGGGAAGTTCGGTAAACGGTAGAGTATGGCTATAACAGTAAGTTAAATTGGAATTCTAGAGATAGTGGACAAAAATTTGAAAGCATGACATTTCAAATGTAAATACTGAAAGGAAGGAAGTATTTTTATGCCTAGAAAGAAGATCAATATTGCAATTCCAAAATTAAAACTACATTCGGACAAAGTCTTAGCTGATCTAGGATTTAGCTGTACGGTTAATGAATTTTTAGAAGAGTATAAAAAACAGTTCTTAGATGAATATGAAAAATATGCACGTGGTTATAATGAGGTATTAAAGCAACAAAATTCTGGCAAAGGGACACCCCCAGCACCAGAGAAATACCTAAAACTTGCATACAATAATGCAGTAGCAAGGCACAAAAAAGAACAAGTTGACAATTAGCATAATTGTCATTAATAAAAGCTATAAAAATCGAGCGAGTGTTGTTCGTAGCATTAAAACGATAAATTCTAGTTCGTATGAAACACTATCCATAATAACATTAGGCAGACACGTTCACCTAGTGTTTATACAAGATATAGTCATGCGGTATAGCAATAATGAGCAATTTGATTTTCTGTCACTAATCTTAACGCGAGGAAGTTAATAATGGAAGATTTACAAAAAATAGTAGTACTTGTTGATGCTGATAACACGCAAGTTGGTAAACTAGAAAATGTAATGCGCGAAATATCATCATATGGACGAATTGTAGTAAAAAAAGCTTATGGCAATTGGAAAAAAGAAAACCTAAAAAATTGGGAAGAGGAATTAAAACGATTAGCAATTAAGGCAGTACAGCAGTTTGATTATGTATCAGGTAAAAATGCAACCGACATGGCAATAGTTATTGATGCTGTCGATTTACTACATACCGGTATATATGACGCCTTTGTTATAGTAGCCAGTGATAGCGATTATACACCTATAGCGATTAGACTCCGTGAAGCTGCTGTACGTATAATTGGAGTGGGTGAAAAAAAGACTCCTGAGGCTTTTAGAAATGCTTGTGATGAATTTATATATTTAGAAAATCTAACAACTGAAACACAAGCAGATGCTTCTGAAAACGGCGAACCTTTGAATGAGACGGACTTGAGCTCTGATATTAACGAGATACACGATTTGCTAAAAATGGCTTATGCTAAATATCAAAACGATGATGGTTATGCTCATGTAAGTTCCGCCGGAATTTTTATAAAAAGAGCAAAACCAGATTACGATTTGCGATCTTATGGATATTTTAAACTAACCGATTTGTTGAGGACGTTCCCCCAAAAATATGATATGAAAAGCGATGGAGGAAAGCCCCTGGTTTTTACCTACAGATGCCTTTAATACAAATAATGCCTCACTCTTTCATTATGTTTAAATAGGGAGCGGCCTTTAGTAATTAGGTGAAGTTTGATAAACGATATATTATGGCTATAACTGGAATTTCGATTCATGGTCATAGAATAAACAATATGTCATTATAACTTTATGGAATTGGAGATAACCTAGTCATGTTGAAAAATCCATTGTCACCGGAAATACTTTCTGGGATCTTTCGTGCAAGCCCAAAGGATATTTCGCGCATTGTTAATAGAGAAGGTACAACAATAGAATTTAAAGAGTCTTATAGTCACGGGAGTATGGCCCAATACTTCAAAACTATGGCTGCTTTTTCAAATAATATTGGGGGGTACATCCTTTTTGGGGTCGGCGATAAACCACGTCGCTTATTAGGGCTTACAGAAAAGAGCCTCTCTCAATTTGAAGGACTAAAAGTTGAATATCTTACGAAGAATTTACTTGATTACTTTTCTCCAGAGATAAAGTGGGATCATTGTACTTTTGAATTCAGAAATTTAAGTTTTGGCGTGATTTACACTTATCCACTTATAAGAAAACCTTGTATGTGTAAAAAGCATTATGATGCGCAAAGCTCGAAGTACTCCTTAAAAGAAGGAGATATTTATTACCGTTACGGTGGGCGCTCTGAGAGAATTCATTATCCTGAGCTTTCTGCTATTATTGACGAGTCACGAAGGAACGAGGAACAGCAATGGATAAATTTCGCTAAGAAAGCGGCTCGTATAGGAGTGGCAAATGCTGTACTGTTGGATTTAAATTCAGGAGATTTATCCGGAAATGGTGGTACCGTTGTATTGGATCGTGATTTGATTCAAAAAATATCTTTTATTCAAGAAGGGAAATTTGTTGAAACTAATGGCACACCTACTTTGCGTTTGATTGGCGATGTAACCGAGATTGTTACAGGCAAAGTAGTTGTAACTGAATCCACTCGAAAAGTCGTTAAAGCCATTGAACCAAGTGATATTATTTATTTATTTTTACAGGATATAATCGTAGATGAACCAATTGAATATGTAAAAAGAATTTGCTCAGCGTCTTCTGCCAACTATCCAATTTACTTCTTTTTACGGCAAGCTGACGTTGCTCTTACCAATGTAATAAATTTAATAAAAGATACAACAAGTCGAGGCGTTGCGAAAAACAGGCTTATCGAACGACTGGAAGGAAAATTAGTTGACCGAAAAATTATTACTAAATTAACGACCAGAGCGGCAAAGAAAAAAGAAGAATATCGCCAATGTTGGTTGACGGAAAGTATGCCTGATACTATTGAACACTTAGGCTACTGTACTGAGTCATTGCTGTACCTATCAAATGAGGAAATAACAGATCACCAACAGTACATTCGTTCTCTCTTGCTCAAATTTTTTAATACTGATTATGAAAAAGCTACTGCAATTGATGCATCAAACATGAGAAAAGCTTTATGCCGAATTGATGAAGCATTATATTTAGAAAATTAGTCTAGACTTATTATTCATAAACTACGCCTACGGAATTTAACTGTTGAACTTCCCATTATCCATATAACCTGTTGATGGAGAATAAAAACAGACTACAGATTATGTTTATAATACGAGCACACAGTGATATCGATTTTTTAAAATCCCTAATGATTCTCTGAAAAGGTTTTAGGGAAGAATGTTTCCCAATCGCTTCCCTATTTAACAAACTATATTAACACATAGTGTATCTCTTGATACCCTCCAAGATCTGCTATCGAGATAATAGGTTTTGGAGAGGGAACATTTGGCAAATAATGTTCCGTGTTCTGCTCTTTAGGTACACCATCAGATACACTTCGCATTTCTAAAACCTGCAAAATGGCACTGTAATAGCGAGGTGGAAACAAAGATGGAAGTAGCGAAAATAGTTGGCGGAGCGGGTGGGATACCCGCCTATGGCGGGCTAAAGGCGAACCCGATTCGCTGATGCGAATGGCTTCAAACCCGCACTGCATCTCCGCGAAACAAAAAAGCCCATGCCTAAAGCATGAACTTTTCTGTTTGGCGGAGCGGGTGGGATTCGAACCCACGGACGGTTGCCCGTCACCTGATTTCGAGTCAGGCCCGTTATGACCACTTCGATACCGCTCCAACTCATGATACTGTTTTTGCCCGAAAGCATAAATAGTTTACCAAATTTATATTGTTTTTGCAAGTTAATCTGTGCAATTCCTGAAAAATTCGATATAATTGTCTTATATTGGAAGAAGGAGTGTGACCGGCATGAAGGTTTTGGGCGTGGTGTGCATCGTGGCGGTGATTGTTGCGCTGCTACTCAGTTATTCGCCGAGCATGGCGGATCGCTACGAAAATTTCTTGCTGGACATGGATGTATCTGCACGGATGGAAGTTGCGATTACGCAGGTTGCGCGGGGTAATGATTTTCCCATGTTGCGCGAGAATCTGACCATGCTGGCGACTGATTTACAGGCGTATCCGATATCGGACGAGTATGTGCGGCAGGCGAATGATCTTTTTGTGCAGGCAACGACGTTGCTGCTGGCCTGCTTAGACGCAAAGGAGAGCGGCCAGCCTTACGAGAGCGAACTGGAACAGGCGTACGCATCCTATCGGTTGGCGCGGGAAACCTGCTACCTATTGAAAAGGAGCGACGATGTTACCGCAGTATGAGAACTATATGAGGCTAGCGCTGGCTCAGGCGGAGCTGGCGCGTGAAATGGACGAGGTGCCGGTGGGCGCTGTGATTGTGCAGCGGGATACTGTGATCGCACAGGCGCACAATCGACGTGAGCGGGACAAAAACGCGCTGGCGCACGCCGAGATGCTGGCGATTGACGAGGCGGCACACAAGCTGGGTGGCTGGCGGCTGCCGGAATGTACCCTTTATGTGACGCTAGAACCGTGCGTGATGTGCGCGGGTGCTATTTTGCATGCACGCATCGAAACAGTTGTGTTTGGCGCGTATGACCCGAAGGGCGGGGCATTTGGATCGGTCTATGACATTGCCGAAGGGAAACTGAACCACAAGCCGCAGGTCGTAGGCGGAATATTGCGTGATGCGTGTGGGGGCATCTTGACGTCATATTTTAGAAGTAAAAGAAAGTGAGAAGAGACATGGAGTGCAAACAAGAGCAAAACAGGGAAACCTGTGCATGCACATACGGCTGCTCGCGCAGCGGAAAATGCTGCGAATGTGTGCGGTATCATCGGAAGCGCGGGGAGTTTCCGGCTTGCTTTTTTTCGGCAGGAGCGGAAAAAAGCTATGATCGCGGGTTTCGCGCATTGGTAAAGGATCGGGAGAGCAGATGAAGGCAAAATTGAAGCGTGTACACAAGGAACGGGACATTCTATTGGTTTCGACACTGGCGCATGAGATATGGCGGGAGTATTACCCGGCGGTTGTCTCCAGCGATCAGGTGGAGTATATGTTGGAGAAATTCCAAAGTCCGGCAGCCATCAAGGATGCGATTGCGCAGGGATACGAATACTATCTGGTGCGCGCAGGGGTGATGCCGGTGGGATATGTGGGAATCCATCCGCATGACCCGCCCGGAAAGCTTTTTTTGAGTAAGTATTACATGCTGGCGGAGTATCGCGGCAAGGGATATGGCAGGGACGTGATGGAGGAATTGACGCAGCTTGCGCGCGGGATGCGGGCGCGCGCCATTTGGTTGACTGTCAATAAAAAGAACACGACGGTAGAAAAATACCGCAAACTTGGATTCGAGATTGTGGACGAGATGGCAGCGGACATCGGCGGCGGATATGTGATGAACGACTACATCATGGAAAAGGCGATTGACGCGTGCTAAAATTCGTGTGGAGAATCGCCTTGCTGTGCGTCCGGCGCACCTAAATCCGAAAGGCGCGTGCTGATGCGCGCAGCTTTTTTTTGCACGGTATCCAGATGATTTTGTGCGGCATTGAGAGAATTACGCGTTTTTTGCACGCTTTGCGCGAAGGCATCCAGCTCGGTTTTGACCGCATGCAGCAGATCCATCACCAGAGTGGAATGCTTGCGGATTTCCAAGGTGCGGAAGCCCGTTTGCAGACTGGTTAAAAAGGCGCACAGTGTGGCAGGGCCGGTGAGCATAACGCGAAAGCGGCTTTGCAACTTATCCAGCAGCCCCATGCGCACTGCCTCTGCGTACAGACCTTCCGAGGGCAGAAACAGAATGGCGAAATCTGTGGTTTGCGGCGGTTTGATATATTTTTCGCTGATTTTTCTGGCTTCGGCTACGAGCGCGATCGCCAATTCTTTTTGCGCGGACTGTGCGTCTGCGCCTTGCTGCATCTGATCCATCATGCTAACGTAACGATCCATCGGGAATTTGGCATCGATGGGAAGCAACACATGATCGCTCGATTCTTCTTTGGGAAGCAGCACCGCAAACTCCACATAGCCGTCTGTGCCGATTTTGGCGTTCTCCCGGTATTGCTGCGGCGCAAGAAAATCGGAAAGAATCTGGTAAAGCTGCATTTCCCCCCAAATGCCGCGCGTTTTAACATTGGAAAGTATGCTTTTTAAATCGCCGATGCCCGCAGTGAGCGAGCGCATTTCGCCCATGCTTTGATAGACCATGCGAAGTTGCTCGCTGACCCGTGCAAAGGAACTATCCAGACCGGTTTTGAGGGTATGATTCAGCTTTTGATCGACGGAGCGTTCGATATCCGATAGTTTTTGTTCTACGGTATGGCGGAGGATTTCCACACTGCGGTTGTTGGCGCTGCTGACGCCGGAGAGTGTTTCCATCATCATATTGGTCAAAATTTGAAACTGTGCGGACAGCTCCAGCCGCAAATCAATACTTTCCCGCTTCTTTTTGCCGTGTAACAGCAAAATTGCCACGCACAACGCGCCAAGGGCGCAAAAGCCGACGATTAAAATAAGCTCAATGTTCAAGGAAGAGCCCTGCCTTTCCGAGGTTTTATTGTTATGATTATAACATGGTTCCACTCTCTTTTTGGTCAAAGAGCATAGATTTCTTTTATCTGTGTGCAATATTGTATGGAAGGCGACGCTGTGATATGCTGGATAGAGAAACCAAAAGGAGAATGTAACATGAACATACAAGATCATTTCAACGAGATCGCGCAGCAATATGATGAGCAGCGCAGGCAGTTTATTCCTTGTTTTGACGATTTTTACACGTTACCTCTGCATGTGATGGATTACGCGGGGGATGCGCCGGAGGTACTGGACATTGGCGGTGGCACGGGATTGTTTTCTTCCTTTGTGCTGCAAAAGTATCCAAACGCTAAATTGACACTGATCGATCTATCGGATCAGATGCTGGAGTGTGCGAAGCTGAGATTTGGCCAGCGGGAAGTGACCTATCTGAATGCGGATTACACGACATATGAATTTGCGAAGCAATTTGACATCATCATTTCCGCACTGTCCATCCATCATTTGACTGCGGAGGACAA
Source organism: uncultured Christensenellaceae bacterium (assembly GCA_964454685.1). Classification (GTDB taxonomy): domain Bacteria; phylum Bacillota; class Clostridia; order Christensenellales; family Christensenellaceae; genus CAYVTZ01. The sequence goes on from CAYVTZ010000031.1 coordinate 11,390, forward strand.
GCGGGCACTCTACGGGCGCTGCTATCCTTTACTGCGAGAGGGTGGCGTTTTTGTGAATGCGGATGTGGTATGCAGCGCATACCCTGAAGTGGAGCGCATGTTCATTGATATCTGGAAGGAATCGCTGCAACATAGCACGCTGCCACGCGAGGAGATCGAGAAGGGATACAAGCGCATGGAGTACGACAAACCTTCCACCGTACAAGACCAGCTTGGATGGCTGAAAGAAGCGGGCTTTTCCGCGGTCGAGTGCTTGTATAAATACTATCATTATGCAGTGATGTATGCAAAAAAATAATGGCTCGCATAAAAAAGCACACCCCGATTTTGACTTGGGGTGTGCGCGGGCCGCAGGTTATTCTAAATCCTCAATGGTATTGGAGCTGGCATGCTTGATGGGAACCCACTCGGTACGGGGGCGCACCAGCGCGCAGAAAGCAAGCACCATCATGGTAAACATAAATACAGGGTAAAGCAGGATGCCGCGCCCCATGCCCTTCATTTCCCGCTGTTCCAATTTGAGTGTGGAGAATGCGATGATCCACGTGAACAGCACACTTAGGAAGCCGAATACCAGCATGATCGAAAGCGCGAAGGATTGCAGGCTGGGGGTGAAGATGAAGGCGATTGCGGAGGCGATGTTGAGCGGTATGGTCAGACCGGACGCAGGTATAAACAAAATATACCATGCGAGATCCAACGCCTTGACATTGCCGCGGAACACAGCTTTAAGAATAGACTTGAGATAAAGCGGAATGCATTGCATGCCGCCTGTCATCCAGCGCAGGCGCTGTTTGACAGAGACTCCAAATTCGCTGGGCTGCTCGTCATAAAAGCGTGCTTTGTTGGCGGGGAGTATGGTGTTGCCTTTGATGACCTGCTGTATGGAAAATTCCACATCTTCTGTAATGGAATCCGTATTCCAGCCTTCTTCGCCCAGTGCTGCGACTTTGAACGCGAACCCGGTGCCGCCCACCATGCCGGAAATGCCCATGGCGTGTCTTGGATTATGATAAAACCGTTGCAGCATCAGCCAATAGATGGAATAGACTTCACTGATCCACGAATCATGTATATTTTTACTATCGCGGTATCCCAGCGCAACATCGCCGCCCGAACAGAGCGCGTTGTTGATCTCGGTCAGGAAGTTGGCGGAGGCGAGATTATCCGCATCAAACACGCAGATGGCATCATACATGCCTTTGTATGTTTTGAGGATACGATTGACACCATAATGCAGCGCAAAGCCTTTACCGCGCTTTTCCTGATTGAAACGCACGAATACGATTGCTCCGTTTTGCTCTGAAACGCCCGCCGTATCGTCGGTACAGTTATCCGCGACGACGAACACCTGATGATCTCCGGCATAGTCCTGCCGTTCCAAACTCTTTAACAGATTGACGATAACGCCTTCCTCGTTGCGCGCGCAGATGACAATGGCAAAGCGATGCAAGGTTTCCTCACGTTTTACCAGCTCTTTGGGCTTTCCAAAACCGCGCAGTGCTGTGATCAGTAGCCATAGCATTAAAGGCGCTGAAAAAACTCCCAGCACGATCATGATGACTTGAACCACACGCAGCATAATATCCATGAACTAAACTTCCTTTGACGATTTTTTATCCGTTTACCATACCCATTATATCATGATTCCATAAAGGAAACCTAACAAAAAACTTACCGTATTCTTACAGTTTGGTCAGGTGCGAACAATTTGACACAAAAAAACGTTCGGAAGAGTATTCCGATACGTTTTTTGAGGCATTTGCTTTAGGCGGGAAACTTTTTTGTCAGGCACAGTATATTTTTTTCGCCCGTATGCCGGTACGCGACATCGTCCATGGTGCGTTTGACCATTAAGATGCCCAAACCGCCAATTTCGCGTTCCTCTGCGGTGAGCGTGACATCCGGAGCCGGATGTGTAACCGGATCAAAGGGCACGCCTTGATCCTCAAAACGAATCTGCACGCAGGAATCCTGCACCTGTACCCCGACTTTGACCCAACCGCCCATGGCGGGATAAGCATACCGCACGATGTTGACGAGGATTTCCTCTACTGCGACTGCAATTTGGATTTCCTGCTTTGTGGGCACTCCTGCGCGTTCCAACTCCAAACGTACAAATTCCAGAACGGCTTCCACCGCATCAAGTGAGGTTGTGACCTCAAGCTCTTTCATGAGACGCTACGGTTTTAAACAAAGGTCAGAATGTCCGAGAAGCCTGTAATCTCGAACACTTCCATGATGGTGGTGTTAACACCGGTAACAGTCATACGACCAACTTTGTTCATCTTTTTTTGTGCTGCCAGAATCACACGCAGCCCTGCGCTGGAGAGATATTCCAGATTTTCCAGGTCTAATGTGAGCGAGGTGATGTCCGCCGGAATGGCGTTAACTTCTTCTTCCAACTGAGGGGATGTAACAGAATCCAGCCTGCCCGTAAGCACCAGAGTTATTTCATTCCCCGCAGTGTTTTTGTCAATTGTCATTGATCGAATCCTCCAAATTTTAAGTTTCTATGCGTATTGTATCATGCTACGCAATGGATTACAAGATGGCTTAATAACGGTTATCAAATACACGCGTGGATTTTTTTTCGCTGCGCGGGAGATCGCCGATCTGCACTGCTTTTGCAACGGGCGTAATGCCGATGACTGCTTTAAACTGCGCTGTAACAGACTTTTCCAGTGCTTGCGCGTCTGCGCCTTGCAGCGAGGTTTCAAAAAACAGCGTGAGGATATCGCGCCCATTGAGGTGATCGATCATCACCTGATATTCGCTGCTGACCCCGTCGATCTGCGACAGCAAAGTATCGATGCGGCTGGGATAGACGATGGCACCCTTGACTTTGACCATTTCATCCGAGCGGCCGATGAGCGTATCAATGCGCGGAAACACGCTGCCGCAGGCGCAATCGCCGGGGACGAAGCGTGTGAGGTCGTGCGTGCGGTAACGGATCAGCGGCGCGCCTTCCTTGCACAGTGTGGTGATCACCAGCTCGCCGATGGAACCATGCGGCACCTGCTCTCCCGTTTTGGGATCGATGATCTCGCAATAGATGAAGTCATCCCAATAGTGCATCCCGCATTCATGATCGCAACTAATGGCGATACCGGGGCCATAGATTTCGGTTAGACCATAGATATCGTAAAGCTCTACGCCCAGCTCTTCTGCAATGCGGCGGCGCATTTTTTCGCCCCAGCGCTCGGAGCCGATCAGCGCTTTTTTGAGATGTATTTTGTCGTGCAGCTTGCGGCGGGTCACTTCCTCCGCCAACAGCAGCGCATACGACGAGGTTGCGCACAGCACGGTGGACTTGAGGTCCTGCATCATTTGGAGCTGCTTATCCGTATTGCCCGGACCCATAGGGATGGTCATTGCGCCCATTTTTTCCGCGCCGAGCTGGAAGCCGATGCCTGCCGTCCACAATCCGTAACCGGGCGTGATGTGCACACGATCCAGACTGGTGACGCCTGTGGTCTCGTAGCAGCGCGCAAACATGCTGGACCAATCGTCCACGTCTTTTTGCGTGTAGGGGATGATGACGGGTTTGCCCGTGGTGCCGGAAGAAGAATGGATACGCACGATGCGTTCGTCCTCTACGGCTTGCAAGCCCAGAGGATACGCATTGCGCAGATCTTCCTTGCCCGTGAAGGGCAGCTTTTCAAAATCCTGCTGCGTTTTCAGATCGTTTCCGTTTAAACCGTCAAACTGCTTTTGGTAAAACGCGCCTTGCATCGCGTGCGAGATAGACGCTTTGATTTTTTCAAACACTTGTTGCTCCATTTTATGCCTGCTTTCTGCCGAACTCGTATGCGCGGCGGTTCATCTCCGCGAAACGCTCGGGAATGTTTTGTAACATGACCTGCAAGAGGTCGTCTGCGCCGAAGGGAAGCACGCCACATGCGGCAGCGCAGCCCAGCAGCGCGATATTCAGTGCCTTTTTATTGCCGCAGCATGTAAGCAGCCCGGCGCCGTCCACGAGCTTGAGCCGTGCGACATGGGCTTGCAAGTAATCCAACTGGGGCGCGACATCATAGCCGCCATGCAGCGAGCTGGTGATGGGCGCGATGGGGTCGGTACAGACGATGAGCATACCATCCGGCTTTAGGAAAGGCAATGCGCGCACCGCTTCGGAAGGCTCAAACGCGAGAATCACATCCGCCTGATGTGCCGCGATCATGGGGGAAGCAACGCATTCGCCCATTTTTACGTGGCTCATGACGGTGCCGCCGCGCTGCGCCATGCCGATGGTTTCGGTGGTGCGCACTTGCATGCCTTGTGCGAGCGCTGCCGCCGCAAGAATTTTGGATGCGAGTACGGTGCCTTGACCGCCCACGCCAACAATCAAAAATTGTGTCATTTTTGCGCACCTCCGATTGCGTCAAAGGGACAGACAAACGCGCAAGCGCCGCAGCCTGTACAGAGTTCACTATCGATGCGCACGGTGTCTCCGTCGTAGGAGAGCGCCGGACAGCCCAGTTTTTTGATGCACTGTTTGCACTGCGTACATGCCGCGCCTATGGTACAGGTTTTGCTGTTCTTTTCCAGCATGATGCAGGGCGCCTCAAACAACAGCACCCGCACGCCACGCATTTCTGCGACTTCCTGCGTTTTTTGGATTGCCTGCTGCAAATCAAACGGGTTGACACGACAAAAAGCATCCACGCCCAAAGCACGTACCAATGCTTCGATGTCCAATTTTGAGGACTGTGTGTGCATCATGGTCTGCCCTGTGCCGGGGTGCGGCTGACCGCCCGTCATGGCGGTGATGCTGTTGTCCAGCACTACGATAATAATATCCGTTTGATTATACACGGCATTGACTATGCCGGCGATGCCCGTGTGGAAGAAGGTGGAATCGCCAATGAAAGCGAAGTGCAGCACGTCCGGCTGTACTCGCTGCAAGCCTTGGGCGATTGTGATGCCCGCGCCCATGCACAGGCAGGTATCCACCATATCCAGCGGCTGGGAATTGCCGAGGGTATAGCAGCCGATATCGCCGGAAAACACTGCCTGACGCTTTTTGGTGGCCTCTTTGACCGCATAAAACGAGGCGCGGTGCGGGCAGCCCGCACAGAGTACGGGTGGGCGCACCGGCAGCGCCGGCGGTTCGGGTAGCGGGAGCGCTGACTCCTGCGGGAGCTGCAAAAACGTTCGAACGGCACGCGCCACAAGGTCGATGCTATACTCACCTGCATTGGGAAGATCGCCGGAGGTTTTGCCGCGCAACTTGACACGCAGACCGGTTTCGCCGCAGACGGCGAGCAGGGCGCGCTCCATGACGGGATCCAGCTCTTCCAGCACCAGCACCTCTTCCAGCCCTTCCAAAAAGGATTGCATGAGCGGGTGCGGATAGGGTAATGTGGACAGCTTGAGCAGCTTATATTCTGCATCCACACCTTCCAGCGCAGCGCAGGCGTGGGCATAGCTGATACCGCTGGCGACGATACCGCGCTTACCGCTGCCACACAGCGTATTATGCGGATTCTGCTCCTCCTGCAAGGCGCGCAGATTTTGCTCGATCTGCTGCTTGTTTGCAAAAGCGAGGCGTGGGAAAATGACCCATTTGCTATCTTTGATAAATCCTTCCGGCCGGGGAAGGGAAAGCGGCTCTTTGAAGGTGACGGGGGCGCAGGCGTGGCAGACACGCGTGGTAGGACGCAGGATGACCGGCGTATGAAAACGCTCGGAAAGAGCGAACGCATCCTCCATCATGGCGTATGCTTCCTCCGGTGAGGTGGGATCGAACACGGGCAGTTTGGCAAAAATGCCAAAGTGGCGCGTATCCTGCTCGGTTTGAGAGGAAATGGGACCGGGATCGTCTGCAACGACGATGACCATACCGCCCTTGACCCCGACATAATTTAGACTCATCAAGGGATCGGATGCGACATTGAGCCCCACCTGCTTCATGGTGACCAAAACGCGCGCGCCTGCATAGGCTGCACCTGCGCCCACTTCCATAGCGGCTTTTTCATTGACCGACCATTCCACATAGATGCTGCCGTCGTTTTGCCCGGCAACCGTTTCTAAAATCTCGGTAGAGGGTGTGCCCGGATAGCCTGTGACCACGTGTACCCCCGCGTGGATGGCGCCGTAGGCGATCGCCTCGTTACCCATGAGTAGTTTTGTTTGCATTGCTTTATTCCTTTAACATAAATTGATACACATACTTACTTATTATATGCTTTTTTGGCATTTTGAGCAATGATTTTCAGTTGGAAGAGAAAAAGATAAACCCCCAACGCTGTGGTCGGGGGTTTATAGAACACTGGATTTTTAGAAGTTGTTGCGATCCCTGCGCGGTGCGCTTGGCCGAGGCGCGGGACGCTGCTGCGGTTCGTCGTAACCATCCGGTTCACGGTACTGCGGACGTTGCGGTTGCTCGTGCGGCTCGATGCTTTCGCGCGGCATCTGCCTTTGCGGACGATATTCTTCACGATATTCCTCGCGGAATTGCTCACGCTGCGGCATTTGCTCACGTTGCGCCGGCTCGTGCTGCATGGGTTCGCGCTGCGCTTGCTCACGATATTGACCACGCTGTGGCGGCGCTTCACGATACTGGCCGCGCTGCGGTTGGCGCTCTTCAAATTCGTCGTACTGCGGACGCTGCTGCGGCGCTGCACTGCGCTGCGGTCGATCATACTGCGCGCTTTGACGCTGCTGCGGTCTGCCGCTTGGCTGCGGGCGATTGGTCGGCTGCGGTCTGCTGCCTGCGGGGCGGCTGCCGGTTGCACGGCTTGCCGTTTGCGGTCTGGTGCTGGGGGAAGGTCTTCCGCCCGAAGGTTTGGATTTTCCGCCGCCGCCAAACATACCCTTGCCGGTCTTTTTGCCTCTGAAGTAGAGGTAAATGAGTACGCCTGCCACTGCTGCCGCTGCAACGATGATGATGAGCAGCAAGAGCGTGTTGTTGTCCATATCGAAGAAGGAGCTGCTGGTTTTGACCACGGCAACTTCAAATTGAGGCGTGGACGTCTGAATGGACTGTCCGTTGGGCATCACTGCCGAAGCCTGATATTGGAACTGCGTGGTTTCCTCGATCTTTTTCGTGATGGGATCAAAAGCGTGGCTTTCGCCTGCCGCAAGCGAGGGCAGCGTCAACGTACCCAGCAGTGCGTCTGTGACAACGATGTCCGAAAGCGGCTCCTGACTCAGATTGCTGACGGTCACCGTCATGGTGACATCGCCGGGCTTGGTCAGTTTATTGGTGCTGAGCTCGATGCCCAGCTTGATGACCTCAGAAGGATTGATCTGCGCGACGGGCGCTGCGGCAGTAGAAACCGGCACTGCATTGGATTCGGCTGCGACCGGCGCGCCGTCATCCTCTGTTCCTGCGACATTGAACACGAGAGAGGAATCGGCATTGGCGACATAGCCGGCACTGCCCGTTGCGGTTTCGCCCGCGGCAAGACTCTGCGCAGACATCTGCACCGGCGCGCCGGTGGGATCTGTAACGGAAAGATTGCTGATCGCTTTGGTGCCCGTATTGGTAACGGTGACTGTGCAGTTGATGGTTTCGCCGGGGGCGACCTCTTGCTTATCCGTCTGCAAATCAACGGAAAGCGACTGCGCCGCTACGGGCGTTGCATTGGGATCGACCGACTCTGTGGGGGGCGCACTTTCCGTGGTGGCGCCGACTTTGACGGTGACCTCATTGGACTGTGCCTTTTTTTCCGTTCCCGAAGCGGGATCCGCATACGTCAAGGTGACGGTTGCGGTGGTATCCTTAGAAAGCGGCTCACTCCAGTTTTTGGTGATGGTTTCACCGGGTGCGATGGAGAAGGTATCCCCCATTTGTTTGCCGCCGTTCATCTGCTGGGATGTCAGATAGGCTTTTTCGATCTTGGTATTGCCGTCATTTTTGATTTTAAATGTAAACTTACATTTATCGCCGCTTTTGACGGAGGTGACAGCCGTACTCAAAGAGATGGAAGCGGTTGCATTTGCCTCTTCCTTTTTGATGGTGAAGGAGGGGGAAGAACCCGACATTTTGGCACCATCGGCATCTGTCCATGTGATCAGAAAGGTGCGCGATTGACCGAGATCATCTTCCGTTACCTGCCATGTGCCGCCCATTTCGACGGTTTGCCCTGCGGGAATCTCGCCTGTGGCACAGACTTCGCCGCTACCGCCGGGGGCAATGACCTTGACATCTGTGACGGGGTCACCATTGTTGGTAATCTTGATTTTGACCTGTGCCGCACCCGGCGAGGTCATGTTTGTGGGGGAGATGGTGACCGTGGTGGTCAGGGAGCTGTTTGCCGCCTGCGCCACGCCTCCAAATCCAACAACCAGCGTCAACATGATCGCAATCACTAAGACAGTTGTCATAAATTTTTTCAATTTCGTACCCTCCGCTCTTCAGCTAGATTGATTCCTATTTTTTATTTGATGACGACATTTTCCACCCAACCAAACGGGTCTGCGATTTCGCCGTATTGGATTCCGGTGAGTTCGTCATAAAACATCTGAGCCATTTTACCCATTTGCCCACCTGCGATGGTGAAGGTTTCCTCTCCATACATCAGTTCGCCTACCGGGCTGACCACGGCTGCCGTGCCCGTGCCAAACGCCTCACGCAGCGTGCCGGACTTGGTGCAGTCGATGACCTCGTCAATAGAGATTTTACGTTCTTCCACCGCAATGCCTTTGCTTTTGGCGATTTCGATGACGCTGGCGCGCGTGATGCCGGGCAAGATTGAGCCATCCAGCATGGGTGTGACCAGCGTATCTCCGATGACAAACATCATGTTCATGGAGCCGACTTCCTCGACATATTTTCGTTCCGCAGCGTCCAGCCAAAGCACTTGATCGCAGCCTTTTTCATGCGCTTCCGTGCCTGCAATGAGGCTGGCGGCATAATTGGCAGACGTCTTGGCAAAGCCGAGACCGCCCTTTGCTGCGCGTACATAGTCCTTCTCCACCAAAATGCGAACCGGCGCGAGACCATTTGCATAATAGGCGCCCACGGGGCCGAGGATGATATAGAAGCAATATTCGCTGGCTGCACGTACTCCCAGAAAAGGATCCAGACCGATATAATTCGGACGGATGTACAGTGAGGTTCCCTTCGTTTTGGGAATCCATGCCTGCTCGACCTCCACCAGCTTTTTGAGCGCAGTGAATGCCAGCTCCTCATCAAACTCCGGCATGGCGAGCCGCTTTGCGGAATTGCTCATGCGCTTGAAGTTATCACGCGGACGAAACAGGCTGATATCGCCGTTGACCTGCGTATACGCCTTGAGGCCCTCAAAGACCTCCTGTCCATAGTGCAGCACGGTGGAAGCGGGTGAGAAGCTGAAGTTCTCATACGGCTTAATCTGCGCGTCGTGCCAGCCAATGCCTGCTGTGTAGTTCATCGAGAACATATAGTCAGAAAAAATCTGCCCGAACCCCAGCTTGGCTTCGTCCTGTGGCTTTACCTTTGTTACTGTCGCTTTCGTAAACTTGATTTCCATTGTACCATTCCTACTCCAATATATTTGATATATTTACTTTCTGTTCACAACTTCCTTCGTTTGAAGGTAAATTTCCGCTGTTTTGGTGAAAATGTCTGCGCCGAGAAACGCATCGCGGGTGCGGCTGACAAATGCGGCCTCGTTTTCTTCGCGCAGTGTGACCTGCCCGGCGACCTCTTGCAAAAACTCTGCTTCGACGGTCGCATCAAATTCGCTTGCGAGCGTCATGAGCTTGCCATAATCGGCATAAGGCATTTGAAAGCGGTACACGGTTGCGGGGACATTCCGTGTAAAGGTGGCCTGATCCAATGCCAGCGACACGCTGGAAGAATATGCCCGCGTCAGCCCGCCCGTTCCCAGCAGTGTTCCGCCAAAATAGCGCGTGACCACGGCTAGGATGTTGGTGACACCGCTATGCGTGAGTACATCCAGCATGGGCATACCCGCCGTGCCTTGCGGCTCCCCGTCATCGGAGGCGCGCAGACCGTTTTTGTCCTGCCCCAGCACATAAGCAAAGCAGTTGTGCGTGGCGTTATAATGACGCTTACGCAGAGCGTTTAGCCGTGCCATTGCGTCCTCTTCCTGCTCTACCGTCATCAGTGCGCAGATGAAGCGGGATTTTTTGATGACAGTCTCGCACTCGACCTCTTGTGCGAGCGTGATAAAGGAGGCTCTGCTCACACAAGTACGACCCGGTGAAATACCTTTTTGCCTTTTTTAATCATGAGACCGTCTGTGCCGAACTCTGCAGTCGTGACTGAGGCAAATTCATCCGCAACCTTTTCACCATTCACGAGAATGCCGCCGCCTGCAATGAGCCTGCGCCCTTCGCCGCGTGACTTGGTGAGTCCGCAGAGGATCATCAGATCGATCAATTTTTCGTTTTCGGCAAGCTGCTCTGCCGTGATTTGTGTGGTGGGAACATTTTCCAATTCGCCGCCGCCGCCAAACAATGCTTCTGCTGCCTGCTGTGCCTGTGCTGCCGCTTCCTCGCCGTGTACCTGCTTGGTGATTTCAAACGCCAATATCTTTTTGGCTTCGTTGATTTCGTTGTCCTTGAGCGCGGACAGGCGGTTGACCTCATCCATCGGCAGGAAGGTGAGCAGAGACAGGCAGGTGCGCACATCAGCATCCGCCGTATTTCTCCAATACTGGTAAAATTCGTAAGGGGATGTCTTGTCGGCATCCAGCCAGACTGCGCCGGACTCGGTTTTGCCCATTTTTTTGCCATCGCTTTTTAAGAGCAGTGTGATTGTAAGCCCGTATGCTTCTTTTTGCTCTTTGCGGCGGATGAGGTCTGCACCCGCGAGGATATTCGACCATTGGTCGTCTCCGCCCATTTCCAGACGGCAGTTATACTTGCGATTGAGCAGCAGAAAATCGTATGCCTGCATGAGCATATAATTGAACTCGAAGAAGGTGAGCCCTTTTTCCAAGCGCTGTTTGTAGCAATCTGCGGTGAGCATGCGGTTGACAGAAAAGCAGGTGCCGATTTCGCGCAGGAACTCAACATAATTGAGATCAAGCAGCCAATCTGCATTGTCCACCATGATGGCCTTGCCCTCTGAAAAATCCAGAAAACGGCTGATTTGCTCCTTGAAAATTGCCGCGTTGTGCGCGATGATCTCGCGCGTCATCATACGACGCATATCGCTTTTGCCGCTGGGATCGCCAATCATTGTGGTGCCGCCGCCGATTAGCACGATCGGGACGTGTCCTGCGCGCTGCATGTGTGCCATTGCCATGAGCTGCACGAAGTGCCCGACGTGCAGGCTGTCCGCCGTTGCGTCATAACCGGTGTAAAACGTGATGCTTTCCTTGCCTAAAAGCTCTTGTAATCCTTCGTGTGTGACCTGACGCACGAAGCCTCTTTCCTTGAGTGTGTCAAAAACGTTGTTCATGATTCCCTATCCTTATCCTATAAAACTTAGATTTCCTGTTTTAGCACCTTACCCATGCGCTGTACGCCGATTTCGATGTTTTCCGGTGTGGGCATGGAAAAGTTCATGCGGAGGGTATTTTGATGCGGGTGCTCTGCATAGAAGGGCGCGCCGCTGACAAATGCCACTTTATCCTCCACGCACTTGGTGAAGATGCGCCTGGCATCCGTGCCTTCGGGAAGCGTTGCCCAAAGGAACAACCCGCCTTCCGGACGGGTGATGCGCACGCAATCCGGGAAATAAGCCGCGATTGCCTGCATCATGCAGTCGCGCTGCACTTTATATTCGTTGCACAGCATTTCGACATGCGGCCGGTAATAGCCACGCTGCAAAAATTCATACACGCACTGCTGGGACAGATTGGAGGTGTGCACGTCCGCGCCCTGCTTGAGCAGATTGAAACGCGCGATGACCTCTTTGTGTGCCACGGCGTATCCTACGCGCAGACCGGGCGAGATCGTTTTGGAAAAACTACTCAGCTTACACACGATGCCACAGTCATCCAGTGATTTGATGGAATCGACAGGCGTACCCTCGTAGCGCAATTCCGCATAAGGATCGTCCTCTAAAATCATCACGCCATATCGCTTGCAAATCTCGTAAATCTGCTTGCGCTTTTGCGGCGAGGTGGTGACGCCCGTGGGATTCTGAAACGTGGGAATCACATAAAAGAATTTGGGCGCATACTGTTTGATTTTTTCCTCCAACTCCGCAATGTTCACGCCGTCGCTTTCCAACGTAACGGTGTGCATTTGCGCGCCGGCAATTTTGTAGGTTTGCAATGCGCCGATAAAGGAAGGCGCTTCCACCAAAATATGATCGCCGCGGTTTAGCATGGTCATAGCAAAAAACATCAATCCCTGTGAAGAACCGGTGAGCGTGATGAGATCGTCATCTTCGCGCATGATGGGCGCATTTAGCTTGCGCAGTGTGTCCAATAACAGTGCCATGCCCGGAGTATTGCCGTACTGGAGCACAGACGCGCTGTGCTCGCGGATGACATCCTGCGCGATGCTTGCGAGCTGCTCCGTGGGGAACAAACGCGGCGAAGGATTGCCGCCTGCAAAAGAAATGATTTGAGGGTCGGATAAGAGCGCAAAAATCTTACGAATCTCGCTGCCTTCCACACCATCAAAACAATTTGAAAATTTAAAGTTCATCGTTATGCTCCTGTCTGATTCAAAACTCAGGTTATCGGTTAAGGTGAGCAGAGCCGCTTACACCGCCTGAAACGCGATGTTTTCGCTCTATACTGCTTTACCCTCATCCCGAATCGCTACGGCGACTCGCCAATCTGCCGCCTTGCCGCAGCAAGCTTTGCGCTCATCCGCACGTGTGGACGATTGCTTTTTCAGCACGACCCTGCGAGAGCCTTGGGGGTCAACCCGGCGATTGCAAGAAGAAGATGCAGCTTCCATCGTTGCCGAAATAGAAAAACTTCGACAAACACAAATATTACTATATTATATTATCTCTGCGCGATTTTTTCAAGATTTTTCGGTAAAATACATATGCGCGGACGGCAAACGAGCGCGCATTGCCGGATTATGTGAAAGGTGAAGATGCAAGCCGCACCCCTTGCAAGATGAAAAATCGGTGTGCAAAGAGCGGCACAGGGGGAGAAAAAGAACGGTTTTTGGAAAAATCAGTGCGTTTTTAAAAAATTCTGTTTAAAAGACGCTCATAAATATGATATACTTTATCATGGACAAGATTGTACGGAGGGCGGTGCTTTCCGTGACAACACATTAGAATGTACAATATTTAAGGAGGTTTTTTGTTTCCATGCAATACTCACACGAAGTAGAAGAAATGGTATGCGTGAAAAAAGGTCCGCATCATGGTCCTGCTCCCATACCGGAAGAAGGCAAATGGGTTCAATCCAAACAGATCACCGATATCAGTGGCTTGACGCACGGTGTTGGCTGGTGCGCGCCGCAACAGGGTGCTTGCAAGCTGACGCTGAACGTGAAGGACGGCATCATTGAGGAAGCTCTGGTTGAGACTGTCGGCTGCTCCGGCATGACGCATTCCGCTGCAATGGCGGGTGAAGCGATTGTTGGCAAGACCTTGCTGGAAGCGCTGAACACGGACTTGGTTTGTGACGCGATCAATACAGCGATGCGCGAACTGTTTTTGCAGATTGCGTACGGCAGAACGCAGACGGCGTTTTCGGAGGGCGGACTGCCCATCGGCGCCGGACTGGAAGACCTGGGGAAAGGACTGCGTTCGCAGGTGGGCACCATCTTCTCTACCAACGAGAAGGGTGTGCGCTATCTGGAACTCGCGGAAGGCTATATCCTGGAAATGGCTTTGGACAAACATGACGAAGTCATCGGCTATAAATTTGTGCGCACCGGAAAGATGCTCGAAGACATCCGCAACGGCGTAGACCCGAAGGAAGCTTACGAGAAGAACATCGGAACCTACGGCAGATTTGATGAAGCGGTCAAGACCATCGACCCGCGTAAGAAATAAGGAGGCGCACAATGGCTACATTTGAAAGTTATGAAAGAAGAATTGCTCAGATCGAATTGTGCATGAAAGAATATGGCTTTGCATCGCTGGACGACGTGAAGCAGTACACGATCGACAAAGGAATCGATGTGGATTCCATTGTACGTGGCATTCAGCCCATTGCGTTTGAGAACGCGGTGTGGGCATACACTTTGGGCTGCGCGATTGCAGTGAAGAAGGATTGCAAAAAGGCATCGGACGCGGCGCGCGCCATCGGGATCGGTTTGCAGGCATTCTGCATTCCCGGATCGGTTGCGGAACAGCGCGAAGTGGGATTGGGCCATGGAAATCTGGCGGCGATGCTGCTGGAAGAGGACACCAACTGCTTCTGCTTTTTGGCAGGGCATGAGTCCTTTGCGGCGGCAGAAGGCGCGATCGGCATTGCCAAGACGGCAAACAAGGTGCGCAAGCAGCCCTTGCAGGTTATCCTGAACGGTCTTGGAAAAGACGCGGCGCAGATCATTTCCCGCATTAACGGATTTACCTATATGGAGACGCAGTACAGCTATTGCAGCGGCGAGCTGAAGGTGCTGAAAGAAGTAAAATATTCGGAAGGCGAAAAATCCAAAGTGCGTTGCTATGGGTGCGACGATGTTTCTGAGGGCGTTGCGGTTATGCGGCGTGAGGCAGTGGACGTTTCTATCACCGGAAACTCGACCAACCCGACGCGCTTCCAGCATCCGGTTGCGGGAACTTACAAAAAATGGGCGATGGAGAACGGCAAAAAATACTTCTCCGTGGCTTCGGGCGGCGGCACAGGCAGAACGCTGCATCCGGACAATATGGCGGCAGGCCCGGCTTCCTACGGCATGACGGACACCATGGGCCGTATGCACGGCGACGCGCAGTTTGCGGGGTCTTCCTCCGTTCCGGCGCATGTGGAAATGATGGGACTCATCGGCATGGGCAACAACCCGATGGTGGGTGCTTCCGTTGCGGTTGCGGTTGCGGTAGAGCAGGCGCTGACGAAATAAGACAGGGTTGCAGGCAATTTGTCAAAGGACTTTGATATGAATTGCAGATGCAAGCGGTGTCTGTATGAAGTAAAACCGCTGTGAAATTGAAGAAAAGCTGCCTTGGTTCAGATGGAATCGAGGCAGCTTTTTTGATTTGAGCGAAACAAAAAATTCGCGGTTATGCCGGGGGAGCGACCGGACGCGAAAGGGTGACGCTTGAAAGCGGAATCCGAGAGCAGAAAAGTTTTGGCACAGGGTGCATAGACATTGCAAATGGGGAGGAGACGGCGGCTGCGGTTTTTTCGTCATCAGGCGCTACAAGCAACCGGTCCTGGCTGAAAACGAAAAAGGGATGCAGCCTTTTTTGGCACATCCCCGGTTTGGCGGAAAGGTGGCTTTAGAGAAGCGGTTGTGCTTCATCGGGTGTGAACACGACGCTCTTGTCCTGAACCTTTGCGGTTCCGCAAAAGCGATAAGCGATCGGCGCACCATTTTCTACGGCGATAAAGCCGGTTACCCATGCTTTGTCGTTGGATTCGAGATTCTTTTGAGTGATTTCCATTTTGTAAATGCCAAACAGAATGTTTTCCTCGTCGCAATCCTTACTTCCCACAATGATGGGATGCGGAGTGCCGTCGGGATTTTGGGTGACGAGCGAGAGGGCATACGCATTTTGAATGACGTTCTTCATTTCTTCGGATAGTTTCATGTGTAATCTCCTTTTTTAATCATTACGGAAGCGGATGTAATCCGTTTCATGCGGTGTTGCAGGTGCGTGCTTCAAAGGGCGAACGCAGACAGGAACGTAAAAGATACTTAATACATAAAAGGTATTTACTTGCTTACTCGTATCTGATATGCTAAGGATACCACCGAATGTGGAACGACGCAATAACGCAGAATTTTATGATTAAGTAAGGAGAAACTGAGCATGTCAAACGGATGCGAGACCCGCGATGGGAATTGCCCGTGTCAAGCGGAGTGCCCGCTTGGCAGAGCGATGAACAAGATTGGCGGCAAATGGAAGATGCGTATTTTGTGTGCGCTGCTTCAGGATGGGGCGCTGCGATATAATATGCTAAAAAAGAAGGTAAGCAGCATCACGAATACGATGCTTGCCAGTACGTTGAAAGAGTTGGAGACGGACGGGCTGGTGCGAAGAGAGGAATTTTTAGAAGTGCCGATCCGCGTGGAGTACAGTGTGACAAAGGCTTGCAGGCATTTGATGCCCGTGTTGGAGCAATTAGCCCGATGGGAAATGACAACGTTTTAAATGGCACAGACCAAGAAACGTTGAAAGCATAAGAAACCAAATGCTTGAGGCGGAAGTTGATCCTTGTACGAGAGCGGCCGCGCCGCAGCATATTGGACGGTGTGAATGCGCTATGAGAGGTCGGCATCCTTGCGCTGTTGTTCTATAATCTTGCGCTCAAATTCCTGTGTGGGCATGGGGCGATCGAAATAATAGCCCTGCACCATATCGCACCCCAACTCCTTGAGAAAATCTACGGTTTCGCGCGATTCGACGCCCTCTGCAACCGTCTCGATTTTGAGATCCTTCGCCATGCGAATGACATGCGTGAGCACTGCTTTGGCGCGTTTGCTGTCCTCCGAGGCGAGGAAGAAGCTACGGTCGATTTTGATTTCGTCTACCGAGATGTTTTTGAGCAGTCCAAGTGAACTATATCCCGTGCCGAAATCGTCCATAGACAGCAGGAACCCGTTGGTGTGCAACTCGTCGATAAAAGAAATCAACTGTTTTTCATTTTCCAGAATCACGCTTTCGGTTAGCTCGATTTCCAACAGATGATGCGGGATATCGTATTGATCGGCGATTTCGCAAAGTTGCTCCACAAAAAAGGTATGCTGCAAATGCTTGCGCGAAAAATTGACCGAGATTTTGACGGGCGCGATGCCCTGCTGAATCCAGCGCTGCATGAGACGGCAGACCTGCTGGAACATATAGACATCCAGTTTCGTGACAAAGCCGTTTTCCTCGAAAAGAGAAATAAATTCGCCGGGGTAGATAAATTTGCCATTGCTGGAATCCTGCCAGCGTACCAATGCCTCCGCTCCTGCGATTTTGGAAGTTTCCAAAGCATATTTCGGCTGAAGGTATACGGCAAATTCGCCACCGGAAAGCGCGGACTCCATCTTATCTTCGATCTCTTTATTGCGCAACGCTTCTTCAATCAGCTCCTCATCGTAAATGCAGACGTCCCTGCCGGTGTGCTTTGCTTTGCGATGGGCGATATTGGCGCGCTCGATCGCGACCGCGATATCGGTGCAATTTTCATAGCTCATATAATAATAGCCTGAGACAAAACGAATTTCGTAATGAAAATCTTCGCCCATCAAGCGACGCAGCTCGCGCCGGAACTGCTGAACGCGCTCTTGCAGTGCATCTTCGGTGGTATACGCGTGCAGCCACAAAAACTCATCGATGTTGACTTTAGCAAAATATTCCACGTTGGCTTGGACGGTGGATTGCAACGCTTGTACGATGTTTTTCAGCACCCAATCACCAAAGGAGAATCCATAGACCTGATTGATGAGTTTGAAGCGGTTGACATCCATCTTGCAAAGCACATATTTGACTTTGGGGTTTTCTTTGACCATTTGCTGTGCATCCAGCTTGAACCGCGCCAAATTTGGCGCGCCGGTCAACTCATCGGTCAGCGCCATTTCCGCAATCTTTTTCATATTTCGCTTTTGGATGAGCCAGATGGCAATCAGCAGCATCAAAAATACCGCCAAGATCACGATGACCAGCAACGTGGTGGAAGTGAGGATGCCGGAGGTGGTCTGTGACACCACAAACTCCGGAACCACGTAGAACAATGTCCAATCGTTGATTCCGGTGGGAACATAATGCAGAATACGATTGTTGCCACGGATGGTATATCTGGAATGTCCGGATTCTCCGGCTGCCAGTTTGCTCCGGATTTCAGCGACCGTATCATACATATTGACATCTGCGGACTGTAAAGTATCGAGAAGATTGCCCGACATGATGAGGGTGTATTGGCTGGCGCGCACGGCGATGATATCGCCATTGGCCTTGGTGATATAGGTATAGCCTGCATCCTGAAAAGAGGGCAGAAATAACTGGCTGATTGCGTCGGTGGGATAGGTGCCGATCAGGACGCCTATGATTTGCTCGTTGTAATAAAGCGGAGCGGACACGGCAATCAGCTCCCGCTGCGCGACCTCGGACATGAACGGCTCCGAGATGACCGTTTCGCCTTTCAGGGCATCTTCGAAATATGCTCTGCCGCTGACGTTTACGGTGACGCCGTTGCTGTAACGCGCCCGCCCGCCGGGATCCGCGACTGCGATGTATTCAAACGGAGAATGTGCCACGATATCGGTAAGCGATTTTTGCGTGATATCGTCCGCGTTGGGCGAATGCACCAGCCCCGTTGCAAGCATGTCGATGATGGCTTGCTGATCTTTGATGGTTGTAACGAAATTATAACGCTGCTGCTCCATTGTTTCTTCCAGCATAAAGTGGGTCGTTTTGTTGACGAGGTTGGAAATATAAGAGTTGTAGGCGAGCAGACCTGCAAAAATACCGATAGCAACTGCAAGGATGATGATGCCAATCCGTAATATGCGCTTTCGATTCTCTTTCATGCTAAGCTTCCACCTTGTACATTGAGGCAATTCTTTCAGTAAAACATAAATGTACGCAGAACCGACATAGGAAACCGTCTATTTCTGCTGACAAAATTATTCTAAACGAGGCAGTGGCACAATGTCAATGGAATCTGCCAATTACACTGTTTTTAATATGCCTGGAGCGACGCGGACGAGGCGCGCTCCTGCGATGCGACAAGATCGGAATACGGATTGACATAGTATCCATCCTTTGTGACGATCGTGAAGTGCAGATGATTGGAGACGCTGTTGCCGGTGTTTCCGACATGCCCGACGACATCGCCCTGCTTTACCGACTGCCCGGCTTGCAGATCGGAGGGGCGCACCATATGATAGTAGTGATACTGCGTGCCGTCTGCACCCAGCAATACGATATAGTTTCCTGCAGATTTTGTTGCGCCGACATCGAGTACGGCAGCGTCAACACATGCGAGAAGATTGGTGCCTTCCGGTGCGCCGACATCTGTGCCGGCATGACGCCGCGCGCCGCCATCGCGGTCTGCATTCCATGTATCGTTGTAAGAGCGTGCTTTTTCCGGCTCCATAGGAAAGAGAAATTCCGGAAGATCGGGAGAACCGGCATCCGAACGGGCTTGCAGCGCATCATCAAAAAATGTGATAAGATACGCGAAAGCGAAGGTATTTGAAATGGGCGTGACGGTTTGTGTATCGGGCAGCGTATAAAACAGTTCGCGCGGATTTTGCGGTGTGGCGCGAACATTGATTTCGTAAGAATCGCCTGCGGGGATTACCTGCACTTCCAGTTTGCAGACCTGCTCCAGCGCCTGCTTGAGCACGGCGGGTGCATCGGAAAACTGATATGCAAGCACGCTGAGCAGGGGAGCGGAGGGCGCTTCGACCGAGAGGTTGACAGGTTTGCCGTCCGAGGCGGCTTTGGTTGCCGCGTTGAGCCACGCCAGATATTGCGCGGGCAAGGAAAAACAAAGTGCGGGATCGGAAGAAACGACTTCGTATACCCGAGTCTGTTCGTTTTTCGCATAGGTGTTTGCGGGAATATAATCGAGCACATCCGTGGTCAGGATGCGCGCGCGGATTTCATCGGCTGTGGGTAATGGCACCGGCGTTTGCGTCGGCTGTGGTGCTTGCGTCGGTGAATGGATGACAATCGGCGTGGGGGGTGGCGCGGGAGGCTCCTGCGTGCATGCACATAGCAGCAAGATGGTGCTGCAAATCACGAGGATACAGAGAATATGTTTTTTCATTGTGACTCCTAAGCAAGTAATTTGTGACCGGTTCCGCCCGCAGCGTCGGTGCGTTGCGTCACTCTTGCGGCGACAACGGATTCAACTTGAGTTGATCAAAAACCAGAGTCTGTACCAGATCGCCCAGATCCCCGACATATTCGATAGATTGGTTGTGCAGCAATGCCAGCAGACCGTGCAGTACGGTAAAAACCGCGGACAGCAGAGTAGGGCATTCAAGCTCCGGAATGCCGCACCGCCGGAAAAAGTCGTCGGCGGTCTCGGTGAAGCTGGTGATGCGATCCAGACTTTCGATGGTGGGAGAGAGCGAGCGGGTGGTGGGGTTAAAATACAGCAGCCGATGATAGTGCGGATGCTTGTGCATATAGACGGCAAATGCTTTACAAACCTCCACAAACGGCTCCTGCGCCCCTTTTGCGGCACGCCTCAGAGCGGGCAGCATTTTTTCATAGATATACGGATAACAAGCCTCGATCAAGTCCTGTTTATTCTTAAAATATTTATATACCGTTGCATGTGTGACACCGCATTCGGCTGCGATTTTGCGTAACGAAATACGCTCGGTGCCGATGGACTCGATTTGTTGCACCGTTGTTTCGAGCAGCATGCTTTTGGTGTTGGTTGGCTTGCGTGGCATAAACTCTCCCTTTACAAAACGCGTTGCAGCAGACTGCGCAGCATACTATTGGTTGTGGCCTGTGACTGCTTATCGTATGGTCTGGTCTGCACGGTGCCGGGCAAGCCGGCCAGCAGGCATAAAAGCAGTGTTTGCCCCATAACAGCATCTGTCGCGTCCGGTTGAAGCGGAATCTCGGAAGGGGCGCGCTTGAACCGCATAGATAATTTCCCCAACTTTAAAAGCCCTTTGAGAATCGCCGGAGGCAGGGTACAGATTTTTGAAAGCTTTTTCAGAGAGGGAAAACCGGGATACTTGCCAAAACAGGTAAACCCTTCGGGTGTTTGAATGATCTTGTAATGCGGATCATGGTTCTTGCGCTGCGCTGCCTGAAGATGATAAGGATATCGCTCCAGCAGCAGCAGATAGGTATCCGCCAAGTGTGACATTTTGGTTACAAAGTCCGAAGAATCGCAGGTGAGCGCGTCCACTGCAAAAAAGGTAAGGCTAGAAAGTACGCGATCGTTCAGCGCGCGAATCAATTCGTCTTTGCTGGGGAAATGATTGTAGATGGCATGGGGAGTGACATCACACAAATCGGCTAATTTGCGCATCGTTAAACTGCGGGCGTCATGCTCGCGCATGTAATCCAGCCCCGCCTGTATCAATCTCTCACGGAGATCGCTTTTTTGCTCGCGCTTCCGGTGTGGCACTGCACATTCTCCTAAAATAATTTCCCTACATTTTGAGGTGTTTGGCTTGAGGTGCCCGGCGTATACCGCTGCACTTTTTCTCATTCCTTATTGGCATTATACATCAAATAAAAAAAAGTTACAATGAATTTTGCGCATCTCGAAATGGCTATGCACCTAGTTTTTAGGTTGTTTTCCCTTTTCTGGGGCGGTTTTTGCCACTCGAAAAATTGTTTTTTCATATTGACAATCTCTGTAATTTGAATAAAATTGAAATCAAATGGTAACCGTTGTATATATGCGGTTGCGAATCATATTCGAAAAGAGGAAAGAGCATTATGAACAAGAAGGAACTCGTGGCAAAAGCGGCTCAAAAGACAGGGCTGATGAAAAAGGATGTTGATGCAGTCGTAGACGCTGTGGTGGAAGAAATCACACAGGCACTTGCGGAAAGCAAAAAAGTTCAGATTATGGGATTTGGAACATTTGAACTGCGTAAGCGCGCAGCACGCAAAGGTCAAAACCCGAGAACAGGCGAGACCATCCAGATGCCCGAGGCTTTGATTCCGGCGTTTCGCGCAGGGAAATGCCTGAAAGAAGCTGTAAAAAAATAATACAACGCAAGAGCAAGTGCAAAGTTAGTTTGCGAAGGTGAGAGATTGCTATTGCGTTGCATTGGTTGACACTGTATACTATAACCAGATCAATAAAAATGAAAAGACTGAATAGGGAAGGTATTATATTGTGAAAAAGTATATAGCTGAGTTTATTGGTACATTTGTGCTTGTTTTGTTCGGTTGCGGTACGGCGGCGATCTCCGGGGGGATCAGCGGCGTGACCGGAATTGTGGGCATTGCACTTGCGTTTGGCTTATCGATTGTGGCGATGGCATATTGCATTGGCAAGGTGTCCGGCTGCCACATCAATCCGGCAGTTTCGCTGGGAATGCTGCTTTGTAAACGCATGAGCGGTAAGGACTTTGTGGGATATGTGATTGCGCAGTTTATCGGCGCGATTGCAGCGGCGGCTGTATTAATGGCAATCATTAACAGCAGCGGCGTGTTTGCCGCTTACGGCGGCACGGCTGTGACAGGCCTTGGCGCTGACGGATTTGGAGACGCATCCTTCGTGGGACTTTCGATGGGTGGCGCATTCCTGGTGGAAGTCATTCTGACATTCGTCTTTGTACTGACGGTGCTGGGTGTGACGTCTTCTCCGAAATGGGGCTCGGTTGCGGGCATCGTGATCGGCTTGACGTTGGCATTTGTACACATCATGGGGATTCCGCTTACGGGAACATCTGTAAATCCTGCGAGAAGCTTTGGTCCGGCACTGCTGCTGGGAGGGCAACCGCTGGAGCAGGTGTGGCTGTTTATTGCCGCTCCGCTGGTCGGCGCTGCACTGGCTGCATTGGTGCACATGTGCCTGATTCGGAACAAGAAAGAAGAATTGCAGGAGTCTGAAGCTGCGGAAAAGATTGTGGAACAGGAAGCTGCAGTCAAGGCGCAGGAAGAAAAGGTTTCGGAAGAAGCCATCTAAAACATAATAGATTTGCGAACACTGCTGTTTTAGCAGTGTTCGTTTTTACTTTTTTGCCTCTGCATCGCCACTGCCAAATCTATGGCTGCGGACTTCAGGGGCTTCAACGAACCATATTTGAATCAGTAAACGTTTGTGAGTAGGGGAGGAAACATCGTGAAGCTAAAAACTTTGGAAGCTTGGCAAAGGAAGAGATTGCTGTGCGGCTTTTTTGCAGTGCTGATTGTGGGGGCGATTTATTTATCCGCCACACTAAGCATCCTGTACAACGACAAAAAAGTGGAGCTGGACATGCGGCAGAACGCTTTTCAGCTGAACGAGGAGCTGAACGGCAAAATCATGGAATACAGCAAGGATGCGATCGAGGTATCCTGCGGCACTTATGTGGAGAACATCAAGGAGGTTTCGCTGAAAACCTCTACCTTCCGTGTGGACATGATGGTATGGTTTAACTGGGATGGCCCAGAAGAGCTGGATATGGCAAACCATTTTCGTGTGTATGCCGGAACGATCAATAAAAAGGAGATCGTAAAGCAATCTTACAAAGATGGGCATTGCTATCAGTTGGTGCGCATGGATGTTACCATTACCAAGAGCTATTGGACGGTGCGCTTCCCGCTGGAGTCGCATTATCTGCGCATTT
Organism: uncultured Christensenellaceae bacterium; assembly: GCA_964454685.1. Lineage (GTDB taxonomy): Bacteria > Bacillota > Clostridia > Christensenellales > Christensenellaceae > CAYVTZ01. The sequence goes on from CAYVTZ010000031.1 coordinate 34,634, forward strand.
ATATTGAACCGACCTATCCGATTAACGATGTACGCCTGATTGCGGACGAAGAACACAGCGCATACAGTCCGGCAATCAACATGGCCGGATTCAAAATGATGGGTATGGACACGGGGACCTTTGACATGCAGTATCCGACCACGCAGGGAGATCCGGAGTTTGAGCAATCTGCTTATTCGCGTGAGCATGTGACGCAGCTTGCAGTCAACCGTGCGGACTTCGGTCTGTATGCCAAGTGCTTTATTGCTTTGCTGGGAACCATCACGTGGGTGATGATCACGCTGTTTATTTGCACCTATCACCGTGTGGATCCGCTGTCCATGATTCCCGCAGCCTTATTTGGTACTGTGACCAACATCATGGTGGGCGCGAATCTGGTGCCGGATGCGCTGGACATGGGTCTGCTGGAATACGTGAACGTGTGGAATATCATGATCATATTGATGTCTGCCATTTCCATCATCAACATCAACCGCATTCGCAACAAGTATGAAGATCGTGAATTTGCCGGATACTTCGGCAAGGTGATGTTTTACACGGTGTTCTCCCTTGCGCTGCTTGGGAATATTCTGCTGCCTAGCATCGCATACATTTGGTGAATGCAATGATGAGAGAGCAAATTTACAAGCTGGTGCGGCGAGCGCAGACCGGCGAAAGAATCAGTCGCTTCTATGATGTGTTCATCATGACGACTGCCATTTTGAGTGTGTGCCCGTTGATGTTCAAAGAGCAAACCAGCCTGCTGAACTTGCTGGATTTGGTGACGGTTTACATCCTGCTGTTTGATTACATCTTTCGCTGGATGACCTACGACTTCGCCAGCAAGCGCAAGGCACCGGGTGCGTTTGTCCTCTATCCATTTACGCCGATGGCGATCATCGATCTGGTTTCGTTGCTGCCATCGCTGGGGATTTTGGGTCAGGGATTCCGGATTCTGCGACTGCTGCGAATTTTCCGCGTGCTGCATTACTCCAAGAGTTTTTCCTACATTGGAAATGCGTTTAAAAAAGAGCGGAAAACATTGTTTTCGGTTGTGTTGATTGCGATTTTCTACATATTTATATCAGCGCTGCTGCTCTTCACCTGGGAGCCGGACACATTCAAGTCCTTCTTTGACGCTTTATACTGGGCGACGACTGCGTTGACCACGGTGGGTTACGGTGACGTATATCCCCTGACAGAAGTGGGGCGGCTGATCAGCATGATATCTTCGCTGTTTGGAATTGCAATCATTGCGCTTCCTGCCGGTATTATTACGGCCAGCTTTGTAGAGGAAATCAATCTGGACAAGGAACGTATGCTCAAAGAAAGTGCGGAGGGACATGAATCTTCTCTGGTGGAACGAGCGATTGACCGTGACAAGGAAAAGGGGGAGGACGCATGACACAGCAAACATCAAAACTGCATCAGTGGCGCTATTTGATCGTGATTATCATTTGCGTGCTGCTAAACGAAATCATGTATACCTTTGCCGAGGTTTTTGGTTGGCCGGTTTGGCTGGATACGACAGGCACTGCGCTGGCGGCGCTGATGCTGGAGCCTGCGGCAGGAATGATCGTCGGGTTGATCAATAATTTTTATCTGGCGCTGCAAATGCAAAGTCCGGGAACCATCATCTATTATGGTGTTTCGGCGGCGGTTGCGGTTACAGTAGGCGTGAATATGCGCCGACCGGCGAAGAGCCTGAAGCATCGGGTGATCACGACGATTTTAATCGTGATTGCGCTGTCTACGCTGATATCGGGAGGCGTTGCCCTGCTGATGAGCGGCGGGATTCCCACCGGAACGTGGGAGCGGCATTTTTATGAATTGACGTTGGCAGGCACGGGCAATCAGATTTTGGCGGGATTCATGGGCGTTCTGCTGGTAAAGATACCGGATACGCTGGCGGTGGCGCTGAGCGTGGCGGTGTTCTACAAGATACTGCCAAAGTCGCTGAAGAACCCGCTCATGCCACAGTTGGAGCAGAACTGAAAACGAGTTTCTTCTATATATAATAATAAGCAAAGAAAAATAATCCGAAAGCCTTGCAGCAATGTGAGGCTTTTCTGTCTCTGGGGTATCGGCATTCAGGCCGTCAGCAGTGTTTTGCCGCCGTGCGTTCGTACACTCTGGTTGAACTGCGTGAAAATCACTGTTCCGGTTCGGTATGCGCGTACCGTGCAGGGGAACGAGTGTGCAGCGAAGAACCAACGTGCGGGTTGCCTGAGAAGACGCAAGCGCCGCTCATTCGTTCATGCAGCAAAGCGCATCTGCAGAGGTAAGCAAGCATTGAAACAAAAAAACACGCAAAACAATATAACGAATATGCTATGCATATTATTCACCAATTCCGTTGCGGAGAGCGATTAATAAAGGATTTGTAAGGCATATGTATGCGATATCCTGCATAAAACACCTTGTGTAAAAAAAAGAAGAAAAAAAGGTAAAAAAGATGTTGACATAGCGGGGTAGATTTGGTAATATAAATGAGCCGCCAAAAA
>CAYVTZ010000032.1:0-36932 GCA_964454685.1 uncultured Christensenellaceae bacterium
GTTCGTTCTCGTATTTTTTTCTTTTGACTATTGACTTTTAATAGTTAGTCTTTCACTTCGCCCAACAGCGCATCACCTTCGCGCGCCGTAATGGTCGCTGTTACCAATGTATTCTCGCTGCCCTGTGGCAGTATCACCCGTGCATACCGCGTGGTATATCCCTGTATTCCACCCAAAACGCGCTGTTCCAGCAAAATTTGCTGCTCGCTCCCCACAAAAGAGTCCAGATATGACGCTTCTTGCTGCTTTGCAATCGCAATCAACTGTCCGGCACGCTCCTTCTTCTGCGCGTTGCAAATCTGCCCGCTCATTTGCGCCGCCTGGGTTCCCTGCCGTTTGGAATACGGGAACACGTGCACCCGCGCAAAGCGCATCCCACGTACAAATGCACAGGTCTGCTCAAATTCCTGTTGTGTTTCTCCGGGAAATCCCACAATCACATCTGTGGAAATCGCCGGATTCTCAAAATGCCGCCGCATCGCCGCAATCAAATCGGCATATTGCTCTGCGGTATATTTTCGATTCATGCGCGCAAGCACACTGTCGCTGCCGCTTTGCAAAGAGACATGAAAGTGCGGGCATAATTTCTCGATCTGTGCAAACGAGCGCACATACTCCTCTGTAAAGACATGCGGCTCCAACGATCCCAGCCGAATGCGCCGCAGCGCAGAAATCCCGTTCAGCTCGCGCAGCACCTCCGCCAGCTTCTCCCCGCTGTCCACACCATAAGAAGAAATGTGTATTCCCGTCAGTACGATTTCCTGTACGCCGTTTTGCACCAGTCGCTTTGCTTCACTCACAATGTCAGATTGCCGCCGCGACCGCGCACGACCGCGCACATAGGGAATAATGCAGTAGCTGCAAAAATTGTTGCAGCCCTCTTGGATTTTAATGGTACCCCGCGTCAACTCTCCGCCATCGCTGATCTGCAATTCTTCAAAGCTCTCCGGCTCGTCTGTCGCACAAATCACTTCACCTTGCAAACAACGTTGCACAATGGAGCAAATCTCCTTGCGCTGCGCCGTACCGACAACCGCATTCACCTCGCCGCCTTCCAGCAACGTCTGCGCCTCCCGTTGCGCCAGACAGCCGCATACACACACCACTGCCTCCGCATTGTTACGCCGCGCACGACGAATGAAGTTGCGCGATTTCTTATCCGCGACATTCGTTACCGTGCAGGTGTTGATGATATAAACATCCGCGCATTCCTCGAAAGGAACCGCCTCATAACCGGCGCCCTGTAAAAGCTGCATCATGGCATTGCTGTCGTATTGATTAACCTTACACCCAAGCGTTTCAAACGCAACCTTCACGCGCCGCTCTCCATTTCTTCGTATTGTATCATAGCCATTGCCGCAACACCCGCCGTCTCCGCACGTAAAATCAACTTGCCGAGGCTGCATACGACCGCCCCTGCCTGCATCAGAGCCTGCGCCTCCTCCGGCGCAAAGCCGCCTTCCGGCCCAATGATCACCATAATCGCTCCCGCATCCGCATGCGCTTGCAAAACGCGTTTGATGCTGGTGTTCTTTTCATCTTCGTATGCCAGTAAGTAAAGCGCTTCGCCACTTTGCACCCGTTTCACGAGCTGTGCAAAGGTCAGCACGCCGCTTACCTCCGGCACCACCGCGCGTCCGCTTTGCTTTGACGCTCCCGCGGCAATCTTCTGCTCGCGTTCCCGCAGCTTTTCTGCGGACTTTGCATCCGGCCGCTTGACACAACGCTGAGAGACAAACGGCAAAAAGGCGCTGGCGCCCAACTCCGTGCACTTTTGTACCACGTAGTCCAAATGATCGCTCTTGATGATTGCCTGTGCAATCGTCACATGTACGTGCGGCTCTGCCTCACACACGCGGCTGTGTTCAATCGTCACCGTAACGTCTGATTCCGAAATCGAATCGATCTTACCAAAAAATTCCATGCCGCTGCCGTCGATCAGCACCACCGCGTCCTCCGGCTGCATGCGCAGCACACGCGCGATATGCTTCGCTTCCTGTCCGGCGATCACTGCACGATCTCCCTCGATTCTTTCTGCAAAAAAGCGCCTCATTTACGGTTCTTACAGGCGATTGCGCGCCATTCCCCGTCACTTAAAATCTGGATGATGCGGAATCCCTTCTGCTCCAACGATCGCTTTACATCCTCCACGCGAGAGTCGATAATACCCGAACAAATGTACATCCCGTTGTGCCTTAGAATGTTCTGTACTTGCTCGTTCAGCAAGATCACAATGTCCGCTATGATGTTTGCTACCACAATGTCTGCGCGCACCTCCGGCTCCAGCGCGTCAAGCAGGTTGGACTTTCGCACCGTAATGCGATCCTCGCAATGATTCAGCACCGCGTTCTCCCGCGTCACTTCCACCGCTACAGGGTCAAGATCCAACGCGTATACCTGTTTCGCGCCAAACATCGCCGTCGCCACAGACAGAATACCGCTGCCACAGCCTGCGTCCACCACGCACATGCCTTCTTCAACGTATTCTTCCAGCAGTTGCACACACATGCGTGTCGTTTCATGATTCCCCGTACCAAATGCCATGCCCGGGTCAATTTCGATCACATGCTCGCCCTCCAGCGGCTGATACGCCTCCCATGTTGGCTTGATAACCACCGATTCCGAAACCTTCACCGGTTTAAAATATGTTTTCCATGAGTTTGCCCAGTCCTGCTCATGTACGCGCGCCGTGTGCACCGCAAGCTCACCCAGCGGGATTCCCAAATCCATCGCGCGCAATTCCCGTAGCTTGTGCTTGATCTGTGTCACTTTCAAAGACTCTGTATCATCACACGGATAATACGCCGTCACAGAAAAAGGCACGTATGCCAACACCTCGTCATTGAGGTAATCCCACGGCACCGTATGATCTACACAATTTTTGTTGTCACCTTCCACACTCACACCCTGCGCTCCCGCGCTCAGCATGATCTCCGAGATGATCTCCTCCGCCGGCTTCTCCGTCGTGACCCGTACTTTCAACCAATCCATATACAAATCCTACCCATCTAACTCCCTGTTTCCGGCGCATCTGCACCGCCTGCAAATATGCTTTTACAGCATTGTAGCACGCAGTTCCTCTGCCGATTGTCTGCACAGCAACCCCGGCGCAATATCAAACACCGTCTTGCAACCGCAATCGCCTTGCTGCCCCAACCGCACCGCAGCACGCGCATACGCCACCAACACGCTTGCCGTGAACTCCGGATTGGAATCCAGCTTTAAACTATATTCCACCGTGTGCGTGTTCCCGTCACCCGTCTTACCGCAGCGAATCACAAACCCGCCGTGCGGAATGCCGCCGTGGTCGCGGTTCAGTTCCTCCTGAGAGATGAAATGCACCGTTGTGTCATAATCCGCAAAATAGTTGGGCATCGTTACAATTTCCTGCTCGATTGTTCGGGTGTCCGCGCCCGGCTTCGCCACCACATAACAAACGCGTAAATGTTTTTCTCTTGTGGTGAGTTCGGGGTTCTTTCCGCTGCGCACCTGCGCTAGCGCCGCTTCCACCGGCACTGTGTATTGCTTGGCGTCCGCAACCCCTTCAATCCGGCGGATCGCATCCGAGTGTCCTTGGCTTACGCCCTTACCCCAAAAGGTATAGTCCTTACCTTCCGGCAAAATCGCATTGCCGTAAACACGATTGAGCGAAAACATCCCCGGGTCCCATCCGCAGGAAATAATCGCCACCTTGCCTGCCTTCTTAGCCACCGCGTCCACCGCCGCAAAGTGCTGCGGAATCTTGGCATGCGTGTCAAAGCTGTCGATTACATGAAAATGCTCCGCCATGGCAGGGGTCTGCTCCGGCAAATCCGTCGCACTGCCGCCACACAAAATCATCACATCAAATTCATCCTTGCGCGCACATGCCTCGTCCAGCGCATACACCGGCACCCCTTCAATCGAAAGGCTCGCGGGATCGCGCCGCGTGAAAACGCCCTTGCATTCCATGTCCGCATTTTGCATGATCGCATTGCGCACGCCCTTGCCCAAGTTTCCATATCCAATGATTCCAACCCGTATTGGCATTCCTTTACACTCCTTTAGGAAAAATTTTACAAATCTTTTATATTAACGCGTACTGGCTCCAAGGCATAAAACGCAATTTTATGCCTTCTGAGCAAGCTTTGCTTGCTCGACTGACTGAATTTCGAAAAAATCCAGTTACTCAATAGTCATTATATTATATCACCACAAAGCACCCTTCTTCAACCAAAAAAAGAGCAAAGATATCATTTTGATTCTTTGCTCTATTGGCTTGTCAGCGCATTCTATTGAAACTAAAAGATATCGCGCGGTTTGTCAAAGCTCGCTTCCTTAAGTTTCGCTTTCTCCTCAAACTCTTTCAAAATGCGCTTTTGCTTCTCGGAAAGACGCTTGGGAATCATCACTTTCGCGCGCACATACAAGTCGCCCATGCGGCTGGAATTTAGATGGGAAATGCCCTTGCCCTTTAATCGGAATACCGTTCCGGGCTGCGTGCCCTCCTCCACCTTGTAGCGCACCTTGCCGTCCAGCGTCGGCACCTCGATGGTCGCGCCCAGCGTCGCTTGCAGCATGCTGATTTCCATATCCAAATACAAATCATATCCGTGCCGCACAAACAGCTTGTGTGGCTTCACTGTGATGTGAATGAGCAGATCGCCATTCGGGCCGTTACGTTTGCCCGCATTGCCTTCACCACGCATCGTCAGCGTCTGACCGTCGTCAATGCCAGCCGGAATGTTTACTGCAATGGTGCACTGCTTTTGCACCGTACCCTTGCCCTTACATTCCTCGCAAGGCGTTTCAACAATCGAACCTTCACCGTTACAGGTACGGCAGGTTTGCACATTCACAAAGCTGCCAAAAGGAGTTTGCTGCTGTACGCGCTGTTGCCCTGTTCCATTACACGCCGTACAAGTCTTACGGCTGATTCCCGCCTTCGCGCCGCTGCCGCCGCACTCCTTGCACTGCTCGGTTCGGTTAATGGTGATCTCGCGCTTTACGCCAAACGCCGCTTCTTCAAATTCCAAACGCATATTCACGCGAATATCGGCGCCGCGCTGTGGCGCATTCGGGCTTTGGCTGCGCATTCCGCCGCCAAAAATATTGCCGAAAATATCGCCGAAATCAAACCCTTCAAAGCCGCCATACCCGCCGCCTTGCCCGCCAAATCCGGCAGCCCCGTCCGCGCTGCCGAACTGGTCGTAGTTCTGCCGCTTCTGGTCGTCACTCAAGACCTGGTATGCCTCGTTGATCTCTTTGAATTTGTGCGCCGCCTCTTCGTTGTCCTTGTTCATATCAGGATGATATTGCTTTGCCAACTTGCGATAGGCGCTTTTGATTTCGTTTGCGCTTGCATCTTTTGCTACGCCCAGTGTCTCATAATAGTCCTTTGCCACGAACCTCGTTCCTTTCCACACAGCATCTGTTTGCTTTCAGCCAAAACGGACAACAGTCTCCTGCCATCCGTTTTGCATCTGCTATGCTGATTGTTTAGGCTTCTGCTTTCGGAAGCCTCCTCTTGCTTTAGATTACCACAAAGATTTCTTTGTCAGGCTGTTAAGAAAGTCGCAAGCCAAGGCGCAAGCCTTTGCAAAAGACGAGATTGAATATACAATTCATCGAGATTTTTGCATAAGGCGGCAACGATGGAAGCCGTTTCCTTCCTCTAAATTCCATTCAGCGGAAACGGCGGTTGCGGCTTTATCGGCAGTCTGACTATTTTTCGTCCTTCTTGTCCTCATCCACAACTTCATAGTCCGCATCGACTACGTTGTCGTCCGCTTTCTGCTCCTGTCCGCCCGCAGCGCCACCGGCAGCACCCGCCGCACCTGCGGCATCCGCCTGCTGGTAAATCTTGCCAAAGACATCCATCGAAACCTGTTGCAGCTTCTCCGTTGCAGACTTCATCACATCCACCTTGCCGCCCTTGAGCGCTTCCTTGGTTGCTTCGATTTCATCTTCCAAACGTTTCTTGTCCGCGCTGCTCACCTTATCGCCCAAATCCTTGAGCGTCTTTTCGCTCTGATAGATCAGCGAATCCGCGTTGTTGCGCGTTTCCACTTCCTCTTTGCGATCTTTGTCCTCCTGCGCGAATTTCTCCGCTTCCTTCACCGCCTTGTCGATGTCCTCATCCGAAAGATTCGTGGATGCCGTAATGGTGATCTTCTGCTCGTTGCCGGAGCCCATATCTTTTGCGCTCACGTGCACGATGCCGTTTGCATCGATGTCAAATGTAACCTCAATCTGCGGTACGCCGCGCGGTGCAGACGGGATACCCGCCAAAGTAAAGCGCCCCAGCGATTTATTGTATGCCGCCAGCTCGCGCTCACCTTGCAAAACGTTGATCTCAACGCTGGTCTGCCCATCCGCCGCGGTGGAAAACACCTGGCTCTTTTTCGCCGGAATGGTAGTGTTGCGATCAATCAATTTGGTGCATACGCCGCCCATCGTCTCAATGCCCAGCGAAAGCGGAGTCACATCCAGCAGCAGCACGTCTTTGACTTCACCACCCAAAACGCCTGCCTGAATCGCCGCACCCATCGCCACGCACTCGTCAGGATTGATGCCCTTGAACGGCTCTTTGCCGGTAATTCTGTGTACCATGTCCTGAACCGCCGGAATTCTGGACGATCCGCCCACCAGCAAAACTTTGTCAATTTCGGAGTTGGAAATGCCCGCATCCGTGATTGCGCTCTTGGTCGGTCCTTCCGTCGCTGCAACCAAATCCGCTGTCAGTTCATCAAATTTTGCGCGAGTCAGGTTGAGGTCCAAATGCTTAGGTCCGGTCGCATCCGCCGTGATAAAGGGGAGATTGATGTTGGTCTGCATCACGCCGGAAAGCTCGATTTTTGCTTTCTCAGCCGCTTCTTTTAAACGCTGTAATGCAATTTTGTCCTGCGCAAGGTCAATGCCACTGGATTTTTTGAACTCTGCAACCATCCAGTTCATTACCTTCTCGTCAAAGTCGTCGCCACCCAAACGGTTGTTGCCGCTGGTTGCCAACACTTCAATTACGCCGTCGCCAATCTCCAAAAGGGAAACGTCGAAGGTTCCGCCGCCTAGGTCGTACACCAAAATCTTCTGATTGTGGTCTTTCTCCAAACCATACGCCAGCGCCGCCGCCGTCGGTTCATTCACAATGCGCTGTACATCCAGCCCCGCAATGCGCCCTGCGTCCTTGGTCGCCTGACGTTGCGAATCGCTAAAATATGCCGGTACGGTAATGACCGCCTGCGTCACCGTTTCACCCAAATAACTTTCTGCGTCCGCCTTCAGCTTTTGCAGGATCATCGCAGAAATCTCTTGCGGCGAATAGGTTTTGTCGTCGATCTTCACTTTAAAGTCCGTGCCCATCTCTCTTTTGATGGACATTACCGTGTGGTCAGGGTTGGTGACTGCCTGGCGCTTTGCCACCTGACCCACCAGTCTTTCGCCCGTATTGGAAAACGCCACCACGGACGCTGTCGTTCTGTTTCCTTCCGCATTTGTGATGACCACTGCCTCGCCGCCTTCCATTACGGCAACACAGGAGTTCGTCGTCCCAAGGTCAATTCCGATCATTTTACTCATAAGCTTTTACCTCCAAAATCAATCGTTGTATCTTCAAATATTATTTATTAACTTTCACCATGGCATGCCGCAGTACTTTTCCCTTCATGGCATAGCCTTTTTGCAGCACTTCCAAAATCTCATTGGATTGCTTGCTTTCATCCTCACCCTGCATCACCGCATGATGCACTTCCGGGTCAAACTGTCCGTCCGTCGCAATTTCCTCCACACCAAGGTTTTTGAGGATGTCCGCAAACTGGCGCATAATCATACTCATACCATCGTAAAAAGCACCGTCCGTACATTCCACGCACATGGCACGCTCAAAGTTGTCCATCACCGGCAAAAACGCAATCACCGCGTCTGCGCTGCCATTCTGATAGGATGTTGCCGCAAGCTCTGCGTTACGCTTTTTATAGTTTTCAAAATCCGCGCGCTCACGCTGTAACGCCTGCAAAAATTCTTCTTTTTCCGTTTCTAGCGCGCAAATCATGTCGTTCACTGTCTGTGCGTCGCCGCCGGAGGTTGACTCTTGCTCTGTCTGCTCCGCTTGTTGCACCTCTTCGTCCAACACCTCGCGCTCTGTTTCTTCCAACGCTTCTTCTTCCAAAACTACCGTTTCCTGCTCTTCCATTTTCTTGCTTTTCTTCGCCGTCAATGTTCTACCCTGCTTTCTTTACTCTTTTTCCAAAAAATAGTTTAATATATCGTTCATGCTCATGCCCACATAATGCAGTACGCTAATCACCTTCGCGTAATCCATGCGCGTGGGGCCGATCACACCAAAAGAACCGATGTCCTCCCCGCCCACCTTGTAGGTCGCCGTCACCACACTCACATCACGAAAATCCTCGTAAGGGTTTTCATGCCCAATGCGTATGGTAAATTCCAAATCTCGCGCATTTGAAATCATCTGGTATAGCGCGTCCTTGGTCTCTAAAAGCTGCAAGAAGTGCTGTGCCTTGCCAATATCCTGATATTCGGGATAGTTGAAAATGTTGCGCGCACCGCCCAGCACCACCTCATTTTTGTTGGTATTCGCGTCAATCGCGTGAAACACCTCGTCCACCACCGCCTGATGCTCCGCAAAGACCTCCTCACATTTCTGTCTTATGGTCTGCGCCGCGTCCACAACAGAAGCGCTCTGCACCTGCTCGGTCAGCATATTGGACAATCGTTCAAATTGAACCATATCCATGCTTGCGGGAATGTTGATCACGGTGTCTGTCACCAGTCCGCCGTCCGTCACCATCACCAGCACCGCCTTTGTATCTGTGATCTTGACGATCTGGATTCGCTTGAGCTTCGTGGTTGCAAGCTGCGGGGCTGTCACGAGTGAAATATGGTTCGTCATTTCCGACAGCGCACGGGCTGCCGCATCCAAAACCTGCCCCATCTCGCTCATGCGCATCCCAAAATACGCACGAATGGACTTCATCTCCGCAGAGGTCAGCTTGCCGGCGTGCATCATGGTGTCTACATACAGCCGATATGCCAGATCGCTGGGCGTCCTTCCCGCACTCGCATGCGGTTGATAGAGATATCCCATTTCCTCTAAGTCTGCCATTTCATTGCGAATGGTGGCAGAGCTGTAATTAAAATCCGGCTTCTTGGAAAGTGTGCGCGAACCGACCGGAATGCCTGTATCAATGTAATCATCAATAATGGCTCGCAGTATCTTCAACTTGCGATCAGACAGCTCCATGGGTCACGCTCCTTTCTCCTGTTTTTGCGTTGTTAGCACTCTACAATGTCGAGTGCTAATTCTTTCCTATAAAGATACCACCCATTAGGGTGGTTGTCAAGTTTTTAAATGAATTTCAGGGGAAGAAACTGTAAATAATTTGTAACTTGTACCATCGCAAATCGCTCTGTCTCTTTTACACGGCACGCAACGGATTATGTTCCCAAATATCCGTCCACAAACTGTATGATTTCTGGGATTCTGTTTTTGGCAACATTCCATACAGCATGCATATCTAATGCTTGGCATATGTGCGCAGCCAAGTCCCTCATACTTGCGCTTTCTCCCCCACTATATCGTCTCAATCAAATGCGAAACCAACCGGTTATGGAAATCAAATCCCTTTTTGGTCGGTCTAAAACTGCTGTCTGTCAGCTTGCCAAGACCCTCCTCGGCAACCCGCTCCAGCGCGCCCGAAAATTCTTCCGGGAAATCTCTGCCAAATCTTCTCGAATACTCGTACAACAAAAATCCATCCGAAAGACGTGTCTTTAGCATCAAAAATTCCAGCTTACGCTGCTTGGGGCTGATGACCTCGCTTTGCGCATACCGCATCTGAAAATTTTGCATATTGCCGATGTATTCCTTCAAATTGTCCGTGTTGGCAAAGCGGATGTTCTGCACACAGGAGTGCGCCGCCACCCCAAGTCCCAAATAATCCTTAATCTGCCAATATTTTAGATTGTGGCGGCAGGTTTTTCCGCCATATGCAAAATTGGAAATCTCATAATGCTTGTATCCAACCTGGCGCAGCATATATTGCACCAAATGATACATCTGCACATCCAGTTCTTCGTCCACGCGCGGCAACTGCCCCGCCTCATACAATCGGTGCAAATAGGTGCCGGGCTCCAGCTTGAGCGCATAGGCGGAAACATGTTCGGGACGCAGCGAGATTACATAGTCCAGTGTGCGCTTAAAATCCCGAAACGTCTGTCCGGGCAGCGCATACATCACGTCGATGTTAATGTTGTCAAACCCCTCTTTGCGTGCTGCGTCAAACGCCGCATCAAACTGCTGCGCCGTGTGCATTCTGCCCAAAAGCTGCAAATGTTCCGGCTGAATTGCCTGCAAACCAATGCTCAGGCGGTTTACGCCCGCCGCGCGATACCCTTGCAATTTTTGCGCATCCAGCGTGCATGGGTTCGCTTCCAGCGTGATTTCGCAGTCCTGCATCACGTTAAAATTTGTGCGCAGTTGTGTCAGCAACTCCGTCATCTGCACCACGGAAAGCAACGAAGGCGTTCCGCCACCCAAAAAGATGGAATCCACTTTGTCACGGTTTGCCCGTCCAGCCATCTGTATCTCAGAAAGTAGCGCGTTAAAATATTCGTGGCTCACCCGTGCCGCCGGCACGGAAAAAAAGTCGCAATACGCACATTTCTTTTTGCAATATGGAATATGTATGTACAATCCTAACATATCAATTCATTTTAAGCACGCTCATAAATGCCTCGGAAGGCACTTCTACACTGCCCACCTGACGCATCCGCTTCTTACCTTCTTTCTGTTTTTCCAGCAGCTTCTTCTTTCGAGAAATGTCGCCGCCATAGCACTTGGCAAGCACATCCTTACGCATCGCCTTCACGGTCTCCCGCGCAATGATCTTGCTGCCAATCGCCGCCTGAATCGGAATTTCAAACATCTGCCGCGGAATCACTTCCTTTAGCTTTTCCGCAATCATTCTGCCGCGCGCATAGGCGCGTTCACGATGCACAATGAGCGAAAGCGCATCGCATACATCCCCGTTCAGCATCAAATCCAGCTTCACCAAATCGCTCTTGGAATACCCTTTGATCTCATAATCCATCGACGCATACCCGCGCGTTCTGGATTTCAGGCTGTCAAAAAAGTCATAGATAATCTCGTTCAAGGGCAGATCATAGTGCAGCACCACACGCGTTTCTTCGATATATTCCATGTTCTTGAATACACCACGCTTCTCTTGACACAGTTCCATCACCGCGCCCACATAGGTGTCCGGCGTCATGATGCTCACTTCCGCCACCGGCTCCTCCATGTATTCTATCGTAGAAGGATCCGGCAGATTGGTCGGATTCTCGATGGTCAGCAATTCCCCGCTGGTCAAAATCACGTGATACGCCACACTGGGCGCCGTCGTCACCAAATCAAGATCAAATTCACGTTCCAGACGCTCTTGGATGATCTCCATGTGCAACAATCCCAAAAATCCGCAGCGGAAGCCAAATCCAAGCGCCACCGATACTTCCGGGTCAAACATCAAAGATGCGTCGTTGAGTTGCAGCTTGTCCAGTGCATCCCGCAAATCGTCATATTTCGCGCCGTCCGCCGGATAAATTCCGCAGTATACCATGGGTGTGATCTTTTTATATCCGGGCAGCGCCTCGCCGGTCGGGTTTTCCTGGTGCGTGATGGTGTCGCCCACCCGCGCGTCTCCAATGGTTTTGATGCTCGCCGCAATAAACCCAACATCCCCTGCTTTCAGCTCCTTGGCAGTCAAAAGCTCCGGCGCAAACACGCCTACTTCCGTCACATCAAAGGATTTCCCCGATGACATAAAGCGAATGACGTCGTCCTCACGCACACAGCCGTCCATCACACGCACATAGCTGATTGCACCCTTATAATTATCGTAAAAAGAATCAAACACCAGCGCTTTTAACGGCGCATTCACATCCCCCTTGGGCGCAGGCAGTTTCTCTACAATGGCGTCCAGCACATGTTCCACGTTCAATCCGCTTTTCGCACTGATGCGCGGCGCATCCGAAGCTTCAATGCCCAAAACATCCTCAATCTCCTGCGCGATCTCGTCCGGTCTTGCGCTCGGCAGATCGCATTTGTTGATGACGGGGATGATTTCAAGGTCGTTGTCCATCGCCAAATATACATTCGCCAGTGTTTGCGCTTCAATCCCTTGGCTTGCATCCACCACCAGTACCGCGCCCTCACACGCCGCAAGTGAGCGGGAAACTTCGTAAGTGAAATCCACGTGTCCGGGCGTATCAATCAAATTCAGCTCATATTCCACGCCGTCTTTGGTGTGGATCATACGCACCGCCTGCGATTTGATTGTGATGCCGCGTTCCCGTTCCAAGTCCATCGTATCCAAAAGCTGTTCCTTCAAATCACGCTGCAAAACCGTTCCCGTTCGTTCAATCAAACGATCTGCAAGTGTCGATTTCCCGTGGTCGATGTGTGCAATAATGCAAAAATTTCTTATATTTTTCTGATAATCGTTGTCCATACTTCTCTTTCTTTTGCCCGAACGCACCTACGCAACGCCATTCCGGCTGCAGGTGTCTTCCGGCAAACATATAATCTTTGGCATAATGCTGAAATCAATCCATTCCTACCCGATTATATGATACGAAATTTCCTCTCAAATTGCAACCAAGGAAACAATTTTTTCCAAAAAAACCATTTTCATGGCAAGTCAAAACGCAAGGAGTGTCGTGGTTCGCAGTCCCAACTCCCATCAACGCAGTAGCTTTCAGCCAATCGCTCGTCGGTGCAATGTTGCATAATTTTCAAACATTTCACCCTATACGGCTTATGCAAAAACCCCTGTCTCCCTCCGCGCAAAACCGTCCTGCCATTGCCTGTGTTGTTCCATTGCACCCCGTTGCGTCTCCTCTACCCCACAAAATCCTAATCGCTCACCGCTGTCGTCAGAAATCAATCGTTTTTCAAGGTCAGAGACCGACGAAAAACATCTTCTTGCTGGGGGATTCTCAAAGGGGCGAACGCTGTTCCCCCTTTGAAATTGCCGTAAGGCAATGCCAGCGGGGATCCCTGCCTACTCTTGGGAAAGCCTTGCGTGCGTCTCGTCACTCCAAACCTCCGACACTCGTCTCCCGCTAAAGCGGAAGCCTCTTGTCTCCGGTTGTCGCTCCTTTTCCCAACAAAGCAGGCTTTGCTGGGACCCTATCTTAGCCAATCACTTCGTTCTTGGGGCATTCTAGCCCTCTATCATTTCACAACGCAGTTGCTTTCAGCCAATCGCTCGTCGTCGCAAAGTTCGCTCCGCTCCGCTTCACGCTCCCGCGCAAAGCTGCACACGCTCTCTTGCGTCTCCTCTGCCCCACAAAATCCTATTCCCTCGCCACTGTCGTCAGAAATCAATCGTTTTTCAAGGTCAGTGACCGACGAAAAACATCTTCTTGCTGGGGGATTCTCAAAGGGGGGACGCAGTTTCCCCTTTGAAATTGCCGATAGGCAATGCCAGCGGGGACCCCTGCCTACTCTCGGGAAAGCCTTGCGTGCGTCTCGTCACTCCAAACCTCCGACACTCGTCTCCCGCTAAAGCGGAAGCCTCTTGTCTCCGGTTGTCGCTCCTTTTCCCAACAAAGCAGGCTTTGCTGGGACCCTATCTTAGCCAATCACTTCGTTCTTGGGGCAAAACGCAAAATACTTATCGAAATCCCCCATCGTTTGTGCTACAATAAAGTAAATCAACTCAAAATTTTTTTTGTAAAGGAAGTGTATCAAGATGGATTATTCAGAATTGATCGCATTGTTGAACAAAAAAGGATTTCATGCCGCATTTTTCAAGGATGTGGATTCTGCAAAGCAGTATGTGTTAAAGCTGATCGAGCCGGACACCAGCGTGGGCATGGGCGGCAGCGTCAGCATTCTCAAAAGCGGGTTGTTTAACGATGTCGTGGCAACAGGCAAGCAGGTGTTTTCCGCAATGCTGGAAAAGGATAAAGAGCGACCGGATCTCAAGCGTTGCTATCACGACGCAATGAACGCAGACGTGTACCTCACTTCCACCAACGCGCTCACCCTGCAAGGCGACCTCATCAACATTGACGGACGCGGCAACCGCGTTGCGGCTATGTTCTACGGACCGGAAAAAGTGATTGTGTTCTGTGGCACCAACAAGATCACCAAAGGGCCGCACGATGCCATCGCCCGCATCAAAAAAGAAGCATGCCCCAAAAACGCGCAGCGCCTCAAACTGGATACCCCCTGCGCCACAGGCAAATGTACAGAATGCGATTCACCGCAGCGCATGTGCAACGTCACGGTGCGGATGCAGTATCCCACACGCGAAAAGGAAATTCATATCGTATTGGTAGACGAAGCGCTTGGATACTAATCCAGCCCAAATAATAATGTAAGGGGAAAAAGCTCATGGGTTATATGCAAAATTACGAAGTATGGAAAAAAGCACTGGACGGAACGCCAATGGGGGCGGAGCTCTCTGTTCTGGCTCAGGACGAAAAACAGTTGCAGGACAGCTTTTACCGCGAGATGGAGTTTGGAACGGCCGGTATGCGTGGCATCATCGGTTTGGGCACCAACCGCATGAACATCTTTACGGTTAAGCGCGCCACACTTGCGTTGGCAAAGCTGCTAAACGAAAGCGGCAAGGCACAGGACGGCGTTGCAATCGCCTACGATACACGCAAAAACAGCGATCTTTTCGCACAGGCAGCAGCAGGCGTTCTCTGCGCGAATGGCGTAAAAGTTTATCTGTACGATACGCCGCACAGCGTGCCGCAGCTCTCTTTTACCATTTTAGAGCTGAAATGTGCCGCCGGTGTCGTCGTCACCGCCAGTCACAATCCGCCTGAATACAACGGATATAAAGTCTATGGCGATGATGGCGGGCAGTGCCCCGTCGCGGATTCCGATCGCATCACGCAGTATATCGCACAGATCGACGATATGTTCCGGATCGAGGAAATGCCCTTTGATGAAGCACGCTACAAAGGACTGCTGATCGACATCGGCTCAGACCTCGACGAAATCTATTATAAAAAGGTCGAGGCACTCACCCTCAGCCCGGACGCAGTGCGCGAGCAAGCAGATACACTCAACATCGTCTATACCCCGCTGCACGGCACCGGTAACATTCCGGTGCGGCGTGTGCTCAAAGATATCGGGATTCGCCGCCTGCACGTCGTGCCGGAGCAGGAACACCCGGATAGCGCCTTTTCTACCGTCAAAGCGCCCAACCCCGAGGAACGCGATTGCTATAACTTGGCGATTGCGCTTGCAAACAAGGAAAATGCAAATCTGATACTCGCCACCGATCCGGACAGCGATCGTCTGGGCGTTGTGGTGCGCGATGCGCAAAACGAATTCGTTGTACTTACAGGCAATCAAATTGGCTGTCTGTTGCTGGATTATGTATTGCAGCGCAAACAGCCGCTGCCACAAGACGGTTTCGTCGTCAAATCCATCGTCACAACGGATATGGTGGACGTCATCTGTAAGCACTTTGGCGCGGAGCTGCGCGGTGTGTTCACGGGCTTTAAATTCATTGCGGAACAAATCGCAAACAGCATCGAGACAGGCAAAGGGCAATATTTGTTCGGCTTTGAAGAAAGCTATGGCTATTTGCTCGGCACCTTCGTGCGCGACAAGGACGCGGTTCAGGCAGCCATGCTCATTGCGGAAGCAGCATGTTATTATGCACAGCAAGGCAAAACGCTGTATGAGGCGTTAATGGGCCTGTATGAAACATACGGTTGGTTTGAGGAAGTCGTACTCTCCAAGACGCTTTACGGTCAGGAGGGAATCGCCAAGATCATGAACGCGGTAGAGACTCTGCGCAAAAACTATCCCGATCAAATCGGTGATTTCACCGTAAAAGCCGTGCGCGACTATAAAACCCGGCAGTATCTCAATAAGGCGACCGGCGTCGTCACCCCCATCGAGATGGAGACCTCAAATGTGCTCTACTTCGAGCTGGAGGATGCGCGTTTCATCATTCGCCCTTCGGGTACGGAGCCAAAGCTGAAATCCTATCTCTCCGCTTGTTCGGCAGATCGGTCACAGGCTGCGGCATCACTTAAACGGCTCAAAGAAAGTGCAAGCGCACTCATCGACGAATTAACCAAATAAAAACCTGCAACAACGCAAAAGGGGCCGAAAAGCCCCTTTTATTGTATCCATAAAATCCATTCATCGAGCAACACAACGAATCCTACTTCACCAGCACTTTGCATGTTGCCTGCACGCCGCTGCCGTCCGCCGCATACGCCGTGATGTACGCCACGCCACTTTTCTGCGCAGTCACTCTGCCGCGCTGGTTGACCGTTGCAACACGCACATCACTGCTTCTCCAGATTAATGTCTTGCTGGTTGCGTCACTTGGTAAAATGCCGACTTTCAGCTGTGTCTTTCCCTCGTATGCTTTTAAGGTAAGTGCAGTGCGGTTCAGTCTCAATTCACGCACGTAGGTCAAGCCCTTGGTCACATAAATACGGCACTTGGCCATTTTTCCGCTGCCATCCATCGCTTTTGCCGTAATCACAGCCGTACCCGGTCTCAATCCTTTGATGGTTCCATTGCTGTTCACCATCACCACTTTGCTGTTGTTGCTCTTCCAGCGGAGCGCCTTGTTGGTTGCGCCACCCGGCATCACAGACGCATGCAACGTCAACCGTCGACCCACGCCAATCTGCACCGTTGTCGGCGCAATCACAACGGATTCCACCGGCTTGTTGCGATAGGTGAGAATGCTGCATTGCGCGCTCACGTTGCTGCCATCTGTTGCGGTCGCCGTGATGATCGCCGTACCCGCTTGCCTTGCGCTCACTCTGCCTTGCGCGTCTACCGTAGCCACATTGGGGTCACTGCTCTTCCACTCCAGCGACTGATTGGTCGCAAAGCTTGGATAGATCACTGCCTTAATTTGCGCCGTTTTGCCCACTTCTGTGGGAGCTGCGGGCGGAGTGATTTGAATGCTTTCCACCGGCACCGTTCCCGCTTCAAACGTCACATGAATGGTGTGATTCGCACTCACATCGGAAAAGGTGTAGCGATTCACTTTTCCTACGCTCTTGCCGTCTATCAGCACATCGCGCAACATATATCCCGCAAAAGGAGTCATCGTAAAGGTCTGTGCCTGCCCTTTTGTCACCGCCACCGCGCCGCTCGGCGAAATCACACCGCCGCTTCCTGCCGATGCCGTTACGGTAAATTGCTGCGCAAGTGCCGCTAATTTCACCTCACTGTCCCCCGACGCGTACTCTGCAATATAATATTTCGCGTCGTCTGACTGGAAAGCGCTCACATCACTCTGTTTTAACGTGTAGCCGGCTGCGGCACGCGCAAACGTCGCCTTTACATCCTGCGTCGGTTTGTCTGCTGTGGTAACACCAATTTTCCCCGTCAGCGCGCCTGCAATGTCTACGACTGCGTCCGTCATCAAAACCAAATTGCACAGCCTTCCATTCGCAGTGTTACCTTGTATCACCACACCACCCGAAATACTGGACTGCAATCCGTTCGAATTTTCCACAATATTCACCGCGCCGTCGCTGGATTTGGTTAAATTGTTCGTGATGCTGCCGCCTTTTAGAATTACCTGACCACCGGAACCAACTGCAATCGCGCTCGCCGCACTCGGGCTAACGTTTTCCACAATGCTGCCGCCGTTCATTTCAAACGTACCCACCCATACGTTGACGGGAATGCCTGTGTTGCCAATTCCCTGTGCGCCAATGCTACCGCCATTCATTGTAAATGTACTCGAAGGCATGCTTCTTCCAAAATCAATGACAGATGTGGCTGATACGTTGTCCTGCACCACACCGCCGTTCATCGTAATGTTTGTGTCTCCATTCGCATACAGTACGGCTCCGCGCTGCGCGGTATTCCCCGAAAAAACCATGCCGTTCTCAATGCCGATTTCTCCGTACTCTGTGTAAATCGCGCCGCCTAAATCTGTCGCGCAGTTATTGGATATGCTGCCTGCCTGCAGATCGGCCGCACCTGTCAGCATACGGATGCCGCCGCCCCATGCCACTGCGGTGTTACCCGTGATCAACGCATCCTGATGGTTCATCGTCAATTTTCCGGCCCACAGGCACACCCCTGCCGCCGACACCGCCTGATTTTTCGTGATTCTTCCTTCCTGCATCACCAGCACAGCATCTTCAATCGGCTGCGCATCGTTATGCTCATCTCCCAAAAAGACGCCCGCGCCAATCTCCGCCTTGCAGGATTCAATCGAACCGCCATCCTTGATGTTCAACGTGCCTTTTGTGACGCTTACACCGCCGCCCGCAATCGTGCCGTTCACATTGTCATTTTGAGCAATCGCTCCTCCCGCACCCAAAGTCAGCACACCGCCGCCCACTACGACCACAGCCGGTTCATCCGCTTTGGATACCTCGCCATATCCGTGAATCACAAAGTTTTCAATCGATACGTTGCCGTTCACGCCCACTTCCAGCAGTCTTTTTCGATATGCGTTGCCGGCTTTGTCCCGGTACATCGCTTGTCTGTCTCCCTCCGTTGAGGTAATCAGGCATGTTCCCGTAATGGCAGGGATTTCACTCGTAATATCCACTTCATTCATGAATACAATTTTATTCGCCGTACCCGCATTCACCGCATTCACGGCATCAATCAATGACGCCTCGTCTGTCACCTGCACCTCGCCCGACGCAAGCATCACCATGCTCGATTCCTCGTTGGGCATTGCGCTTGGTTCCACACTCGTCGTTGCGCTTGGCATTGCGTTTGGTTCTTCACTTGTCACCTCATCCGGCTCCATGCTCGGCTGCATACTCGATTCCACGCTTGGCTGCCCACTTGATTCTGCGCTTGGCTGCATGCTCGGTTCTTCGCTCGGCTGCACACTTGATTCTGGACTCGGTTCATTGCTCGGCGCCGCACCGGGCTGTTCGTTCGGTGTCGGTGATGGTTCCATACTCGGCACAGCCGATGGCTGCTGCTCCTCCACCGCCGCGCTTTCCACCACAACCGGCACATCCTCCGCCAGCGTAACAGCCGGAACACAAATACTGATTGAAATGGCAATCACCACCACAATAGCCATGAATTTCTTTTTGAACATCAAGATATCCTCCGGTACACCCTCACCGCACCGATGCAAGGCATCGCGCAAGAGTATGCTCTTTCAAATTTATTATAATATCATTATAGATTTTGATATCCACGCAGTCAATCCTTGAAACACACCATTTCGCTTGATGTGACGAAAATGCTTCGTGCACCTCGATCATTCAACAACACAGCAAAAAAAGAACCGGATCACTCCGGTTCTCAGGCATTAATTTCAGTTTTATCCCTTTTGCGTTTGCTCCTTGGCATATGCATCCGCTCCTTTTGCAACGCTGCACAACTCACGCACTTCCTCAAATTCCGCTTGGATCTCCTGCGTCGGTTCTTTGGTTGCCAGGCTGACCACCACGCACAGGATCAGCGCAATCACAAATCCGGGCACCAGTTCGTACAGCCCCGTTCCCGAAGCCAGATTCTTCCACAGGATCACCGTCACAAACCCGCCGATGATGCCCGCCAAAGCGCCTTGCGCGTTGGTGCGCTTCCAGAAGAGCGCCATCAAAATCACAGGGCCAAACGCAGCACCAAAGCCCGCCCATGCGTAGCTGACCAATCCCATAATGGTATCCCCCGTCAGCGCAATCACAATCGCAATCAGCGCAATGCCGATTACACCAAAGCGACCAATCCACATCAAGCGCTTGTCGCTGATCTGCTTCTTAGAAAACTTCTTGTAAATGTCGTTTGTAATTGCGGAAGATGCCACCAAAAGCTGCGAATCCGCTGTACTCATCACCGCTGCCAAAATCGCAGAAAGCAGGATTCCTGCCACCACAGGCGGGAAAAGCTGGAATGCCATCACCATAAAGACTTTTTCGGCTTCTGCGCCGCTCGCAGCAAGCATATCCCCAAGATACACTCTGCCCACTACGCCAATCAGAATCGCGCCAATCAGCGCAATCACAATCCATCCTGTGGCAACGCGTCTTGATACTTTGATCATGCGCGCGTCCTTAATCGCCATATAACGCACTAAAATGTGCGGCATGCCAAGGTATCCAAGTCCCCACGCAAGGTTTGAGATAACCGAAAGCGGTGATAGCGCGCTGCCATCCGCTTTGGAAAATAAGTTCAGAAATTCCGGTGCCACTTGCTTTGCGGCGTCTACCGTCTGTTCAAAGCCGCCCAGCTTGCCCATTGCCGCCAGCGGAACAATGACAATGGCAACAATCATCAGCATGCCCTGAAAAAAGTCCGTCCAGCACACCGCCATAAATCCACCCAAAAAGGTGTATGCGATAATGACCGCGACGCAAATAAACATACCCAGTTTAAAATCAAATCCGGGGAAAATCGCCGTAAATACGTTGCCCCCCGCAATAAATCCGGATGCCACATAAAAGGTGAAAAACACCAGTATCACCACAGAGCTGATCAACCGTAATAAGCCGCGCTTGTCGCGGAAACGATTCTCAAAAAATTCCGGCAGCGTAATGGAATCGCCCGAAACAAACGTATAATGACGCAACCGCTTTGCGATGACCAGCCACGAAATATACGCGCCCACCGCAAGACCAATACCAATCCATGCCTCGCTCATGCCCGCCAGATACAGCGCGCCCGGCAGGCCCATCAGCAGCCAGCCGCTCATGTCGGATGCCTGTGCAGAAAGTGCTGTCACATACGGGTTCATCCCGCGGCTTCCCAACATATAGTCCGAAAGATTGCCGGATTTCTTATAAAAATAGAACCCCACACAGAGCACCAAAATCAGATAGCCGGCAAACGCCAAAAAGACCCCTAAATCAAATACAACCACAAATTACCTCCCCCAATTTGGATCCATCCGTAATATCGCCGCAGCGAATTATTCTTAAATGTCAATCAGCCCAACAGCCTCATAATAAAGACAACATTTATTTGGAAAAGCGTTTGCCCGGATACGGCAGAATTTACTTTTACCATAGTATTATACTAAATCGTTCACACCATTTCAAGCAAAAAGGCAAAAAAGCCGGAAAACGCGGCTTTCCGGCACTGTATCACATCCGTTCAAGCGCGCAGCTATTCCGGTTGCCCGCAGTCCGTCAATACTTCACCTGTGCGGAAGTATTCCTTCACCTCGATGTAATGCTCTGCCGCATACACCTGATATGCGCGTTCTTCCTGACTCAACGCCCGCGTCACCTTCGCCGGAACACCCATGCACATATGCCCTTCGGGAATCGTTTTGCCCGGCGGAACCAACGTCCCCGCCGCCACACACGCACCGCGCTCAATGTGCGCACCGTCCAGTACAATCGCGCCAATGCCGATCAGCGCGCCATCGTCAATCACACACGAATGCAGCTTAACGCCATGCCCCACTACCACATTCGCTCCAATCACCAACGGTTCGTGCGAATTGGTATGCAGCACACAGTTATCCTGAACATTGGAGTTTTCCCCCAGTGTGATGCGCTGCAAATCTCCACGGATCACCGCGCCATGCCATACGCTCGCATGATCTTCGATCACCACATCCCCCACAATCTGCGCAGACGGATGCACAAACGCCGTTTTCGCAATGCGCGGTCTCTTCCCTTGAATTTCATAGATCATCTATGCTTCCCCGCCAAACACTTTGAGCGCAAGCGCAGTTTCAATGCGCTTCTTTTCCGTTTCGCAGCCGATTGTGTACGGCTTCTTGATGTCGCCCGTCCAGTGAAAGGCATTCGCCGCACAGCCACCGGAGCAGTAATATTTCGCCCAACAAGCAGAGCACCCTCCCTTCGAGTACACATGCGTGTCTACAAACTGCTGACGCAGCGTTTCATTCAAGTCATGATCAAAAACATTCCCCATCTCAAAGCCATCCATGCCGGAAAACTGATGGCAGGGATAAAGCTTTCCATCCGCCGCAACCGCCAGATATTCACTGCCCGCGCCGCAGCCACGCAGCCGCTTGTTGAGGCATGGGCCGGAATTTAAGTCAATCATAAAATGGAAGAAATTGAACGCGCGCCCCTCTTGCTCCCGCATTTCGTACTCCCGCGCCAGCGCGTCATATTCTTCAAAAATGCGCGGAAGATGCTCCTCCCGAATGGCAAAGTCCTCACCCGTCACCACCGGCTCCACGGAAATCTGGTCAAAGCCTTCATTTGCAATGGCAATCACATCTTGGGAGAAGTCAAGGTTTTGCGCCGTATACGTGCCCCGCACATAGTATTCCTGTCCGTTGCGCCCCGCAACAATTTTCTTTGCGTTGGCAAGCACTTGATCATAGCTGCCCCTGCCCGCAACATTCTTGCGCATTTTGTCGTGCACTTCCTTGCGTCCGTCCATGCTGATCACGACGTTCTTCATCTCCCGATTCATGAACTCAATCATCTCGTCGGTCACATGAAACGCGTTGGTGGTAAGCGTAAAGCGAATGTTTTTTCCGTGCAGCTTTTCCTGCGTTCTGCCATATTCCACCGTCTGCTTCACAACATCAAAATTCATGAGCGGCTCACCGCCGAAAAAGTCAATTTCAAGATTCGTGCGTCCGCCCGAATGCGCAATTAAAAAGTCAATCGCCGCTTTCGCCGTTTCCGGCGACATCATCTGGCGGCTCCCATGGTATTCACCCGTCTGCGCAAAGCAATAGGCACAGCGCAGATTGCAGTCCTGCGCCACCAACAGACACAGCGCCTTCACCACCTGCTCCGGAAATACAATCTTTGTCTGCTCCGGCTGTGAAAACAACAGTCCCTGCTCGCTGATTTGCGCAATCTCCGCCAGCACTTCGCGTGTTTCGTCCGTTTCTTCCACTCGCTCCCCCGCAATCATACGCGCCAAAATCTCGCGCGCCTGCGCGTCTATGATATGCAGCGAACCGGATTCCACATCCAGCGCCGCATGCTTGCCCTTCCAATCAATCAAATGTACCATATATTCCTCTATGTTCAAACGTTCCCTATACATACAGAAAGCAGCCGTCAGGCTGCCCCAGGCTGTCGATAAAGCCGCAACCGTCATTATATAAGTATGGAACATGCTTATATAACGACTTCCATCGTTGCCGAAATTGCAGAAATTTCAAAGAATCGAATATTCTATCTCGTCTTTTGCAATTTCCGGTGCCTTGACTTGCGGCCTTCTTAACAGCCTGACAAAGCGCCGAAACTTTTTAACACTCTGAGGCAGCCGTCAGGCTGCCCTCATCATCACTATAATCTTTAGTTCTTCTTCTCGCACTTCTGGTTTGCCAGTGTGCAGGAAGTCTTGCATGCAGACTGGCAGGATGTCTGGCATTCGCCGCAACCGCCCGTGTGCACCGTGTCCTTCAAATTATTTTTTGTTACTGTCTTAATGTGCTTCATCTCGCTTGCCTCCAGTCGGGTTATTTTGTGTCCGTATTCACCGGTGCGCCGTTTTCAAAGCTCTCCACCGATGCAATCGCACCCTTTGCAATTTCCATCTTCACTTTGTCCGGGCCGCATTCAAAGATGATCAGGTCTTCCTTGATGGAAACAATCTTTCCATAAAAGCCACCAATGGTGCGAATGGTGTCGCCCACCTTGATGCTGGAAATCATTTCCTTAAATTTTTTCTCTTTCTTTTTGTTGGGCAAAATAATCAGCACAACGAAAATTACGATCAACAGAATCGGGAACAACCAGGTCATAGCGCTTGCACCGCCGCCACCGGTCAATCCGCTTGTGTCAATTTGTGGCATATAAAATACCGCCTTTCTTTAACTTACAGCTACTATCATATAAAAAAAATCGCCTTTCGTCAACCGCTTTTCACGTTTTCCACACAGTTTTTCGAGCAGATTGCTCCACAATGCTGTCTGCGCACATAAAAAAGCTGCCCCCTTTACGGGAAGCAGCTCTTTGTTTGCGTTTTCACTTTATTTTACAACGCGCTCCAAAAGCCCTTGGAATGCGCAACCGTGGCGCGCTTCGTCTTTTGCCATTTCATGTACAGCGTCATGAATCGCATCATAGCCAAGCTCTTTTGCTTTCTTTGCAATCGCCATTTTTCCGGCCGTTGCACCGCACTCTGCATCCGCACGCAGCTGCAGGTTTTTCTTGGTATCCGCAAACACCACTTCTCCCAGCATTTCTGCAAATCTTGCAGCGTGGTCTGCTTCTTCGTAAGCAATTCTCTTGTATGCTTCCGCAACTTCCGGATATCCTTCGCGGTCTGCCTGTCTGGACATTGCCAGATACATACCAATCTCTGTGCACTCGCCCATGAAGTTATCTTTCAAACCCTGAACGACTTCCGCATCCAGTCCTGCTGCGATTCCGATTTTATGCTCATCCGCCCATGCTCTCGCTGCGCCGGCAACCTCATCAAATTTCGAGCCATCCGCGCCGCACTGCGGGCATTTCGCCGGTCTTTCGCCTTCTACTGTGTAACCGCAAACTTGACATACATACTTCATATTTTCTTTCCTCCCAAGACACATTAATTATATTTTAAATTTGTCCGCACATTTCGTGCATCATTCATTTATTTTTAACCACCCGCGCACACCGCAAACATTTTTTACGACTTTTCTCGAAAAATCGGTTAAAAAAACGCAGCCTCGCGGCTTGCGAGATACTGCGCTTCAAAAAACTTGCGTGCAAATAGATCATCTTGCGGTGCTATCTGCTTTATTGAAAGGTATAAAACGGCTTTTGCGTCATCGCCGTGGGGTTGTACAGTAAAATCACCAAGTCCGGCTGAATTTGCTCTAACGTGGACTTCAGCTGCGTTCCGTCAAAGTGCCGCAGGTCAATCGTATGCAGCTCCGCGCATCCCAGCGCCAAAAACGGCGATACAACGCAAGAGTTGCTCTCCCCGATCACCACAATTTTCTTGCCTTCCGGCATTAGATTGTTTTGCACCGTGTAAATCGGGTATAGCCCGCCGATGTACGTCGCATAGCAATCCCGCACAAAGTATGATGTCGTGGGATCCAAATGCATTTTGTTGAGCAGCACATCCTCAAATTTTCCCGTCACATCCGAGGATGTGTACGTATTGATGTACCGCACGTTCGTTTCAAAGGTCGGCTCCACCAGGGTGTAATCGTCCATACCCCCATAAAGCGCGCCCACGCGCTTGCCCTGCGATCCCAAAAAGAACTGCGGATAAAGCGTCTTTTTGTAATTTTCCTCGTTGTAAATCTGCGTCGGCATATCAAATCCGTATTTCGCGTTGATGTCCTCCGCCAGCTTTTGCGTCATCCACAAACCCGCCTCCGGTGTATAGTGGTGATCGGTCGCAAAAAACATTTCGTCCAGATTCTTTCCCGCATCATGGATGGATTCCCGCAAATCCAGCGTATCCACCCCCGCCTTAGCTAGATTGTTGACCACCTTGTCACCGATTTTGTTCGTCTCGTCTGCAATGCCAACCGGCACTTGATTGTTGTACTTGTCAATCTTGCCCGGCACCTGCGCATACAGCAGCTTTCCGCCAAATCCCGCGCAAAAATCCCGCAGATCAGCGATACTCGCCATTACATCCTTCACGCGCACGCCCTTGTTGTTCACATACGTCAGCATATCGTTGTTCATTTTGATAACATGATATTTCGGCGTCGCGTCAATCACCAAGCGTTTTCCGATCACGCGCTGAAAGCCGCCGTTGATTTCGATAAACGCATCTTTCATGAAAATCTCGTTGGTATATGCGTTGGTCTTGTCAATGACCGTGTTCACGCTGCTCAGAAGCGTTCCCGTGCCGTTCGCCTGATTTGTCTGTATCTCGGTCACAATGTCATTTTTGAGCGGCTTCCAAAATTCCTCCACAGAAAAATATCCAATCATTCCAAGAATGATCACGCCCAGTGAAATAATTGTAGCAATTTTCTTTCCGATCGTCATGATTGCTCCTCAAAAATTAAAGTAAATAAACGGGTTGTAAGCGCCCTTTACCAAATATGAAATCGTGATGATAAAC
The DNA here is from genome assembly GCA_964454685.1 of uncultured Christensenellaceae bacterium. Taxonomy (GTDB): domain Bacteria; phylum Bacillota; class Clostridia; order Christensenellales; family Christensenellaceae; genus CAYVTZ01. The sequence goes on from CAYVTZ010000032.1 coordinate 25,955, forward strand.
AGCCCTGAAAGTAAAATCGGGTATATCACTTGAAACGCCCGCTTATCCTGCGCCTTTTTCGCCACCACCTTCGCAATGGGTGTCGAGAACAAAATCGCCATCACAAAGAAGAACCAGTATTCACGCAAAATGCCAAGGATGGCACTGTCTGCCAAACCCGTCACGCCCACGCCAAACAGATTGCCATAGTAAAGCGCACTATCTCCAATGGTCACAGATCGCACCAGAACCAGCCCAAGCACAAACACCACCATCGTGTACAAATGCCCCCAACCTTTGAGTTTGTTTTGGAATCCGGTCATTTTTTCCAGCGCCACCCAAATAAAGCAGAAAATCCCCCAGCAAACGTATGTCCAGCTCGCGCCATGCCACACGCCCGTCAAAAACCATACAAAAAACAGATTGAATATCAGCCGCCCTTTGTTGCTGACGCGGCTTCCCCCCATCGGAAAGTAAACATAGTCCTGAAACCACGATCCCAGCGAGATATGCCATCGTCTCCAAAATTCCGACATGGATTTTGATATGTACGGATAGTTGAAGTTCTCCAAGAAGCGAAATCCAAACATGCGCCCTAAGCCGATCGCCATGTCCGAATATCCCGCAAAGTCAAAGAAAAGCTGAAACGCGTAAGCAATCACGCCGATCCACGCAAGCGCCACCGTCGTGCCTTCCCCGCCTGCCGACTGTGTAAACGCTTGGTCGGCAACCAGAGCCAGTGTATTCGCCAGAATCACCTTTTTGGCAAGACCAATAATGAAGCGGCAAAACCCTGCCGAAAAATCTTCAAAGGATTCCTTGCGGTTGTTGATTTGATCCGCAATCGTCTGATAGCGCACAATGGGGCCCGCAATCAGTTGCGGGAACAAAGCAATGTACAACGCCACATTGATAAAGTTTTTCTGCACCTCGCCGTGTCCGCGATAGACGTCCACCACATAAGAGATCGCCTGAAATGTAAAGAAAGAAATCCCGATCGGCAGCACGATATTGGGAATTGTGATTGTGATGTCGAAAAAGACATTGAGGTTTTCCACCGTAAAAAACAAATATTTGAATATGAAAATGATGCCGACGTTCATCGCCAGCGCTAAAATCAGGAAAAACTTCGCTTTCGATTTCTGCGTGCGGAATTTGTCGATCAGTAATGCACTCAACCAGTTGAGCACAATCGAGCCGATCATAACAAGCACAAACCACGGCTCCCCCCACGCATAGAAGAACAAGCTTGCCAGCATCAAAAATACATTTTGCGCCGTCCTGTTCTTGCGAAAGGGAACATAATAAAGAAACAAAACAATCGGCAAGAACGCGAATAAAAATACACTACTAGAAAATAACAAACGATTACCTCCGCAAATCGATCATTTCAAATCCCCTGCTCAAAGCGTCATTCATTTTGCCACACACTGCTGTCTGCTTTTCGACCGAAAATAAGTATAACGCAGAAAGTGCGCACATGCAATCAAAAATTGCTTTTTTTGCACCTCCGGAATCAGCCTCTTTCCACCAAACTGCAAAAAGTATAGCCGCTGCGCCATTCATGCCTCATATTGCGCCATAAACTCCGTGCGAAACTGCGCAAACGTTCCATTTTCAATATGCCCGCGTATCTCCTCCATCAACCGCAGTGTAAAGCGCGTGTTGTGGATAGACAGCAGTGTCGCACCCAGTATTTCATTGGTTTTAATCAGGTGCCGGATATACGCCCGTGTGTGATGCTGGCAGGCATAGCAATCGCAGCCTTCTTCAATCGGCCGGAAGTCCCGCGCATATTGCGCATTGCGTACCACCAGTTTTCCACTCCTCACCAGCGCCGTACCGTTGCGCGCCACACGTGTTTGCAGCACGCAGTCAAACATGTCTACACCACGCGCCACCGCCTCCACCAGACAGTCCGCCGTTCCAACGCCCATCAAATAGCGCGGCTTGTCCTCCGGCAAAATAGGCGTCACCACGTCCAGCATGTCATACATCGCCGGCTTCGGCTCTCCCACAGAAAGCCCGCCAATCGCGTTGCCGATGAAATCAAGCTGCGCAATCGCTTCCGCACTGCGCGCGCGCAATTCCGGATACATACCACCCTGCACGATGCCAAACAACGCCTGCTTGTCATTGGTTTGCGCGTCCTTGCACCGCTGTGCCCAGCGATGCGTGCGCTCCATCGAGTGCAGAATGTAGTCAAAATCGGCAGGATACGGCGCACATTCGTCCAGCACCATCATGATGTCCGATCCCAGCGCCTCTTGAATCCCCACAACGTTCTCCGGCGTAAACATGTGCCGCGATCCATCCAAATGCGACTGAAATGCCGCGCCTTCCTCCGTCAGTTTACGCAAGTCTCCCAGACTAAACACCTGAAAGCCGCCGCTGTCCGTCAAAATGGGCTTATTCCAGTTCATAAATCCATGCAGCCCGCCCGCCTCACGAATCAGCTCATGACCGGGGCGCATATATAAATGATAAGTATTCCCCAAAATAATTTGCGCGCCCGTCGCCAAAATCTGGTCGTTGGTCAGCGCCTTCACCGTTGCCTGCGTTCCCACAGGCATAAAGATGGGGGTCTGAATCTCCCCATGCGGCGTGTGCAGCGTGCCTCTGCGCGCACGCGTCTGTGCATCTTTCTTTAAAACATCAAATACAAAATTCATACTTTCCTCTTTAAATCAAAAATTATTCCATCATCATCGCATCGCCAAAACTGAAAAACCGATAGCGCTCCGCCACCGCAAGATTATACAGTTCCAGCGTTTTTTCCCGCCCGGCAAACGCGCTCACCAGCATAATCAGCGTAGATTTGGGCAAATGAAAATTCGTAATCAGCGCGTCCACCACCCGAAAGCGATATCCCGGATAGATAAAAATCCCCGTGTCTCCCGCGCCTGCCGCAATCCTGCCATCCTCGCCCGCGACGCTTTCCAGCGTGCGCACCGAGGTTGTGCCTACGGCAATCACACGCCGCCCTTCCTGCTTCGCCGCGTTGATGCGCTGCGCCGCCCGCTCGCTCACTTCATAAGATTCCTCGTGCATGATGTGCGCTTCCACCGTTTCTTCCTTCATGGGTCGAAACGTGCCCAGCCCCACGTGCAGCAGAATTTTCACGATCTCCACGCCCTGCGCTTGCAAATCCGCCAACAGCTCCGGCGTAAAGTGCAATCCCGCAGTAGGCGCAGCAGCACTGCCGTCCGTCTGCGCATACACCGTCTGATATCGTTCCTTCTGCTCCAACCGCTGCGTGATGTACGGCGGCAAGGGCATGTTCCCATGCTGATCGAGCAAGTCCTCAAACACCCCGTCATACGTAAAACGCACACTGCAAACGCCGTCCTCTTTCTTTTCCAACAGCGTCGCATAAAAGCGTTCGCCAAAATCCACGATACCGCCGATTTTCAGCCGCTTGCCCGGCCTCATAATCACATCCCATGTCGTCAAATCATAGCGTTTGAGCAGTAGGAATTCAAATTCCACACCGCTGTCCCGCTTCTTCCCGAAAATACGCGCCGGAATTACCTTGGTTTCATTGAGCACCAGCACATCCCCCGCCTTCAGGTGCGCCTTGATGTCCGCGAAATGCTCGTGCGATACTGCGCCTGTTTCACGGTCATAACAAAGCAACCGCGATGCGTCGCGCGGCTGCATGGGTGTCTGTGCAATCAATTCTTCCGGCAAATGATAATCAAAATCCGAAGTCTTCACTCTGTCCCTCGTTTACTCCTCAAACAAACTTTTTTGTTGCGGCGCAGCCTGCGGCACGGGTACGCCCATATGCCGATATGCGTGCTGCGTGGCGACGCGTCCGCGCGGGGTACGCTGCAAAAATCCCAGTTGCAGTAAAAACGGTTCAATCACATCCTCGATTGTACCCGCTTCCTCGCCCGTCGTAGCGGCAAGCGTGTCCAAACCCACAGGGCCACCGCCGAACTTAATCAAAATCGCATCCAAAACGCGACGGTCGGAAGTATCCAATCCCAGCTCATCCACTTCCAAAAGCTGCAATCCCTGATCCGCCGCCTCTTTGGTGATAACGCCGGCCGCCCGCACATCCGCATAATCCCGCACGCGCCGCAGCAATCGGTTTGCAATACGCGGTGTCCCGCGCGAGCGCCGTGCAATCTCCTCTGCACCCTGCTCGTCGGTATGAATGTTCAAGATGCTTGCAGAGCGCTGCACAATGGTTTTCAGCTGCGCCGTATTGTACAATTCCAAACGATTGATTACGCCAAAACGGTCACGCAAAGGCGATGTCAGCATACCCGCCCGCGTCGTCGCGCCAATCAGCGTAAAGCGCGGCAAATCAATGCGCATAGAACGTGCCGAAGGTCCTTTGCCCAAGATGATATCCAGCGCATAGTCCTCCATCGCAGGGTATAGCACCTCTTCCACACTGCTGTTCAGGCGATGAATCTCGTCAATAAACAAAACGTCCTTGTCCGAAAGATTGGTCAAAAGCGCCGCCAAATCACCCGGCCGCTCAATGGCCGGGCCGGATGTGATGCGGATGTTTACGTTCAACTCCTGCGCCACAATATGCGCCAGCGTGGTTTTACCCAGCCCCGGCGGGCCGTACAGCAACACATGATCCAGTGCTTCCCCGCGCATCTTCGCCGCTTCGATAAAAATGCTCATTTTCTCTTTTACTTTTTCCTGACCGATGTATTCCGAAAGAACTTGCGGGCGCAGCGAATAGTCTGCCACCACGTCCTCCGTCATTTTCATACCCGATACAATTCTGGTTTCTTCCATCATCCTCTAATCTTCCTACACGATTCTATGCTCTAAATATGACTGCCACCGTTGCCACATCCTGCCGCACTTTTTCACCGCAAAGCCATGTTATTTTGCGCAGTGCTTCTTGTGCGCCTTGAGCTTTTTCATTGCCCAGTCGTAGTGGCTGACATAAGGTGAGATAAGCCCTTTGCACCGCTTGAAGCGCGATCTTTTGCCCCATACTGCGTTACCCTCATTCCGAATAGCGAAGGCTATTCGTCAATCATGCAAAACTGCAATAAAGATATTTCCTATCTTTTCACCGCAAAGCCATGTTATTTTGCACAGCTCTTCTTGTGCGCCTTGAGTTTTTTCATTGCCCAGTCATAGTGGCTGGCCGTAACACTCACAAAGTAAGAGCCCAATGTACTTCCGCCCACCCACGGGTATACGCCTTTCGCAAACAATTCCTCGTCGGAAAAAGGTTCTGCCAAAGCCAATACGTCCGCATGAGATTTTTCCAGCATTTCTTTTGCTTCTTCCAATGACGTGCTTTGGTGCGCGTTCCAAAATTCCACATTCATGTCGCCATACGTTTTCCAATTATACGGCGCAGGAATAAACGGCTTTTCTTCCCCACTGCTGTTTGCTTTCACCCAGTTCAGCATCAGTTGCTGCCATTCATAAAGATGAACCAAAACATCCCGCAGGTTTTTGTCCCTGCCCCAATGCGCTTCTTTCTTTTTATCATCTGCACTAAAATCAAATGCCGTAGACAATTCTTTCTCTGTCAGGTCGGCAATCAGCGCGTTCATTTTTTCGTAATTGCCAATCGCTGCAGTCCGCATTTCAGATTTTGTTGCTGCCCTGCCCATACCTTCCTCCTTCTGCCGAGATCAAGTCCGTTCCACTAAAGCATTCCACTTCACTGATCCAAACGCTTGAGCGCCAGCAACACCAGTTCCTCCGGCGTGTCTCCCAAATTCTTGACCGCGTTCACCGCCGCAAGCGCTTCCTGACGGTTGTATCCCAATCCCAGCAGCGCCGCTGCCGCTTCCTGCGCCGCGTCTTGACCTGCCGTCATGAATTCACCGCCGTCGCCTACCGCCGTGTCAAAGTCCACCTTCTCTTTGAGTTCCAGCACCAGCCGCTGCGCCACCTTTGCGCCTATGCCCGGCACCTGCACAAACGCCTTGCTGTCGCCGGAAATCACTGCCGCCGCAACATCGTTGACGCGCATGGTGGAAAGCACGGACATCGCCACCTTCGGGCCAATACCGCTTACACTAATCAGCTTTTCAAACATGGTCTTTTGCTCCATCGTGTGAAAGCCAAACAGCGACATATCGTCCTCTGCCACCTTCAAATATGTATAAATCTTCTCCTTGTGGTCAGTCTTGAGCGCGTTTAGCGTGAAATTGTCCGCAAACACGCGATATCCCACGCCGCCCACGTCAATCACAAGATAATTCGCCGCCTTTTGCACAACCGTTCCGTTTAGATATGCGTACATTTGTTTTCCTCTATTTCATTTTTGTGTTCAAAATCCCCGCTGTTTTCGCGCTGTGCGCGTGACAGATTGCCACCGCCACCGCATCCGCCGCGTCATCCGGCTTGGGGATTTCCCGCAGTCCCAGCAAAGTCTTTACCATCATCTGCACCTGCTGCTTTTCCGCTCTGCCATATCCCACCACCGCTTGCTTCACCTGCAAAGGCGTGTATTCGTATAGCTCTGTGGTCACTTCCGCCGCCGCCGCAACCGCCGCACCGCGTGCCTGCGCCACCGCAATCGCCGTCGTCACATTTTTGTTGAAAAACAGTTCCTCAAACGCAATGGAATCCGGCTGATATCGCTCCATCAACTCCCGCATCCCCTGCGCAATGCACAGCAACCGCTGCGGAAAGGATTGTTGGGGCGTCGTCAAAATCGTGCCATAGTCAACAAGCGTCAGCTTATTTCGTTCATCGCAATCCACCACGCCATATCCAACAATCGCCAACCCCGGATCAATGCCCAATACAATCATATGCCGCCTCACATTCTTGTTTAGTATACAATAAGATGTTGATTTTCGCAAACCTTATGCCTATAATTATATTATTATGAAATTCCATGCGCAGCGCATCGTATCGGCTTTTTCATACATCACAAAAATATTTAAAAAATCTATTGCATATATATTCATTTTATTGTATAATTATGCAATACAAGAGATCAGATTCAAAGGAGAAGTACATGAAAACATATAAAAAAGTAGTTTTGGCTTATTCGGGTGGGCTGGATACCTCCATCATCATTCCGTGGCTCAAAGAGAATTTTGGCGGATGCGAAGTGGTCGCAGTCTGCGGCAATGTCGGTCAGGGCAAGGAGCTGGACGGTCTATATGAGAAGGCGATCAACACCGGCGCCTCCGAGGCATATATTGAAGACCTAACCGAAGAATTCATCACCGATTTCATCTATCCCACGATGAAGGCAGGCGCAATCTATGAAGGCACCTATCTGCTGGGCACCTCCTTTGCGCGACCGTTGATTGCAAAGCGGCTCGTGGAAATCGCAAAAGAAGTCGGCGCGGATGCCATTTGTCATGGTGCAACCGGTAAAGGCAACGATCAAGTTCGCTTTGAGCTGACCGTAAAGGCGCTGGCTCCGGAGCTGGATATTATTGCTCCGTGGCGCATTTGGGACATCAAATCGCGTGAGGAAGAAATCGAATATGCCGAGGCGCGCAACATCCCGATTCCCGTCAGCAAAGAGCACAATTACAGTATGGATGCAAACATCTGGCATCTTTCACACGAAGGTTCCGACCTTGAAGACCCGTGGAACGAACCGAAAGACAGCCTGTATATGATCTGCAAAACGCCGGAGGAAGCGCCGGATACCCCCACGTATTTCACGATTGATTTCGAGCAAGGCATCCCCACCGCCATCGACGGTCAAAAGCTGGGCGCCATCGAGATGATCACCAAGCTGAACGAGCTTGGCGCGGCGAACGGCGTAGGCATTGAGGATATCGTGGAAAACCGCCTTGTCGGCATGAAGTGCCGCGGCGTGTACGAAACCCCCGGCGGCACTGTACTGTACAAAGCACATGCAGCACTGGAATCACTGACACTGGATAAAGACACCAAGCATTACAAAGACGAAATCGCCATCAAATATGCCGATCTCGTGTACAACGGTATGTGGTATTGCCCCCTGCGCGAAAGCCTTGCGGCATTTGTGGACGAAACGCAAAAAACAGTCACCGGCACCGTGCGTATGAAGCTGTATAAAGGCAACTGCAAATGGGTGGGCATCCAGTCTCCGTATAGCCTGTATAACGAAGAATATTGCACCTTTGGCGAGGACGGCGTGTACAACCAGCAGGATGCGGAAGGGTTCATCAACCTGTTTGGTCTGCCGCTCAAGGTTCGCGCAATGGCACTTAAAAAATAAGAGGAAACCTCATTGCAAAAACAACCAAAGGGCTTGTGGTCTGCGTCAAGCAGCCGCAAGCCCTTTGACTTTGCCCGACTTCCGCAATTCTTCTGTTCACTCGAGCATCCTCACCTCGCAAAAAAAAATCACCGGATGATTGCATCCGGTGATCTTTCTAGGCGTTCACGCATAGCAGCGCGCTTACCTCAATATTTATCAAAGTTGTCCATATGATCCAGCGACTTATGATCCGTCTCCCAATCGTTCATTACAATGGACGGCTTGCCTGTGTAGTGATCCACCTCCGCAAGCGTAAATGACGAAACCAGTTGCTTGAGCACGGTAGATTGCCCTGCCAGTTCCTCGCTTGCCGCAGCGCTTTCTTCCGCAGTTGCGCTGTTCGTCTGAACCACAGCGGAAATTTGATCAAGGCCGGTTGTAACCTGCTCAATCGCATGCGACTGGCTATCCGATGCTTCCGCAATCTGCACGATCAGCGTCGTTACATTGTTTGCGCCTTCCACAACATCCATCATCGCCTTTGCTGCTTCATCCGCAATTTGCGTGCCTTTCGAAACTACCTGCACCGTTTCCTCAATCAGCGATGTCGTATTCTTCGCCGCCTCTGCAGATTTGCCTGCCAGGTTACGCACCTCATCCGCGACCACGGCAAAGCCTTTGCCCGCGTCGCCGGCACGGGCAGCTTCCACTGCCGCGTTCAGTGCGAGAATGTTGGTCTGGAACGCAATGTCCTCAATCGTCTTGATGATCTTGCCGATCTCTGCGGATTTATTGTTGATCTCATTGACCGCGTCAATCATCTCCTGCATGCGCTCGTTGCTGTAACCAACCATGGTTCCGGCCTTCTGCGCTTCTTCCCGTGCGTGTACGGCGTTCTCGGCATTCTTGCGCACTTGGCCTGAAATCTCCGTGATGGTCGCGGAAAGCTGCTCAACGGCTGCCGCCTGCTCGGTTGCGCCCTGTGAAAGCGCTTGCGCGCCACTCGCCACCTGATCCGCACCCACCGAAACCTGATCCGACGCCTGATTGATCTGTCCCAGTGTTTTGCTCATTTCCGTATTGATGCCGTATGTCGCAACTGCCAGCGCCTCATACGCACCGATATACGCATTGTTGTTCTCGCTCTTCGAGTCAAAATTCCCCTGCGAGATCTCCGTCAATCCACGGCTCAAATCACGAATAATAAAGGAAATATTATCCATCGTTTTACGAATGTTGTCCGCAAGCACCCCCAACTCGTCCTTGGATTGATACGAGATGACGGCATGTTCGTAGTCACCCTGTGCCACATGCTCCATTGCCTGTTCGATCTCTTTCACCGGCCGGCTGATCGCCTTGCTGATGTACAGCACAATGATGATCGTAGAAACCACAGCAACCACAGCAAAAATGATCATCAGCATCAGCGCCGTGCGATATGCACTCTCCGCGGCTGTCTTTTGTTCGTCCGCAAAACCATTCTGCTGCTCTGCAATCTGCTCTGCCTTGACAATGATTTCATCTACACCGGGCTTGTACACATCTTGAAAAATCTGGAATGCCTTTTCGTTGCCTTCCGGCGTTCCCTGTAGCAAATAGTCCGTCAACTCCGCGCGTACCGAGCTCAATGCCACGATTCGCTCGCGCATATATTCCACTTCGCTCGCATCTACACGTGCGTTTTTGCCAAATTCCACCATCGTCGCCGCCAAGTCGTCACCCAGCTGCGCAACCTCATCCATCTGCACCTGCATCTCAGCCTTGTCATTCTCTACCAGCGCAGTCAGCATATCCCTTTGGATACCCACAAGATCATAGCGAATCTGCCACACGTAATTCGTGTTTGGCACAGTTTTTTCTGCATAGTTGGTGACCTGTTGGTTGGTCGAAATCAGCGAACTGATTCCGGAAATAATCAACGCCCCCATCAACAGCAATACGATCGCAAACCCTACGATCAATTTCATGCCAATTTTCAAATTTTTCATAGTTCCCTCCTAATATGATCGATATTTTAGACAACCGAATAATTTTTGCGCCATACACTCACATAGGTGCGACACTGCGCACATATGTCACACCTGAATGCTCTCGTATTTTTTACGACGAAAGCACAAGTGCCTCCGCATTGCAAAACATTCGTCACATCAGCCACAAGCCAGCAGTTGTTGCCAAAGAAGCCGAATCCCAAGTTCGTTTGAAAGCAAAACCATATAAACCAGAATATGCCGACAAACTCCGGAAGTGCACGTCTCCAGCCGCCGACTTGAGCTTACGGGCGACCCAAATGTCGGCAGACACGTGCCAAAAAGCGCCGTCAGCACCAAACCCTTTTGCTGATTATACCATCCTCACATTACGCTCGTCAATGCAAAGAACAGAAATACGTTCCCATTTTCAGTTTCTGTCACGCTCGGTTTGTGCCTGCAAGCCCCTTCACTCATTTTTTCATGGTCAATGACTCGATATTGTAGCAAAAAGATCGCTTTCTCACGAAAAGCGACCTCTTTTTTGGGGAAACGATCAATATGCCTTTGCAAAATACATCATCTTTTTTGCAGGCTTACCGCAGTGCACGCACACAGCGCCCAATTCCTTTTGCTCAAAAGGCATGCAGCGTGTGGTTGCACCCGTCTTTTCTTTGATCTGCGCCTCACATTCACTGTCATCGCACCACATTGCGCGTACAAAGTTTTTGTTCTCAATGCCCTGCACAAATGCTTCCCAATCTGTTGCATCGCACGTATGCTCCTCGCGGAAACTGCGCGCCGCTTCCAGCATATTGGTGTGTATCTCCTCCAGCAGCGCCGCCACAGTCTCAACAATGCCGTCCAGCGATGCGGATGC
>CAYVTZ010000033.1:0-34792 GCA_964454685.1 uncultured Christensenellaceae bacterium
TTTCTTTCTAGTATACAGAATGATTTTGTGTCCATCAAATCGGGAATAGGCGCAGACGAAATGTACTTTTGGACAAAAGAAGAATTCATGAGATTCGCTGATTGTGTTATGGATAAGCAACAATCCTATGTTGCGTTTATGACGTTATATTGGACGGGAGTTCGAATTGGTGAATTGCTGGCGTTGACACCAAATGATGTAGATATCAACGCAAAAACAATTTCGATCACAAAATCATATCAGAGGATTCACGGAAACGATGTGATTACAGAACCTAAAACGCCAAAAAGCAAGCGTATGATTAATATTCCGGCGTTTTTGGCAGAAGATTTGCGGGACTATATGGACAGCATTTATTGCATGGACAAAACGGATCGACTATTCCAAATCACTAAGCACTATTTGGAGCATGAGATACAACGAGGGATTCAATCAAGCGGACTTCATAGAATTCGAATACATGATCTGCGGCACAGTCATGCGTCGTTGTTGATTGAGATGGGCTTCGCGCCACTGGCAATCGCGGAGCGGCTGGGACATGAACGAATTGAAACGACCATGAACACTTATGCGCATCTATACCCGAACAAACAGATAAAGATTGCGATGCAGTTGGATTCAGAATATCAGGAGGCGATCAAATGAGTGGATTGGATCAAAATCGATTACGCAATCAGATGGTGAGTTTTAGGGTGTCGCCTAACGAGGGCAGGGAATTGGAAGCGCGTGTAAAACTAAGCGGAATGCCGAAGGGTGAATTTATTGTGAGCATGTGTCTGCATGGCGCGATTGGCATAAAAGCGGGAAAATACCAGAGTGATCGATTAAGTTTAGAGATCAGAAAATTGCGGGAATGGCTGGAAATGGCTTATGCGAAGGGTGGTCAAGACAATATGCAAACGGAGTTGTTGCGTGATTGCATTGCGCTGATTGCGCAGATAGCTCGTTGCTCAGAAGCAACTACAAATTGATGAGAGAGCTTTACAGACCAGTGAAATCATGCGGTTAGAACACGAGCATTTGCAGTCTGGCAGAATGACAAATGCTGTTGTTGCTGCAATCAGCCTGAAGGAGAGCTGTGACGAAGGTTGCATTTCTTTGCAAGTATCGCAAAATGCCGTACATTTTGCCAACTTGTTAGGGGGCGAATCCCTAAAACCCCGTGAAATTGAAGTTGAAATTGGAGGTGAAATGATGTTGCAAAGAAGCACAAAAGTTGAAGTGAGATTGTCCGATATTGAATATCATCGTTTGAATCGACTGGTAGATTTGTCCGGTTTAGACAAGTCTAAATTTATCCGCAAGGCGTTGTTTGATGATGGCAAAATGATCATCATGGATCGTTCCCTGATCTATGATCTGTACAACGAGGTCAATCGGATTGGGAACAATATCAACCAGATTGCGCGGATGGCGAACATTGAAAAAAGAATCAGTGTAGATCAGATTACGGATGTATATTTGATGCTGGATGAGATTCGAAAGTTAGTGGACTACAAGTTGCGTGGAATCGAACGCAAGTGAGGATGGGCTATTTTTGTAGCAAATCAAAGAAAAGAGAGGAAAACAAATGAAGAGTGAATATTCAAAATTGAAAACGGGATGCTTTTGGGGCAGTGATGCTTGGCTTTCGGAAAAACGATTGAATTTGAAAGATGATGAATACTGCGAACTAGAGGAAAACATCAAAACGGCGGTTGACTGTGCGGTGGGGGATGGATTACATGCGTTTATTTGCGTGATGAACAATAAATTCAGCGTCTTTTGTGCGGATGTAATTTTGGAAATGCGCGGAAGTCTTGACCGCTGGTATGATTTGCGTATCATAGCGGTAGAAATGACGGAAGGTGATGCCGCGGATTGGAGTACATACTGGCGCGGCAAGCGAAGTGATGTCATTGATCTTGTTGCGGATGAAGTGATTGTGTTGCATCAGGAACAACCACATTTAAGCGCCAATGAAAAAATCCGTGATATTATTGACCATTGTAGTCGCCTAATATGCTTTTACCATGATGATGAAAGCGATGCGGCATGTGCGGTGCGCGAAGCGCTGATACAAGATGTACCGATTGCAAATCTTTCGAAAGTGGGGCTTGCCAGTGCGGTGGCTAAACTGATAGATGATTTATGACAACGAAAAAGTGTATGCATGATGGATTGTAAGATAGGGAATGCAGCTAAACCTCGAAATTGGGTTTTCGTACCTGATTTCGAGGTTTTTGCATCAACGATATTGACAGAGTGCATTTGATATGGTAGTGTTTTTTTAATGAAGCACCTTGTCCTTAAGGTGTTTGAGTTTCAGAAGAACAAATAAAGTCAGTTTGGCGTTGTGCTTTCGCAACGCAAGTTTCGTTTTCGACAAAAGAGAATTTAGGAATTGAGCGCTACGAAGGGCGTTTGGCAACGCCGGACGAGGGACGTTTTTGGATCAAAACAGAAATTCAAAAATATGGAGCACGTTTTTTGATATCTATGTTTGTTTTGTGGAATACAGATCAATGTGTTGTTAAAAGCAGTAACGCATAATGACGATATAAAATATATTATGAATCAGGTTTTGTAATATGATAGACAAGGCATGGAGGGGAAAGCTTATGAAAAAAATCGTGATGTTGATGATGGTGTGTGGGATGATGACGCTGGTGTGCTGGGGATGTGCGCTTCCTCAAAGGGGAGAAGGGCAAAATACTCAGGCAACAGAATCTGCGAAGGGTGCGGGTCAAAGTGATGCGAATATGCCGGAATCTGCTGAAACACAGGGACAAGAAACAGCACCAAATGCGACTGTGGAAGAACCAGCGCAAGTGGACAGGGCAAAGGACGAATTTACGCTGGAAGACATTGAGCCCGTGAGCAAGGATGGAAAGCGGATTCGGTTTGGGATGACAAGCAAAGATTTAGAGGCGATGGTTGGAAAGCCTCGCATGATTGATGAGGAATTCAACTCGGATTCTTTGATTTATGATGGATACTCGGTTAATTTTACTGATTTTGCAGAACAAGATAATACATACAAGAATATTATAAGAATTGGGATATTTAGTAACTCAGATGATTTAGAATATGCGGAAACAAATGCAGCGGACTGGAGCATACTTGGCAATATTGGCGTGGGTAGCCCAATTACAGATATACTGGACGCTTTCAGTAAGGATGAACTTTTGGTGATGGACATAGTATTGGGTAATGCATACTATGTTGGATTTAGTGAAGTAGATGAAAAACTTGAAATTGTTAAAAATATCCCTGAAAACACTGACGTAAGCAAGCTGGGCGTAGAGTATACGATACAATTCTTTGTGCGTAATGATGAAGAATATGTTGATGCGATTGCGGTCAGTAAAATTATTGTAAGTGAATGACGAGAGTAGTGCTAAAAGCAAATTTGTTCAATATTTCGGTAATTAAAATTGGGGGATATAAACGATGAAAAAGATGATTAGTGTGGCATTGTGCTTATGTATGACGTTGTTTTTTGTTACAGTTACGAAGGCTGTAGAACCGTTGGCAGTTAATAATAATTCTGTAATAGAAAAAACATTAGACGAAATATACAGAGAGCTAACGGAGAATTTTGGGACTTATCTTGAAGCGTTGGATAGTGTTGATAAAGCTTTAATGATAACGGATATTGCATTGAAAATGAATACAGCTGCTGATGAGTGCAGAAACCTTGATGTACTACTTCGAGATGTAGAGGATAAGATGATGGATGACCCAAATAATCCATTGATAGCTTCAATCTATACATATATTGAGCTTATGAAACAAGATTTAGCAAATGAAAAATGGAACAAATTAAGAGATAAGTATTTTGCGTTGGAGTTTTCATGGACAGATTTGGTGAGTTATAGAAGCATTAGCTCTGCAATGTCAGCCATAGTAGATGTCTATATTAAGATTGGCGTAAATATCGCAGTAGATGGTCAAGCGATGCTTATTGACCACTATCGTGATATGTTAGGACAAATTATTGAGGCGTATAGAGTCTCGGGGCTATATGGAAAGGGTCAGGATGTAGAAGATTTCATTGGCGAAGGGAAAACATTGAATAGTTCAGAGATCAACAGTAGCTTGCAAAAACTCGAAAAAACATTGGACAATGATAACTATTTCGAAGAAGCAGGGCGCACGACCCGACCCGTCGACCCGCTTGTGCTGGATATTTCAGGCGAAGGCTTAAAAACAGCGGAGCTGGAACAAGGAACATATTTCGACTTGAATAATGATGGGTTCCGAGAAAGAACTGGTTGGATTACGGATGGCAGCGCATTGCTGGCTTTGGACAAGAACAATGACGGAACCATTAACAATGGCAACGAACTGTTTGTAGATGGAGCGACGTTGCAAAACGGTAGTGTTGCGACATCGGCATTCCAAGTGCTTGCGCAGTATGATTCCAACAATGACGGGATTATTGACACCAATGATGATATCTTCGAACGGTTGATTGTATGGACAGATTACAATAGCAACGGGCTTTGTGAGACATATGAGATGTATTCGATGGACGATATGGGAATTATTTCTATTGCTATTCCATCTTCACGTGCAAGGGCAAATATCAATGTGCAGAATTCAACATACACCAATCGCCGCGGAGAAGAGTTGTTGATAGGGGAATTCCTGTTTGACAACGATCCCAGTGACTCCATTCCTGTGGATAACTTTATTGTGGAAAACGAAGAGATTGAAAGTTTACCATTTATTCCACATTATGGGAACGTGTATAACCTCTATCAGGCAATGGCGAAAGACGAATCAGGCGCGTTAAAGAGCTTGGTGAACCAGTTTATCACTGCTACAGGCAAAGAAAGTCGATTGGAGATTTTGGACAACCTCATTTATCGGTGGACAGGTGCGGCAACAGCGTCGGTCAACGGCAGAGGTGCGTATATTGATGGGCGCAGGCTCAAAGCTGTGGAGCAGTTTATGGGACGCAATTTTATAGGCGCAGAGGGAACTGCAAATCCAAATGCAAACGCGGCGGTGCTACTGAATCAAACTTATGAGGATATTCGTGAGCAGTGCTATCAGTATTTGATGATGCAAACTGATTTGAAAGAGCTATTTAATTACATTTATCCATATACAACGGAACTCACGATTGAGAAGTTTGTTGCGATTTTGGAGGCGGATATTAATAATGTGAAGCTGATAGAGCCTTATTTGGACGCGTTAAAATACATGGGGTATGAAGAAGATGTTGATTTATTGGCACTGATGTCCGCGATTGGTGATGTTTTGATGGTGGGAACAGGCAGTGCAGAATCGCCGTTTGAGCTGACGACGCAAGAGCAGTTCTTGTATGTGGATGCGGCAGTGGAAACAGGAGCGCGCATCAAGGACGTGCCGGCGGCAAGTGCAAGCTATGTGCTGGGAGCGGACATCAACCTAAGTGGCGTTACGAGCTTCAAGGGGATTGGTATGCCGGGCAGACCGTTTGCGGGAACGTTGGATGGAGCGGGACACACGGTGACACTGGGGATCAATAACACAGTGGAGAGTAGTGTGGGATTATTCCGGTATACAGATGGAGCGACGATCCGCAATGTGAGCATTGCGGGAGGCGTGAAGGGAGTAAGCAGTGTAGGGTCAATTGTAGGGACGAGTAAGAATACAGTGATTGAGGATTGCACCAGTGCGGCGTCTGTGTCGAGCAGTTCGCAGTATTTGGGGGGACTGGTTGGTTATGGTGATGTAGGAACACAGATCCTGAGGAGTGAGAATAAAGGAACGGTAAGCAGCAGCCAGTATACCATCAATTATGTCGGTGGTATTGCAGGGTATGTAAAAGGAAGCAGAATAGAAGAGACGGTGCATAGTGGCGTTGTGGAAGGGAACGGTTATTCATCCAGCGTTGGAACAGGTGGTATCGTAGGGATGGCAGACGCGAACAGCGAGATTGTGAGCTGTGAAGTGCAAGGAAATGTGACGGGTCAAACAGAAGTGGGTGGCATCGCAGGGAAGCTGCAAGATTCGCTGGTAGATGGAAGCAAAGTGGCAGAGAATGTAACAGTGATGAGCAACAGGAACACTGTTGGAGGCATTACAGGCGTGTCATACAGTTCCAGCATCAAGAACAGTGAAGTTGCAGGGCAGATAACCGGATTTGAGAATGTGGCAGGAATTACATGGAAGTTTACAAACAGTTCCACGTCCAAAGGAGCGGTGATTGAGAATTGTACGGCGAGCGGGAATGTGACAATTAAGAGTGGCGGAAACTACCGTGTGAGCGGGATCGTGGGAGAATCATCGGTTAGTAGCTACTGCACGTCAAAGATCGTGAACACGTACTTTGTAGGAGAGAAGATAGAGGGAATTAGTTCATCGACGGAAGCGTTCCATTCAGTACATTACAACCCGGCTTCGACATTAGCGATAGAGAATAGTGGATACTATGTGTACGCAAACGTGGCGCCGGAGGACGCGAGCGTGGTTGTAAACACAACGTCGTGGAGCGAGGAACTGATCGAGCGAAATGGGAGCGCGATGAAGATCAAGATACCGGTGAGCAAGACGAGCGGCGGAGCAATCGTGAACAACACGATAGATAGCGTATCGTTTGTGAAGAGTGGGTTTACGACACAGAAACGGTATGTGTCGGAGAACAATGCAAAGGTGAAGTATAATTTCAACTTTGGTGATGTTGTGTTGGAGGAGAGTAGCATAGAGAGCAGCATCAATGGTACGGGCAGTGCGGAATCTCCGTTTGAACTCGCGACAGTGGAGCAGTTCTTGTATATGGAATCAGCGATAGAAACAGGTGTGAAGATCAAGGACGTGCCGGCAGTAAGTGCAAGCTATGTGTTGGGAGCGGACATTAACCTAAGTGGCGTTACGAGCTTCAAGGGGATTGGTATGCCGGGCAGACCGTTTGCGGGAACGTTGGATGGAGCGGGACACACGGTGACACTGGGGATCAATAACACAGTGGAGAGTAGTGTGGGATTATTCCGGTATACAGATGGAGCGACGATCCGCAATGTGAGCATTGCGGGAGGCGTGAAGGGAGTAAGCAGTGTAGGGTCAATTGTAGGGACGAGTAAGAATACAGTGATTGAGGATTGCACCAGTGCGGCGTCTGTGTCGAGCAGTTCGCAGTATTTGGGGGGACTGGTTGGTTATGGTGATGTAGGAACACAGATCCTGAGGAGTGAGAATAAAGGAACGGTAAGCAGCAGCCAGTATACCATCAATTATGTCGGTGGTATTGCAGGGTATGTAAAAGGAAGCAGAATAGAAGAGACGGTGCATAGTGGCGTTGTGGAAGGGAACGGTTATTCATCCAGCGTTGGAACAGGTGGTATCGTAGGGATGGCAGACGCGAACAGCGAGATTGTGAGCTGTGAAGTGCAAGGAAATGTGACGGGTCAAACAGAAGTGGGTGGCATCGCAGGGAAGCTGCAAGATTCGCTGGTAGATGGAAGCAAAGTGGCAGAGAATGTAACAGTGATGAGCAACAGGAACACTGTTGGAGGCATTACAGGCGTGTCATACAGTTCCAGCATCAAGAACAGTGAAGTTGCAGGGCAGATAACCGGATTTGAGAATGTGGCAGGAATTACATGGAAGTTTACAAACAGTTCCACGTCCAAAGGAGCGGTGATTGAGAATTGTACGGCGAGCGGGAATGTGACAATTAAGAGTGGCGGAAACTACCGTGTGAGCGGGATCGTGGGAGAATCATCGGTTAGTAGCTACTGCACGTCAAAGATCGTGAACACGTACTTTGTAGGAGAGAAGATAGAGGGAATTAGTTCATCGACGGAAGCGTTCCATTCAGTACATTACAACCCGGCTTCGACATTAGCGATAGAGAATAGTGGATACTATGTGTACGCAAACGTGGCGCCGGAGGACGCGAGCGTGGTTGTAAACACAACGTCGTGGAGCGAGGAACTGATCGAGCGAAATGGGAGCGCGATGAAGATCAAGATACCGGTGAGCAAGACGAGCGGCGGAGCAATCGTGAACAACACGATAGATAGCGTATCGTTTGTGAAGAGTGGGTTTACGACACAGAAACGGTATGTGTCGGAGAACAATGCAAAGGTGAAGTATAATTTCAACTTTGGTGATGTTGTGTTGGAGGAGAGCCCGTTTACGATTACTGGTATTACGACGGAGACGACTGACAATGGTGGTCGCATCCTCGCAAGTGGTGCAGGTATTGCCGACGCGACAGTGACGCTACATGTATTAGACACGGATGAGGTAGAGGTTGCGGCATATGAAACTACGGTAACCAATCAAAACGGTGGCGGTGCATGGACGATTGATGGAGAATTCAATTTGGCGGACGGTGCGTATACGGCATACATTTCTGCAACTGCAGGGGACGTTGTGCATAATAGTTTCGTGTATGCGTTCTCGAAGATAGCGGCTGTTCCTATCTTGGAAACACCAGCGACTGAGGATAGTATTACGATAGAAGGCAACATTGAAGGAACACCGGAGAATGCCGAGAAATTGCCTGATGATTCGGGTGGAGAAGTTGGCGATGAACCAACAGTGCCCGAACCAGAAATACCAGATGTTGCTCAAGAACCGAATGTACCGAGCGATGGTGATGCGGGAATAGGTGAAGGTGTTGCTGATGACGGCGTATTAGAACCGCCGCGTGGCGATGTTAGCGAAGAAACGGGTGGTACAGATATTGTGCCACCTGTGGCACAACCGTCGAGTATGCCAGAAGTAGGGAATCCTGGGGGAAACATAGAGGATACGCCTACTGAGCAGCCGCAACAAGAACAAGCGCAACAGGCGAGTGAGGCACAAAATTTAGATGACGCGGCATGAAGATGTAATGATGCCTAATAAATGAGTGCATTCTGAGTACAAGAAACTGGATAGGCAAAATAATGTATATTAATATGGTTAAATTGCAGGGGAAAAGTAACAAAAATCATAGTAAAATACGCATGTGACACATTTGGAAACTGAGTGGGAATAATTAACGAAGGGGCTGTAGCAGTAAGCCACACTAGAAAACAAAGAAAACGAGTCAAGACAATGGTGTCAAGACTCGTTTTTTGTATTAAAATGAATTTGTGCAAAGCTTTAAACTACAAGTAAAAGATACCTTAAAATTCATCGAAATGTAAGTGGTAATGCCAATGAGTTGCACATTGAATGAGAGGAATTTATGATGAATAGATGCGAAGAATGGAGATTTTTCACCAAGTAGTTACAAGAAAGTGCATTAACGGAGTATCATTCTACACGTGAATATGAATTGCGTAAAATGCGACAAGAGTTATTAGATGACATGATGACGAATGAATTAACGGAAGACCAACGGACTTTTATTGAAGAAATATTATATGAGATGATTGCTTTCCGTGACCGTGAAGCGAATTTGCTGTATCAGCAAGGCTTGAAGGATAGTGTGTGGATGCTGAGAACGTTGGGGGTGATTGCGTGAATGTGTTGGAGGAATTATATCATGGCAATGTTCGCCCCAGTGACAAGCAGTTTGACCGCACATCACAGTATGCAAGGTTTTGCGAAATACTAACCCAGAACGAGCGACATCTCACAGCGTTTCTCACTGCCCTGCCCAATGCTGAAAATGAGCTGCACTTGCTATCACAGATGGTGAATGCACAGGCAGAAATTAGCGGTTATAGCGAAATGGAGCGATTTATAGAGGGCTTTCGTCTTGGGGCAAGGTTTATGCTTGATACCTTTGTGATGCCGGATAATAGTGTGGTAAGGGATATTGAATGAAGTGAATAGAGCTGTCGGGATATTGTCTTGACGGCTCTACTCACGTTATCGTAAGATTATCTTGAATTTTAGTGTAATATGTGATACAATACTACAAGATATAGTTATCAGAAGAGTTAGGAGTCGCATATATGCCAGTAAGCTATGATAAACTTTGGAAACTGCTTATAGATAAAAAAATGAACAAGACAAATCTGAAAGAAGAATCAGGTATCAGTTTCAACATTTTAGCTAAAATGGGTCGCAATGAATTTGTGTCACTTGATAGCCTATACAAGATATGTCATACGCTTAATTGTGACATAAGTGAAATTATGGAGTTTACTAATTATGAGTAAAATATTGGATTCAGTGATTGAAACAACAAAAACTTATATAGAAACAATGCCAAAAGCTGAACGTAAAAAGTATGGTCAGTTTTTTACTAGCGTAGAAACAGCTGAATTTATGGCAAGTTTATTTGGTATACCTAAAAATAAGACTGTGATCACCGTTCTGGATGCAGGTGCAGGCACAGGGATACTGTCAGCGGCAATGATTAACCATTTGCAGCAGTATTCTTGGTTAGAAAAAATTGAATTAACTTGCTATGAAACGGATGGACAGGTTTTAGACTTGCTACATGATAATCTACAGGCAGTGAAAAATAATTCTAAAATTTCTGTTGAATATACTGTCGTTACAGAGAACTATATACTATCTCAACAAAGTGACTATAATGAGATGCTTGGCTTAAAAGCAAATCCACAAAAATTTGATTATGTAATTGGCAATCCGCCCTATATGAAGATACCAAAAGATGCCCCAGAAGCGAAAGCAATGCCTAATGTATGCTATGGTGCACCTAACACATATTTCTTATTTGCTGCAATGGGGCTCTTCAATCTTCAAGAAGATGGTGAATTGGTTTATATTATCCCTCGGTCATGGACTTCAGGTGCTTACTTTAAAAGTTTTAGACAGTACTTTATGACGAATGGAGTCTTAGAGCACTTGCATTTATTTGTAAGTAGAGATAAGGTGTTTGATAAAGAATGTGTTCTTCAAGAAACCATGATAGTAAAAGTCAAAAAATCAAAAATCAAGCCAAGTTGTATTACTATTACTTCAACAAAAACAAACAAAGATTTTAAGGATGTGACGTTTTTTAAAGCTCCTTATGATGTTGTAGTTTCAGGCGGCGACTATTATGTGTATCTTGTGACCGATACAAAAGAAGTGGAAATTCTTGAAGAATTAAATAAATGGCAAGATACACTTCCATCAATAGGTTTGAAAATGAAAACAGGTCTTACCGTTGACTTTAGAAATCGTGATGTTTTGAGAAATCAGCCCATGCAGGATACTGTGCCACTTTTTTATTCACAACATATTAAAGACGGCAAGGTTATATTTCCAGTAGGTAAAGAAAACGAATATATTTCCACACAACAAAGAGGTCTATTGCAGCAGAACAGAAATTACCTGTTTGTAAAGCGTTTTACAGCAAAAGAAGAACAACGACGGTTACAATGTGGAGTTTATCTTTCAAAACGACATCCAGAGTATGAAGTTATTAGTACACAAAACAAGATTAACTTTATTGACAGTGCAAGAGAGCTCTCTGAATGTGCAATATATGGGCTTTATGTTCTATTCAACTCTACTATTTACGATTATTATTATAGAATTTTAAATGGCTCAACTCAGGTGAACTCAACCGAGATAAATTCTATGCCAGTTCCGCCATTAAACATTATTGAATCTATGGGCAGAGAGATAATTATAAAAAAAGATTGGTCAGAGGGATGTTGTGATCAAATATTAAGGAGCTATTTATGAGTAAATTAGAAGAAGCTAGAAAACTATTACAAGAGCTTGATGTACAGCCACGTCAGCAATCGGATCTATGCTGTTATGTAATTTTGGCTATGACAAATATTACTGAGAGTTCGCAATGGAGTAAGGCTACTAATGAGTGGATAAGAATACATGATATTTTGATTTTTACAAGTAATCAATATGGTGTGACATATGCTGAAAATAGCCGTGAAACTTTTAGAAAACAGGCTATACATCACTTTAGAAATGCTGCATTTATAGAAGATAATAATCTTGCCACCAATAGTCCTAATTACCGTTATCGCTTGACGGATGAGATGCTAGAACTGGTTCGTTCTTTTGGTACAATTACATGGGAAAACAAAAAGAAAGTGTTTTTGAAAAATCACACTAGCCTTATGGAGTTATATGCTTCTAAAAAGGTTATGAGCCAAATACCAGTGAAAATAAATGGTGTAGACTTTAGCTTTTCAACGGGTTCTCACAATGAACTGCAGAAGGCAATTATTGAGGAATTTGCACCAAGATTTGCTCATGGGGCACAGTGTCTTTATATTGGCGATACAACTGCCAAAGATTTAGTAAAAAATGAAGATAAGCTAGCAGAATTAGGATTTGAAATAACGTTACACGATAAAATGCCCGACGTTGTATTGTATTCAGCAGAGAAAAATTGGCTTTATTTTGTCGAGTCTGTAACTTCAGTAGGTGCAATGGAGCCAAAGCGAATATTAGAAATTGAGCAGATGACTAAAAATGTGAAAGCAGGCAGAATTTACGTTACTGCTTTCTTGGATTTTAAAACATTTAAGAAGTTTTCAGAGATACTTGCATGGGAAACAGAGGTTTGGATAGCAGATATGCCTGAACACATGATACACTTGAATGGTGATAGATTTTTAGGGCCGAGATGACCACAGATTTTCCATATATTTTAGATTTAATGATTAGGAGAGTGTAGATATGTCAAAAGGCATCGTATACATACTAACAAACCCTTGCCTTGATGGGTGGGTTAAAATAGGTATGACAGAACGAAATGATATCGAAAGTAGATTAAAAGAACTAAACACTCCCACAAACATACCTCTTTCTTATCGTTGCTATGCTACTTATGAAGTTGAAAATCCTATGATAGTTGAAAAAAGTATTCATAGCTTGATTGATAGAGTAGATAATTCTCTTCATGCAAGAGAGCAGTTGAGCAACGGCAAGATTCGTGAGCGTGAATTTTTCAAAATATCGCCAGAAACAGCTTTTGGAATATTTAACGACATTGCTACTTTAAGAGGTGACAGGAGCTGTTTGAAACCTTACGCCCCAACAGAAGAACAAGCTCAAGAAGAGGAAATTGCCGAGAGCAAAATGAAGCGTGGAAACAACTCCTTTAAGCTCTTGGGTATATCTATTGGAGAGGAGCTTTCCTTTTTACTTGATGACACAATCACGGCTAAGGTTTCCAATAACAAAAACAAAGTAGAGTACGGAGGAGAACTGTATACGGTAACTGCTCTAGCTATTAAACTTTTAATTGAAACGCAAGGATGGTCTGAAAACACTCATGCGAATGGGTGGCGATATTTTGTGAAAGATGGGATTACGCTAAGCGAACTTCGAGAGAAAGTAGAACAAATAGAATGTGATGAATAACTTTAGTATGCGTGAGTTTCTGCTACTGCTGTGATACTAAAAATTTGACTTGCCATAAAAATACGGTATAATAAAGCACCAAAAACAGCACAAAATAGATACAATAGTATCTAAAATCACATAAAACTTAGCGAGTGGGAGTAACGCCCGCACATAAGCCCGCTATTCTTTTGAGCCGCGGGCTTTTGCGCAGTGGCATAGCTCTTCATCTTGACCTTCGGGATGTTAGAAGAGAAAGCACCCATTATTGACTTTAATAATATTAAATATTATACTGAATAAAATGATGGAGGCGAAAGATGAGCATTGAGATTGTACCTGAATGGATGATGAATCTGGAAGATGAGGATGTGGCGTTCATCAAGAACTTTCTTTTGGCTTCCGGATCGCTCAAGGAGATTGCAGGGCAATATGGCGTGACGTATCCGACGGTGAGGCTGCGCTTGGATAAATTGATCCAAAAAGTACAGATCAGCGAGGATAATGCGAGCGAACCGTACATCGCACTCATAAAAAGAATGACTGTGAATGACAAAATTGACTTAGACACGGCAAAAATACTAATTCATGAATACAAAAAAATAAGAAATGACGAGAGTAAATTTTAGCATGCCATGAGTGATTACAAGTGTGACGCTTTTGTTTGCGGGATTTTGGGCGCTGCGCTTGAAAGATGGAACATAACCTTTCCTGCTCAAAAAAACTGATTGAACCTTATCGGGAAATGATGTATAATCAATTTAGAAGAAAAAACCTTTAAACAGAACCCTGTGAGGCTGTAAGGTGACATCATTGATTGTTGTGTCTTGCTGTGCCTACGGGTGCGGCTTTTTTTGTAGATGCAGGCCATCTGACATCGGAAAGCAAGGTTGCGTGAAGGGAACTGTGACACTGACGAGGAGAACGCCGTGATGGAAGGCAAAGTCTTGATTATGGACTGCGAAACAATGGAGCGTGCACTGCGGCGCATTGCACATCAAATTATTGAAAACACGCAAGGCGCGAAGAATCTGGCGATGGTGGGAATCCAACGCAGGGGCGTTACGCTGGCGCAGTGTCTGGCAAGGTATATACAGGAATTTGAAGGTGTGAGTGTACCTTTGGGGACGCTGGATATCACATATTATCGTGATGATTTGACGCGCATACATACCCAGCCTGTTTTGCAGCCGATACAGCTCGGGCTGGATGTGGATGGCAAGGAAGTGGTTTTGGTGGACGATGTGCTGTACACGGGCAGGACGGCGCGCGCTGCCATGGACGCGATCATGGATCAGGGGAGGCCGGACAAGATACGCCTTGCCGTGCTGGTGGATCGCGGACATCGTGAGCTGCCCATTCGAGCGGATTTTGTTGGGAAAAACATTCCGACCTCGGAAACTGAAGTGGTGCATGTGCACGTGCGGGAGTTTGACGAGGAAGAGTGCGTCTTTATCACAAAGACGCAATGACCGGGTACCATGTACCCAAAGGGATGGGTGCAGTAATACAACGAACAGGGAGGTAATTTATGGAAAAGAAAATGGAACTGAAACAACATGGAACAGGCAAAAACATCATTTTAGGGTTCCAACACCTATTTGCGATGTTTGGTGCGACGGTGCTGGTGCCGCTTTTGACGGGAATGAACCCTGCGGTGGCAATTTTCTGCGCGGGCGCCGGTACGCTGCTGTTTCACTTGATTACAAAGGGCAAGGTGCCGGTGTTTTTGGGATCGAGCTTTGCGTTTATTGGCGCGATTGTGGTGACGGCGGTGCAGATTAGCGGGGTAGATGCAGCGCAGGAAGGATATATGTCTTCTGCGGCCTACCAGGAGGCGCTGCCCTTTGTTGCATGCGGCATCATCGGCGCGGGCGCAATCTATCTGATCCTTTCCATCATTGTAAAATGTGTGGGCGTGGAGCGTGTGATGAAAGTGTTTCCGCCCGTGGTGGTAGGTCCGATGATCATGGTGATCGGACTTTCGCTGGCGCCGACGGCATTGAGCAACATCACGGGATCACCGACAGCGAACGTACCGGACGTGCTATGGATGCGCTGGGTGATCGCGCTCGTGGTGATCGGAACAATGGTGGCGATTTCCATCTTTGCAAAAGGATTCTTCAAGCTGGTACCCATCATCATCGGCATTGCGGCGGGATATATCGTTGCGGCGCTGATGGGGCAGGTGGATTTTTCCGGATTCCAGAGCGGCGCGAATTTGGGTTTTCAGCTTCCGAGCTTTTCTTTCCCGAATTTCACAGACCCGCGGGCGTGGCAGGCGGTTGCCATTATATCGCCGGTTGCCATTGTGACGTTTATGGAGCACATTGGAGATATCACGACGAATGGCGCAGTGGTAGGCAAGAATTTCCTCAAAGACCCCGGACTGCACCGCACACTGATTGGAGATGGTGTGGCAACCATGTTTGCAGGCGTGATGGGCGGGCCGCCCAACACAACGTATGGCGAGAACACGGGCGTTTTGGCTGTAACCAAGAACTACAACCCGATGACGCTGCGCATTGCTGCGATTTTTGCAATTGTGATTAGCTTGTTTGGCATCTTTCCGGTGTTCCTTGGCTCCATTCCCGGCGCGGTTATGGGCGGCGTATCCATGCTGCTGTTTGGCATGATTGCGGCAATCGGCCTGCGGACGCTGGTGGAGGCGCAACTGGACTTTTCGCACAGCCGCAACTTGATCATCGTATCGTTGATGCTGGTGGTGGGGCTTGGGCTGGCGGCATCCGGCGGCATTCAAGTGACGGATACGTTCCGCTTATCCAACATCTTTTTGGCGGGTGTGGTTGGCATTGCGCTAAACTTGATTTTACCGAGAGAGATTTAACGATGAGGGTGCTGCGTCGCACGGGCGGCGCGGCGCTCTTGGTATGTATGAAACGGGGCAACATGAAAAAACTGATTCGGGATGTTCGTATTGTGACGGGCGAGGGCATCGGCACACAGACAGACATCCTCATAGAGGACAATTTGATTCGAGAGATCGGGCAAGGTTTGGCAACGACGGACGCGCTGGAAATTGACGCGTCGGGGCTGCTGGCATTCGGCGGATTTGTAGACTTGCACTGCCATTTGCGCGACCCCGGTCTGACCTATAAAGAGGACATTGCTTCCGGTACGCGGGCGGCGGCGGCGGGCGGATATACGGCAGTTTGCTGTATGCCCAACACCAAGCCGGTGATTGACACGCCGGAGGTTTTGCAATACATCACGGAGCAGCAGGCGAGCGCGCGGGTGCTGCCGGTTGCCTGCATCACGCAGGGGATGCAAGGGCAAGTTTTGACAGATTTTGAAGCGCTGGCGCGCAGCGGGGCAGTGGCGTTTTCCGATGATGGAATGCCGGTTGCCGGCGAAGCGCTACTGCGTGAGGCGATGTGCGAGGCGCGGGGGCATGACCGGCTGCTGATGCTGCATGAAGAAGACTTGGCGCAACGCGGCAACGGTGTTGTGAACGACTGCGAAACGGCGCGAGCGATGGGATATCCCGTCATCCCTAAGGCAGTGGAGGAGCTGCCCACACAGCGCGATCTTGCGTTGGCGCAGGAGACGGGTGCGCGGGTGCATATCTGTCACGTTTCCACGCGGGGCAGTTTGGACGCGATTCGTACGGCGAAGCGTGCGGGCGCGCGTGTGACCTGCGAATCTGCGCCGCATTATATTGCGCTGGATGACACGATGCTTGCATCCGGCAACACCAATTTGAAGGTGAACCCGCCCATACGCTCTAAGGATGACGTGCAAGCGGTGATTGAGGCGTTATGCGACGGCACGATTGACGCGATTGGCACAGACCATGCGCCGCACGCGGCGGAGGAAAAGGCAAGGAGCATGCAGGAGGCTCCCTTTGGACTGATTGGGCTGGAAACGGCATTTGCGGTAGTGCACACCTGCTTGGTGCGCACGGGCAAGCTGGGTTACTCCGATTTGGCGCGGCTGTTTTGCGAGGCACCGCGCCGCATTTTGGGGATGAACCACGGAAGATTGCAAAAAAACGCGATCGCGGATTTGGTTTTAGTTGACCCAAACAAGGAATTCGTGTATTGCGAACAGAATATAGTATCGAAAGCAAAAAACAGTCCGTATCTCGGACAGACATGGATCGGCAAGCCGGTTCTGACAATGTGTGAAGGAGTAATTACCTATGATAATCGACAAGCTGATTGAGCAGATCATTGCGCTGCAAAGCCCGATTTGTGTTGGACTGGACACGGCGTTTGACTATATCCCGCAGAGCTTTTTGCAGGGGAGTGGAGACCCGCTGGAATACGCGGCGCAGAACATCTATCGCTTCAACTGCGCGCTGACGGACGCGGTGTGTGACATTGTGCCTTCCGTGAAAGTACAGTCCGCATACTACGAAATGTACGGATATGCCGGAGTGAAGGCGTTTTATGATACGATTGCTTATGCAAAGAGCAAGGGGCTGATCGTGATTGCGGACATCAAGCGTAACGACATTGGAGCGACGGCGGGTGCATATTCCACGGCGTACCTTGGGGTTACTCAAGTGGGCGACGCGCGGGTGGCGGCGTTTGACGCGGATTTTGTGACGGTGAACGGATATTTGGGAACGGACGGCATTGCGCCGTTTGTGCAAGATTGCAAGCAATATGACCGCGGATTGTTTGCGCTGGTCAAAACGTCTAACCAGAGCTCAGGGGAGATTCAAGACCTGAAAGTGGACGGCAAGGCGATCTACGAGATCATGGCGGACAAGGTGGACGAATGGGGCAGCGAGCTGATTGGTGCTTATGGGTATTCTTCGGTGGGCGCGGTGATTGGGGCAACCTATCCGCAGCAGGCGAAAGAGATTCGCGCACAGCATCCGCATTTGTTTGTGCTGATTCCCGGCTATGGCGCACAGGGCGCGGGCGCGGAGGGATTGCTGCCGAACTTTGACGCAAAGGGATTGGGCGGGGTGGTCAATAACTCACGCGCGATTTTGACGGCGTATCGTAAGCCGGAATACGCGCACCTTGCCTTTGATGCGGCTGCACGGCAGGCGACCATCGACATGCGCGAGGATATCCTCGGAACATTCCGCAGAAACGGAATTGCAAAAATCGGATAACAATTTTTTAGATATAGGAGAGACGTGATGGCATATTTAACGTTGGAAGACGGAACCATTTTTAAAGGTGATACATTCGGCGCATGCGGCGACGTGATGGGCGAGGTGGTCTTTAATACGGGTATGACGGGCTATCAGGAAGTATTGACAGACCCATCTTATTGCGGGCAGATTGTGGTGATGACCTATCCGCTGATCGGCAACTACGGGCTGAACGATGAGGATGCAGAGTCGCGCAGACCTTTTGTGCGGGCGTTTGTGATGCGGGAATCCTGCGAGGAGCCCTCTAACTGGAGAAATGAGGGCAGCATGGCGCAATACCTGGAACGCTTTGGCGTGATGGGACTTGCGGGCATCGACACGCGCGAATTGACACGCAAACTGCGGGACAAGGGAACGATGCGCGGCATCATTACGCAAGACCCGCCGTCCTCCATGCAGATCGATACCATGATGGCATTCTCGATTGACAAGCCGGTGGAACAGGTGACTTGTGAGGAAAAATACGTTGCGGGTGAAGGCACGCGGCGTGTGGCGGTGCTGGACTTTGGCATGAAAGAAAACATTCTGCGCAGCCTGGTGAAGCGCGGCTGCGAGTGCACAGTGTTTCCGGCATTGAGCGATCCGCAGGAAATCCTTGCGGGCGGATTTGATGGGTTGATGCTGACCAACGGCCCGGGAGACCCTAAAGAGAACACGACGATCATTGAGAATTTAAAGGTGCTGATCGGTCAAATGCCTATTTTCGGCATCTGTCTTGGGCATCAGTTGGTGGCGCTGGCGATGGGGGCGGACACAGAAAAGCTGAAATACGGGCATCGCGGTTCCAACCACCCTGTCAAGGATATGCAGAAGAACAAGGTATTTATTACATCTCAAAATCACGGCTACACCATTACCAATCGTTCGCTGCCGGATTGCGCGGTGATTTCGCACAAGAGCTGGAACGATCAGACCATTGAGGGTGTGCGCTACATTGGATATCCCATGTTTACCGTGCAGTTTCACCCGGAGGCGGCGCCGGGACCGGAGGACTCCGCATATTTATTCGATGAATTTATGGAAATGATTGACGAGGAAAAGAGGAAGCATGATCAAGAAGCAATTCAGACAATCCGTTATTTCTAACGAGCGGATTGCGCAAAATACATACTTGCTCAAGTTGGACTGCGAGGACGATTTTTTGAAGCGTTTTGTCGCAGGACAGTTTGCGCACATCAAGATTCCACAGGCGCAGGAGCTTTTGCTGCGCAGACCCATTAGCATCAATGATGTGGATTTGGACAAAAAAGAGGTACACTTCATCTACCAGACGGCGGGCAAAGGCACGACAAAGCTGGCGCAGATTGCGGCAGGCGCGCAGGTGGAGGTGCTGATGCCGCTGGGCAACGGATTCCGGTTGCCGCAGGAGGCGAAAAATATTTGGCTGATCGGCGGCGGCGTGGGCGTTGCGCCGCTCAAGGCGTTTGGCACGATGTACCCCGATCGCAAGTTCCGCTCCTTCCTTGGGTTCCGCGGTGCGGCGTTTGCGTATCAGGTGGAGGACTTTGAACGGTTTTCCGAGGTGCGGGTGGCGACGGACGACGGCACACTGGGGCATTGCGGATTTGCGGTGCAGCTTTTGGCGGAGCAGCTGAAGCAGGAGCGACCGGACGCGATTTGCGCGTGTGGCCCTGCGCCCTTCTTTCGGGCGTTGGCGTGCGCTGTGCCAAAGGACATTTTGACGTATGTTTCCCTGGAGCAGCACATGGGCTGTGGCACGGGCGGTTGCGCGGTTTGCGTATGCGCGGTCGGCGGCGAATATAAAAAGGTGTGCCTGCAAGGGCCGGTGTTTGAGATGCGGGAGGTGAATGCGCTGTATGACTGATATGAGTTTGAAGGTATGCGGCGTGACATTTCGAAATCCGGTGATCGCGGCATCCGGCACGTTTGGATTTGGAGAAGAATACGCGCAGTTTGTGGACTTTGCCGATTTGGGCGGTATCTCGCTTAAGGCATTGACCAAGGAACCGCGGCAGGGAAATCCGCCTATCCGAATCGCGGAAACGGCGAGCGGCATTTTGAACGCGGTGGGGCTGCAAAACCCCGGAGTGGATGCGTTTTTAAAAACGGTATATCCGCGTATCAAAAAGCTGCCCACGGTGCTGATTGCAAACATTGCGGGGGCGTGCGTGGACGATTATGTATATGTAGCACAGCGACTGGAGGATACGGAGATTCCGCTGTTTGAAATCAATGTATCCTGCCCGAATGTGAAGCATGGCGGTGTGAACTTTGGCACGGATGCGGCGACGCTGCGCGGTGTGGTGGAGGCGGTGCGCAAAGTGACAAAAAAGCCGTTAATCATCAAGCTGACGCCGAACGTGACGCGCATTGCGGACATGGCGCAAGCAGCGAAGGACGGCGGTGCGGACGCGCTGTCGCTGATCAACACATTGACCGGTATGGCAATCAACGCGAGGACGCGCAGACCTATCATTGCAAATGTGACGGGCGGCTTGTCCGGCGCGGCGGTGAAGCCGGTTGCGCTGCGTATGGTGCACGAGGTGTTTCAGGCGAAACTGGGGCTGCCTATTATTGGCATGGGTGGCATCATGAGTGGGGAGGACGCGGCGGAATTTATGATCGCGGGCGCGAACCTGCTGATGGTGGGAACGGCGAATATGCGTGACCCGAACGCGATTCCCACGATTGCGGCGCAGCTTGCGCAATTTGCGCAGGAACAGTGCGTGGGAAACATTGCGGAACTGACGGGAACGCTGGCTTTGTGAAGTGTTTGAAGCGTTGTTGGACTGAAATGCACAGAGGATCGGTGGTGTACTTTTCTTTTTAGAAAAAAAGAAAAGTACCAAAAGAAAAACCAATCCGTGAGTTCGTTGGAGCGGTGCTGTGATAGGCAGCATTCAGGGGAACGTTGGCGCACGGGGAGTAAGCAATATGCTGTTCTTTTCAGGAAAAAAGAAAAGTACCAAAAGAAAAACCAATCCGTGAGTTCGTTGGAGCGGTGCTGTGATAGGCAGCATTCAGGGGAACGTTGGCGCACGGGGAGTAAGCAATATGCTGTTCTTTTCAGAAGAAAGAAAAGTGCCAAAAGAAAAACCAGTCCATGAATTTGTTGGAGCGGCGCTGTGATAGGCGGTATGCAGGGGAACGCCGAGACGCAGAGGTTGGGAAATAGTCTTTTCAGGAAACAAGAAAAAAGATCGATCAAATCAGGATGTATTCAAGAGGAAGTGCCGAGGGGCAGGGAATTAAAAATAAAGGAGAGCGAGAAATGTTAAGCAGAGAAGAGATCATTCAAATTTTTAAGGACAAAGAAGTGATGTTGGAGGGGCATTTTTTGCTGACATCCGGCAGGCATTCGGATAAATATATGCAGTGCGCAAAACTGTTTCAGTATGCGGATGTTTCGGAGATGATTTGCAAGCAGCTTGCGGAGCAGTTCGCGGGCGACGACATTGAACTGGTGGTGGGGCCTGCGATTGGCGGCATCATCATGGCATACGAGATGTCCCGCCAGCTTGGTGTGAAGAATATTTTTGCGGAGCGCGAAAACGGAGCGATGACGCTGCGCCGTGGCTTTGAAGTTCGGCCGGGAACGCGCGTGCTGGTGACGGAGGACGTGGTGACGA
Organism: uncultured Christensenellaceae bacterium; assembly: GCA_964454685.1. Taxonomy (GTDB): domain Bacteria; phylum Bacillota; class Clostridia; order Christensenellales; family Christensenellaceae; genus CAYVTZ01. The sequence continues at coordinate 21,913 of CAYVTZ010000033.1, forward strand.
CGGGTGGCTCTGTCAAGGAAGTGATCGCGCTGCTCAAAGAGATGGGCGCAAACGTAGTAGGCGTAGGCAGCGTGGTAGACCGCAGTGCGGGCAACGTGGACTTTGGGGTGCCTTTTAAGGCGGTGTTGCCACTGGAAGTGGTGTCCTATGACGCGGCAGAGTGCCCCATCTGCAAGACAGGCGCTGAACTGGTGAAACCGGGAAGCCGCAAGGTGAAGTAGTTCGGCTCAGTAGGCGAATACAGGATAAAAAGAGGTCATCCGCTATGATGTGGATGACCTTACATATAGAAAATAAATGGAGTTATTCAGCAGGAGAATCTGTCTTTTGCTGTTTGCTCAATTCAGTCATGAAGCCTGCGGTAATAACGCCTGCAGGTAATGCAATCATAGCCACACCAAAGATGGACGATAGCATACTAACGACTTTTCCGGCAGCAGTGACAGGGTAGATGTCGCCATAGCCAACGGTTGTCAGCGCTGTGGTAGCCCAATACACTGCATCAAAGTAGTTTTCGAATGAATTAGGCTCTATGTTAAACATAATTAATGCGGTGATTATAATATAAGCTGCAACAACAAAGAAGAGCGACAGCAAAAGCCGTTTATTGTTGAGAAAAACATTTTTGATGATTTGGAAGTTTTTGGAATACTTTAAGCCTTTGAAAATGCGGAATATTTTAAACAAACGCAGTAATCTAAGCAAGAAAAAGGTGGGGGAAAGCAAACCAAAATAGGGAATAATTGAAAGCAAATCGATGATTGCGGCGGGAGTTACGGGATATAATACATAAGATAATTTCCCCTTTTTTAGCTTTTCATCGGCTGTTTTGAAACGAAGGATATAGTCAATAATAAATACTGCCGTTGATATTGTTTCAATAATATAAAAAAAAACAGAGTCCTCTTTGAAGAAAAGAGGCAGAACTCCCATGAATACTGCTGAAAGTATCAATATGTCGTACACAGTAGATTTTGGGTTTTTGCCGGAGCTAGGTTCGATGATTTTGAATAAGTCACGATTCTTCATGAATTGACCTCGTATTAAAAATCTCCCATGTTCACACATGGGAGATTTTTGATTCGGTTTTGGAGTTTACAGCGCTTTTGCGTGTGCAAGCAGATATTTTTCTGCTTCTGCGCACCAAAGTCCGTTTGCGCCTTCGACGATTTTTGCGAGCTCTGCGAACATCGGGTCGTTTTTGCCCAGCTCTGCAAAATCATCAATGGCGGTCAGTGGCATATTGATCTGATTGTAAATCAGCTTTTTGCCGCCGGGGATGTCGTGCAGGCCTAAGGTTGCTTCGGGCACACAGTTGAGACCGCCTACGTGCGTGATCATAGCGGAGGGGTTGATCTTGCCGCTGCTCATCATATCCAGAGCTTCGCGCAGATCGTCTGTGTTTCCGCCGGAATTGCTGCACAGGTGCGTTGCGGCATAGTGCACGTTGTAAAAGTTGAACTCTGCCGTGAATTTGGTGTTGGTGGGGCCTGCAAAGAAGTTCATGCAGCCATCCTGACCCAGCAGACGATCGCCCATTTCCACAACGGGTTTGACGGGAGCCATCACAAACACATCATTGAAGCCTGTGCCGCCTGTGAGGGAGAGCACATATGCTTCGTCCTTTTCCGCGGTATTAACATAGTGCAGTTCCACGCCGATGGACTTTGCATACTCCTCGGAATAGATGGAACGCGCACGCGCTAGGCGTACATTGTCAATATCCGTAACAACGAGCAGAGAAGGTCTGCGGTTGCAATGCAGCGCATAGTCGATGGTGCCGAGACCCATCGGGCCCACACCTGCAAGCACTGCCATTTTGCCGCCTTCCACGATGCCCATTTCATGAACATAGCTGCCGTATTTGGTGTGGAAGCAGCAATGGAAGCCGCCGATGATGCAGCTCATAGGCTCTGCAAGCGATCCGAAGTAGAACGCGTCGCCTTCATATTTCAAAAAGCAGTTGGTGATGAACACTTCTTTGGGGATGATGATGTATGTAGCATCACCGCCATAGTAGGGGTAGGAATAGCCGGGGGATTCCAGCGAGCCTTTGTAGAACATGGCGGGCTGAACGGTGAACTTGTCACCCGGATTTGCGAGGTGCGCAACATTCTTGCCAAGCTCTACGACCTCGCCGCAGAATTCGTGCCCAATGATGATCGGGTTTTCGGCGACATTGTCCGGTACGCGTTTGTGATCGCTACCCTGAATGGCCGCTTTATAACTCGACATACACAGGCTGTCCGAAATCACTTTTGCAAGGATTTCATCTTCGGTGATTGCCGGAAGCTCGAACTCTTCGAGACGCAAATCACTTTTGCCGTACAATCTGACTGCTTTTGTTTTCATGGGTTACCTCCAAATATTATTTATACGATGGTTACGTTTTTCCGTTGTGCTTCCTGAACGATCACATCGTCCAGCTCGTCGTCTGAGATCAGAATATCGATGTCCTCCATAAATGCGAACGTGAAGGGCATGATTTTATCAATTTTGCGACTGTCCATCAACAAAATCTTTTGCCGCGCGCGGCTCAACACTTCTTTTTTGATCTCGCATTCGGTGTAGGTGCCGCTGGTAAAGCCGTTTTCCATGGAAAAGCCGCTGGCTGCCATGAACGCGACATCAATATTGACCTCGCGGATGAAGCTGCACGAGCTTGCGCCGGACACCGATATGGTGTTGCGGTTGACCTGACCGCCCACGAGTGTGACGCTGGGTTTTTGCTTTTTGATCAGCTCCATAGCGATGTTGACACCCGAAGTCATGATGGAGAGGTATTCGTCCTCCATCTCGCGCGCGAACAGCATCATCGTGGTGCCGGAATCCACATAAATGGAGCGGCCACGCTCGATAAATTGCAACGCTTTTTTGGCGATGATATACTTTTGTGCAACATTTTCCAATGCGCGTTCGGAATAGATATCCTCGGCGGCGATGGAAAGCCGACTCATGGCGACTGCGCCGCCCCGTGTACGCTTGACAAAGCCGTTATCCTCTAAATATTTCAAATCGCGGCGCAACGTCATGCTGGAGCAGTTGGAAAACAGTTGTTCCAGCTCGCGCAGTTTGACTTCTCCGCGCGCGCGCAGCAGCTCTTTGATTTCTTCTCTACGTTCCGTATTCATGCAAATCTCCTCACGCAGTTTTCTACATTGATTGTAGCATCAATGCGGGTAAAAAACAACACAAAGTTAACATTTTTTGAACAAAATTATCATGTATAGATCGATTTTTCGTTAAGATACCGGAAAAACGCATAATCTGAACGTGAAACTTTTTTTCGCAAAAAGCCCTTATCATAAGCGATAATTTAAAATGAACGCTGGTTCTTAAAGGATTTTTTGCCCTAAATCCCTTGACACCTTGACAGGGAATGGGTATATTATTGTATTGTAAGACAAGACTATCAACGGGATGGTCATAGATATAAATGAGAGTAGACAGAAATCACGAGTTTATTTTGGAGGTAAACAATGGCTTTTTTTAAAGACAAAGCAAAAAGCGCAGTAGCGAACGTAGGATTCTCGGCGGCGTTCAAGTATCTGGAAAAAGATCCGGTCAAGAATATGCCGAAACTGTTGGATTGGGCCAAGACCTTTACGGCTGGCAGCAAATGGAATGGCACAGTAGACATGTTCCGCGAATGGTGGGATGAGCAAACATGGCAGGGCGTGCTGATGAAACGTATTCTGACGGATGTGAACACCAACTATCTGAAGCGTTTTGTGTTGAACTTCTTCCTCAATTCCGGCATCAAGGGTATGCCGATTGCGGACGCGAAAGCAAAAGAGATCGGCGCGAGCGTACCGTGGGCGATCCTGATGGATCCGACCACTGCTTGTAACCTCAAGTGCGTTGGTTGCTGGGCGGCAGAATATGCAAAGCATTACAACCTTTCTTATGAGAAAATGGACGAAATCATTACAGACGGTAAGGCAATGGGTATCTATGTATACCTGTTCTCCGGCGGAGAGCCGCTGGTGCGCAAAAAAGACCTGATTCGTCTGGCGGAGAAGCATTCGGATTGCGCGTTTGGCGCATTCACGAACGGCATCTTGATTGACGAGGACTTTGTACAGGACTTGCTGCGTGTGGGTAACTTTACCTTCATGATCTCCGTGGAAGGCACCAAGGATGAAACGGATGCGCGCCGTGGCGAAGGCACCTATGACAAGATCATGCGTGCAATGAAGCTGCTGAAAGAAGCGGGGATTCCGTTTGGCTATTCCGCTTGCTACCACAGCAAGAACTATCAGACCATCGGCAGCGATGAGTGGAACGATTTGATGATCGAGAACGGCTGCCTGTTTGGCTGGTTGTTCACCTATATGCCGATTGGCAGCGATTCTGTTCAGGAATTGATTGCGACGCCGGAGCAGAGAAAGCACATGTACGATCGCGTTCGTGCAATGCGCACCTACAAGCCGATTTTCATCATGGACTTCTGGAATGACGGCGAATACGTTGGCGGATGTATTGCAGGCGGCAGACGCTACATTCACATCAATGCAAACGGTGACTGTGAGCCTTGCGCATTCGTGCACTATGCAACGCACAACATCAACGAGTGCACGCTGGAAGAAGCATTGCAGAGCCCGCTGTATAAGAAATATCAGGAGGGTCAGCCCTTCAACGATAACCTGCTCATGCCTTGCCCGCTTTTGGACAACCCGGATGCACTGCGTCAGGTGGTCAAGGAATCCGGTGCGCATTCCACGCAGACACTTGATCTTGAGGATGTGGACGTACTGGCGGCGAAAACAGATAGCGTTGCTGCAAACTGGAAACCGGTTGCGGACGAAATCTGGGAGAAGGGTCATTACAAGCTGAACACCTGCATCAATCACGGAACCGGCAAGGTCGTTAACACGACGGGCGAAGAAGCCGATGGTTGCGGCAGCGGCTGTGGCGGCGGCTGCGGTGGCGGCTGCGGCGGTCACTGAGCCGAAAACGCATTCGTCGTAAAGGATTTTTATTCCGGCAGGATGACTGCCCGGATGCCGGACAGTAAAAAACCGCGCTTCTGAATGAACTTTTTGGTTCACTCAAGAGCGCGGTTTTGTAGTTTGAAATGCTGTTGGTGAGGGTGCCTTTTCAAGTCAGTTTCTTTTTGGATAGGGTATTCCCTTGACGTGGTGGGGTTGGCGATGATCTCACTCTGAAATGCCAAGGATGCAGGAGATCAGAGTGTGTGGACAGGGGAAAGAGCCGACTTCGCCTGTTATAGCTCGTGATCATACTTGTGCAGGTAGGCGTATTCGAGCACAGTCTTGAGAATGAAGATTCCCACTAGCGCAAGCGTGAGCCAGACCGGGAACCCTACAATAATTGTGATCCATGCCAATGCCAGCACGAACCATTGAATAAAATCAGCGCTTTTTGCCTTCGCCTTGGAGCGGAGCATTTCATTTCGCTCGTCTTTTTCCATGATTTCCGCCTGCTTTTTAACTTCGGGATGTTTGGAAAAATAATGATGCGTGACAAGCTTCGAGCAGGCAAAACACGCAAGCCCGACCCCCAAGCCCAAACAAACGCCGCTCCATGTTTTGTCTGGAATCAGAAAACTGCATAGAACCGATGTGACGGCTGCGATTAGTAGGATGATAGAAAGTTGCTTCATTGCGTTACTCCTCATAAAGAAAGATATCTTCGATACGCAGATCAAAATATCGAGCGATTTTAAAAGCGAGCAAGATAGAAGGATTATATCTGCCATTTTCAAGAGAGCCGATGGTCTGGCGCGACACTTCCAGCGCGGATGCCAAGTCCTCCTGCTTAATTCCACGATTCTTACGAATTTCTTCCAGCTTGTTTTTCAAAAGGCACCTCGCTTTCTTTGAAGGCATGGAAAGCAAGCTTTTCATATCCAAATTCTAGTATATACAATATAAAATGTCAAGCATACTTTCCGTAAATAAAGAAAATAGAAATATTTGTGAAGCATTCCCCTAAAAGCATGTCGGTGTGATATAATTTTGAAAAAGATTCAGGGAAAGCGTGAACCGCGTCACGTAAAAATGATTGGAATGTTGGAGAGAACCAAGGAGTGTTTAGCACGAAAAAGCAATTACTTTGCAGCCTAGCGCTACTGTGCGCACTGTGCCTGACTAGTTGCAGTTGGCAATATTTTGCGCCACAAGAAAGTTTTTCTGAGAAGGAGATTGACATGACACAGTATTACTTTCCTGCGGAGGAAGCACCGCATGAAGGTACATGGCTTACGTGGCCTCATGCCTATACATATGGGGAAGAATATCGAAAAGAGGTGGAGGACATCTGGCTGCAAATGGCCGATGCCTTGCATACGGGCGAGAAGGTTCATATCATTGCCAATGACGAAGCAGAGCAAGCACGCATCGAATCTTTGCTTGCGAATGAGGGATTAGACATGAGTCAAGTGGATTTTGTAATCGCAAAATCGGACGATGTATGGTCCAGAGATACGGGGCCGATGTTTGTCATTGATAAAGAGGGAAAGCCGATCATTGCGGATTTCGCTTTCGATGGCTGGGGCGGAAAGACACCTTACCAGAATGATGATAAAATTCCGCAAGAGGTTGCTGAGCAAAGAGGTATTCCCATTGTTTCGATTCCTGATTTTGTGCTGGAGGGCGGCAGTGTAGAGCTGGATGGAAATGGCACTGCTATGTTGTGCAAAAGCTCTGTTGTAAGCGGAAATCGGAACCCGAATATGCGTGTATCACAGGCGGAGAAATATCTATCCCAATATTTTGCTGTAACAAACTTTATATGGCTGGAGGGTGTGGTTGGCGAGGACATTACAGATGCACACATCGACGGCATAGCACGATTTTACAATGATAAAACAATATTGACAGTTTCCGAGAAAGACTTTTTCGACCTGTATGCGGGTATTAAAGACAGCGACTACGACACCTTGATTATGGCTCGAAATGCTCGTGGTGAATCATATCAGATTGTTGAAATGCCTATGACTGCCGCCAATGTGGTCGGTTTGGATTATAAAGGCAGCTATCTGAATTACTATGTGGGCAACGAGGTTGTGTTGATTCCTGAATATCGTGATGCAAATGATAGCTTTGCCATTGAAATATTGTCTGAGATGTACCCCGAACGGAAGGTGGTGCCGATTGATGTGACTGCGTTGTACCAGTACGGTGGAATGCTCCACTGCATTACACAGCAGCAACCAATGGCATAAGTGGAATGGCGGCAAACGCAACACAGATAGATGCCTGTTCCGTGCACACATTCAAGCCTAATACGACACGTTAAATATTAGGCTGTATATAATAGGCTCATTACGTACTCAAATACCATGTGTATCCAAACTGATCTAGAACTTCGGCACCGCCATCATTCTGATGCGGTGGAGGATGTGGTAAAAAACTTTGTATCAGAGTGCCGCCCTTGGCAAGCTTTTCAGATATTTGTTCTATCGCTTCCCGAGAAGGCAGCACAACGCAAATTGCCATCCCGGAAATCACAACGGGTTCGGAGACATCGGCACCTGTAATACCGCCGTCATGATTTGTGAACGTGACGCTTGCGTGCATAACGGGGTTTTGGGGGTCATCGTTCAATCGTGCAAACACAGTTTTACCACCACCAAAGGCTTCGGCATAAAGTTGAACGCGTTTTCACAGTTGCCATAAAATGTTAAATATGGGGTTATCATAAGAAAAAACTCCTTTGAAGCATTGACGTTTACTCCTGCGCTTCCGGCAAGAAGAGCTTTGCATCAAATTCCGCAAACGGAAGCTTGCCGCGCAGTGCTTTGGGCAGCCATTTGTTGAGCTGCCACAGGCTCTGGACGGAGGCGGGGATGTCGATATGACAGCAGCAGGACGCGGGGAAATCCACGACATCGACTGCCGGATGCTCAACACCAAAGCGGATGTTGACGCGGCGCAGCTCGCGCCCGAGCAGGTTGAGATAGGTGATCGGGCATTCCCTCTCACTGATTTTTAGTGACTGAATGCGCTTGCGATATTTGGTAGACAAATGGAAATCACACTCGAGATATTCGCAGACGCGCGGTTCGCCTTGCGCGGGATAGTATCGAAAGCCTGTGTCGTCTTGCTGCGCGAACGTATAGGCAATCATCTTTTTCAGTTTGTTTTTTTCATACCAAAGGAAGGTTTGCGCATTGAGCTGAACAAACTCCCAAAATGGCATGACAGGGGACAGATGCAGCTTTTTGCGCTCCTGATTGGAGAGTGAATACCAGTTATTGTAGTTGTAACCGCGTTCCAAAACGGTGTTTTGCGGGATCAGAATGCGATCAAAATGCGCTGCGCCACGCTCTGCGTGCTTTTGCTGATCGATCAGCAGTGTGTGACGCGCGGAATAAATCGTGTTCAAATCACTGATTTCGTCTGTGAAAAGAACATAGGGCGCTCCTGCCGCATAGTTGTTTTGATCGGAGAATTTGACGTAATCGCGGGAGAAGCAGCGGGAATCCGGCAGCTTGACCTTGTAAAATTCCTGCGTGGTCAGCACGTTTTGCGCCAAGTGATACAACCCATGCAGCGCGATAGAAAGCTCTTGATCGTTCGCAAGCGTATGTAAAAGGCGCGACAGCAAAGGGAAGTCCTTGCGATCCAGTGCAATCAGATACTGCGTGACGGCATCGTTTGTTTCAAACTGCGGCAGCGGCTGATGTGCGAGCAATAGAAAGACGCACTGCATCGCTTGAGTCAGAGGTGGGAAGTCTTGCAATAAATCCAGCAGCAAGCCGCCTTCGTTGGCGCACAGGAAAATCAGCGCAACGGGCAGAGAAGGGCTTTGCTGCGTCAGCCGGAGCTTGGCATGCAGCAGAGCAGCGCAGGAGCACAGCGCATTGTTGAGGTGCGAAAAATCCTGTGACGCGAGCGCTTTTGCTTTGCCGATGGATAAAATCTCCAAAAATACATCGTCAGGCACGGATGCCAGCCATTGCAGTTTTTCGGTTGGCTGCTGCGGACAGGCCGCCCAGATTTGATGGTGTATGTTGAGCAAATCATTGCAAAAAGAAGCGGGGGTTTTCATGCCTGATCTCCTGCGTTTACGTAGACAGTGAAATAGTCGTTGTAGATGACCTTGCCCGGTCTGGATGCCGGCGGCTTTTTGACGTTTTTACGTTGGGTATAATCCACCGGCGTTTTCCCAGACTGCTTTGCGCGGCTGAACTTTGCCGCAAGCTGCGCCGCCATCACGATGGTTTCATCGTCGATTTCGTAGAGGTCGGTGCCCTCTGTCACAAGCAGCACGTGCGATCCGGGGATTTTTTGCGCGTGGAACCAGATGTCGTCTTTGCTTGCCGTGCCCATCGTGAGTTGATCGTTTTGACGATCATTTTTACCGACGAGGATGGTGTAGCCGGAGGGAGAGCAAAATTGCAAAGGCTCTGAAATCTGCGTCACTTCTTTCTTGTTTTTGGGGGGCGCGCTTAAATAGCCTTCTTTGGCAAGGGTATATTTGAGGTCGGCAATATCGCTTTCCTTGTCTGCGGTGTCGATAAAGTGCATCACACCCTCCAGAAATTCGCGTTCGTCCAGTGCGTCCGACAGCTTGGCGCGATTGATTTTGGCGGCAGTTTTAAGTTTGGTTACCTTCTTATATATTTTCTGTGCCTGCTGCTGCGGCGTAAGCGAGAGATCCAACTCGATCCGCACAGGCTCGCCTGTTTCATAATCATACGCATCGAAGTGAGACATGCCTTTTTTGAGTTGATAAAGGTTGGCGGTGATATAATCTGCCTTGTTACGCAATTTTTCCGCTTTTTTCTCGTCCTCGATACTGTTTTGATAGATTGCGATTAGCTTGTTCAGCTTGGAATATGCCTTGGAAATGACGCGCATCAGCGAATCTTTTTGCTGTGTGATCCGGAAAATCTCCAATCGACGCGCATAATAATAATCCAGCATAGCGTTGACGCTGTCAAAATATTTACGCGTTTGCGGGGGATACGTCTGATATTCCACCAGCGAGAAAAACACGGGTAGGCCGTCTGCGTTGTGCTGCACGCAGGGATGCGGCTGCGCGGTTGCCGATTGTAAAAATTCCTGCATGACGGTGGCAAGGCGCTCCCACTGCTTTTGGGACAGCTCTTGTGTCTGTGTTTGCGTGATGCCGCAACGGTGTAACACTTCCTGCGCGGTTTGCGTGGAAATACCATCGAACACAGAAAGAATGTGCGCATCCAGCCGCTTTTCCGTATGCGTTTGCAACGCTTCCAGAAAGGAAACGTGAGAAAGAGCGAGGGGATTTGCTTTTTGCTGCGGCGGATTTTCATACTGCATACCGGGTAAAATTTGTCGTTTGCTGCTAAGATCGAAAGAAACGCGCTTGATGCTGTCCAAAATTTTGCCGTCGGCGTTGGTTAAAATCAAATTGGAGTATTTTCCCATGATTTCCACGATCAGCTTGAGGCTGATGGGGTGGAGCATCTCGTCTTTGGCGCTTAATGTCAGTGTGACGACGCGATTCAGCCCTGTTTGCTCAATCGACTGGAGGATGGCGCCGGTCAGATATTTTCGCAAAAACATACAAAAGGAGGAAGGCGTTTTGGGATTGGGCTTTTGCTGCGTTGTGATATAGATGCCGCAATCCCCCGCATCCGCACTGATGCACAGCCGAAAACTGCCTGCTTGCGCGGAATATAATGATAGCACGACCTCTTCCTTGCCGGGCATTTGAACTTTTTGTATTTTTGCATCTGCTGCCTGTGACTGCAATTCTTTGACACAGGCAGAGAGTGTTAATCCATCGAGAGTCATGTTGTTCTCCGTTTCGTGTTGATACCTTCCGCGCGAGCGAAGCGCCGGCGGAAAGTGCTGGTATGATTATACCACAGAATACGGTTGGGAATCACGCAATCTTTGCGGGAAACATTGAAAGCGGCGGGAGGCTGTGATAGACTGAGAGAAAATCAGTATTTATTTCGGGAGGAAATCGGTTGAGAGAATTTGACAGAGCGATGGACGGTTTGCGGGAGATCCGTTTTCAAACAAATGTGTTTAAAAACGCGCAGGGAAGTGTGATCGTGTCCTTTGGGGATACGCAGGTGCTTTGTACGGCGATGATGGAGCCGGGGGTGCCGCCTTTTTTGAAGGACACGGGAAACGGCTGGCTGACTGCGGAATACAATATGCTGCCGGCTTCGACGCAGCGGCGCAAGAAACGCAACGACGGCAAGCCGGATGGGCGCGGAACGGAGATACAGCGGCTGATTGGCCGGTCATTGCGCAGTGTTTGCGACCTGCAGGGCATGGGAGAATATACAATCCATGTGGACTGCGACGTGCTCAATGCGGACGGCGGGACGCGAACGGCATCCATCTGCGGCGCTTTTGTGGCGGTTTGCTTGTGTGTGAACAAAGCGGCGTTGAGCAAGAATCCGATACGCAATTATATCGCAGCAGTATCTGCGGGCATTGTGGAGGATTCACCTATGCTGGATTTGTGCTATGCGGAGGACAGCCGCGCACAGGCAGACATGAATTTTATCGGTGATGAGCACGGCAATATTGCGGAAATCCAGATTTGCGGGGAGAAGCGCACGATAACGGAAGCCGAGTTTTTGTCGCTGCTGCAGCTGTGCAAGGGTGGGGTGGCGCGCATCATTGAAGTGCAAAAAGAGATTTTGAAGCAGGAGGGAATTGTGCTATGAGCAAGCTGTACATTGCGACCAATAACCAAGGAAAGGTGCGGGAAATCAAGGCGATTCTCGATCGGTTTTATGATGAGATATTATCTTTGAAGGACGCGGGCATTGTTGCGGACGTGGTGGAAGATGGCGATAGTTTTCACGCGAACGCGGCAAAGAAAGCGATTGAAATCAGCCGTATGACGGATGCGGATGTGCTGGCGGACGACTCCGGCTTGTGCGTGGACGCGCTGGGAGGCGCACCGGGCATTTATTCCGCACGGTTTGCGGGGGAAGGCGCGACGGATGCACAAAACAATGAGAAGTTGATTGCTGCGATGCAAGGAAAGCAAGATCGTGGAGCACAGTTTGTTTGTGCACTGGTGCTGGCGCGCGCGGGCAAAGAACTTTTGTATGTTGAGGATATCGCGCGAGGGGAACTGCTGGACGCGCCGCAGGGAGAGAATGGATTTGGATACGATCCGTTATTCTATGTGCCGGAATACCAGCAAACATTCGCGCAGATCAGTGCGGAAATCAAGAACCGGATCAGCCATCGGGCGAAGGCGCTCATGCGGCTGAAGGAGGCAGTGGAGGCAATGCGCTAGACATGAAAAGCACGAAGGTGCTGGTGCTCAGCGATTCTCATGGGGATAAACGCGTGTTGGAGCAGGTGTTGCAAAAAGAGGCGGACTGCGACTATGTGTTTCATTTGGGAGACTATGCGGAGGATGCGCGGTATTTGCAGCGTGTTTGTCGCGCACCGCTCGTTTTTGTGCGCGGGAATTGCGACATGGGGGACACGGCCGAGGAGATAGAACAGATTGTGATGAGGGGGCAGACCATCATCTTGGCGCATGGGCACCAACTGGGGGTGAAATACTCGCTGGATCGGGCGTTTTACTACGCAACGGAGCAGGGGGCGCAGGCACTTTTATTTGGGCACTCGCATGTGCCGGTTGCGGAATATCAGGAAGGGATTTGGCTTGTGAACCCCGGCAGCATCGGGGAACCGCGGGGCGGGTTGCCGAGTTATGCGGTGCTACTGGTGAGTGAACGGGGCGTTGTGCCTAAGATCATGAAATTTAGCGAAACTATTTTTGGAAAATGATTGACTTTTGGCGGGATTTTTGTTAAAATTTATTACTGTCAGCCGCAACGGATTACGGGCTGGCTCGGTATGCGCCTGTAGCTCAGCAGGATAGAGCAACGGCCTTCTAAGCCGTGTGCCAGGGGTTCGAATCCCTTCAGGCGCGCCATTTG
>CAYVTZ010000034.1:0-33439 GCA_964454685.1 uncultured Christensenellaceae bacterium
CAAGTTTTATATGGTGTACTTGTACAAAACACCATAAATATATAATACGAGGAAAACCTGCATGAACCGAATTATAAAATACATGAAGCCTTATGCGCTGGTGATTGTGGTGACGGTGCTGCTATTGTTTGGGCAGGCGGTATGTGATCTTTCGCTGCCGGACTATATGTCTAAAATCGTAAACACAGGCATTCAGCAGGGGGGCATTGAGGACGCAGTGCCAACAGTGATGAGTGAAAGTATAATGCGCGCGGTGCTGCCGTTTTTGTCGGAAGGACAGCAGGATGCGGTGCGGGAGCACTATACGCTGGTATCTGCGCAGGATGCGCAGTATGCCAAGCTGGAAGAGACCTTTCGCGGACTGAATGGAGCGAGCGTTTACGCGCTGAACAAGGTGGATGACAGCACGCGGGAGAGCATGAACGCAGGGCTTTCTTATGGCTTTGCTGCCGTGACCATTGTACAGCAGATGGAGCAGGCTGCGAGCACCCAAACACAGGTGCAAGGCGATGCCGCACTGATTACGCAGGATCAAATGCCGCCTGCGCTGATGCAGTTTTTTGGATATGCGATGCAGCAGGGAACGGACTTTTTTACCGCATTGGCAGATTATCCGGATGCGGACGCGGTATATGCCGCGCTGAATGAATTGATTCAGCCAAAATTGAGCGCGTATGAAAGCTCCATGCTCACGCAGCTTGCGATTCCGGCGATTCAATCGGAATATGAAACGCTGGGTGCGGATGCGGCGAAAATGCAGAATGACTACATTTTAAACGCAGGCTTGATCATGCTGCTGTTTGCGCTGGGGTCAGCCGCATGCACCATTGTGGTAGGACTGACGAGCGCGCGCGTAGGCAGCGGACTGGCGCGGGATTTGCGTGAAAAGATGTTTGTGCGTGTTTCAAAGTTTTCGAACATTGAATTCGACAAATTTTCGACTGCATCGTTGATTACGCGGTCGACCAACGATGTGACACAGATACAGATGACGCTGATTTTGATGCTGCGCATGGTGTTTTATGCGCCGATCATGGGCGTGGGCGGCATCATCATGGCACTTTCCAAGAGCGTTTCCATGACATGGACCATTGCGCTGGCGGTGGTGGTGCTGATTGCGTTTTTAGGAAGCATTCTGGCAGTGGCAATGCCAAAATTTAAGAAGATTCAATCATTGATCGACAAGATGAATCTGGTGATGCGCGAAAACCTTTCAGGGATGATGGTGGTGCGCGCGTTTGGGCGGCAACGGCAAGAGGAGCAGCGTTTTGATAATGCAAACATAGACCTGACCAAGACCAACTTATTTGTCAATCGCGCAATGTCGCTGATGATGCCGGTGATGATGCTGATTATGAACGCGACCAGCATTCTGATCATCTGGGTGGGAGCGCAGCAGATTGCTGACAGCACCTTGCAGGTGGGCAGTATGATGGCATTTATGCAATATGCGATACAGATTGTAATGTCGTTCTTAATGCTGACGATGATGTTTGTAATGCTACCCCGTGCATCGGTATCTGCGGGACGTGTTGCAGATGTGCTGGATACGGATATCGAAATTCATGACGCGGCGCAGCCCAAGAAATTTGAGCCGCATACGCCGGGCGTGCTGCGCTTTGACCATGTAGACTTTATGTACCCCGGCGCAGAGGAAAACGTCTTGACAGACATCAACTTTACGGCGCAACCCGGGCAGACGACGGCGATCATCGGGTCTACGGGCAGCGGAAAATCGACCGTCGCGAACCTGATTCCACGTTTTTATGATGTGTCTCGCGGGAGCATTACCATTGACGGCATGGATATCCGCGAGGTTTCGCAGCATGATCTGCGTGAGGAAATTGGCTATGTGACGCAAAAAGCGGTGCTGTTTATGGGCAGCATCCGCGATAACCTGACCTTCGGCAGCGATGAGGCGACGGATGCGCAGGTGGAGGAGGCGGCGCGCGACGCGCAGGCGCTGGACTTCATAGAAAAGAAAGAAGAAGGCTTTGAATCTTACATTGCGCAGGGCGGCGCGAATGTATCCGGCGGGCAGAAGCAGCGCCTTTCCATTGCGCGCGCTTTGGTGAAAAATCCGCGCATCTATATCTTCGACGATTGCTTCTCTGCGCTGGACTTTAAGACGGACGCGACGCTGCGTGCGGCGATCAAGGAGCAGACGGCAGACAAGACCGTGCTGATTATTGCACAGCGCGTGGGCACGATCATGGACGCGGCGCAGATTATTGTGCTGGATGAGGGCAGAATTGTGGGCAAGGGCACACACAAGGAACTGATGCAAGGCTGCCAAACATACCGCGAGATTGCGCTTTCGCAGCTTTCTGAGGAGGAACTGGCATGAGTGATAGAAAACAAAATCCGCAGCCGCGCCGCGGCGGTCCGATGGGGCACGGCCCCGGCGGAGTGGTGGAAAAGCCGAAAAACTTTAAAAAATCGATGGGCAAGCTGATGCAATACATCGGCAAATATAAAATTGCAGTCTTTGTTGTGCTGTTTTTTGCGATTGGGTCTACCGTGTTTTCCATCATGGGGCCTAAGATGCTGGGAAATGCGACGACGCTGTTGTTTGAAGGCGTGGTGAGCGGGATTTCCGGAAATGGCGGAGGCATTGACCTGCCGGAGGTTGGGCGCGTACTGATGCAGGTGCTGACCATTTATCTGGTTTCGGCGCTGTGCCTGTATGTGCAGAGTTACGTGATGGCGGGCGTATCCATGAAGGTGACCTATAATTTGAGACGGGACATCAGCTTTAAGATGAACAAGCTGCCGCTCTCCTACTTTGACCGTGTGAGCCATGGCGACGTTCTTTCCCGCGTGAGCAACGATGTGGATACCATTAGTCAGACACTGACGCAGAGCCTTTCGCAGGCGATTACCTCGCTGACGACGGTGGTAGGCGTCATTGTAATGATGCTGACCATCAGCGGCTTGATGACACTGATCGTTTGCCTGATCCTCCCGATTTCGCTGGCGCTGGTGATGATGGTGATCAAAAAATCGCAGATATATTTTAAGCAGCAGCAGGAATATCTGGGTGATGTGAACGGGCATGTGGAAGAAATGTTTGGCGGGCATGACGTGGTGCGCGCGTATAACAATGAAAACCACAGCATAGAAATATTCAAAAAGCATAACAACAAGCTGTTTGGTGCGGCATGGAAAGCGAACTTTCTGTCCGGGTTGATGATGCCTTTGATGCAGTTGGTGGGCAACTTTGGATATGTGGCGGTGTGCGTACTGGGCGGATATCTGGCAGCGACCGGACAGATGACGGTAGGCAACATTCAAGCGTTTATCCAATACGTGCGCAATTTCACGATGCCGATTTCGCAGTTGGCGAACATCTCCAACATTTTGCAGCAGACGGCTGCCGCCTCGGAGCGTGTGTTTGAATTTTTAGGAGAAAAAGAGGAGCGCGCGGACGAGCCTAATGCCATTGCACCGGAAAATGTGAAGGGCAATGTTTCCTTTGAGCATGTACGGTTTGGATACAATGCGGATAAGATCATTGTTTCGGATTTTTCTGCACAGGTACCGACCGGCAAGAAGGTTGCCATTGTGGGGCCGACGGGCGCAGGCAAAACGACGATGGTCAAGCTGCTGATGCGGTTTTATGATGTAAACAGCGGTGCAATTTTGATTGATGGCATTAAGAACACAGACTTTACGCGGGAAAACCTGCGCAGTCATTTTGGCATGGTGCTGCAAGACACGTGGCTGTTTAACGGTACCATCATGGAAAATATTCGCTACGGGAGGATCGGCGCGACGGATGAGGAAGTGATTGCGGCTGCGAAAGCGGCATATGCGCATCACTTTATCAAGGCGCTGCCCGGCGGATATCAAATGGAGCTGAACGAAGAGGCCTCTAATATCTCGCAGGGACAAAAGCAACTGTTGACCATTGCGCGCGCGATTTTGGCGGATCCTGAAATGCTGATTTTGGATGAGGCGACCAGCTCGGTAGACACGCGCACGGAATCGCTGATTCAGGCGGCGATGGACAACCTGATGCACGGGCGCACCAGCTTTGTGATTGCACATCGTTTGTCCACAATCAAAAATGCGGATTTGATTTTGGTGATGAAAGACGGCGACATCATCGAGCAGGGCACACACGAGGAGCTGCTGGCGGCACAGGGATTTTATGCAGACTTGTACCAGAGCCAGTTTGTGGGAGCGCCGGAAGCGCAGCACACGGCATAACCGCTTTTGCCGGATACGAAAATCTCCTATCACTTTGCCAAGGCGATAGGAGATTTTTTTAATGCAGGTGGCGCAGGGCTTCGAAAACATTTGGCGTGGCAACTGCCGCGCGTTTGAAACTGCACACGAGCGGTACAGGGGGAGCGCGCGAACAAATGAAGATCGGCCATGGTTTGCGTGACTGAATGTTTGCGGGACAATCGAATAATTGACATTCGGGGGTGTGGTTGTTAAAATAGAACATATTGCTGTGCGCGGCGGATGGTGGTTGATCCGAGGCTGGCGGCGAATCGAAGGAGCACTGCGGTGATTAGATTTAACATTCCGACCTACATGGATCGCTCGATGGACTATATTCGAGAGGCGGCACAGCAGAACGAGAAAATTTGCGGAGACGGTCCGTATACCAAAAAAGCGAGTGAATGGCTGGAACAGCAGACAGGAACACAGAAAATTTTGATGACAACGTCCTGCTCACACGCGCTGGACATGATGTGTATGCTGATTGATCTGCAAGAGGGCGATGAGGTGATTATTCCGTCCTACAACTTTGTTTCGGGCGCAAATTCGATTGCGATGCGCGGCGGGGTTCCTGTTTTTGTGGACATACGACCCGACACAATGAACTTGGATGAAACGCTGATTGAGGCAGCGATTACCCCACGCACGAAGGCGATTTTTGCCATGCATTATGCAGGGGTGTCCTGTGAGATGGACGCCATTTTGGGAATTGCGCGCAAGCATCGTTTGCATGTGTTGGAGGATGCGGCGCAAGGTATGATGGCAAGCTATCGTGGTCGGGCGCTAGGCAGTATGGGTACGTTTGGCTCATTTAGCTTTCACGAGACCAAAAACTATGTGATGGGCGAGGGTGGTTGCTTGATGATCAACGACTCGCAATTCATTGAAACAGCCGAGATTTTGCGGGAAAAGGGAACGGATCGCAGTAAATTTTGGCGTGGGCAGGTGGATAAATACACATGGCAGAGTATAGGATCCAGCTATTTGCCTTCTGAAATGAACGTGGCGTATTTGTGGGCGCAGATGGAACGCGCGCAGGAGATCAATCAAAACCGGCTGGACACATGGGAGATGTATCACCGTGCTTTGCAGCCGTTGGAGGAGCAGGGCAAGCTGACAAGACCGATTGTGCCGGAGGGCTGCATACACAACGGGCACATGTATTACATCAAGTGCGAGAATCTGGCGCAGCGCACAAAATTTATTGAGCATATGAAGGAAAACGGTGTGATGTGCGTATTCCACTACATTCCGCTGCATTCCGCGCCTGCGGGAGAACGATACGGCAGGTTTGCGGGGGAGGATGTGCATACCACAAAAGAGAGCGAGCGTTTGGTACGTTTGCCGCTATATTATGGAATCAGTGACGAAGACCGGCAGGCAGTGGTGCGTGCGGTCAAGGCGTTTTTTTAGGGGGAAGAAAGCATGGAATTGAAAGACGAAGGAATCGTATTAAGACCCGCCACAGAGGCGGACGCAGAGCATATTGTTTCGTGGCGCAATCAACCCAATGTGAAGAAGTATTTTTTTCATCAAGACCCGTTGACCATTGACAGCCATTTGGAGTGGTTTAACCGATCCACCAACGCGGGTGAAGTTGTGATGTTTGTGATCGAGGACACCGAGACGGACAAGCCGGTGGGCGCGACTTATTTATCGCGTATTTCCCAAAAGGATCAAAAGGCGGAGTTTGGCTTTTTCATTGGCGAGGATGCGGCGCGTGGGAAAGGATTGGGCTCGAAATCCTGTGAGCTGACATTACGCTACGCATTTGAGAAATTGGGACTCAATCGCGTGGTGATGCGTATGATGGGGGAGAACATTCCATCCTATCGCGCGGGCATTCGCTGCGGGCTCAAGCAGGAAGGCATCATGCAAGAGGATGTGTTTGTGGACGGACGATTTCAGGATGTGATCGTACTGGCGATGCTTAAAAAAGAGTATTTTTCCAAGCATCCGCAACAGTAGTGAGGAAGCATTACGCGAGTGACTTAGGGGGGTTGCATGTCGGCAGGGGCGGCAGCAACCTTTTTGTGTGGTGCATTTTGGCTGATTGGGAACAATCGGGCATTGGGAAAAGGATGATGATGGGATTCAATGAAAAAACTATATAAGATCGACAATGCCGGACTGATTTTTCCGGCGGTAAGCAGCGAGACACACAGCTCTGTGTTTCGGTTGGCGGCGGTGCTGCATCAGGCGGTGAAGCCGGATGTACTGCAAAGTGCGGTCGACCTTGTGATGCCGCGCTTTCCGGCGCTTTTTGTGCGCATTCGCAAGGGTAGCTTTTGGAATTATTTTGAGCAAAACAGCAAGGCGCTTTTTGTGCAGCAGGAAACTGCTTATCCGTGCGCACCAATCAATCCGGAGGAGAACAACGGATACATGCTAAAAGTGCTATACCACAGAAATCGTATTTCGGTGGAGGTTTTTCACGCCTTGACGGATGGTTTGGGCGGCATGGAATTTTTAAAAACATTGTTGTATCAATATTTTCTGCTGCAAGGGATACACATTGATGCGCAGGGCTGCATACTGCTGCCGGACGAGGACGTGCCAACATCGGAAATTGAGGACAGCTTTTTAAACTATGCGCAGCAGCCCAAGCTGGCGATGCAAACGGACAAAGAGGGATATGAGATCAAGGGCGCGCGGCTGGTGCCTTACGGGAATCATGTGATTCACGGAAGAATGCGTATTGCGGAGCTTAAGCAAGCGGCAAAGCGGTATCAGGTGACGATTACGGCGTACCTTGCGGCGCGGCTGGCGTATGCGATTTATGATTCGTATATGCGTTACGGGATATTCGAGAAGCCGATCGTCGTCTGCATTCCGGTGAACCTGAGAAAGACATTTCCCTCAAAGACACTGCGTAATTTCTTTGCGATGATCAACGTTTGCGTTCCGGCGGTGGAGAACTTGACCTTTGAGACGGTGGTAGCCTCATGCGAAGCGCAAATTAAGCAGAAAGCAAGCAAAGAGGAGCTGAAAAAATCTATTTTCAGCAATGTAAAGCTGGAAACAATGAAGGCATCCCGCTTTACGCCGCTTTTCTTAAAAAATAAAATCATTAACTTTGGTTTCATGAATTTTGGAGAGAACCAGAAAACCATCGCGCTATCCAACCTAGGGAGTGTGCACTTACCGGAGGATATGCGCGATTTAATCTATTGTTTTGAAGCGCTGCTTTATCCCACGCCGCATAGCCATGCCAACTGTGGAGTGATTTCCTTTGGTGAGGATTTGGTGGTGACATTTACGAGTGACATACAGGAGAGGGAATTTATAAAAAAATTCTTTCAAGCACTTGCGCGGGAGGATGGCGTTGCCGTTGCCGTGTATTCGAATGGATGGGATGAAACGGATGAAATGTAGAAATTGTGGCGTAGAGGTGGTTGGCAAGGATGGCACCTGCCCACTGTGCGCGAGAAAAATTGAAATGGAGCAGAGCGTTGACGTCAGCTATCCGCAATATGAAAGAACACCGCCTTCCAAGGTTAAAACGCTGTTCTTTTATTTGACAATCGTATCGATTGTGATTTGTGTAACCATCAATTTTTTGACATTTGGCATACAACCCTATTTATGGTCTGTGGTGGTAGCGGTTTGCTTTTTGTATATTTGGCTGCTGATTACGCAGGTGATCGCATCGCGCGCGCACAAAGGAAGGAAACTGCTGATCCATTACTGGGCGGCATCCATTCTGCTGGTGGTGATAGACCTGTGCAACGGGTTTTCACGCTGGTCGGTAAACTTTGTGATTCCTTTTTTGACGATTGCGTCCTCTTTGCTGGTGACCATCACGGTGCTGCAACGCGGGAAATTTATGTGGAACGAATACATCGGGTATTTTTTTGCAATGCTGCTGATTAGCCTGATTCCCATTCTGCTGTTTGCGTTTGGCGTTGCCACGGTATTGTGGACCTGTCTTTCCTCGACGATTTACGCGGGCGTAATTTTGGTGGGGATGCTGATGTTCCGCAAGCCGGTCTTTTGGCAGGAGGTAAAGAACCGGTTTCGATCGTAGGGGAGGGATATTGTCTCAATTTGATGGATGCTC
Organism: uncultured Christensenellaceae bacterium; assembly: GCA_964454685.1. GTDB lineage: Bacteria > Bacillota > Clostridia > Christensenellales > Christensenellaceae > CAYVTZ01. The sequence goes on from CAYVTZ010000034.1 coordinate 8,294, forward strand.
CAAGATTACAACAGGGGGCATCTTTTTTACACGAAAATAGTCTGATATGACACAATTTGGCAGGGGGATATGCTATAATATACCTGAATTGTCCGGCACGTATTTTGCGTGATGGTCGATTACAATGTTAAGGGGGATTCTTAGGTGAAAAAAGTGATGGTGGTATTGGCAGCGCTTTGTGCGACGCTGATGTTGTCTGCGTGTCAGGCGCAACCCAAGGAAGTTGCAGACATTTCTACAGCGGTGGTGATGAACGGCGAGGAGATGCAGGGCACCTATACCGGCACGATGTTGCAGGACAAAGCGAGCGGAGAAGGCGCAATCAAGTTGAACGATAATGGCACGGAGTGGACATTTCGTGGAACATTTGAAAACGGCGAGGCCAAAAATGGAACTGTGGAAAATCTGAAGTTGTCGGTGAAGCTGGCGGATCAGGAAATGACGGGTACATACGAAGGGGAGACCATTTCCGGCGTACCGACAGGAACCGGTGTTTTTCGCAGTGACAAGAGCGAGACCGTCTATGAAGGCGGATTTGCGGAGGCAGCGCCAGCGGGCGAGGGCAAGGTGACTGAACTCACATTGGTATTGCCCTATGAGGAAGAGGAATTGGAAGGCATCTATAATGGTGCGACGAAGGAGGGCATACCCGGCGGCGAAGGCAAGTTTGCGTATGAGAAGAAGGGCGACTACTTTGAATACGAAGGTGGCTGGGAGAACGGAAAAATGGCCGGAAAGGGCGAGCTGGAAAGCAATATGTATATCGTGCATTTTGCGGAGGTGGATCGAACAGGAACCTATGAGGGTGAAATGCTGGATGGCGTGGCATCGGGGGAAGGGAAATTTTCAGCCACCAGCAGTGACGATGTGGACTATACCTATGAGGGACAGTGGGCAAACGGACTGTATAACGGGGAAGGCCATAAAAAATATGATCATGAAGACTATTCAGAAGAATGGGGAAACTTCAAAGATGGCGAATTCACGCCAACATTTGAACAGTATGTAGTTTCATGCGGCACACGCGGTAAGCAAGAATACACGGTTTCGGGCAAGTCATTTGATTTTATCAAACAGCATAAGGAAATATTTGAGAATCACGCGATTGATCAGACGGAGGGTTTGATTGATGAGGAATTTGATTTTAAGGCATTTGCAAAAGACCAATCAAATTACGGCGACAAGCTGATTAAAGTGTCGAGTGCTGAGGTTGTGCAAACACGCATCGAAAGCGGTAACACGTTCATGATATGCCAAAAAGGAGATCGCGTATACTACATTAATTTTGCTGGTGAAGTTGAAGGTGTGGAAGGAGACCGTGTTACACTGTATCTGCTTCCGCTGGATTACTTTACTTATCCGAATGTGAGCGGTACAGACATTTGGGCGATGGCCTGCGCGGGTGTGGCGGTGGAACAATAGTGCCATGCAATACGACTAGATTGTGAACACACAGTATCAATCAGAGTTGGGAATCACAAGAAAAGCCGCTTGACCTTTGTGGACAGGCGGCTTTTTCGCTCTATTTGACTTTTTCCTGCACCCAATTCAGCACATCGTGGTACACTTCATCGCGGTTGATCTCATTGAGTAATTCGTGCCGCGCGCCGTCATATAGCTTAACGGTGAGATCCGGAATTTTTGCCTGACGCATGAAATCGACCACTTCGCGCACCCCATCGCCGTAGTTGCCCACGGGATCCATCGTGCCGGAAATCACGAGATACGGGATTTCGTGGTCTGCCTTATTTGCCCAGGCAAGACCTTGGACGCTATCCACCAGATTTGCCATATCATAAGCGGCGCGATCAGTGAATTTAAAGGTACATAGAGGATTGCTGCTGTAAGACGCCAAAATTTCCGGATCGCGCGTGATCCAATCGTTTTCTGTTTGGACGTTTTCGTAGCGATCATTATATTTATGAAAGGCGAGGTAAGTCATAAGCTTGGCGGGCTTTTTTGCGCGACCGAAAAACATGCCAACACCGGCGAGAAAACGGATCAGCCCTGTAAGATTGTTGGTGCCGGAGGTGCCGCAGATGACACAGGCATCAACCAGACCGTGATACTCTGCTATGATGCGCCGCACCATCAGACTGCCCATGCTGTGCCCAAACAAGACGTATGGCAGACCGGGGTGCTCTGCTTGCGTTTTGACGATGAGTGCGTGCACGTCTGCAACCACGATGCTATCGCCGTTTTTGTCCGCGAAGTAACCAAACGCGCCGCGTGGCGCATTTTTGCTTTGTGTGCTTCCGTGGCCTAAATGATCCGCACCCACAACCAGCGCGCCATGCTCGCACATGAACTCCGCGAAGCGCTCGTAGCGCCCCATGTATTCGCACATGCCGTGTACCAAATGCAGCACGTATTTGGGGGGAGCATCGGGATTGCTCCACTCAAAAGCGCAGACACTGCTGACGCCGTCGGTGGATTCAAAGGTGAAATCTTTTTTATTCATTGCCATGTGTCATCACTCCTTGTATGGCATTTTGCCAACCGCGCAGCAGCTCCTGCACGCGCGAGGTGGGCAGCGCAGAGTTAAACTCCTGATCAAGCGTCCATTGCGCCTCGATCTCTTCCTTACTATTCCAGATGCCGGTGGAAAGTCCGGCGAGATAGGCTGCCCCCAACGCCGTGGTCTCACGCACACGTGGACGCAGGACAGGGCAACGGGAGATGTCTGACTGAAACTGCATCAAAAAGTTATTTGCGCTGGCGCCGCCGTCCACTTTTAATTCAGAAACGGTTTTTTGCATATCGCTTTCCATGGCGCGCAGAACGTCATTGGTTTGAAACGCGATGGCTTCCAGACCCGCGCGGATGATGTGATTGGCATTGGAGCCGCGCGTCAGCCCTGTGATGGTGCCGCGCGCATACATATCCCAATGCGGTGCGCCCAGCCCGGTGAACGCCGGAACAAAATAGACACCGCCGGAATCGCTGACACGCGTAGCAAAATATTCGCTGTCTGCGGCGTTGGCAAAAAAGCGCATCTCGTCGCGCATCCATTGTATGACTGCGCCGCCCATAAACACGCTGCCTTCCAGTGCATATTGCATCGGTTGCTGGGCGCAGGTGGCGGCAAGGGTGGTGAGCAGATTATTTTTGCTGGTAATGGCGGACTCGCCTGTGTGCATCAGCAAAAAGCAGCCGGTTCCATAGGTGTTTTTTGCCTGACCGGAGTGGAAACATGCCTGACCAAACAGCGCAGCCTGCTGATCTCCCGCGATGCCTGAAACGGGAATGCGGTTGCCGAACACTTCGGCATAGCCGTAGATATCGCTGGAGGAACGCACCTCCGGCAACATACAGGCAGGGATATCCAGCGCCTGAAGCAGTGTATCATCCCAACACAGATTATGGATGTCGTAGAGCATGGTACGTGAGGCGTTGGAGTGGTCGGTGGCGTGCACGGCGCCCTTGGTCAGATTCCAAAGAAGCCATGTATCTACCGTGCCAAACAAGAGTTCGCCGCTTTTGGCGCGCTCCCGTGCCCCTGCCACGTTGTCCAAAATCCATTTGACCTTGGTTGCAGAAAAATAGGCATCCAGCACGAGGCCGGTGGTTTGCTGAATATGGGGAGCAAGCTCTTTGATTTCCTCGCAGATTTGCGCGGTTCTCCGGCACTGCCAGACGATCGCGTTATAGATGGGCTTGCCGGTCTTTTTCTCCCAAATGATGGTGGTTTCGCGCTGGTTGGTGATGCCGATGGCGGCAACCTGCGTGAGCGGCACATCCGCGAAGGAGAGCGCTTCCTCCATGACGCTGAGCTGCGAGGAAAGTATGGCGAAGGGGTCGTGCTCCACCCAGCCTGCTTTGGGAAAAATCTGCGGAAATTCGCGTTGTGCGCTGCTGATGATATTTTGCTGCGCATCAAACACGATACAGCGTGAACTGGTGGTACCTTGATCGAGTGCGAGGATATATTGTTTCACTGAAAACACCTGCCTTGATTAGAGAGTTAGTCCCCTTTGCGCCCGCGTCCGGACCGGAAGATGGAGATCATGATGCCGGCGAAGATGATGCCGGCGAACAACACGCCCGCGCGCAGAGCAAAAAAGCTGAAATCCTGCATTGCGGCCGCATCTCTTGCGGACATGGAATAGTTGACGCCGATGATGATGCCTGCCATGACGATACACACGCCCAACAATACAACGGCAAAGGAGATACGGTTGAAAACGCTTTCCAGATTGCGCTCGATCCGTTCGAGATTTTTCAGGCGCAAATTGATGGCAAAGTCGTTGCTTTTGAGCTTGTTGATGAAAGAGAGCAGCAGACCGGGAGCCTCGCGCAATAAATCCGCGGAATCCAGCGCATAGGACTCCAATTCCATGCGAAATTCCTTGCTGGAAAGGTAATGTTGTAGAATATCCTTGACGGTGCGCTCGGCAATGGTCAAAATATTGAGCTCGGGATCCAGCAGCTCTATTACGCCTTGTGCGGTGCCCAGCGCCTTGGCGACAAACGCAAACTCGCGCGGAATCTTCATTTTATGTTTACCTGCCAGTGCGAACACCTCGGTAAACACTTTAGCGATATTGACCTGCCCTAACGGCTTATACAAATATTCGTCCAGCAGTGTGGTGAGCTGGTGCTCGAACTGCCGCTGATTGACTTCGGCGCATGCCTGATCCATCTCTAGTATGGTCTGCGCAATTTTACGTGTGTTTTGTGTGGAAAGCCCGAGCAATAAATCGTTGAGCAGACGGCGGAATTTGGTGTTGATGGTGCCGATCATACCGAGGTCGATGAATTCGATGGTTTTGCCGTCGATTACGAACACATTGCCGGGATGCGGGTCTGCATGGAACACGCCGGACTCCAAAATCTGCCGCAGCAGAGAGGATATGAAATCGCGCGCCAACGCGGTTTTATTGGCATCCTGCCGCTCCAGCCCTGCGATGTCGTTGATTTTGATGCCGTGCACAAACTCCATTGTGAGAACACGCGCACAAGTGTACACCCAGCGCACTTTGGGCACTTTGATATTGGGGTGCCCTGCGATCGTTTTTTGGAACAGCTCGATGCTTTCGCCTTCTTTGACAAAATCAAGCTCTGCCTCCAGTACACGGCGTAAATCTTTGACCATGCCGGTAAAATCGTAAAGCTGTCCGTATTTGGAATATTTATCTACCAGCTTTGCAAGCCCTTCCAATATGGAAAGATCGGTGATGATGCTGTTTGCGATGTTAGGACGCTGCACCTTGACCGCGACTTCAATACCGGAATGCAGGCGGGCACGGTAGACTTGTGAAACGGAGGCGGAGGCGACGGGTGTTTCGTCAAACTCTGCAAAGATGTCTTCAATCTTTGCAGAAAATTCCTCCTCTAAAATCTGTTTGGCATCCGCGAAAGGAAACGCAGGAACATCGTCTTGCAGCTTTTGCAGCTCAACAGCCACGGACTGCGAAATGATATCGGTGCGCGTGGAAAGAATCTGCCCGATCTTGACAAAGGTGGGGCCGAGTTCTTCGCAGGTGATGCGGATGCGCGTGCCGATGCTCTGCGGGTGATGCTTTTGATCGTGCGCAAACAGCCGGTTTGGATTGCGGCTGAGCGTGGATTTTACAAACAGAAAATCAAGCCCGTTGCGGTGCAGTGCGGACATGATCTCCTTGTAGCGCTTAAAATTTGAATGAATTGCCATAGAGCAGCTTACTCGCCCTGATGCTTGAGCTCTTCGCGGATGATGGCGCGAATCTCGTCAGCCGTGAGCGGTTTTTCTACCGACACCGCCTGAACCTCGTTGCGGATCATCGTGCGAATTTCTTCGCGCTGCTCATCACCCTTTTGCATGAGGGTCGCTGCGAACTCCTTGGCATTGCCGCGCGAGACCTCGCCTTTTTCCACCATTTTTTCGACGAGCTCCTCGATTTTTTCACGCGAATAGGCGAACAGCCCCAGACCAAAATTTAAAGTGTCATTGATGATATTTGCCATGTGTATGTTCTCCTTTTGATCGTGCCGATGCGGGCGCGCCCGTATTTGAGAATGGGATTGGGGCATAGCCCTAGTGAGATGTGCACAATCTTATCTTCATTATAATACTTTTTGCGTGGAAGTAAACTGTTTTCGGGCAAAAACCGAGACGCAGCGCACCGAAACACGGGATTGCGTCACGCTTTATTCAGCCGAAAGCTGCTGCCTGTGGCGCTTTTCTGCACGACAACACGCGTTTGGATACGCTCTTTAAGATCTGCCACGTGAGAAATGACGCCGACGGTACGGTTGCCGTCTGCGAGACTGCCAAGGATACGCATGGCTTGATCTAAGGTTTCGCTATCCAGCGTTCCAAAGCCCTCGTCGATGAACAGCATATCAAAGCGTATCCCGCCGGCGCGCTGCGTGATCACATCTGAAAAGCCAAGCGCTAAAGAGAGCGAGGCAAGGAAGGATTCCCCGCCGGAAAGCGTTTGCACCCGCCGCGTTTTACCGGTGTAGGCATCGAATACATCCAGATCAAGCCCTGTTTGGCTTTGCAGGTTTTGCGGCGCATCGCGGCGAACCAACGCGTATCGTTCGGCGCTCATGACGGCGAGGCGTTTGTTTGCCTGTTGCAACACCTGTGAAAAGTAGGTCATTTGGATATATCGCTCGAAGGTGACTTTTGGTCTGCCGGTTAGCTCGCCGCAGGCGGTGTCTGAAAGTTCCTTGATTTGCGCGAACGTTTGCAGCTCCGATTGGCTCTGCGCGAGCAGCGCGCGCAGGGCGTGCAGCGTTGTGCGGGTGGTCTCCTGCGCATGATGTAGCGCTTGCTGTTGTGTGGCAATGCGTGCGGCTTCGTCATGCAATGTTTGAAGCGATTGCTCCAGCGCCGCGGTATCCTGCCGCTGTATGCTTTGCGTTTGTTCCAGCAATACCGCAATACGCTCTTGCAGTGCGCTTTGTTTGCGGGCATAGTCCTGTAAGGTCTGCTCCTGCCGATCTTCCGGCGGGAGTTGTACAGCAAAGAAGGCGTGTTGATCTGCAAACCCTGCGGCGCGCAGCGCGTCTTGAAACTCTTGCGGCGCGCTTTGCTGCCGTGCATCACGCAGCGCGGTCTCGTTTTCCCGCAATGCCGACAACGCGGCTTCATACGCAGCGGCGGATTCGCTTGCATATTGCACGGCTTGATCGTGTGCCTGCTGCATCAGGGCGTACACGCGCTCCTGTTCGGCAAGCGCATCGGTTGCCTGTACGAGGGAAGCAAAGTGAAGCGGCATGGCGCTGACACGGATTTCCAGCTCTTGCACCTTGGGTTGTGTCTCGGCAATCGCCTGTTGCGTCTGTTGCTGCTGCTGCAGTGCGTCGGCGTATTGCTGTTGCAGCGCTTCGATATGCGTTTGCAGTGCGCTGCGCTGTTCGTCACGCTGCTGCTCGGCTTGCAGCGCGGCACTTGCCTGAGCCTGTTGCTGTATGGCGGCGTCCAGCCGTTTGCGGGCGACGGTGGTGAAGCCCTCCGAAACCGCCAACGCTTGCGTGAGGGCGCGGCGCTGTGCCTCCCATTGCCCCGCCCATTGCGCGCATTTTTGTGCGGCGGCTTCGCGTTGGACGCGCAGTGATTCCAGTGCAGATTGCTGTTGCTTGAGCGCTGCTTGTGTGGGCGCGTCCTGTGGCGGGAGGGCGGGGGAGGGGTGCGTGGTACTGCCGCAGACGGGACAGGGTGTGTCCGGTTGCAGCTCCCGTGCCAGCAATCCTGCCTGAGCGCGGAAAAACAGTTGCTCGGACCGTGCATACGCCTGTGCGGCTGTGTTGGTTTGCTGATCGATTTGCAGATATTCCGCTTGTGCCGCTGTGGATTGGGCGTGTGTTTGCGCACACTGCTGTGCGTCTGTCAGCAGGAGTTGTGCGGCTTGTACTTCTTGCTGCGCGCGCTGCGACTCTTGCTTCAGCAGTGCGGCTTGAGAGGCGCCCAAAGCGGACAGCTTGCTTAGCGATTCGTTCAATGCCTGCTCCGTGGAAGCAGGGTCCGCCTGTGCAAGTTGTGCTTGCAGCGTTTGGAGTTGCTGTTGCAGCACGGCGCGATCGGCAAGGAAGGCTTCGCGTCGCTCGTAGTCGGGCAACTCTGCGCGCAGGGCATGGCATGCCGCTGCGCATTGCTCGCGCCGGGATGCTTGTGCATTGCTTTGTGCGAGGGATGCTTGCGCTTTCTGTTTATTTTCACGTGCACAATCGCGTTGTTCTGTGAGTGTGATGGCACGCTGCTGTAATTTTTGCAGCGTCTGCTGATATCGGAGATAGGCGGTATATGCACCCTGAATTTGATCGGCGCGCTGTGCGAGCGCGAGGCGTTGTGCGACGGCGTCCATAGCGTCTTGCTGCATGGCGAGCGCGGATTGTTCCTGCTGTGCCTGTTGCAGTGCATCCAGCAGACTGTTTTGCTGCTGTACCGCGCCCAGCTGCGTTTGTATCTGCTGCATTTGCCGGGTGCATTGCTGCTGCTGTGCGTCTAGTGCTTGTTGCTCGGCTTGCTGTGTGTCCATCCGGCGCTGCAATGCCTGCTCAAACTGCTGCGGGGAAGCGGGCGAGTCCGGCAAGGCGGCGTTGCGCTGTAATTGATCGATGCGATCTTGAATCTTTGCAATGTGTGCCTGCTGCTGCAACATTTGTTTTTTGAGTGTATCCTGTATGCGCGCATATGGCTGCGTTCCGAATATTTTACGGAAGATTTCGCCGCGGCGCGCGGTATCTGCGTGTAGGAGACGAAGGAAATCCCCTTGCGCGATCATCACGATCTGCATGAATTGCGCGTGATCGATACCGAGCAGTTCTTGAATGGCTTCATTGACCTCGCGCACGCCTGATTTGATGGTTCCGTCCGGCAGGGTGAGCTGCGCCTGTGCGGTTTGCTCGGTCATTTTATTGCCGCGCTTGGCGGGTCGGGCATAGCGTGGCACACGGGTGACGTGGTAGGGTTTGCCGTGGCTGGCAAATTCTAATGTGACGAATGTTTTTTGATCGGGCGCTGCATGATCGCTGCGCAGCATCTCCGGCGTGCGTATACCGGTTTCGCCGTAGAGTGCGAACACAAGCGCATCAAATAGCGCGGACTTACCTGAACCGGTGTCGCCGCAGACCAAAAATACGCCGCAATCCTCCAGCGCGGTGAAATCCAAAGTTTGCTCGGCAACATAAGGGCCAAATGCGGACACCGTAAGCTTCGTGGGCTTCATGGCTGCACCTCGCTTTCTTGCAATGCGGACTGCAACCATTCCTCTTGCGCGGGAGAGAGGGAGTGATCGGTCATACGCTCAAAAAAATCGCTGAAAAGCTCTTGCGGCGATTGCTGTGCAAGGGCGCATGCGTCTACCTCGTCGGGCATGTGTGTCGCGCTGCGCTCGTATCGAAGCTGCATGAGATTGGGATAAACGCGCCGCAGACGCTCGAACGCATCCGGCACTTCGGCTTGGTCGCTGAGGCGGATTTGCAGATAATCCTGCGTGGGGTCTGCTTGCAGCAGGGCATCAAACGAGCCTGTGAGAATGCGCAGATCGTGCAGGGGGGAGAGGGGTAGTATTTCTGTTTGCACATTGCCCTTTTCTGTGAGTGTGACGAGCGTGACACCCTTGTGCTGATTGCACTCCGAGAAGGAATATTTGAGCGGGGAGCCGCCATAGCGCACACGGCTGCCCATGCTTTGCGGAGCATGCAGATGCCCCAGCGCGACATAATCGAAATCGTGAAACAATGCGCTTTGCACTGCGTCCACACCACCAAGCGACATGGTTTCGGAATCACTGGTGAGGGGCTGTGTTTCGCCCGCCACCACAAACTGATGTGCCAGCAGAAGATTGCGCGCGGTGATGTCCGGCGGGTGCGCTTGCAGCAGCGCACGAATGGCGGCACTGATGCCGTCCTCCGGCACATCCAAATAACGCCGGATTTGCGATGAACGAACAAAGGGAAGCATGTGCACGTGAACAATTCCATATTCATCATGAAATGTGACGTGGGGCAGTGTGCCGTCGAACACCGAGACGATGTGGATATTCTGCTGCGCAAGCAGACGGCTGCCGAAGCCGAGGCGTTCGGGGGAATCGTGATTGCCGCTGATGAGCAACACAGGCAATGAGAGCGCCGCAAGCTGCGTTAAAAAGTCGTCAAACAGGGTGACGGCTTCCGTCTGCGGGATGGATTTATCGTAGACATCTCCACAAATCAGCACGGCATGAGGGCGGTGCTGACGGGCGAGCGCGATGATGCACGAGAGGATGTGCGCTTGGTCTTCCAGCATGGAAAAGCCACAGACGCGCTTGCCGATGTGCAGATCGCTTAGATGAAACAGCCGCATAGATACTCCTTTAAACTGCGCAATGAGAGCAAATACGCGCGGGTGATATCCAAAATGAGGATGCACGAAAATGCTCAAGTGTGATATACTATCGTTATACATTATATATACCACAGAAAGTGAGTAAAAACAATGAAACAGGCAGTCGTTTATGGTGCGGGTAATATCGGGCGGGGGTTTTTGGGTCAGACTTTTGCAAAATCGGGATACGAGGTTTGCTTCATTGATGTGGATCAGCAGATCGTAGCATTATTGAATGAGAAAGGCGCTTACACGGTGCGCGAGGAGGACAACGACGGGTGCCGCGACGATGTAGTGCGCGGCGTGAGCGCAGTGGATGGCAGAGACGCGCAAGCGGCAGCGCAGAAGATTGCACAGGCGGACATCATGTCTACCTCGGTGGGCGTGAACATTATGCCGCGCATCGCTCCTGTGATTGCGCAGGCGGTGGGGCTGCGGATGCGTGAGAAGAATCAGCCGCTGAACATCATATTGGCGGAAAACCAGCTGGACGCGGACAAACTGATGCGCGGCTGGATTTACGAGCATTTGGACGAAACACAGCGCGCGTGGGCGGACGAGAATTTGGGCTTGGTGGAGGCATCCATCGGGCGCATGGTGCCGCGTGTGACGCAGGAGCAGAGGGAAGTCGATCCGCTGATGATCTTTGTGGAGCCATACTGCGAGCTGCCGTTGGACAGTGAGGGATTTAAGGGAGAGATCCCCAAGCTGGCGGACACCGTGCCGTTTACGCCCTTTGGATTTTACATTAAGAGAAAGCTGTTCATTCATAATATGGGACACGCGATTTTGGCGTATTTTGGGTATGAAAAGGGATATGCATACATTTGGCAGGCGGCGGGCGACGCGGAGTTGATGGCGCTTGCGCAGGAGGCGATGACCAATGTGGCGACGGCGCTTTCCAAAGAATACGGCATTGCCATGGAGACGGTGATGCAAAACGTGTATGACCTGCGGCGGCGTTTTGGCAATCGCGCGGTGCCTGATCCGGTGGTGCGTGTGGGCGCGGATCCCATCCGCAAGCTGCGCAAGGATGATCGTCTGGTGGGTGCGGCGCTGTACTGCCTTGAGAACGGATGTCCGGCGGACGGTATTGTGGCAGGCATCTGCAAGGCGCTGAAATTTGATCCGGCAGAGGACGCAGCGGCGCAGACCTTACAACAGGATTTAAAAACGCTGGGGCTGGACGCGGTGATGGAAAAATATATGGGTCTTGCACCGGACAGCGCGCTGGCAGGGCTGGTTCGGGCGGGGGTTTAGAGAATATTCTTTTCCTTTTCGAAAAAAAGAATCAAAAGAAAAATCCATTTAAGAAGATGGTCGGTGAGCGAAGGGTTCCGGATAACCGGAAGCGTAATGCGCTCCCCTTTGGGCAGGGGAGATAGGAGCGCCGGAGGACAAATTGAAAATGGAGCACGATGACGCGCACAGTTGTGAAACAGGCAACCGCAAGGGTCGCCCCTACGGGAGATCATGAAGAGCGTAGGGGATGCGGAATAAAAGAGCGTGCCGAGGCGCAGGAAGAATGGATGGGGAGTCGGTCAGCATCTGCGAATCGATAAGCAAGGCACATGAAGGGGGGTCTGAACATGGTGATGATGGTGGTTTGCTCCGTGCTGATGATGGTGTTCATGGGGCTGCTGGTGCGCAGCGAATATACCGTACCCCGGCGCTATCTGTGGAAAACGCTGGCAAGCGCGATGTTTGTTTTGATGGGTATATTCGTGTTTGTACAGAGCGGGACGATGGCGGCGTTGTGGATCATGATTGCGTTTCTGTTTGCGATGGGAGGCGACGTTTCGCTTGCCGTGCACGACACGCGTGGGAATAAACCAACCTTTGCCCTTGGAATCGCGTTCTTTGCGTGTACGCAGTGCCTTTATGCGGCTGCGCTTTGCGGGCTTTACGGATTTTCAATCTGGGCGGCGGTGATTGCGCTGGTGGTGGCGGCGATTTCTGTGGCGGGTATCTTTGTATTTAAAATGGATGTGAAACCATTTTTTTTGCTGATTGTGGCATATTCGTTGGTTTTATGCTTTGCATTCGGGTGTGCTGTGATGAGCCTGATTCAGTCGTTTTCGACGCAGACGGTTTTGTTTGCGGCGGGTATGACCTTGTTTTTGCTTTCGGACATCAATCTGTTGTTTAAATATTTCAAGAAGGACGCGAAGCGCTGTACGATGGGTGTGGTGCAGGCGACGTATTTTGCTGCGCAAATGCTGATTGCATGGGGCGCATTTTTGCTGTAAACTCTACGCTGCGTTGGTTGGAATGCCGGATTGTCTGCGGTATAATCGTGTTTGGAGGTAGCGGATATGGACTGTGCAAAGATTGGCGCGCTGATCTGTCGGCTGCGCAAAGAACGAAACATGACGCAAAAGCAGTTGGCGGACGCGATGCACCTTTCCGATCGAACCATTTCCAAATGGGAGCGCGGGATGGGTTGCCCGGATGTATCGCTGCTTACACCGCTGTCGGAGATTCTGAATGTGAATCTTGGCGCACTGCTGCAAGGCGACATGCAAGGCAACGATTTTGTAGGAGGCAATATGAAACAGGCAAAATACTACGTATGCCCGTCGTGTGCAAACCTGGTGGTGGCGACGGGTGAACCAAGCCTTTCCTGCTGCGGACGCGGGCTGGACGCCCTTGTGCCGCGCAAGGCGGAGGAGGCGGAAAAGCTGTGTGTGGAGGATGTGGAGAACGAGTGGTACATTACATCCGACCATCCCATGACCAAAGAGAACTATATCTCTTTTGTGGTGTATGCGACGGGAGACAAGCTGCAAATTTACAAGCAGTACCCGGAATGGGATTTGCAAACGCGCATTTTCAAGCGGGAGCATGGCAAATTGATTTGGTATTCGACCGACAAGGGGCTGCTTTATCAGTTAATTTGACCACGCAACAGGCATTTTGAGGGCAAAAAATTTTTTTGCGAGCATGAATGCAAATAAATAGCTATGCAAGGCTCTTTTGTGCGTACGCATGAGGAGTCTTTTGCATTTTCTATGTTAAGAAAACCGTAAGTAATTGTTAAGAATTTGTTACAGAATCAAGTATTTTATGAAAAATAATGTTACCTTAGAAAAACAAATCTCTTCAATCAGGCGATAACAAAGGAAAAATGCGCGAACGCGATTTTTTTGGCGGCGGGCCTGCGGAGGGAAAATGGGAACCGGAAGGGAGTAACGAATGAGAGTTTTCTCAAAATTACTTGATCTGAAAAAACAGTTGTTGGAAAAATTACAAAAAAGAGGTGCGCGTGGTGTGGTTGCACGCTACCAGGCACCGCGTGCATACAAAAAATCCGGACGTATGAGCCAGCAGAAATGGATGAGAGTGGTCTCGATTTCCTGTGCGGCGGCCTTGTCCGTGGTGGTGGTGACAACCGCAGTGGGGGCGCAGAGCAACTCGATTGCAGGTGAAACGCCGACCATATCCGGTGAACCGACACAGAAAAATACGTTGAACATCGTACCCGCAGCGCCGGAGGCCGTGATCAATGAGCAGACCGGAGAACAGACCGTGAGTGGCGTGGTGACGCTGAACGGGTCGGCTCCGCAAACGCAGGACGAGCAAGTTGCTGTCCCGCAGACAGAAAATGCGCCGCAGCCGGAGCAATCCGCATCGGAGCAGCCGCAAACACCGGAGCAGCCGCAAACACCGGAGCAGCCGCAGCAAAGCGCGCCGCAGCCGAGCGCATCGCCCAGCCCGTCAAATGCGGTAGAGGACGGAACGCGCACACAGATGCAGGCGACACCCTCCCCGACGCCTGCGCCGCCGCAGTATACAAAGCTGGAGCCGGAGACAACCTCGGAAGAAGTGAAAAAACTGCAAGTGCGGCTGATGGAGCTTAACTATATGGAGAACGACGAACCGACCGGATTTTATGGTCCCGCGACCACGGAGGCGGTTGGATTCTTCCAGAGACAGCACGGCATCACACGTGATGGCGTGGCGGGAGAAGAGACGCAGAAATTGCTGTTTGCAACGGACGCGAAACCGTATACGCTCAAATTGGAAGCAGACGGGCTGGATGTGGAGCATATTCAGTCACGCTTAAAGGATCTGGGATATCCGGTGGAAGCAACAGGCTTTTTTGGATCGGATACGGAATCTGCGGTGAAATATTTTCAGCGTATGAACGGATTGACGGATGATGGCGCGATCGGAGAATACACCAGAGAGATCTTGTTTGCGGAGAACGCAGAGCCTGCATTGCCGGTAGAAAGCAGCAAGCCGAGCGAGAGCAACGGCGAATCCGGCAACAAGAACAGTGATAAGAATAAAGAGGAAAAGCCGAAAGAGGAGAAGCCCAAGGAAGAGAAGCCGAGTGCACCGGTACCGGACATCTCCAACCCCGGCAGCGCCGAAGCGGCGATCTCGTTTGGGATGTCGCAGATCGGGAAATCCTACGTGCGCGGCGGTAAAGGTCCGGATGTGTTTGACTGCTCAGGGTTTGTATACTACGCTTTGAACCAGTCGGGATACTCCATTGGATATATGACGTCAAGCGGCTGGCGCGGCGCGGGATATCCCACCGTGGGCAGCATGAGCGAGCTGCAACGCGGCGACATCGTTGTCTTTAAGGGACACGTGGGCATCTATCTCGGCGACGGAAATATGCTGGATTCGCGTCCGAGCGCGGGAGGCGTCGTGGTGACGGAGAACATCTTTAATTCGGATTACTGGACGAGAAACTTTATTTCGGGAAAACGGATTTTCTAAGAAACAAAATACAAAGGCGGTTGCGTTCCAATTCATCACAGGGGCACCCGCCTTTTTTGATGCGGAAAGAAAGCATTACAGATCAAAAGAATCTGTTTTGAGATCGCAATACCAACGTCCTTTGGTTGCCGTGAATTTCAGCACGCAGTAGTCGGGGTCGGTTACGCCTTGCTTATAGTACATGGTATCTCCGGTGCGCCAGATTTCCTGCTTGGTGGCGGCATCTTCCATGACTTCCATGTGGCCGGTCAGCATCACGCCTTCGTAGCGCAGACCCTTGTGGAAAAAGTAAATGCTTGCCTTTTCGTTTGCGCGGTACTGCGCCACGCGCTGCGAGGAGGTGTTGGTGGTAAAGTAAAAGCAATTTCCGTCGATCTTGCGTGGCATGAGCATTGCCTTGAGATTGGGGAAGCCGTCTTGATCCACCGAAGCGATGAACGCTACTTTTTGTTTTTGAATGAAATCGAAGATTTTCTGCGTTGTTTGCATATTGTTACTCCTTGATCGACCCATGTGGTCGAACATAAAATTATGTGGCAGTAAAACCATTCTAACTAAGGATTTACAGGGGCGTTGTCAAGGAATTGGAAATCCCCGCTTTTGCAATGTAAAAGCGGGGATCATGCAGCAACTGTGATTTGCGGATCAGGTGTGCTTTTCTCTGAGCTCGCCTTGCTCTGCGCGGATTTCCTGAATGCGCTTTGCAAACTGTTTGTTGTAAGTGGCGCAACCCACGTGTTCTTGACGAATCAAAAATTCGATGCAGTTATCGCAAGCGGTACACCACTTGATCTCGTTATCGCGGTTTTCCATCATCTTGACCGGCAGATAGGGGTCTGCGAAGGATTGCCGACCGAGGCAAATCATGTCTACGACACCATCCGCGATGTTTTTGTTACCCCAGAAACGCGTGCTGTTGCACTCCGGTGCGACTGCCTGAAAGCGCGTTCCCTTGCCATTGCGGAAAATGCTATATGCCGAGCCGATGACGGCTGTTTCCGGATTGAGATTATCCCGACATACCTTCTGGAAATAGAAGTGCAGATAACCAAAGTCCGGCAGATGTTTGTCCGGCTGCGAGAGCGCGAGTGTGTGCGAGGGCGAACCTGCCGACTGGATGAAATAGGTTGCGCCGCGCTCTTCGAGACCTTTCAGCAGATCGATGGACTCGGTGAGATCCATGACCGCCGTATCCGGACCCGCCGTACCCTGACCGCCGGGGAACCCCTCATAAATGGAGACCTTGGAACCTACAAGGAAATTGGGATCGTTGACTTCGCGAATCACGCGCTCGGTCAGATCAAACGCATATTGACGACGCTTTGCCCACTCGCCGCCATACTTCCAGTTGTGCCGGTTAAAGGGGCGTAGAATCTGCGAGCCGAGATAGCCATGACAGAATTTGAGATCGACGCCGTCTGCGCCGGCATCATGCGCGATTTTGGCTGCCAGAACGAGCTGATCCATGATGACCTTGATTTCGTCCTCGCTGATCTGCGCGGCATCTTCGTATCCATACAGCGGCTGCTGCGTCACGCGGATGCGCTTGGACATCGTCGGATGGCTGATTTCGCCGGAGTGCGTAAGCTGAAACACAAACACGGTTTCTTTGTTGATTTCCTTCATCTTGCTGACGAAAGTTTTGAGGTCGTTGGCATTTTCCGGCATGATGGAAAGCTGATGGATGCGCGAGACATTATCGCGCTGCGCGGTGATTGCCTCAAGATCGATAAACCCTGCCTTACCCTCAAACAGGCGTGTATAACGCTCGTAGACGCTGGGGGAAGGGCTGCCGATGTCGTTGGCGTCACAGCACTCCATCGCGTTCATCGCAATACGGTTGGGTGCGGTTTTGTTGCCGATTTTAAACGGTGTAAACAACAATTCTTGGCTCATAATGGAATTCCTCCTACATATGGATAGAGTGGTAGTACCCCGTCTCAACCGGGATATGAGAAGAGATTTTTCCTGCGGCGACAAGGACTCTTTGCACCGCAGCATGGATTGTGTTGGCGGGTACTACCGAAAAAATTGATTCTATTATCATTGTACGCCACAGTATTTGAAATACAACATCCCAATAACCCATTGAAAACACATGGCACTCTATGGTATTTTATAGGTATTAGAGTGAAAAGGATGGGAGGTGTGACCCGAGATGCAGGAAGCGACACGCAACCGATTTGACTGGATTTTTTCGGAAGAGAACGCGGAGCAGTTTCGAGTGGCAGACGTACGCGCTTTTTTTGACGGATCGGAGCTGTTTCAAACGGTGCTGGAAAGCATTCAGGATGGCGTGTGTGTGCTGGATTGCGAATATGCGATACAATACGTGAATACGACGATGCGTCGCCAGTATGCGCATGAAAAGAAGGTGGAGGGACGCAAGTGTTACAGCGCGTTTCACCATCGAAAAAAGCTGTGTGAGAACTGCCCAACGCACCGTGTGTTTGAGAGCAAACGCCCGCAATCGGAAATTGTGGAATATCAAGAGGGACCGGAACCGGGATTTCATCAGATTTTTGCGATTCCGGTGCTGGACTTTGCGGACAACGTGATTCTTGTGATTGAATACATTCGGGACATTACCTTTCAAAAGAAGGTGGAGTCGGACATGGAGGATTTGAAGGCGCGCTTTGCGCTGCTGGAAAATCAGAATGCGTTGCTGATGAGTTTGCATGAAAAGACCTTGCGGGATCGTCGGGAATTGGAAGAGACCATCAACGGTAACATTGCGCGCTATATCAAGCCTGCGTTCGAATATCTGAAAAAGACACTGCGTGCGCAGGATGTAGATTTTGTGAGCGGGCTGTTTGACGAGATCGTATATCCGGTGACGCGCAAACGTCCGCAGGAGCTTGCAGCTTTTACAACGCGGGAATATCAAGTGGCGGGGCTGATCAAGGAGGGGAAATCTTCAAAAGAGATTGCGCAGACACTGGGGATCAGTAAAAAGGCGGTGGATAACTACCGCATTGCGATCCGAAAAAAGCTTTCGCTTTCCAGGGAGGACAATTTGCAGACCTATTTGGAGCAGATTTATTTGTAGGAGATTGGGCGGGAAAGCATAGACAATACCAAATCAATCCAGTATAAAAGTAAAAAGTTTATACTAACTTTTTACTGTCAACAACTGAACAGGAAACGCAAAGGAGAATTGCTATGGTGACTCAGACAACGCTTGGATAGAAAAGTGTGCAGAACGAGATATGTATTGAAATCAAAAAAAGCGCCGGAACCGGATTCCAGCGCTTTTTGTATGGATTATGCGTTGTGTTTTTTCTGCGTTCCGTCTTCCATATTGGCGATAACGGATTTGTTGTTCGGGTGCATCTCGATCCATGTGTTGCCCGGTGTGAAGGTGACTTCCTCGCCGCTTGCCAGCTTATACGTGGTTTTATCTGCATAGCTGGGACGAGACCAAGTTCCTTCCATATATTTACCGTTGATGATGAACAGTGCCGGACCTTCGCCGCTGACTTCGATGAGCTTTCTACCGCCCTCGTTTGCCGCTTCCGAAACGCTGACATACTGTACCACCAGATTTTGCACTTCCACCGGCTTGCCGGTTTCTTCCGCGATGAACTCTTTGCCGCCCATATAACGGATCAGTTTGTTGCTTGCCGCATCATATTTATATTCTACGAATCCCGGCTTGCTCCAGAAGGAAAGCTGGATGTCTTTGATTGCAGGCTGATCGGTATAATTTTTGGTCGGGTAGAACTTGAGCGCTTGCTTTTGCTGAGGCTCGTATTCATAGACTTCCGCATCTTTCTTTACGTTGGTATACGCCGTATGCTCCAGCGCCTTGCCTGTATTTTGGCGGCGATAGATCAGATTGGCGTTTTTACCACGCACACCGTTGATGCGCTGCTTGATGTGATCTCCGCTTTCGCCGTAGATGTATGTGGTTTTAAAGTTGGGGTCTTCCGGACCTCCCTGATGCACATACAGAGCATCCCATTCCTGCTGGATGCGCTGATGATAATAACGCGAGGAACGCACCGGTCCCACTTCATCGGGATAGGTATCGTTGAAGATGCAGGTGAAACGCGTGTCGATTCCTTCGATCATGGTTTCATAGACGATGTCTGCCTGCTGCAAGCCTGCCTGCGGTCTTGCCGGAGGCTCGTTTTCGATCTGCACGATGACCGGTTTATATGCCGGATGTCCAGCCAAACCTGTTGTGGGGGAGGCATCCGCCGGAGCGGGGGCTCCGCCATCCGCATTTGCGGCAGGCTGCTCGGGTTGCGTTGCGGGCTGCTCGGTTGCAGGCGCCGGCTCCGTGGTTGATTCGATATGCGCCGGTGCTTCCGTATCAGCTTTGGGAGCACACGCGGTAAACACTGACATTGCCATCACAATCGCAAGAATTATGATAAGAGTTTTTTTCATGTATCTAACATCCTTTCAGAAAAATCAGCTTTGATTATAGCACGGCTGACCCTATAATTGAATGGTTTTGCACAAATAAATTGTGAACAAACTTTTAACTTTGCGCCAAGACGCGCGTTATAACCGCTTTTCCCTGCGGCGGTTGCTTGATAGGGTAATCAATTTGTGATACTATGAAGATCGGAGGCAGATGATGAAGCAAAAAGAGGAACAAAAAGCAAAAAAAAATCGCGTACCATTCGGACGGATGAAAGTTTTTATTTTTGTTTGCGTTCTGGTGTATGCCAGCATCACATTTGTAAACCAGCAAAGTATTTTAAATGTGCAATACGCCAAAAATGCCGAACTTGCAGAGCAGGAGGCATCCTTGCAGCGCGAACTTGCATTTTATCAAAACGAGCTTTCCTACATTGGCAGTGACGAATATGTGGAACAGCGCGCGCGGGGATTGTTTGGGTATTTGTATCCGGATGAGACACAGTATATTGCCATGCCATCGGATGCGCCGGTGCAGGAGCCTGTGCCCCCGGCAGAGACACCGGAGTCGCAGGAGCCTGCTGCTACGACGGAGCCGGACCCCATTCCAACCGATGCGCCGACACCGACGGATGTGCCGACGGAGTGAGCGGCTTTGAGCAAGGCTGAATTTGGAATGAAAAATAAGGAATAATAAGGTATCATGAATTTGACTGTAAGAATTGTTTGATTTTCGCACCATCCTCATAGCCTTTTTGATAGAGTTGCAGAAATGCTTCTCTGTTTTTTTTGAGCGCTGCCACGCCGCAGGGGTCATCGGGCGTGACCAAAAGCGCCTTGCCTTGGCGTTCCAGCTCTTTTAACTGCTGCATCGCGTTGTTATACACCTCGTGACGGTGTTCCAGAAGCTGCATGATGGCAGGATATTTTTTCAGGAACCGGGAAAGCAGCCACAAATTGGACTGTTTTTCCTTGACATAGTCCAGTGGACGGGTGAGCAGCACGACAATCTTTTCGCATCCATCATCCAGCGCTTTTTGAAAGGGGATGGGCGTGGATACGCCGCCGTCAAACCACAGACTGCCTGCGACGGGATAAGGTTTGCAGGCGACGGGAATCGCACAGGAGGCTTTGAGCACATCGTATTGATCCTGCGCCATGTCCGCAATGGTAAAGTAATGCTGTAAGCCGGTGTATGCGTTGGTTGCGGCGATATAAAAAGGCGTGCAATTTTTGCAGACAGAAGCAAAATCCAGTGGATATTCTCCGCCGCGCACCGTGAGCGTGGTGTAAATATAGTCCAGATTTAGAAAATTTCCGTGTTTGAGCCAGTTGCCCAGTCCCATATATTCTTTTCGGAACGTATAGTCTGCAAAGAACGTGAGGGTGCGACCGCGCTGTCCGGCGAGAAATGTAATCATATTTGCCGCGCCGGCCGAGACACCGATGCCGTAATCGATGGAAATACCTGCATCCAGCAGATAATCATAGATTCCGGCGGTGTAAACACCACGCATACCGCCGCCACCATCAATAAAACCAATCATTGTTATTACTGTGCTTCCTCCAGCGAGAATTCCCAAGAGCAGCAGACGTCCTCGTTGGTGATGTCGGGATAGCAGCTCAGGCAGCGGCAGCGGATGCGCGGATCGATGGCTTTGGCGAACTCCACATATTCAATGACGCCTACCGATTTGCAGGGGTGAAAGGGCATGCCTTTGCGTTTGCGCGCGGTCTGTACGCGGCAATCTACATTGTTAAAAATGAGCTTCCCCTCTTGGAAAATCAGATCATAATCGTTGATGTTTCCGTAAAAGCGGAATTTGAGTGCTTCCGCCAGTCCTTCCAGTCCCGGTTGCTCCGGCAGATTTAAAAACGCCTTGAGACGCTTTGCCTCGATGGGGCTAAACCGCCGCCATGCTTCTTCATCGTGCTCCATTGCTTCGTCCATACCGTGCTTGCGCTCGACAGATTGAAACCACACTCCGTCCATTGCCAGCCAATTTTTGGCGTAGATACCCAACAGCTCGATGAGCTGTTCTTTGGTTAAATCGTTGATGTTCATGATAGACTCCTTTTGGGTGATGTTACTATTGTATTATCGTACCTAAAATGACGGAAAATGTAAAGAGGGCGTGCGTAATCCTTCTTGGGATTTGCGTAGTGCGGTGGGGGTATATCCTGTGGTGCGGCGGAACACTCTGGTAAAATAGCTGGTATCATTGAAGCCGGTTTGAAAACAGATTTCTGTGATGGAATCTTGCGTGGTAAGCAGTTTTTGCGCTGCCGTCTTGATGCGAAACTCCAAGAGATAATCAAAGGCGGTGATACCCAGTTGTTGCTGAAAACAGCGGCAGCAGGTACGTACGCTGATTCCGGCGCTATTGGCGATATCGTATATCGTAAGCGATAGTGCGTAGTTTTCGTGTAGGAAGGTCAACATCTGCTTGAGGCGAGGGTCTTGCGGATTGGAAGGCTTTGTGGCGCTTATGAGATGCTCAAAAACGCTAAGCCATATTTGTGAAATATAATTGCGCAGTAGAATTTCGTGCCCGATGGCTGCCTGTGCGTAACATGTGAAGCACTCCTGCATCAAAAGCAGCACATCCGCTTGCCACGGTGCTTCGGGGGAGAGGGGCACGGCCATGATGTGGCTGCCGGATGTGACGGGCAGCACATATTTCTGCGCGAAAATGCTATGCGGCGATCCTGAGACAAGCAGAGGATCGAATACGATATTTGTCATTGTGCAGGGTGTTTGAGGCAGAGGACGCATGGCGTGCAGCTGCTGACTGTTGATGAATGCGCCGCAACCTGCGGGGAGGGTGATTTTACTGCCATTGCTTTCCAGCAGCATCTGCCCTTGACGCACATAAACCAGCTCGACTTCGCGGTGCCAGTGCCATGGTACGCTACGCGTGACGAAACAGGACATGTCGTTTTCGTACATTTCGATGGGAAAGAGCGGTGTGCCGCGCGGTGTAAGCTCGCGCAGGGTTTGATCGACGATGATTTCGTTTAGCTGCATAGGGAATCCTCGCAAACACAGTATTTGGCTATATAATTATAGTATATGGCAAAAAGATACCTGTTTCAAGCATTATATTGCAATATAATCATAGTAAGGGAACGGGGAGGATAAGGAGGATGAAAAGATGAAGGTGTATAACGTAACGAATTTCTCTCGATTTTTTCAATCGCTGGATCAATGTGACGACGACCTGACGCTGGTGATGCCGGATGGGAACGTCTATGACTGGCGCAGCAATCGCCCGCTATTGCTTTCGCTGGTGCAGGCGCTGGATGTAGAGCGCTTTAATCAGATGGAGTTGCAATTTAAGGACGGCACGGACACCTCCCATGTGATTTGCTACATGATGGAAGGGGAACGCATGGATCACGGGTGCAGGAGCATATGAAAGCAGACTAGCGTTCCTCTTTGCGAAGAATGGCAGAGTGGCTTGCGTCGCAGGATTTTGCCTGATACATCTTGATATCCGCCGCGCCAACCAGTTGATCTGCGGTTTGTCCGTCTTGTGGATATCGTGCCATTCCCCAACTGAATGTGGTAGGGAAATCCTTGCCGCCAAACTGTGTGGGGTGCTCCCCCAGCTTTTGCAAGGCAGCGTCAAAAAAGGTATGCACCGCCGCATCGTCGAGGTTGCTTTGGAAGATGAGAATGAACTCGTCGCCGCCGATTCTGCCGAAAATTTGATCTTTGCAAAGTAACTGATTCATCGTGAGCACGAATTTACGCAGCACTTCGTCGCCTGCGGCATGACCGAAGAAATCGTTGACTTCCTTAAAGCGGTTTAAGTCGATATAGCAGAGCACGAATGGACTGCCGTCCAGCAATTTTTCCAGCGCAGCAAACACGCCGCGACGATTGAGAATGCCGGTGAGCGGATCCATGCTGGAAAGCTGTTCCAGATCGCGCTTGATTTTGCGCAGATCATAGTTGTGCAATGCCAAAAACGCGATCAACCAACTGACGAAAACTGCCAGTGCAATCATAATCCATGCCTCGGGATATTGATACCACATCCGGACGGGGGAGAGCCGAAAATACCATGTGCTGTTTAAAATATTCAGGGGTTGCTCGACATAATGTGTGCTATTACTGTAATTATAATCGCTGCGCGCAATGACCTGATGTTCTTTGGAATCAGGGCTGATCCGCCAGATTTCGAACGCGAGACCTTGCATTTGCAGTTGATCCAGACCTGCGCCTGCCAGCACTTGAGGATAATTGAGTGTGACGGAAACCAGCCCCCAATATTTTCTTTGGCCGTTTTCCTCCAGATAAACCGGCTGACGGCCAACGATTGCTTGACCGCCCTGCACCAGATCAAAAGGTCCGCCCAGTACCATTTCGCCGCGCTCGATTGCTTCTTTTGCCTCTTGATTCCCTGCGCCGTCCATGGAAAAATCCAAGCCGATCGCCGCCTCGTTCCCTGCGAGGGGATAAATGGCGGTGACGATGTTATCCGGCGCCAGGATGACATTGCGAATACTGGGGTCGTCCAAAATTGTGGAGGCGACACGCTCAAAGTTTTGCACCTGTCCATTGCTTTGCACCACAAGTGCGGCAAGCGTTTGCGCTTTATACAACAGCTTGGTCAAAACATCGCGCACTTCGACGGACTTTGTGGTGACTAGCTGGCTCATCTGCATTTGTTCCAGTGCCATTCTATTTTGCAGATAGGCGCAGCCTGCAACCGCAAACACGGCGGCAGACACCAAAAAAACTACAATAAACCGAAAGGTTCGGCTGGATAACTTTACTTTCATTTGATCCCTATCTTTTTATTCAATCGTTGCACATGGTCACATAAATCGAAGTACAGTGGTGTTGCGAATTGCTTTTGTATGTGCCTGTGGCGGTTTGCAGCGGTACGCTGCACCTGCATGGAAACTTGACTCATTCTATCATGATTGCCGTTGAAGCGCAAGATGCCAATATGTGAAAAAGCGCTTTATTAAGCGGCGTTTTTCGTGTGTGGCTTGCTTTTGAGTGGTTGTAAAATTATGCAAGAACGCAGGTGAGGGATGATGCGGTGTGTGCGGGTGCGTTGCGAATAGGAAGGTATGGCTTGAAGAAGTGAATGTGAGCGCATGATGATGGGTGCGATTAGCCCGCAAAGAGTTGGTAGCGAGCAAATTGGCGTAAAAAGCCCGCGTTTACAAGGGCTTAGCCAATGGGAGCGTGACTTTTATGCGGAAGAGGAGGAGCAAGGAAGCGGGTGATGTTTTTTGTAAAACGAAAAACGGAGCAAAGCGAACTTTGTTTCAGCGCGGTGAGCCCTACGGGGAATACGGAACAAAATGGTTTGCTATACTAACCACAAGTGGTGTGCGGGTGCGTTGCGAATATGATGGTATGGCTTGAAGAAGTGAATGTAAGCGTATGATGATGGGTGCGATTAGCCCGCAAAAAGTTGGTAGCGAGCAAATTGGCGTAAAAAGCCCGCGTTTACAAGGGCTTAGCCAATGGGAGCGTGACTTTTATGCGGAAGAGGAGGAGCAAGGAAGCGGGTGAAGTTTTTTGTAAAACGAAAAACGGAGCAAAGCGAACTTTGCTCCGACGTGGTGACCCTACGGGGAATGCGCAGCAAAGCTGCTCGTGCCGCTTCGCCGTGGAGGTGCTTACTGCGCAGATGCTTGACGCACCTCTTACGCTCAGCGAAAACGACGCTCACTGCATCGTCCACTGGACGCGCTCGCTCTGTTTTCCCTCGCGGGTTCGA
>CAYVTZ010000035.1:0-32236 GCA_964454685.1 uncultured Christensenellaceae bacterium
AGTTACTCCTAAATCTACGGAATGCTCACTGTCCTTATGAACATTCGACATGGTCGGGGTGACAGGATTTGAACCTGCGACCTCTTCGTCCCGAACGAAGCGCGCTACCAAGCTGCGCTACACCCCGACATGGAGCCAATGAGCGGACTCGAACCGCTGACCTGCGCATTACGAATGCGCTGCTCTACCAACTGAGCCACATTGGCACCTTTAACAGACAACTAATATTTTAACACAATTCAAAAAATTTGCAAGAATTATTTGCGAAATTTAACAACTTTTTTTGGAGCGTTTTTGCGGATGGATTCTTGCTTTGTTTCAGCGCACTCATCGCCTGCAAATCTGTTTGTGTGGCGGTGAAGTTGTTGTATGAAATGCTGTGCGGCACAGGAGTTATACTTGATATATTACGGAAATTTTAAGCGGGAAGAGGAGCTTTTTTGCGCGTTTGTCGGCTTTGCGTGGGAGAGGGAATATGCCGTGAGAGTGCGACGTGATTGGGCAAGTGAAACGACAAACTGATAGCACAGAAGAAACGCATTTTGGCTTTGAAGGGAGGTGGCGCCGTAGACGCACAGAAGATGGGGTGCCCGAAAGGCAATTCGAATCAGATAAAACGCTCGAATTTTGCTGAACAGCTCTTGCCAGCAGGGATTTGTCATGTTATGATTAAGAAAAAAGTTTCAAAGGGATTCTGAATGCGGGCGACATAACCGTGTAGCAGTATTGTATTTGAATGGTTTCTCACGATTAATCAATACCACAATAACAAGGTATAGATTAATCAGAATGTCAAATGGATAGGCAATCGACGGTGAATCCACTCAAGTGACTTTTTGCGGCGCAGAGTTTGATCCGAGCTTTCATAGCTTGTATGCATTTGAGAAGGACATATTTGGAGCGAAGGGAGAAAAGGATGAAAAATTTGAAGATCGCAGGAAAGTTGATTCTGGGCTTTGGTCTGGTGCTTGCGGTGGTTGTTGTGTTGGGCATTACATCGCTGACCAGTCTGAACTCAATGAAAAATGTTTCGGACGGATTTGCTGATGAATCTATCCCAGCGGTGGACACCGTATGGTCTGCGCGGCGTAATTTGGTTTCCATTGAGCGTAATATCCTAATGGAATTGGCGACGCTGGACGGAGAGGATCTGGTACGCGTTCAGAAGCTGCTGGAGGAGGAGAAAAACACCTTTTTATCCACGCTGGACAAAATTGTAGAGCTGGAGCCGCAGTATACGAGCGAGGTAGACTCGATTAAGAGCGACTGGAGTGCTGCGAATGCGATTGAAACACAGATCACTGATCTGGCGGCGCAACTGACTGTGGAGGCAAATGAGCAGGCGTACCAACTGTTTTTGAACGACTATTCCCCGATTTTTGAGAGAATGGCGGAAAAACTGGTGGCGCTTTACGGCGAAGAAGTGTCTATGGTGGATGCGAGCAGAACGCAATCGGATTTGACTTACCAGCAGGTGTTGACGGTTACGCTGATCGTTTTGGCGGCTGCGGTGTTGCTGACGATTGTATGCACCTATACCATTGCGAAGGGCATTGTCTCTCCGATCAAGGAAATTGAATCAGCAGCTAAAAACATGTCGCAGGGCGTGCTGAACGCAAACATACAATATCAGAGCAAAGATGAAATGGGCAGCCTTGCAAACAGCAT
The DNA here is from genome assembly GCA_964454685.1 of uncultured Christensenellaceae bacterium. Classification (GTDB taxonomy): domain Bacteria; phylum Bacillota; class Clostridia; order Christensenellales; family Christensenellaceae; genus CAYVTZ01. The sequence goes on from CAYVTZ010000035.1 coordinate 1,669, forward strand.
GCGCACGAGCATGAGCACCATTCAGTCATATGTAAACGACATTGCACGCGGCATGGGAGAATTGGCGAACCGTAACTTCAACATTAAGCCGACCAATCCTTTCATAGGGGATTTTAAGCCCATTGAGGATTCCATACAGCGCATGGTGAAGGAAGTATCGTCCGCGCTGGCGCAGATCAACATTGCGGCGGATCAGGTTTCGATCGGGGCGGATCAGGTTTCCTCCGGCGCTCAGGCGCTGGCACAGGGCGCTACGGAGCAGGCAAGCTCGGTGCAGCAACTGTCGGCTTCGATCACTGAGATTTCCAATCAGGTCAAATATAACGCGGAGAACTCGAACCGTGCGGCTGATATGGCGCAAGGGGCAACGGTCGCAATTTCCACAAGTAACGAACAGATGCAGCAGCTGATGACCTCCATGAGTGAAATAGAAGCGAAATCCAACGAGATCAGCAAAATCATTAAAACCATCGACGACATTGCGTTCCAAACGAACATTTTGGCGCTCAATGCAGCAGTAGAGGCAGCGCGCGCGGGAGACGCGGGTAAGGGATTTGCAGTGGTTGCGGATGAAGTGCGCAATTTGGCAGGTAAGTCTGCGGAAGCGGCGAAAGATACCACATTGTTGATTGAAGGATCGATTGACGCAGTCAACACCGGCGTGAACCTGACACAGGTTACGGCGGATGATTTGCTGGGTGTTGTGGATGGCGCAAACGAGACAACCAAGACAATTCAGGGGATCAATGTGGCAACGAACGAGCAAGCTGCGGCGATTTCGCAGATTAACATCGGTTTAGAGCAGATTTCCACGGTAGTGCAGACCAATTCTGCAACGGCAGAGGAGAGCGCGGCAGCGAGTGAAGAACTTTCCGGTCAGGCGATGATGCTCAAGCAGCTGATTGCGACATTTAAGCTATTTGATGCCGAGAACAATGCAGCAGAGATGATTCGAATGGATGATTTTGAGGTGCAGCACGGAGCGGAGAGCGGCTTTATCGGCAGCGACGATAAATATTGAGCATTCAACGTGCGACGACAGTGATAACTTCCGGTTATCACTGTTGTTGCGTGTAAAATCATGGGAAGCGATGTGTGCAGGTCTGAAGCGAAGCCGCGTTGGAAAATATAAGGATGTTGACATCAGCGAAAGTAATACCTGATCAGTATGTTTTGTTTGCTCGACTTGGTGTGGCTATGCTATAATTAATATGTAAGAAATTTTATGCTGCGTTGTATTATGATGTAATTAGAGTGACGGATTTGAGTTTGTGAGGCGGGGTTTGGTAGCAAAGATGGAAAGATTGAAGAGACTTTGGCGGAATGGCAAGCGGGGAGTTACGCTGGTAGAGATGGTGGTTGTCATCGTGATCATTGCGATCGTGGCGGCGATTGCAATTCCATCTTTGGTAAGCTTTACGGACCTTGCAAATCAGACCAATCGTATGAATGTTGCCCGAACTGTTTTTCTGGCAGCACAAAACCAATTTTCCGAACTACGCATTACACAAAACTTAAAATCGACATTGGCACAAAATGAATTTGGCGCCTACTATACGCGCAATGTGACCACAGGTGAATATGAAGAAGTCCAGGTACAGATGGAGACGTTTCACAATGTATTCCATGATTTGGGCGACTACTTACCCGATCCGGAAATCGTTGACGGAAATCAAAATGCCGTTCACTATATCGCAAAGGACCGGGGGGATGTGGATCTGAATCATCCGGTGATGCAGATTTTGGACCCTGTCATTTTAGACAAAGAAATCTTAGAAGGGGCAATCCTGATTGAATTCAACGTTAGAACGGGTAATGTTCTTTCTGCGTTTTTTAGTGATCGGATTGACTCTTTTGTGTATGCCGATGATCCGGCACAAGCCAGCGTTTTGGGAACGCGTGGCATGGGTGTGGATGGATATGCCTTTGCGCAGCAGCGTGAACAAGGCTATTACGGAGTCGATTCTACCGGCAGAGCGGATGATGCGCTAGGCGTACATATCAATATTTATGATAGCTCTAAGCGTCCCTTGCCGGACATGGCTCAATCAAACACACCGCAGCCGAATGTGCTTTACGCGGAAATGATATTGCCGGAAACCACGCTGGTTGGTGCGGATGGCGCGTCCATACCGTTTGATTTGACTTTGGGCAAAGATGCGCAGCAGACAGCGGTGGAGGATATCATTCTTACTGATTTTGAAACAGTCCACAGTTTGAATGACGCGCTGCTGAGAACTGCGACAGGCGATGAACCGATTTTGTATGAGTTTAGCAACGGACTGGAGCAGGGAATGCGCCGGTTTATTTGGGTGATCGACTATGTTGGCGGTGATGTGTCCAATGCGCTTAATTCGAATCAGAGACTGGGCATTGTCGCGCGATATGGCACGAGAGTTACGCTAAACGCGAATGAGAACCTTTTTGCCGGCATCAGCGGAGGAACGGTGAATGCGGTTTCCTTTACGCAGGAGAACCCTTTCTTTTACACGGAATTTGAGCAGATGTATCAGATGGATCGGCACAAAGTGCAGTCCGGACGGCATTTGTCCAACATGCGGCATCAGCTGCAAGGCAATTTCACGCAGATTGCAGACATTGACCTGCAACCCTTGGATGGAACGCCGGGCAATGTGACGGACATCACAAATTTTGCGCCAATCGGTCGAGATGCGCAGGATCAGCGTTTTACGGGCACTTTCACAGGTTCGCAGCATGTCATACAGAATTTGAGCATTAACTCAACCATGGATAATCAGGTGGGCCTGTTTGGGTATGTGCATCGTGTCAAGGTTTTGACTTACGATAGAGCCTCGCTGGTGGGTGTGACGTTGGTGAATCCGAACGTTTTGAGCAATCAAGCGGGTGCGAGTGTGGGCAGCATGGTAGGCACCTTGAACGCGTTCGCTTCGAATTTGTCTGTGCAATTCACGCAGGCAAGTTCGGATGTTATAAGCGGCGCGGGGAGCACGGGCGGGATTGCCGGCTCAAACGAGGGAATTTTGTCTGATGCCGTGTTTGTATCGCCCACAGGGATTCCGCACGTTTCGGATGTGGCGGCAAATGGAGCCACCACGGCGGGAATTGTTGGTGACAACACGAATGGACAAGTTGAACGTGCGCTGTTTTTGGGGCTTGCGCCCCAGTACATGGACACAATACAAAGAATCAACCCTATTTATGGCAGCACACAAGAAATAGTGCCGGATTCGACGAATCGAAACAAGCTATATTATCTTTCGGGAACGGGCATTCGTCCGGATCGTGTGCCGCCCACAGAGCAGGCCGGAACTGCGCCTTATAACCTTGAACCAAACAACGGCGCGGGCGTTGCGATGGACACGCAGGGGATTTACAGGGCATTTGTGGAAAACACCGACTTTTTGAGTACGGACTGGTTGCTGAACTCGCTGACGCTGACGGATGAGCAGGTTATGGACATCAACAATCAGGTATATCCGTATCCCTATGCAAGATTTACGACACAGACAGCTCCGGTATATCCGGAATGGCCGATCGTACAGGGAACGCCAAGCAGCTTTGATACGATTGCGTATTTTGAAAAATATGAGAACAATACCTTCGGCGTATGGTTTGCGAAAGACGCCGGTACAAATGGCACGCTAAAGGACAACCTGACCATTGTGGAAGTCGGATACGCCATCATCATGGAAGACAAAAACATGAACGGCAGACCAATGGTGTTTGGCGCGAAAAATGCGGATGACGTCAGCACCAAGTGGGAGCAGGCTGAACATAAGGTTACAGTGCCAAGCTTCAATGGCGACACACGTTCCAAAGAATTGTCCCGCTATCTGACTGACGTAAACAAGATTGCGACGGATGTGATTGTGATTCCGCTGAAAGAGCTGGCAGCGAAACAGAATCAGGCAAAACCATTGCGGGTTGCGCTGGGGAATGGATCGAATTTTAACAGCGTGGTGGAGCTGGGAGGCTTTGTGCAGCCATACTTTGCAAAGGGCGTTTATGCAAAGGGCGTTGATCCGGAAAATCCGAGTGAATTTTACGTGCGCACGCCGTGGCAAATGCAGAACATCAGCGCTTTGAATGTGCGTAAAGAAAATGACAGCAAAGGGCGTACCTTTAAGCAGGAGATATCCATTTTCTTTAACCATAACGGCATCGGCGTAAACTCTGCTGACCCGACTGAGGCGACAGGCCCGATCAAGAGCTTGACAAATTCTGCTGTAACTGGAACCTTCCAAGGCGAATACAACGGGAACGAAAAGACGGCTGCAAATGTGACGATACAAGCGCCGAGCAAAGACAGCATTGCGCTGTTTGAGCAAAACGGAGGCGTGATTCAGAACCTGAACGTCAATAATGCGAACATCACCGGACGAAATGCAGTTGCGGCTGTGGTTGGAGTGAACAATGGACAGATCGTTCAGTGCCATGTTGCCGTTTCGGACAGTGGCAGCGTCTCGATTGCAGGAGAGAGCGTGGTAGGCGGAATTGCCGGCACCAACCGATATGAGATCAGTAATTGCAGTGTGCAGTCCGCAATGCTTGCCTCTAGCGGTTCTGACGGTCTGGTGGGAGGAATCGCCGGGAACAACTCAAGCGATAAAGCCGTGATCCGCATGGGATTGGTAGATCAATGCTCGATTCAGGCGACCTATCAGAGCAGCGGAGCGGGCGGTATTACGGGAATCAACGGCAACAGTTCCATCATCGAGCAGAGCGGGGTTCAATTCTCGACAATCCGTTCGATCAGCAATTCTGGCGGGATCGCCGCGCGGAATGCGGGCACGGTGCAGGATGTGTATTTTGTATCTGTGAATGACATCCAAGACATACCGGTTGCAGTAGAGGACGCAAAGGCGGAAAGCATCGGCGGAATCGTTGGGCATAACAATGGAATTGTAGCGAATGCGCTATACCTTGCGCCGTCGCCTAAAAAAGAATTAAACGGCATTACCAAGATTATGCCGATTGTGGGTGCAGGCACACCCGCAGCGCAAAATGCGGATAAGAAAGAAACGTGTTTTTATCTGCATGGCGGGAGATATTCGCTGAATAAAGGCTTGACATGGCTGGATGTTCCGTATAACAGAGAAAAAGACGTGAAGGTCGAGTGCGGCGGTCTTGGCTTGATCACGAGTTTCCTTGATAAAGACTGGCTGGAATACAGTTATGGTGCCAACTTTGGAAACTGGTATCAGCCCTATGGATATGCTTATCCAATGCTGAGCGGGATGGTTGCGCCACAAAAATGGCCGTTGGCAGACAGCCCGCTGAGACCGGATCAGCTGGATCGCACGGATTGGCAGAATGTTTATTCGCCTACCGGACGCGCGAGAACGGTTGGGTTTGTAAACGGCGAATTTGAAATGCCGTTGACGAATCCGAACATCGAAAGCGAACAGTACCCCATCTTGAACAGCCAGGGGAAGTGGAATCAGGACGTGCCTGTGCCACCGAAGTACAGAGACTTTAATTATAATGCAAACTACAGCCATGGGTTCTATGACTCTTCTTGGGTGCCGGGATGGAGCGTCAAGCCTTCTTCCGTGGTAGGATCTCAAGCGAGCTATGATAACCCTATGTGGGCGGCGTTTTCGTACACAATGCCCGGAACGGGAAGTACGGGATATCCTTCTTATAACTATAAAGGTACAACAGACGGGCTGTTTGCTTCATTATATACTGCGCAGCCTAGTATGGTCTATCAAGTGTTGCCGACCACATCGGGCACGGAGCTGTACTATTCCTTCTATCATGCTGTGTATGCGCTGTCATGGGACAAGTTCAACTTCTGCTTGTCGGGCGTAAAGAATGCAAACGGACAATATATATATACGGATGGCAAGAAAGTCGTTCGGCCATGCGGAACAGAGGCAGGGTATTACCCGGAAGGCAGGCAGCTATCACGCGCACGAGATACTTATACGTATACCGGAAACTCGATATTCTATGGAGACGCACAAAAAGCTGATTTTTGGGATCCCAATACGAATGCAATTCGCAATGCGTATTTATACGATATTTGGATTGGCAATTACGCAACTGGTGAAGGCGTCGGGGTGTCTGTATGGTCGAATAACAAATATAACAACAACTATATGAACCCCAAAATTCCGCAAAAGGGCTATGCATCATTCGAGGACATGGATAGATTGCTGGAAGCCGGCATCAGCAAAAACATCATCGGATACTGGGATGTTCCGAAGGTGAACGGGCAAGACGGTGTTTGGAAGCGCTTTTACGGTGTAGTTACTATACCTGAAGGGCAAAATATGTCTGAATTTGGGTTTGAGGCTTATGGTGCCAGATTCCCGGATTCAACTGCCGGTGGTAACTACTTCGACAATGTTGAGTTCAAGACACAGCAGTTTGTATCCATCGACAAATATATCAGGCAAAATGGCATAGACGTAAAATTTGTGAAGCCGGGCGACGAGTTGCAAGTCGAGATGATTGCAAAGAGCTGGGGTGAGGTTGCGGCGGATCGGTTGGTGATCAAAGACCAGTTTGCGCCGTTCAATGAATACTTTGAGTTGCCTGACCTTAGTAAGGTGAAGGTCTATGGTCCGGACAACTCTGATATCACGGCAAGCTGTAATATTTCGATGTCCGGCGATGGAAAACAAACGCTGACCATAAAGCTGCCGACCTCGCTTGCATTACGTCAGGATCAGCAGGTGCGCGTTACGTTCGACTTAAAGGTGCGCGAGAAGCTGGCTTCTTTGGATTTCTCAACAATGCTGTATTATTTCCGCAATCAGGGTGTTGTGGATTACCAGCAGTCGGAATACCCGGCGTATAAAAATGTGCTGCGTTCCAATGGATCCGGTGAGGCGGGAAACTATGTGCAGACCTTTATCGATCCGATTCGGCTGGACAAGCAGGCATCGGGAACGAGCAACGGCGTTGTAAACGGCCCCATTCGTGTTTCGATCAGTATAACGAATACAACAACGGTGGGCAGTGAGCTTGAGACCAATGGTCTGCTGACAGATGTGATTCCTGCGGGATTTGAATTGGTGCAGGGCAGCCATAATTTCCCGGATCGGACCAAGTACTACCGCAATCCTTTTGACGGTACGCTTCGCATTTCAGTGCCGGATGTTGCGCTGACTGCAGATGAGAAAAAGATAGAGTACTACTATGAGCTGAACTATGTGGGAGAAGCGTACGGCGTGGCGTATACCAACGCGTCGGCAGACTATAAGTACGTTTATGAAGAAAACGGCGATTATACCGATGTACTGCTGCGTTTTAACCAGCCGACCGTAGGGATTCCCGTGAAGACGCAGCCGGATGCTTTTGACGTATCCGGAGGCGATGGCAGTACAATACTGGATCTTGTGCGCAACGCGGGGCTGGAGAAGAAAATTGCGGACAACAACTATGACATTTCGCCGACCATCGTTTTGACGGATGCGCAAGGGAATGCGGTTCCTGTGAATGTAGACGGGAACTATCAGGTAAACAATGAGAAGTTTACCGCTGTTTTGCAGCGCTCCACCAATCAGCTTGTGTTTACACCACGCTCTAACGCAGATGGAGAGTATACACTTTATTATCAAGTGAAGCTGACTGCCACGAAGGAAGGATCGCCCAGTTATGTGCTGGATTCGCAGGTTACGCCTGTTACTGTGCGTGTGACCGGATCGAACGCGGTGGTTTATTATGAGAAATACCAAGACAATACATTTGGTGTGTACGCAGGCGTTGGCGTAAACGTTCCGGCGCCGCTGGACGACAGTAAAACTGTAATGGAAAGCGGATATGGCGTGTTGAGCCCGTACAACAACAAGGTGATCAAGACCAATCGGATCATAAACGGAAAGTTGGAGATCGTCAACAACAGTGTTCCGATAGATGCGACCGGATATTACCTGTACGTGTTTACGACGGACAAGACGGCGCTGACAGATTACAGCTTAAAATCGGTTGCGTTTGGCGCAGGCGCGGACACTTTGATTGATCTCGCGCAGGTTTACACCAATTTTGCAAAGTGTGTTTATCCGATGACGCAAGCGGGCATCACAGGCGATTTTGCAGTGCGCACGTCCCAGCATTTAGAAAGCATTGGCGCGTTGAACGCCTCTGCGGCGGGCACGCAGGGTAAAGTCTTTGTGCAGGACCGCAAGGTGGAATTCCCGGCGCAGGCACGCACCGGTGCGGTTGTGGCCGGAGCATTTAAGGGAACCTATGACGGCAAGGGGAAGGAAATCACAAACCTCAACATCACCAGTACGGCGAATGATATCGGTTTGTTTGCGCAAAATGCCGGCACAATCAAAAACATATTGCTGAAAAATGCCACGGTTACAGGCGGCTCTAACGTGGGCGGCATCGTGGGACGCAACGGCATGTCCGGCAGTGTGTCTGCGTGTGTGATCTCGGATTCCTCTGTGACTGCAACGGCAAGCAATGCAGGCAGCGTGGTTGGATGGAACAGCGATGTGGCTGCGGATGTCTCTTCCGTGGGTGTCGTGCAATCAAAAGTGCAGGCGCAAAGCAACGCGGGCGGATTGATTGGAAGCAATGCAGGCAGCGCTGCAAACGGTTATTTTGTGAACACGATCGACCCGGCAAATTCGCCGGTTGTTTCCACCGGCACGGCAGGAGGAATGATTGGAAGCAACAGTGGCGCTGTATCGAAAATGCTTTACTTATCAGTTGCGCCGTCTTTCACAAACGCAGGAGTGGAAAACATTTATCCCATAGTAGGAGCGCCGGGCAGCGCGGTTGTGACGGATTGTTATTATCTGGCCGGTGAGGATTATCGCATTTGGAACGGCACGGAGTACAATCCCGATTATGGCGCGAATAAGCCATATAACAAGAGAATCGCCCTGGGTGGCGGGACTTCGATGAACACGGAAGGATTGACGTTGCTGGATATTACGACATGGATTGGTTGGCAGCGCGTGGCGGTTCCGGGAGGGTATCCATACCCCATCTTGATTGACCCAACTGATGTGGTGGGGCTGTTTGCGGCACCTGTGATGTGGGTGGAGACAACGGGTGATTCCACCGGCATTCTTGGTCAGGTGGAGGGAACGCCCGAACCGTCGCCAACTGCATCGCCCAGTGCATCGGCAGATCCGACGGTGAGTCCTTCTGTGGAGCCAACGACGACGCCATCGGTTGATCCGACGGCGAGCCCTTCTGTGGAGCCAACGACGACGCCATCGGTTGACCCGACGGCGAGCCCTTCTGTGGAGCCGACGGCGACGCCATCGGCTGACCCTTCGCCCAGTCCGACGCAGACACCTACGGCGACCCCGTCGAGTCAGCCATCCGGCGCACCGACGGTGGCACCGTCTACGCCGCCGCAACCGAGCAGCAGCGCAAGCACAACTCCGTCTGCGACGGGTGCTGTGGTGCTGTCGGGTTCTGCGAAGCGAGGATAAGCGGGTGAGTATATGATGAAAAAGCTGTTGCGTATATGCAGACAAAGAAACGGCGCATCCTTGATGATGGTGCTATGCGTGCTGGTTTTTTTGATGATTTTGACTACGGCGGTATTGGTTGCGGCGAGCGCAAGCTCGGGTGAGGCAGTACGCAGGCAGGAACTGAACCAGCTTAATATTTTGACGGGCGATATACAGACGTGTTTGATGTATACATTACAGGCAACGGACGCGCAGGATAAGGGCAAGAACATTGAAGCGTCCGACTTGAGCACATTGGGCGCACAGATTTTGCGAGACGCGTACAACAACGAAAACGGCGCGCAGGAAAGAACATTGACTTACAATTTGACCGCGGACTTGAGCACGGGGCAAGACTTGAGCCAAGTACAGGAAATTACGGTTCGCGTAACGCCAAATGTGCAGATAACGCCGGAGGTGCCCGCGGAGCAAGCGGTGGTGGATGCATCCAATAACGTTATTGTTGAAGGGCACGAACGCATTCCGCAGACGGCGGAGATCACGGCAGATATTACGATGACGGTTCGGGTTCACAATGGTGCGGACTTGGCGAATGAAGAGCGGGTTTCTTTGACGGAATCGCGCTATCACCTGAACGGCGCAATTTTGCGAGATGGCGGTACGGCAGACGACATGCTGATCGACAGTGGCGGCGAATGGAGATTGATCGCTTATGAAAAAAATGACATTTAAAAAAATAAAGCGCAAGTCCGGCGAGACACTGGTGGAGAGCGTTGTCAGTATTTTATTGCTGGCGATTATGGTTCTGATTGTATCGTCCACGACAAATTTGGCAATTCAGTTGACCAGCCGATCGTTGGAGATGGATACGACGCAGCAGGATGCCGCAAACCGACTGGTGCTGCGTGAAGCAGGATTTGCAAGCAATGCGCAGCTGCGGTTGCGCACCAATGCTGCAACACTGTCCGTAAGCGTAGACCTGCCGGTTATGGTGACGGAGGAAGAAGGCTTTTTGTCCATTGTGCCGCCGGAAGAGGTGACCTGAGTTGCGTGTGAAGAAGATTTTAAAAAGCCGCAAAGGGCTTACGCTGGTTGAGCTGATAATCAGCATTGTGATTCTGGCCATCATTGCCTTGGCGATTGCATGGCTCATGGTGCCGATGATGAATGTATTTGACCGCAACAATACGCTCTCTGAAATGAACGCGATTCTGGACGACAGCGCAAAAGAGCTGGAAAACGCGCTATCTCGTGCACAGCGGGCAAATGTTAGCGGGACGCGTTTGGAAGTCGTGTCGAACAATCAACAGGATGTTTACGACCTGGACCAGGGAATTTTGCAAAAGAATGGAAGGAATCTGGTCGCAGACGGGTATTACAGAGACGCAACGCTGCAAGTGGCGTATTTGGACCCTGATACGGGAGCGGCGCTGGATGGCCCGATCACCAGCGGAGTGGTGATGCGCATATCCGCCGCAATCGACGGACAGGTGCAGATGGAGCGAGACTATGCAGTGAGCCCGATGGGGCTGAACCAATACAATAGAAACGGGTGAACGATTATGATGCAATACAGCTATACAGCAAAGGACAGCAGCGGTAAAGTTGTCAAAGGGCTGGTGGAAGCGCAGAACGTGATGGACTTATACAAGCAACTGGAAAGCGAAGAGTTGTATTGTTTGGGATACACGGAAAAAGAGCTGCGTGAGCAGGCGGTGCGCACAATTTACAAAATCAAAGTAAAGGAACTGGTGATCTTTTGCCGCAAGATGAGCACGATGATGGCTTCCGGCATGAGCATGACGAGCGCGCTGGATACCCTGATCAGCTCGACGGAATCGCCGAAGCTGCGTCAGGTTTACGCCAATGTATATGAGGCGGTGCGTGGTGGGCAGTCCTTTTCAGAGGCGCTGCGTGCGCAGGGTAATGCGTTTTCCGCATTGCTGATCAATATGGTTGAGAGCGGCGAGGAGAGCGGTAACATCGACCTGATGTTTACCAAGCTATCGATTTATTTTGAGAAGCAAGCCAAGCTGCAAGCGAAAATTAAAACTGCGACGACCTATCCGAAACTGCTGGCAGTGCTGTGTGTGGGCGTGGTCATCATACTGTTTTCATTCGTGCTGCCACAGATTTTTACAGCTTTTTCCGGCATGGAACTGCCGGATCTTACAAAAGCAATGATTGCGATTAGCGACTTTTTGACGAACTACTGGTACTTTGTTGTGGCGGGCGTGGTCGTGGTATATTTCATAGCGCGCTCAATGCTCAAGGTGCCGAGTGTTTTATACAAGCGGGATCGGATGCTGCTGCGTATCCCTAAAATTGGCAAACTACTGCGACAGATTTATTCCTCGCGCTTTGCAAATACACTATCTATTTTATATGCGAGTGGACTTTCGCTGATTAACGCGATTCGTCTATCCGTCAACGTGGTGGGGAACAGCTATATTGCACATCAACTGCGCTCGATTATTGAAGAAGTCAGCGTAGGAAATTCGCTTTCGGTGTCGCTGGAGGAAGCAGATGTCTTTGATTCGATGCTTCCGAGCATGGTGCGGATTGGTGAGGAAACGGGAAGCCTGGACAGCATCCTGAACTCCACATCGGAATACTACGAGCGGGAAACAGAAAGCGCGATTGAAGCGATTTTAGCCATTTTGGAGCCGGTGATGCTGATTATCATGGCCATCATCATCGGGACAATCTTGATTTCGGTGTTGATGCCGATTTTCGAGAGCTATGGTCAAGTTGCAGCATAAAAAAGAGTGACGAAGCAGAGGAGGAAATTGCTTTGATAGCAGTAGACGTGGGAAAAACACACATAAAAGTTGCCGAACTAACAGGGAAAAGTTCCGGTACTACGGTGAAATCCGTATATCGCACGAGTTCGGAAGGGGTGCTGGACGCGGACGGAAATTTGGATATAGAAGCGTTGTCCGCCAGACTCAAAGAGATTTTTGTGCGCATCAAGCAGAATGAGGTGTGGATCGTATTTTCGGGTACGGCACCGATCACCAACGAATATACGCTGCCATACGATAAAGCGGAAGCAAATATGCTGGAGATGATCAAAAGCAAGGTGTTTGGCACATTATCTCCGGAAGAATATGTGATGGATTACCGCATTTTGGGCATTGAGGACAAGCAGTGCAAGGTGGCGACATACGTAGCGCCGATTAAGTTTGTGAAAGACGCAGAGGCAGCGATCCGCATGTCGGGAAAGACACCTATGGGTTTTTGCATCGCGCAAAACTGCATTCTGGATTTAGCAAATGTCTTTTTCAAGGGCAGCAATACTATTTTTGTGAACATGGGAGAGCAGGATGTGACGGCGCATTTGGTAAACTGTCCCAACAGTGTGGTTACGCGCAATAGTGCCGTGCAGGAAGGGAATGATCTGCTGGGGCTTGGCGGCGCGGACGACGGCGGCGACGTGGTTACGCAGACGGTGGACTTGATCGGAAAGATGGTGCAGTACCAAACAATCAAGAACATCGGTGTGCAGATCGACTCGGTGGTACTGATGGGTGAAGCGGCAGACGAAGCGAACAAGCAGATTGTGAAGGATTCGGTCAGCATCACGAATGTACTGCGGATGAGCGAAGCGGGAAATGCGCTGGCGCGCATTGACCAGATCGAGACGTTGGCATACTGCGTTGGAATGAATCTATGACGGCTGCCAGATGGGAAGTGAGAGAGCATGAAGAGCGATATTAATTTTTTTAGAGCGTTGCAGCGTGATGCGCGGCACAAGACATCGAGGAAAGCCGTAAGGCCTTTCCCGATTGTGCTGACCATTGTGATTGCGGCAAACGTGCTGCTGTTTACCGGTTTTGCGTTACACAAGAATATGATCGAATCGCAGCGCGCGGCGGCTCAGGCCACGTTTGAAGGTCTGGGTGTTGAACAGACATTGAGTGATGTGGAAAAGCGGAAGCAGCAAATTCTGACGGCAGAAAAAGATTTGATGACGCTGGCCGGCTTGCAGAAAAAGGTATCCAGCCCACCCGGATTCCATTCGGAAATGTATCAGGTGATGGAAAGCGTGCGCCCTGCCAATGTTTCGATTGTTTCTGTTACATTTTCCGGCGGGAGCATGTCGATTGCCGGACTTTCCAATGTGGACAGCCCCCCCGCAGATTTTGCAAAGGCGATTGAGCAAACAGGTAAATTTGCGTCGGTGACGTATGGCGGATTCAGCGAGGAAGTGAACGCTGCGACGACTGCGCCCGCTGTTGCTGAGGATGGCACGCCGGTTCCGGTACAGCCGAGCAGCGTGTATCGCTTTAACATTACTTGCACAGCCAAGGAGGAGGTGGCAGAACAATGACACTGACACCAAGAGATAAAAAATTATTGCAGGTGATTTTGATCATTGCGATTGCGGTGCTTCCGGCGGTGATCTTATTTCAGACTGCGTTTGCAGGCTATCAGCAGGAGCAGCAGCAACTGGCAGAGCTGGTGGAAAAGCTGGATCAGCATAAGCAAGTAGTGGACAAAAATCTACCGCTGAAAGATCAGCTGTTGGCAGTGCTGCGAGCGGACTTGCAGGAAAAATTGCCAAATACAGAGGAATATAAAAAGGCTTATAATGCGCAATATCTGTTTGTGGATATTTTGCAACGCAATGGGCTATATGTGAGCGAGCTGCTGATTTCGCAGCCGGAACTTGTGACGGTGGCACCGACAGCGGATGACTATGCGTTGTTTGGCAACGAGGAAGTGGAGATCACGGAAGAGGACATTGCGTCGATTGAGACGCCGGATGCGTTGACGGCAAAACGAATCAGCATCAACATGACGGTTTCGGGTGCGTATTCCGGTATCCTGCGCGCGGTGGATGAGATTAACGCGTTCAGCAAATATATCATCATCGATAAATTTGCGGTGGATGATATGCTGAACCAATCCAATACAACGGGGACGCTGGGTGTGAGCATTTATTTTGTTGAGACGTCGGGGACGGCACAGGCAGAGGGAGGTCAAAGCTGATGGCAATACCTGCAAAAATGCGTTTGGGCGAGCTGCTGGTCGGCGCCGGACTGATTACGGAAGAACAGCTGGAAAGTGCGCTGGATGTCGGGAAACAGACAGGAAAGCGGCTGGGATACGTTTTGATGGATTCCGGCATTTTGACGGAAACACAGATTTTGGATGTGATGCGCAAGAGGCTGAACCTCGAATTTGTGCGTCTGCAAGGGCATCCGATCGGCGAAAGCGTGATCAAGCTGGTTTCCGAGGACACTGCGCGCGAATATACTGTGATCCCATATCGGTTGCAGGGAGACACGCTGTATGTGGCGACGGCAGACCCGCTGGATTATGCGGCGCTCAATGAAGTTGGCACCGAGGCGGGCAAGAACATTGAAGCGGTGGTTGCAACCAGCGCGGATATTCGTCATGCCATTGAGACTTGCTATTCTACGCAAAACATCAACACCATTGCGACGGCACTTAGCACCAGCGCACTGGAAAATGATGAGATGCAGTTGGATGATATTGATTTTGAAGCGCTGGAAAATCGTGTGGAATCCGTTCCGGTTGTAAAATTTGTGAACAACATGCTGGCACAGGCGTACATCAAGCGAGCCAGTGACATTCATATCGAGCCGACGGCAGACTATCTGCGCATCCGGCTGCGCATCGACGGGGTGCTTTCCGAACTGGTGCGCTTGAGTATCAAGGCGCATGCCAGCATTGTGACACGCATCAAGATTATGGCGGGCATGGACATTGCGGAAAAACGCGTTCCGCTGGACGGACGCTTTACGGTGTCGATTGAAAACAGCGACATCAGCGTGCGCAGTGCCTCTATGCCGACGGTGTACGGTGAAAAAATCGTGCTGCGTATGATGCCGGACGCGAAAAGCGGCGTGGTTCCGCTGGAAGATTTGGGATTTCATGAGGCGAACAGCAAGCGCATTCGTGAAGCAATCCGGATGCAAAACGGACTGGTGCTGGTAACGGGACCGACCGGGAGCGGCAAAACGACGACGCTGTACTCCATTTTGAACGAATTGAGCAGCTCGGAAGTCAATGTGCTGACGGTGGAAGATCCGGTGGAAAAAGTTGTGGAGGGTGTGAATCAGACGCAGGTGAACCCCAAAGCGGGGCTGAACTTTGCCAGCGGTCTGCGCGCGATTCTGCGGCAAGACCCGGACAAAATCATGGTGGGCGAAATTCGTGATGCGGAGACAGCAGACATTGCTGCGCGTGCCGCTATCACAGGACATTTGGTGCTGGCATCGATCCATACCAACAGCGCGGCGGATGCTTATATGCGTTTGATGGATATGGGAATCGAGGCGTACATCGTTGCATCCTCGGTGATTGCGGTGGTGGCACAGCGCTTGGTGAAGCTGCTTTGCCCTTTCTGCAAAAATGAGCATGCGCCATCGGAGCAGGAGCGCATCATGCTGCGCGGAATGAAGCTTTCGGAGGACGAGAAAGTGTTCCACAGTGAGGGATGTCCGCAGTGTAATTATACGGGAACATTGGGCAGGACAGCGATTTCCGAGGTGGTAGTGACGGACGGAACGGTTCGATCCATGATCGTTCGCAAGGCGCCTACGGAGGACATCCAGACATATCTGTTGAGCGATAAGCATTTGAACACGATGATGGACGATGCGCGTAAGCTGGTTGCAGAGGGGAAAATCTCTTTGCATGAATTGATCGGCATGAACAATGTGATGGAGGATTAGCCGGATGATTAACGAACTGATTGCGCTGACGCGCGGACAAAATGGATCGGATATCCATTTGACGTTGGGGGAGCCTCCCTGCATTCGTATTTTTGGCAAAGTACACCGTCTTTCAGACCGGCCGCAACTGAGCGCAGAGGATTTAGAGCGCATTGCCAGAGAGCTCACGGCGGCGAACGACATCACGTACGACCCGAAGCATCAAGAGTATGACTTTTGCTACGTGAACGATAAAAATGAGCGGCATCGTGTCAACATTTTTATGCAGAAAGGCGCGCGGGGCATTGTGCTGCGTATGCTGAACAGCGAAACGCCTACCATTGACGGACTCAAGCTGCCTGCGATTTTTCGGGAGATTGCGGATATGCCGCGTGGGCTGGTGCTGGTGACAGGGCCAACCGGAAGTGGTAAAACAACGACACTGGCGGCCATGGTTGACTACATCAACGAGACCAAAGCAGATCATATTTTGACCATTGAGGACCCGATCGAGTATCTGCATCATGGCAAAAAGTGCATTGTGAATCAGCGTGAGGTGGGAGTGGATGTGCAGGACTTTGCCGTTGCATTGCGCGCGGCACTGCGCGAGGACCCCGACATCATACTGGTGGGCGAAATGCGTGATTTGGAAACCATCAGCGCTGCAATCACAGCGTCCGAGACCGGACACTTTGTGATGGGAACGCTGCACACAACGGGTGCGGCAAAGACCATTGACCGTGTGATCGACGTTTTCCCGCCGTACCAGCAGCAGCAGGTACGCACGCAGCTGGCAACGGTGCTTAAGGCGGTGATCACGCAGACCTTGCTGCCCCGCGCAGATGGCAACGGGCGCGTTCCGGCATTCGAAATCTTGATTGTGAACGATGCGGTATCCAATTTGATCCGTGAGGGAAAGACCTACCAGATTGGTACTGTGATGCAAACCAATCAAAAGAGCGGCATGATTTTGCTGGATATGTATTTGGCGGCGCTGCTCAAGCAGGGTGTGATTACGGAAGAGGTAGCCTTCGACCGATGCACCAATAAGGAAGAACTGAGAAGATATCTTTAAAGCGGCGGACGTATAAAAACCGGAGAGGGGGCGAGGCGTATCTTACGGGAACGTGATGTGGAGCAGAAGAACATCACCACTCAAAAAAAGGCGATGGGCCAGTATGGCGATCAAAAACAGGCGCGCTTCGGCTCACCGGAATTTTTGATTGTGGTGATTGTACTGGTGGTGATTGTGGCGGTGGCGATGCCCATGCTTAATGCCTTTATCAAGCAGTCCAGAACGGCACAGCAGCAGTCCAACGCGTACAATATCTTTGTGGCGACCAGCGCCGCGCTGACCATGGGGCAATTTGATGAGCCGGAGCAGGCTGCGTTCTTAAAGAAATATGCAACCTTTCAACCGATTGGCGGATTAAAACAAGGCACAATGGCGGTAGAACAAAACATAGCAGCTTACCTTTCAACGCCGAAGCAGGAATTTGCAACGCTGGAGGAGGAAGCGCCACCGGAACAGGAAGTGGATTTGGAAGGGTATGTGAAAATCACATTTACAGGCCCGCAGGATGTACATGTGTGGGTGGCAGAAACACAAGAGGGTAGCAACGCGCAACAATACCCATGAAGTGAGGATATTCCGGGAGGGTAGACGCGTTGATATAAAGCATACACGAAATAAAATAAAAAAAAGGAGGATATCAAGTATGCAAAAATTAATCCAAATGAGAAACAAAAAGGGCTTTACACTGGTCGAATTGATTGTGGTTATCGTAATCATCGCTATTCTGGCGGCGGTTGCAGTGCCGATGTTCACCAAGTATGTGCAGGACGCGAAGTACAGCCAGACTGATTCGGCGGTGACGACAGTGCAGACGGCAGTGAATGCGGCGTTCTCATCAGGAAAAGCAGCTATCACTAGCACGAGTAAGCTGAAAAGCAATTTCGAAAATGATCTTAAAGCAATACTCAATAGTGATAAGTACACGATTAGTTTTGGTGCTGACGCAACAGCGAAAACTACTGTGGCAATAAAGGGTGCCGGAACGTTAGAATTTACAACTGTGGTGGATACAACTACTGCGGCACCAACAGTTACGGTTGTTACGGGTTCCGGCTTTGAGACGCGTCCGCCTGCCCCTTCGCCTGCCCCTTAATGATAATTAGTAGGGCAAATTAATTTATTAATATCTAGCCAGCAAAGCGGCTGTGGTAACGCCACAGCCGCTCTTGTTGCATCTGTGGATGCAGTATGAGCACGTTTTTATGTGCGCTATGGCGGTTATGTTTCGGCGATGAGGATTTTTTTCAGGAAGCGGCGAAAAGGATTAGAATGGAACTATATTTTTCGGTATTATTTTTTATTTTCGGAGTTGTGATCGGCAGCTTTTTAAATGTGTGCGCATATCGCATTCCGCGCGGGATATCTGTGGCGCAGGGGCGATCGATGTGCCCGCAATGTGAGCACACGCTGGGGGGACGGGATTTGGTTCCGGTATTTTCATATCTTTTTTTACGGGGAAAGTGCCGCTATTGCGGGGAGAGGATTTCTCCGCGCTATGCGTGTGTGGAACTTGCAACCGGCATCTTGTTTTTGTTGGTTTTTTTGACGTTTGGCTTTGCGTGGCAGTCCGTTTTGGGGTGCGCGTTTGTCTCTGTTTTGGTTGTAGTGACGCTGATTGACTGGGATACGAGGGAGATTCCCGACCGGATGCACATAATCATTGCGGCATTGGCGATTTTTATTATTTTGCTGAACCCGTCGGGATGGTATTGGCACCTCATTGGTGCGGCGGTGGTTTCCTTGCCGATGCTGTTGATTGCAATATTCACGGGGGGATTTGGCGGCGGTGACATCAAACTGATGGCGGCGGCGGGGTTATACCTTGGTATGGCGCATGTGCTGGTGGCGTTTTTTGTGGGCGCGATTGCAGCGGTTGTTTACGCGATGGTCATGATGGCGCGCAAAAAGCTGGATCGCAAATCCATGATTGCGTTCGGGCCATTTCTTTCTGTGGGCTGTGTGGTGGCGCTACTGGCGGGTACGCAGGTGATGGACGCTTATTTTTCGCTGTTTTGGTAGCGCGGATGCACGGCTTTTTTTAAACATTGTTTTTTGAAAATCGCAACAGGGCATGGTGTCTATGTTGCTTTTTTGTTGGGGGAATATTTTTGTGTGGAGGGGATTTGCAGCGCAGAGAATAGCGGAGGGGGTTGGTTTTGTTGTTGAGGAGAATGTGAGGGTGAGACAGGCTTGGGGTGGTTTAAAGCTGTGTGAACAGCACGTTTGCTTGGCCTTCCATTTGATAATTGCCCAAACCTGCGGGCAGGAAGATGCTTTCTCCGGCGCTGACTTTCATGCTTCCCCGCGCATGTGTGAGGGTGAAGCTGCCTTGCATGCATACCAGTGAATGAAAAGATTCCACTGTGACGCACAAATGCAGGGCACCAAGCAGCGTAATGCGATTGACCCGGAAATATTCACAGGTGCAAAGATGGGTTTGCACTGCGTTTTGATCTGAAGCGAGCAACGTTTGCTCGTTTTTTGTTTGATTTTTGCGATAATCCAGCACATCCAGCGCTTGCGCGATATGCAGCGGACGCTTTTTGCCGCTGTGGTCTGTGCGGTCGTAATCGTACAGACGATAGGTGGTGGTGGAACTTTGTTGCACCTCTGCAATCAAGATACCCGCGCCGATGGCGTGCAGCGTACCTGCCTCAATCAGGAAAGAATCGCCGGCATGTACGGGAACATATTGGATGACCTCGTGCAGCGTTCCATGTTTGATGTGCCGCTCAACTTCCTCCTTGCTGACATCGCGGGAAAAGCCGTAGCCAATGGTGCTATCCGGCCGGCAATCCAGCACATACCACAACTCGGTTTTGCCCGAATCCATTGCATGCGCCAGCGCATAGTTGTTATCAGGGTGTACCTGCACCGAGAGGCGTTCGCGCGCGTCAATGAATTTGATAAGCAGCGGAAAATCGTCGGTCTTGCAGCGCGTACCAATATAGGATGTTCCGTACTCTTGCAGATAGTCGCGCAAGGTACGTCCGGCGTGTGTGCCTTCTGCAATCACGCTGAGACCGTCCGTATGGCAGGACAGTTCCCAGCTTTCCGCAAGCGGTAGCAGATCCGTCTGCTTGCCGAAGCGCGTTTTTAGTTGTGTGCCGCCCCAGAGGTAGTCTTTATATGCGGCGGTGAGTTTGAGTGGTTCCATGCTTGCCCCTTTATGTTAAGAAGTCGCGTTGCGCTGAATGGTGACTTGATCGATCTCCATGACCACGCCATCGCGGCTGACCACGCGAATTTCAAGGTTTGTCACATCCTGCGCAAACACCACAGTGGTGGAAACAGCGGTATCCCGATCTGTGATTTCCAACAGGTTTTGGTTGCCGTTTGCGGTGGCAATATCAAAACTGCCCACCACGCCCGCGGGTGCGTCCAGCGTTTGCAGCGATACGGTGATGGTGTATGCTCCCGCCGGAAGCGAGAGATAAGGTCCGTAGAGCAGATAACCCAGTGAACCGTTTGAGACGATTTTCTGTGCGTCGTGCTGTACGGCATTTTGTGAGGAAAACACCGTCAGCGGCAATGAGAATGGTTGATAGAGCGATGCTTCGGACTGATCTTGCCGCGTCCAAAACAGGAAACGCGCATTTGCGCCATTGAGCGTTGCGTTGCGCAGAAGCGCTTCGTTGAGCAGTTCCGAACGAGGGGAGAGAATGGTTGCCCCTAGAGGCAGCGCGGAAAGCTCCTGCGTTGTGCTGATGCCTGCCATTTGAGTTTCGGGCAGCAAAAACTGCACCAACGCAATGTTGGAATAACGGTCTGCTCCATAATAATAGTAGACGGGCTGTGCGGGGTCGATGTGCTGCACTGCGTCCGTGGCTGCGGCATAAAAGTCCCGCTGCAACGGCAAGACCTGTGTGCGCACCAGATGGAGTCCAGAGCAAACAAAAAATGCGCTTAGCCCTACGATACTGATGAAATAGACCAGCTTTCTGCGCAATGCACAGAGCAGATAGAACGCGAAGAACACCAGCAATGGACAAAGCACGACCGCCCACCATTTTGTAAAAAACAGTGGATAATGCCATGCCACGCCGCCCACGGTGAGTGGCTGAAAGCCCATATTTGCAAAGGGCTGGATGAAACGCTCGGTGAGGATACCCAGCAGCACGAAAATGGCTGCCAGCGCGAGGGGCGCAAGCGGGAACCTTTTTTTGGACTGCAACAGAGCAAGCAGCCCGAGCATAGTCAAAGCACCAAGGAATATTTCGTTGTAGCGACCGTAGATTACTTGATCCAGCCGTCCGGCCTCGATCATAAACAGTGCGCTGATGAGGAAAGTGAACAACGCCGCCAGAGCAAGAAACAAATAAAAGCCATGACGATGCTCGTCAGGAGCGGCCGGAAGGTCGGCTTTTTTTGCATGAAGCAGACGTAGCCTAGGAAATAGTTTGCGCAACAGTGCAAAGCCGACCACAAAGTAAAACAGCATGCTTGCCGCGCCCAGATAAAAGAGTTGCCCGACGACTTCACGCAGGAATTGCTTGAAGCCTTCGGCTGTAAAAATCAGACTGTACCGCGCGCCGACACCCTCGAAATCCGTCGCCTGCACGGAAGTGGAATTTTGATAAAGTGCATCTTTGAAATAGTCCTTGAGCAGAGTGTGCAGCGCGAACAATCCCGCACAAACCGCAACGAACAGCAAAAACTGCCGCAGTGTGATTTGTTTGCGCAGAAGCTGAACGAGCATCATGATGCCACCGGCGGCAATAACGCCAAGTGTGCGCTGGTGGATCATATATCCAAACAACAGCAGTGCCCCAAACAACACAAATACCAGCGGCGAAGCGTTACGCCGTATCTTGGTGGAGACAAATAAGAGCGCCCACATTACAAACATCAACGTGCATTCCGACCATGCGATGCCGGATTGCAACAGGATGCTGGGCATCACCACCGCAGCGAACGCACACAGCGCAAGCAGCTTGGCGGATACCTTGGGGAACAACGACTGCGCCGTGCCATACGCCAGCAGGAATGCGCCGCTCATCAAGATGCAGTTTATGACCAATGCGCCTTGATACAACGCCGTCGGGTTTGCGGGAAACATGGAAAACAGTGGAGCGAGCAGCAGGGAGTAACCATAGGAATAATACGGGACATGACGCGTAAGCGCCGTCCAGTCCAGCCCTGCCATATATGCGGCATTTCCAAAATAACCCAGCTCGTCCGAGGTGAGAATGATAAGCTTCATTTGATCGAGATACGCCAAATGCACCACAAAGCAGACCACGCACAGCGCGGCGACCAGCAATAAATCTGTCTTATTCTTTTTGGACGCATCTATCATCAAAATTATTTTGTTCCTTTATATTCAATCAAAAGATTCAATCAAAAAAACTTGCTACTACAGGCTGCCCTGCAAGCCGCAACCGTCATTTTCCAAGTGCAAGCAGTACTTGGAAAATGACTTCCATCGTTGCCACGTCGCAACACGCCAATGTTGCTTGTTTCGCGCTAAAGCGCAAAACGACGCACCTAAGGCGGTTGCTCCTTATCCCACAGAGCAAGCTATGCGGAAACCCTATCAGGCAAAAATCTCGATGAATTGCATATTCTACCTCGTCTTTTGCAATTTCATTTAGGGCTCCCGAAAATGCTGGCATTTTTGGGAAGAGGGACAGAGCGGAGCGCGCCCGGTGGGCGAAACAGCGAACGTGAATGTCAGTGATGTTATGAGTGGAGTCAGCCGTAAGGCGCAACGAGACCATAACGAACGCGCCCTGCAAGGGTTCCAACTGGAAGATGGAGCCGCCTACTTCAGTGGACGGTGGAATCTGGAAGTTTGGAACGACGAGGCTTGCAGCTTTCTTAACAGCCTGACAACGCGCTGAGACTTTTTTGACACTCTCACTATTGTAGTTGTTTTGCGGCGATTTGTCAAAGCGGAGTGTGGGGGGATGCGCAAGATGGAGCAAATTTTTTGCTGGAATGTCAAACCGGAGCCATGGGAAAAACTGTTGGTGCGCAGGAGGGCAGAGTTCCGGCACCGAGCGAAAATGGAAGCCTGACGCGGCTTGGATTCAAGAAATCTGCGCACATCGTGTTGCGGGTGCATCGCCGATCACAGGGAAAATGCGAAATATTGCAAGTTTTACAATGTATAACAAAAACGCGAATGTGCGTGGTTGACTTTGCGGCGGGGTATGATATAATTTAAGCACAAGAAATCTTCGGGGCAGGGTGTGATTCCCTACCGGCAGTGAAAGCCTGCGAACTCCTGTTTCCTCGGGAGCCGATACGGTGTAATTCCGTAGCCGACAGTGAAAGTCTGGATGGTAGAAGTTTGTTATTTATGGCCGAAGTTTTTTGCTTGGGCTATTTTTTTATTAGGAGGAAACTATGATTCAACTGACAGCAAGAAAAAAGATCTCAACAGCAAAGTTTTTGACGCGAGCGGCGATTTTAAGTGCGATTGCCTTTGTACTCATGTACATTGAGCTGCCATTGCCTTTTATCCCGCCGTGGCTGAAGCTGGACTTTTCTGACATTCCGGCACTGCTGGGCGGCTTTGCACTGGGGCCCATTGCGGGTATCATCATTGAGGGCATCAAGTGTCTGTTGTTTTTGCTGATTCGCGGCACGATGACAGGCGGCGTGGGAGAATTGGCAAATTTTTTGATTGGGGTGGCGTTCGTGCTGCCCGCATCACTGGTGTACGCGAAGATGCGCAGCAAGAAGGGCGCGCTGATCGCGAGCCTGGTAGGGATTGCGGCGGGCGCTTTGGTGGCGGCGTTGCTGAACTATACGGTGCTAATCCCGTTTTATGCACAGACGGGGCTGATGCCGATGGAGGCGATTATTGCGGCGTGCCAGTTGATCAATCCGGCGGCAGATTCGCTGATGGGGTATGTGCTGATCTTTGCGATGCCTTTTACGGCGGCAAAATTTGCGGCAGACTCCGCGATTGTATTTTTATTATATAAGAAGCTTTCGCGGTTCTTGCAAAAATCATAAAATTTGTGTATCATATAAAGGTTAATATGTGATACACGGAAAAGAGCGTATGGAACAAATTTGCAGCAGTGCAGAGCAAACCAAGGAATTTGCCAAGAGACTTGCCGGTGAACTGAAGCCGGGAAGCTTTTTGGCGTTACGGGGCGATTTGGGTGCGGGCAAGACGGTGTTCGCGCAGGGCATTGCGCTGGGTTTGGGCATTTGTGAGGCGGTGGTCAGTCCGACTTTTACCGTGTTGCGTGTTTACGAAAATGAGCAGGGGCTGGAATTATTTCACTTTGACCTTTATCGCATTGAGGACATGGATGAATTATACGAGATCGGGTTTGACGAGTATGCGAACGGCGACGGGATATGCGTTTGTGAATGGCCGGAGCGCGCGGAGGAAATGCTGCCGGACGTGCGGCTGGAAATAAGCATTGAAAAGCTGGACGATGAAACGCGCAGAATAACCGTGCGGGAGGCGCAATGATCGTTTTAGGAGTGGACACGACGGGCAACGCCATGAGTGTTGCGATTGCGGACAATGGCGTATTGCGCGGAGAAATCTATCTACACACAGAATTGAAGCATGCGGCAACGTTAATGCCTTGTGTGGATGCGCTGCTGAAGCAGACACAAATAGTGTTGGATTCGGTGGACGCGATTGCGTGCGCGGTGGGTCCAGGCTCCTTTACGGGCGTACGCATCGGCGTTTCGACCTGCAACGGCTTGGCGTTGGCACTGGGAAAACCTGTGGTTGCTGTGGGTACGCTGGACGCGCTATTGTATCAGGCGGAAGACGGAAGCTTGCCGGTTTGCGCGATTATGGATGCGCGCAGACAGGAAGTATACGTCAAGGCGGCGTTGCAGGGCAGGGAATTGATCGCGGAGGCGGCACTGCCGCTGGAAGAAGTGCTGGAACGGCTGCCGCGCGGCGCGGTGCGCTTCATTGGAGATGGAGTACTTGCGTATCGCGACATCATATTACAAAGACGGCAAGAGAGTGTGTTTGCGCCGGAGTCGCTGCTGTTGCAGCGGGCATCCAGTGTGTGTATGCTGGCAGACGGCATGCAGGGAGAGCCCTTTGTGCATCCGCATTATCTGCGGGAAAGCCAAGCGGAAAGGCTGAGGAAGAATCGATAGTGAATGAACCGATTATAAGACCTGCCCAAATGGCAGATCTGGAAGAAATCCATTTTTGTGAGAATGCGTGTCTGGTACCGCCGTGGACGTATGCGATGCTATACGACGATATTATTGAGAATAACCACACCTATTATTGTGTGGTGGAGCTGGATGGCAAGATCATCGGGTATGGTGGCATGTGGATTGTGATCGACGAGGCACACATCACCAACGTATGTATTTTGCCGGAGTATCGCAAGCGCGGCTTTGCCATATTGCTGATGCGTGAGCTGATGTCGCATGCCAAAAAATGCGGTGCAATCTCGCTTTCCTTGGAGGTGCGCGTATCCAACAAGGGCGCGATTTCGCTGTACCGCAAGTGTGGGTTTTCCATTCACGGGTTACGCAAAAAATATTATTCCAATGACGGGGAGGACGCTTACGTGATGTGGACGGAGCGCGGCATTCCCGAGGCAAAAGCATAAAATCTGGGGGATTTTTAACCATGATGTATTCGGACTATTTCGCCATATCAACCTGTGCGATCAGCGTGATGTTTATGCCGTTTATGCTGATTGCGCAGATTCGCTTTGCGCATATTTTGCAGGATGCGCAGTATGCGAACCGGCAGTATTTTAAGTTTATCTTTTCTAATTTTAAGCTGTTTATTTTGCCGTCCATCGTGATTTGCGGGATTGCAATACTCGGTGCGATTGGATTGAGCGCTTATGTGATGTATAACCCGTTTTACGAAATGATGGTGCTGATTATGTATGCGGTATGTTTGCTGATCGTATGCGCGGTGCTGGCGGTTGCGTGTACCATTTATATTAAGCGTATCAAGATGGAGAGTGAAAAGACTCCGCTGATCTGTTCGCCGCGACTGGTGCATGTGTTTTTGCTGAGTTGTGCGATGGTTTGCGCACTTTCTGTAGTAGTGAATGTGTTTGTACAGATTGATATTGTTGTGTATGGAATCATGTTTTTGACGCCTTTTGCGGTACCTTTGGCGAACTTGATCATCAAGACGCCGCTGCAGGCGCAGGAACAGTGAAAAATGTCTAAATAGAAGGAGAAATAGAATGCAGAAAATTCAAATGCCTGTACCCATCGTGGAAATTGACGGCGATGAAATGACCCGCATCATTTGGGACATGATCAAGCAGGAACTGCTGCTGCCGTATTTGCAGTTGAACACGGAGTACTATGACCTTGGATTGAAAAAGCGAGACGAGACAGCAGACGCGATTACCGTGCAGAGCGCGGAGGCGATCAAGGAGTATGGCGTAGGCGTGAAATGCGCGACGATCACACCCAACGCGCAGCGTGTGAAAGAATATGATTTAAAAGATATGTACAAGAGCCCGAACGGAACCATCCGCGCTATTTTGGACGGTACGGTGTTCCGCGCTCCGATCATTGTAAAAGGGATCAGCCCATCTGTTAAGACATGGAACAAGCCCATCACCATTGCGCGTCACGCATACGGCGACGTTTATCGTGACACCGAGGTGCGCGTACCTGCGGGCGCAAGCGTGGAACTGGTGGTGAAAGATGGCGGCGAAGAAAAGCGTCTGCCTGTGTTTGACTTTGCGGGGCAGGGCGTTGCGCTCTCGATGTACAATACGGATAAATCGATTTCCAGTTTTGCGCGCAGCTGCCTTAACTATGCGCTGGACACCAAGCAGGACTTATGGTTTGCGACCAAGGACACCATTTCCAAGACGTATGACCACACGTTTAAGGATCTGTTTCAGGAAATCTATGACGCGGAATACAAGGAGAAATTTGCGGCTGCGGGCATCACGTATTTCTATACGCTGATTGACGACGCGGTGGCGCGTGTGATTCGCTCGGAAGGCGGCTATATTTGGGCCTGCAAAAACTATGACGGCGACGTGATGAGCGACATGGTGGCAACGGCGTTTGGTAGCCTTGCGATGATGACATCCGTACTGGTTTCGCCGGACGGAAACTTTGAATATGAGGCGGCGCACGGCACGGTGACGCGGCATTATTACAAGCATCTGGAAGGGGAAGAGACCTCGACCAACTCGATGGCGACCATTTTTGCGTGGACAGGTGCATTGGCAAAGCGCGGAGAACTGGATGGAAACGATGCGCTGGTGCGCTTTGCAAAGACACTGGAGCAATCTGCGATTCAGACCATTGAAGAAGGCGTGATGACCAAGGATCTTGCATTGCTTTACGAAAACGGCACCCCGCAGGTGGTCAGCACACAAGGGTTTATTCGGGAAGTCGCTGCGAGACTGGCGAAAAATTTGGAGGGATAAAACAGCATGAAACTATACGAGCAATGGGAACAACTGGCGCAAATGGCGCAGACACCGGAGCAACAGCAGGCGTTTTGGAATGAATATTTTGATGCGGAAACCGAAGTATACAGACAGATTCTGCAAGAGAACAAAGGCAGCTACGCGGGAACGATGACAGAGTTGGCACAAAAATTTGGCATGGAGAATGTCGTTTTTTGCGGGTTTATCGATGGCATCAACACCAGTTTGAAGCAGGAAGTTGACTTGAATGCGCTGGAGGAGGAAACGCCCGTTGCGCTGGACATTGACTTCGAAAAGTTGTACTTTAACATGCACGAGGCAAAAGCAAAGTGGCTGTATGGGCTGGAAGAATGGGACGGCGTTTTGAGCGAGGAGCGGCGCGCGGACATCACGCGCGATTGGCGGATTTCCAAGCAGGCAGTCAGCGAAAAGACAGTGGGGCGCAACGACCCGTGCCCGTGCGGCAGCGGCAAAAAATATAAAAAGTGCTGCGGCGTTTAACCAAAAGATAACAGACGCGTTGCTTGCTAGGGTGCAGGCGGCGCGTTCTTTATATCGCTGCACAAGCGCGTGGGAGCGAGGAGGCATCCATGAGACGCGGGAGCGTTGTTTGAGCAGTGAGACAGATCGCAATTTCTGTTTGAAAAGGATGCGGCGGTATGATAAGATTGCAGTAAAGAGAATATCCTGACGTTAGGGGAAATCATGTTCAACAACAATAAACCGAAAAAAAATCGGTATGTGATCGAATCTCAAAAAATTGACCGTGAACTCCGGATATCCCATTTATCTGACTTGCACCAAAAATCGTTTGGAGAACAGAACAGTGAGCTGTTTCGGTTGATTGCGGAATTTGAGCCGGACATCATTGCGGTGACGGGGGATATGATTAAGCATGAACGGCAAAAAGATGCAGACGCGCCGTATCTACTGAACTTTGCGCGTGGGATCGCGCAGATTGCGCCATCATTTTTTGTGACGGGCAACCATGAGCAGCATTTTTTGAACCAAGTGACGGATCTGTTTGAGCAAAATGGCGTCAGAGTGCTGGGTAATGCGGTGGAACAGTTGAAGATTCACGAACAGATGATTGCGATTGGCGGTGTGCACGATCCAAAGATCGCACCATCGGGTTTGGAACAGGTGGCAGAGCAATGCGGTAAGATGCCGGGATTTCATCTCCTGCTGGCGCATCATCCGGAACACTTCGAGATTTTTGCGCAGCACGACATTGATCTGGTTCTGTCAGGGCATACGCATGCGGGACAGTTTCGCATTCCGGTGGTGAGTGCGGTGGTGATCCCCGGACAGGGGCTTTTCCCGAAGTATGTGGAGGGCAGGCACGAAGGGAATCAGACGGTGATGATTATATCGCGCGGGCTGGGGTCAAGCGGCTTTCCGCCGATACGCGTCAATAATCCGCCGGACTTGGTGGAAATTCTTGTGAAGCCGGTGTAACAGGGGGGTAGAATGAAAAAATTAATCAAATTGTTGACGGGGCGGTTGTTTGTGGTGTTTGCGATTTTGGGATTGCAAGTGCTGTTGTTTGTGATGCTGCTGATGAATTTCACGGATTCCATTCCTGTTTTGCGCAACATTTTTTGGGTGGGCGCGATCATACTGGCGATTTGGCTGGTTTCCAAAGATGAAAGCCCGGGGTATAAACTGGCATGGATGCTGCTTTTGGTGATTGTGCCGATTGTGGGCATTTTGCTCTACTACTTTTTTGCGCAGCGCAGCCTGGACAAAAAGACGCGGGAGCGTGTGACGAAGGTTTTCCAAGGCACGGTGACGACTGCCGCGAAAAACGAAGGAGCATACAGGCAACTGGAGGAGCAGGCGCCGGAACTGCTGCGTCAGAGCGAATTTATTCAAACGGCAACCTATATGCCGGCATTCCAGAACACAAAAACCAAATATTATAAGACCGGAGAGCTTTTCTGGCAGGATCTGCTGCAAGACTTAAAAAACGCGCAGACATATATTTTCATGGAGTATTTCATCGTGGAAGAAGGTCTGATGTGGAACAGCGTTCTTGAGATCCTCAAGGAAAAAGCAGCGCAGGGCGTGAAGGTGCGCTTTATGTACGACGATATGGGCTGCGTGAATCTGCTGCCGCGCGATTACGCGCAGACACTGCGCTCGTATGGCATTGAGTGTATGGTATTCAACCGCCTGAGACCGGCGCTTAATTCACTGTTCAACAATCGCGATCATCGTAAGATTACCGCGATCGACGGCAAGGTAGCCTATGTGGGCGGCGCGAACCTTGCGGATGAATATATCAATCATGTGCAGCGCTTTGGCAACTGGAAGGATGCGTGCTTGCGCATGGAGGGAGAGGCGGCATTTGGATTTACCGCTGTGTTTTTGCAGATATGGCTGTTTCGGGTCAATCAGCCGGAAGATATTTTGCAATATCGGGCGACTGAGCCTGCAAAACCGTGCGGGGGATTTGTACAGCCTTATGCGGATAATCCGCTGGATCATGGACGTGTGGGGCATGGCGTATATTTGAACATGATCAACCATGCGCGCAAATACCTGTACATCAACACGCCGTACCTGATTTTGGATAATATATTGGAAGAAGCGCTGTGCATGGCGGCGAAGAGCGGCGTGGATGTGCGCATCACGACACCGCACATTCCGGATAAAAAATTTGTGTTCCTGCTGACGCGCGCGCAGTATAAGAAATTGTTGCAGGCGGGAGTGAAAATTTTCGAATATGAACCGGGGTTCATCCACTCCAAGACATTTGTGTGCGATGATCGCTGCGCGACGGTGGGTACGGTGAACCTTGACTATCGCAGTCTGTTTCTGCATTTTGAGTGCGGCGCGTGGATGGCGGACTGTGATGCCGTAATGCAGATCAAAGAGGACTTTTTGCAGACGCAAGAGGTATGCGTTCCGATTACGCTGGAATTCTTGCGCGCACGACCGTGGGTGGAGAAGGTGGTGCAGTTCTTCCTGCATGTGTTTGCGCCGCTGTTCTAGAAGATGATGAATTGTGTATGTTGTACAATGATGTGATACAGTAGGGAATAAAAAAAGAAGCGGAAAATC
>CAYVTZ010000036.1:0-9324 GCA_964454685.1 uncultured Christensenellaceae bacterium
ATCCTTCATACTTTGCCTTCACGCCCTTGCGAATCTGCATTTGTATACTGCATTCCGATACGTCGGGTAAATCGGGAATATCGATCGAACCTAAACAATTACAGATAATCCGTATCGTGTCGGTAGCTTGTCGAGTAAATCCAATCGCAGCTTTGAGAAATTGGTCGCCATGCCTGCTTACATATTGTGTCAAGCGTCTGATTTCGCCAGGCACGACCTTTTCCAAAAAGTTAACCCTGATGTGGTGTGTTGACTCGCAAGTGCCACGGTTGCCCTTATATCCATTCAATTTTTATAAATCCAAAAGTCCTCTATCGCTGTATTAAAAGCTTGAGGTACATCCATATTTACACAATGACCAGCATTTTCAAAAACTTTAACTGTACAAGTAGGCTCATTGTTTTGCCATTTTTTTATCGCTTTCAGTTCCAACGGTACATCATACTCTCCACAGCCTATCATCAGTGGATAATTCCGTGCTTGTTGTTTGTGCTTATTGACCATTTCACTTAATGTCGAAAGGTATACAAAAGACTTTTTGGAAAACAAGATATTCATTTCATAAAATTCTTGTTGTGCTCGCTCGCTATATGCTGATATCATTTTATTTGCTTTTGAAAACCATTTGATAGAAAAAATCGCTTTCAACATCATCAGTACCTGTGACATTCTATTTTCCTTTTGCATTTTCACATCAAAATTGTTTATGTCGTAACCGCCAAAGCAGGCGAGCGATTTTACTACTTTTGGATAATGATTGGCAAAATCCTGTGCTAAAACAGAACCTAACGAAACGCCTACAATATGTATCAGTTCAATTTTCTCTACTTTTAAAATATCATATATCCATCGCGGCATTTTATCTATACTGTCGCCTTTTTTTGTTTTGGTAGATTGCCCGTGACCGATGATATCAAGTAACATTATATTATGTTTGCTTTTAAAATAATCAAACTGCGCTTGAAACATCTTATGATTCACAAAAGCAGCATGAAGAAAAAGTACCCATTCATTATGTTCTTTTCCACTAACGTAATATATAATGGGTGAGCCCTCTATTTGGTTTTTTTTCATAACTTCCTATCCTTCGTTTCGACTAAAAGCGTCTCGTACCATTCAATATTAAATTTCATGAAATCTCTTCCATAGCGAGCTGCCGCAAGCTGATACAGAATAATGTCTTTATTCTCTTCAGAAATATCAATCTTATGCACTTCTTCGCATATTGTGTTTAATGCACAATACTGTTCATTTAAATAGTCTAGGTGAGTTAATATGCTTACCTCGCGACACCTTTTGTCAGAAAATCCCATAAAAAAAAGTTTTGCTAATTCTGGATTTTTTGAGTGTTGTGCTTTTATTGGGCTATTAACCCATTCAAAGAAATGTTGCTTCCCAATATCAGTTATGGAATAAATTTTCTTATATTTACCATTTTCAACAATTTCTTCATAGCTGATATATTTGCTATTCAACAGCTTTTTAACAGCCGCTTGTATGCTTCCCATACTACTGCTGTACATAAGATTTAATCCACTATTAATTCTCTCTCGTAACTGATAAATTGTTCTGCTGCTCAAAAGCAATAGACCAAGGATGATGCTGTCCATTGTCAACCTCCTTCATATATATCTAATAGTAACATTACTATATTATCACGGTTGCAATTGTAAATCAATTACAATAAAAAATTTCGAAACGCTATCGAAATGTTTATAACGCAACGACTTTAGCAAAATGTTTAACCGTTGCCTGTTCTACGCCTAGAACAAGATCATTTTTCAATTTTTCTTCTGCTTGAGAAATTCTAAAAAAATTGGTAATCAACTCGGTGCTTCCCATAAAATCCAAAATCTTTCGCTTCACGCGCAACTCTTTTTTTGTATGGGTATCTTCTACTGTCATTCCGCTGTAAAGCCCCACATATCCGGTATTTTAAAAAGTTGCAAATTATTCGTTTGTTAGTACGCCTGCATTGTGTGCGGCATCGGCGAGCATTTGATTCCATTGTTTGATGTCGCCTCTGATGACCAAGCGCTTGCTATCTTCGTCCAAATGGTGAAAAGTGCCTATGATTTCCTGCCCTCGAGTCTGAATAGCAAAATAAGTATGACCTAACGCAATGACTTCCTTGTGCGGATCACCATTTTGCACAATTAACTAACAGGCATATCTCGAAAGTTGATAGTCTTTAATTTTTCTTTGCTTCCACTGCCAATGTCAACCATTTTCCTGACATCAGGAAAATGGTCAATCGCACCAAAAATGAGGTTTCCATGCGTGCGTATGGGGACGTCGTTTTTATGAGATATTATTGAGTGGCCTTGAATCAAAGCGTGCCGCCCTGATGGGCGGATGCAAGGCGGGGTTTTGGACTGCCGGCAATAATCGCTTATTATTATGTTATTCGGTATTAGAGAATGTGATAATAGTTTCCCTTGTGCTTCTTGCTGCTTTTTTTAAGCAATGCCACATCTGTTGAAAAATCGTCCACCCTATGATATTTTTTGCCCCTGCTGGTCACCCCTGCTATGGAAATACTGGCAATTGGGAAATTCTCAGTGACCCCGCTTCTGTTTTTAGATACGATATACCCCCTTTGCACGTCTTCTTCACGATAAAGCGATTCCACGTGTTCGCAAAAAAAATTGATAACATCTTTGCAATATTTTTCACCATCCTCATAATCCGCCACCACAATAAAATCATCTCCGCCAATATGCCCTATGAATTCATTTCTGACCGCATGACGCTTTAGCGATTCTGCAACCAACATTAACATCATATCTCCATTTTCAAAACCATAAGCATCATTGTATGCCTTAAAGTTATCCAAATCATAATATGTAATGCAGTAAGGCTGATCGCTGAAAATCCGTGACATGATTTCTTTCTCGATTAACAAATTTCCCGGAAGTCCCGTCAATGGATTAGAATGCATTGCAACGTCAATCTCAATTTTTGTGCAGGTGTCCAAGAGATCCTTCACTGTTACCATGCCAAAATATTTGCCGTCTTTTTCTACGACAATCGGATTATACAGCCGCTCGGGCGGTCTTTCCATTGCAAGCCTTGATACTCGCTCTACTGTAATATCGCAGTTTACACGCAAGAAATCTGTCCTTGCCAACTGATGAATCATTTTTTTTGCATGCAGACTATATCCGTAACGACCACCTAAAAATGAATTGATATCTGCTCGCGTCATAAAACCTGTCGCAACGTCATTTTCTAAAATCGTAAACTCCATAATTGTAGGATTTTCAATCATTTTTTCATAAATATCACACACCTGTTCGTCGGATGCATAGGTATACCCTCGCTTGCACAAATGCCCTACCTTAGGATAAACGCTGCTCCTTACTTTTTCCTTATAATGCTTGGAATGACAAATCGAAATAAGGGATACCTTCTCCTTCGAAATTTCTTCAAAGCTTTCTTTGGGCACACCTAAAAAATATCCCTGACCATAATCCACCCCCAATTTGATAAGCTGCCTCAACTCATCCTCGCTTTCAATCCCCTCTGCAATGAGCTTTATTCCTGCTCCTTTACAGAAGTCTGTC
The DNA here is from genome assembly GCA_964454685.1 of uncultured Christensenellaceae bacterium. Classification (GTDB taxonomy): domain Bacteria; phylum Bacillota; class Clostridia; order Christensenellales; family Christensenellaceae; genus CAYVTZ01. Next base: position 3,567 of record CAYVTZ010000036.1, read on the forward strand.
AGTGCCTTGCACAACAACAGCTTTGTCTCATCCTTATCAATATTGCGAATCAGGTGCATATCAAGTTTGATAAATGATGGCTTAACATCTACAATAACGTTCAGGCCAGAAAATCCGGATCCTACGTCATCTATGGCAATTCCATAATTTTGACTTTTATAGTGGCTGATTGATTCAAAGAATAAATTGCTGCGCAGGGTAGAGACGCGCTCGGTAATTTCAAAGGTAATATTATCCGGTTGAATTCCATATTCGCTAAGCTTTTCCCTGGTAAACCCCTCCTTAAAGTTTTCGTCATGAATAATGTTTGGATTCACGTTGATGAACAAGTGCCTTTCATTTTTTGCTGTGGCCGAGCATTGCAGTGCCTTTGCCCTGCATAATGATTCAAGCTCCCATGATTTATTGATGGCATCCGCAGTTGAGAATAGTTCTTCAATCCCAATTTGCAGGTTGTCATCCGTTATACGACTAAGCGCCTCATAGCCAAATACTGATCCATTCTCAAGCGATACGATTGGTTGGTATACAGGCTTAATTAATCCTTCCTCAATGATCTGTACCACTTTATCTGAATTTTCATTTTTCATCATGTAATCCTCTTAATGCAATTTTTTGTATTGTCACATCCTAAAAGTATGATATATAAACTTTGAAAAATTCATCCAGCAAACATGTAAAACAAATGTAAAAAATATGGGAATGCAAAGAAATTGCATGCTTATGTCGTGAAACCTTATTATATAACTTTTTTGAGTTTGGTTTTATGAATACTAGCATCAAAATCATCTCAAAAGGGATTTAGTTTTCATTCTTTTGGAACGATTTTTTTTATGATATAATAATATTGCATTTGAGTAATTAATGCTAATAAAGAATACAAGATTATTTTCCTTGGTTGAGGTGCTTATGTTTAATGAGATATGTATATATGAAGCGAAAATTGAGAAGCAAGAAGAAATTGAAGCTTTGATGAAAGAAGTTGCAGAGTTCTATTTATCACAACCTGGCGTCATTGATGTGAAATACATAAAACGCACACATCGCCAAAAAGATTTTAACGCTGTTAAAAACGGTGAAGTACCTATAAGACTAACCCGTTATATTGGGAAGGTAACTTATATGCTTTATTTAGCATTAGAAAATGAAGAAGCCCATGCAAATCTTGCTGTGGTTGGACTGGAGAAATTCTACAAACGTTGGAACCGATGTCTTACGACAATGCCAAAGATTTTACTTGGAGAAAATATTGTTTAGTTTAAAAACGGCGCTCCTCCCGTCCAAAAAGGCGGTGGTTGAGCTTTCAATTTTGATTTGATCAGCAATCGTATGTTTGCGCCGTGAAGCCTTGTTATACAGCTGCTTGAATACTCGCATCAACGGAAAATGGCTTGCAAATCGCTACAAATGCGAATATAAGTCTTTTTGATTTCTGAAAAACCCCGATTTTAACCCCGTTCGCTTCATATACTTGTACAGACATCGTTGATGATGGCGAAGGCTTCTTAACCTCCATTTGCAGTATAGCTGCATGTTGGCATCTTGGGGTTCGAGCGATTGTAGATGCGAGGAGTGGGACGGCGAAATTGCCTTTGCATATACAAACAGTTGACGGGTGTACATTTCTTTGCTAAAATAAATTTATTCAAAAATGGGAGGAAAGAACGTGAGATATATTCGTCTGAAGTGAGCTTGCAGAAGAAACAAGATGTTTTTTGTGTTGCGCTTTTTGGCGAATGTAGCTTATGGTGAGAATCCTTTGGATACCGTATTGCTTTGTCTTTTGCGCAGCCAACCGAGGAGTGGCTGTTTTTTGTTGAAGTAGGATTACAAAAAAGTGAGCATCCCAAAGCTTTGCATTTGAGGGAGAGGGAGATTTATGGCAACAAAGAATTGGAAGCGTAGTTTTTTTACAATATGGTCAGGACAAGCAGTCTCTATGATTACGAGCAGCGTATTGCAGATGGCATTTATCTGGTATATTACATTCCAGACGAATTCGGCAGCGGTGCTTTCTCTGGCGTCTATTGTTGCATTCTTGCCGCAAGCGGTTTTAGGACCGTTTATCGGCGTGCTGATTGACCGGTGGAACCGCAAGGTTATCATGATCGTATCAGATTTGTTTATCGCAGCAGTGGCGGGGGTGCTCGCTATCATTGGGCTGCAAGGAGAAATTCCGATTTGGCTGATCATGGTGGCGCTGGGTGTGCGCAGTGTGGGAACGGCATTCCACTGGCCGTCTCTTTCTGCGGTGACACCGCTTATCGTACCCGAAGAATCGTTGACAAAATATGCGGGGTATTCACAGTCGTTGACCAGCATCAGTTTCATCCTAAGCCCTGTGATCGCGGCGGCTCTATATAATGTATGGAGCCTGCCACAGATAATCTCCTTAGATATTATAGGCGCAATCCTCGCGAGCATCACGGTGGCAGTGACAGCGATACCAAAGTTGAAGCCCAAACAGGAGGACGCGCCGCATCCGCACTTTTGGAGGGAACTCAAGGAAGGTTTGCTGGCGTTATATGCGCAACGGGGGTTGTTCATTCTGATGTGGATTAGCGCGCTATATATGATTGTATTTATGCCCATCAGCGCGTTGTTCCCATTGATGAGCCTCGATTATTTTGGTGGTACAACGGTGCATGCGGCAGTTGCTGAGATCGTGTTTGCGGTAGGTATGCTGGTAGGCGGTCTGGTGATGGGGGTGACAGGCGGGTTTAAGAACCGCATGATCTCCATTTGGTTTGCTGCGTTTAGCATTGGTGTCGCGCTTCTGGTTTCCGGGATGATGACACCTAGCGGGTTTGTTGGCTTTGCAATTTGCTGCGTGGTGATGGGCTTTGCGGGTCCGTTTTTCAATGGCGCTACGACAGCGTTGTTTCAGGAGCGTATTGCACCGGAATACCTAGGACGCGTATTCTCGTTGCAGGGCAGTATCATATCACTTGCAATGCCCATTGGATTGGTGTTTTCGGGCATGTTTGCGGATGAAGTGGGTATTGCACGATGGTTTTTCTTTTCCGGAGTTGCTGCGATGGCAATTTCCATGCTGTGCTTGCTGATTCCAACGGTGCGCACAGTGGATCGAAAAAAGATGCTGCAAGAATCGTCGCCGGAAACAAAACGCTAACATACGGCATAAGCAGGGCACATAAAATGAGACACTGTGCCCTGCAAAATTTGAAGAAACAGCAGTGAGAGCTGAACAACCTGCATCCGGAGAAAAGCATGCGGAACCTATTGATTTTTCAAAATTTTACTTGTATGATAGAATTACACGTGGTAACAGGTTGAATGAGGGGAGTACACACCTGAGAGGGTAGCATTGAGATGAAGACATCGAAGGAGAAGACCGATTTGCATCTGGATCTTATCAGCAAGGGATTGACATCGGATTTGATTCGTTTATTGGTGGATAATACGCCGATTGCTTACATCATTTTGGATGACCAATTCCGGATTCATTATATAAATGATTACTTTTTAAAATTGCGCAAATTGGACATGAAGTCGACGCTGGGTGAGCGTTGCTACAATATTTCCAATGGTGGCAGACGTTGTGAAAACTGTGCGGTGGAGCAGGCACTGAAACGAGGCGAGAAAGCCTTTGTTTCGCGTAAAGATATTTTACAGGATGGCACGGTGCGTTACATCGACGACTACGCCTCGCCACTGTATCACGACCCAAAGACCGGTACACAGTATATTTTAGAGATCATGGTGAATCGTACGCAAGAGATGCAGGCGCGAGAAAGCCGTGACGCGGACTATGAAGAGATTTTGGCGATTTTATCCAGCCTTTTGGAAGCAAAGGATCATTATACCGCAGCGCATTCGGACAGCGTGCGCAGAATTGCTGTAAAGCTGGCACGAGCAATGGGATTGCCGGAGCGTGAAGTGCGTGATATCTCGATTGCGGCGACGCTGCATGACATTGGCAAGGTCAGGGTGCCGGATCCTATCCTCAACAAACCCGCAAGACTGACTGATGATGAATTTGATGTGATCAAGCGGCATCCGATTGCTTCGTACGAATTGATTTGCGAACTGAGCAGTTTCGCAAATATTCAGAACATTGTAAAATACCATCATGAAAGAGTGGACGGGCAGGGTTATCCGGATGGCCTCAAGATGGAAGAAATACCTCTGGGGGCGAGAATTGTCGCAGTGGCAGACACTTACGACGCGATTACCTCTACGCGCTCGTATCGGACGGCGCAATCACATGAATCTGCAATACGCGAAATGATGAAAGCATCGGGAACACAACTGGACGCGCATGTTTTGGAAGTGTTTTCAACGCTGGATTTTGAATTCGATCTAAATGAAGAATGTAAACAGTGCGATGCTTGTGCGGTGGAGCGTAAAATTGAAAGCATACCGCAGGCACCGGACGAGATGATGGATTGGAACACATATCAAGCGGTGGTGGGAGAGGATCGGCTGTTGCAAGGCATTTTTGAGCATACGCCTTGTGGATATGTAGTGATGAACACGGAGCGTAAGGTTATATTTGCGAGTGAATATTTCTTGCGATATATGGGTCTTACGCAAGATGAGGTATTGGGACAGTATTGCTATATAGCGAATCAGGAGGATCAACAACCGTGCAAACTTTGCGCGATTGAGCGCGCACTGCAAACAGGGCAAGTGGAGTATATGCGGCAGGAGCAGCAAACGCGCAACGGGCTTAAAATTTTTGATAGTTTCGGGATGCCGTTACGTGATGAGAGCGGGCAGCTTTCGCACGTGATTGAGGTGACGCTGGATCGCACCGAAGAGGTATTGATGGAGCGGCAACGCGAACAGGATTTAACCAAGTTGATTGATCGCATGGGTGATCTTTTGATGGATGATGGTGCTGAAATGCGTGCAATGTCGGCAAAAATTGTTGCGCTGCGTCAACGGTTGGCGCGCTTGCTGGAAAAACTGAACCACAATCAGACGGCGCTTAGCGACCGTATGAGCGCATTTTTAAAAGAGGACGGTGGCAAGCCTCAAGATTTGTCTGACCAGATCAATGCAATGCATGAAAAGTTGGCAGACTTATTGGAACACTGGGAAAGCCCGGAGCAGTCGGGCACCGTGGAAAAGCATTTTTCGTAGAGGGCGGTATAACAATACGAATATTTGAGATCAAAGCAGCCGAAGGGCTGTTTTTCTTTGCAAATTTAACGCTTTTGCAAAGAGACGGTATGATGCCAGATGCGTTGGAGTGGCAGAGAAGCTCAGAATTGACTTTTGTAAAGAGGAACGTTATACTGAATAAAGTACTAGGGTGTGGCGGATTTAAAAGCAATCTGCATCGCAAAAATGCAGTATTTTTATTTGCCTGATTGTGTAGAATGGAACGGTGTAGGAGGGAAAATGAAAAAAAGGGTTTTATCTATTTGCATTCTGTTGGCTTTTGCAATTTCGTTGGCATTGCCGGGCGTGGTATTTGCGGAGGAGGCTATTGTCAGCGGCGACGGCATGAGTGTGAATGCGGGCCAAGATGATTTGGCGGTGGGATTGAATGCGGTAGCGGTAACGGGTGTGAGCCTCGATAAGGCGAGCGTTACGCTGAGTGTGGGCGCAGAGGAAACCTTAATTGCTACGGTCGCGCCGACGGACGCGACCAATCAGGATGTTACGTGGAGTAGCAGCGATCCGGCAATAGCAACTGTGGATGGCGGCAAGGTGATAGGCGTTAAGGCGGGAACGGCAACCATTACGGTTACGACGGAGGATGGCGGTTACACGGCGAACTGTGTGG
>CAYVTZ010000036.1:9424-29882 GCA_964454685.1 uncultured Christensenellaceae bacterium
GGAACGGCAACCATTACGGTTACGACGGAGGATGGCGGTTACACGGCGAACTGTGCGGTGACGGTACAAGAACCCGCGGTAGCGGTAACAGGTGTGAGTCTCAATAAGACGAGTGCTACACTGAACGTGGGAGCAGAGGAAACCTTGATTGCTACGGTCGCACCGGCGAACGCAACCAATCAGGATGTTACGTGGAGCAGCAGCGATCCGGCAATAGCAACTGTGGATGGCGGCAAGGTGATCGGCGTTAAGGCGGGAACGGCAACCATTACGGTTACGACGGAGGATGGCGGTTACACGGCGAACTGTGTGGCGACGGTACAAAAACCCGTGGTAGCGGTAACGGACGTGAGCCTCGATAAGACAAGTGTTACGCTGAACGTGGGAGCAGAGGAAACCTTGATTGCTTCGGTGACGCCGGCGAACGCAACCAATCAGAATGTTATCTGGAGTAGCAGCGATCCGGACGTAGCGACGGTGGACAATGGAAAAGTGAAGGCGGTTGCAGCGGGCAGCGCAACGATTACTGTAAAGACAGAGGATGGAAATAAGACGGCAAGCTGCGCGGTGAGCGTGAAGCAACTGATGACCAAAATCGATATGCCACTGGCGCAGATGCTGCTGCGAAAAGGCGGATCGGTTCAGGTTTTGACCACGGTATATCCGAGTGACACAAGCAACACAAAGCTGATTTGGAAGAGTAGCGATGAGCGAATTGCAGTGGTAAACAGCCGTGGTGTGGTGCGGGCTCTGCGCGATGGCAAGGTGACGATCACGGCAAAGGCGGCGGATGGCAGTGGCGTGAGTGCAAAATGCAAGATTTTTGTACGCTCCAACATGACTCCCGCAACGAAGGTGTCTTTTTCGCAATCAACGCTCAAGCTGTATGTCAACAAAAGCGTGAACATGAATGCGACCATAACGCCTGCTGATGCAACAAGCAAGGCGCTTGTCTGGACCAGCAGCGATACAAGCATTGTGACGGTGACGCAGAAGGGCAAGATCACTGCTGTGGGTGGTGGCACGGCGATTGTGACGGCGAAGGCGACGGATGGGAGCGGTCAAAAAGCAGTCTGCAAGATTAGAGTATTACAGCCGATCAAGCGATTGGTGATCCCGAGCAATGCGACGGTTACTTTGGGAAGAAAGATTCAACTTCCGGTAAAAATCGTGCCGACGAATGCGAACAATCGGGAATTGATTTGGTACAGTGAGGATACGCGGATTGCGAAAGTGGACAGCAATGGATACGTACGAGGATTCAAAAAGGGAACGACCTATATTAAAGTAAAGGCGGCAGACGGAAGCGGTGCGCGGGACAGCTGCAAAGTTGTTGTGGTATAAGACGCGGCTTACTGTGACGTAATCGTAGCTTTGCCTTTGGGCGGCGTATCTGCGCCGCCCTTTTTTTGACCGGAAAAATGGCGCGGGAATTGGCAAAACTGATTGCGTATGCTTGCCCATACAAGAGGAGTGTGGTATACTATAACAGCAACACAGTCACGAAAGAGTACGGCGAATACAAGGGCGGCGAGCGCAAAAATGCGCGTGGTTGAGCGGGTTTGGCTGTCATGCAGTACGGGCGGGCTTTACAGCCGAGGAAGCGATGGCAAGGCGAAATGCTTTGCGCAGGGGATGGCGTATGGAATGGAACATAGCAGCTGAATGTATTTCCACTGTAATTCTATGTATTATATGGGTTCACTCCAGACGGAGCAACCTTTTGCCTACCTTTAAAAACAAGATGTTCCAGGTATGCTTTTTTACGACATTTAGTGCGATGTTTTTTAATATTCTGTCGACGGCGCTGTTGCACTATTATCTGGTGGTGCCGCTGTGGCTGAACTGGATGGTTGCGATGCTTTACTTTGCTGCCACGCCATTGATGGGGACCGCCTACTTTTTCTATGTTCTTTCCGTGCTCTATGATCGGCAGCGCGTGACCAACAAGGTGATGTTTTTGACTGCATTGCCATCGATTGCGTATGCTTTGCTGGTGATCAGCAACCCTGTGACGCGCATGTTGTTTAACATCACGCTTGAGACAGGATACACGCAAGGACCGCTGGTGGTCGTGACCTATTTGGTTTTTTATTTGTATTGCATTGCGGGGATGGTGGTTGCGCTGGTGCGCTGGCGCAGAACGGAAAAGCTGGTGCGGCGCATTTTGCTGTTTTTTCCGCTGTGCGCGCTTGCAGTGGTGGCGATTCAGCAAGTGTTGCCGAGCATTATTTTATCCGGCTCTGCTGCAACGTGTGCTATGTTGATCATTTATCTGCATTTTCAGAATAAGCAAATTTTCATTGATCCGATGCTAAACATCCCGAACCGCGAGGAATTTTTGGAGACATTGCGGTTGCGCATTGAGCATCAGCCGGGACGGTCTATGTTTGTGACAGTGTTTTCGTTGCGCGATTTTAAGCAGATTAACGACAATCATGGACAGCAGATTGGAGACGAGCTGCTGAAACAAATCTGTGCTTTTTTCATAACGAAAACGCGGCCACTGCCGCTTTATCGTTACAGCGGTGACGAGTTTGCGGTGATTATGGACGGCGAGGATCGCAAAGGGATCGAGAAATTGGCGCGCGAGGCATTTGCGCAGATTGACCAACCATGGACGGTGCGCGATCGTATCTGTCGGGTGCGTATGGTGATGGGGGTGGTGCAATATCCGACCAGCGCCACTGTGATGGAAAACATTGTAAACGGGCTGGAATATGCGGTGCTTTGCGCCAAGAAAGAGTCCAACAAAAGGCATTGCTTTTGCACGCCGCGCATGTTGGATGATGTGAAGCGCAGACACCAGTTGATTGACATTCTCAAGGATGCGTTGCAAAAAAATGCTTTTTCTGTCTACTTTCAGCCGGTGTGGTCCCCGGCTTTGCAGCGTTTTGCTATGGCGGAAGCGTTGTTGCGATTGCCGGAGTCGCCCATTGGCCCGCTGTCGCCAAGTGAGATGATACCTGTGGCAGAGGAGACGGGGTTGATCGTTCCGATCACGTATCAAGTGCTGGAAAAAACGTGCGCCTTTATTCGTGAACTGGAACGGCGCGAGGTACAGTTTGAGAGCGTGGCGGTAAATTTTTCGACGGTTCAATTTTCGCAGGAGAACCTGCCGGAAAAGGTGTTTGAGGTGTTGGATCAAAACCGCGTTGCGTACAGCAAAATCAAGATCGAAATTACGGAAAGCGTTTTGGCGGAACAGCCGCAGCGCGTGATTCGCTTTATTGAGGAAATGCACAAGCGCGGCGTAATGATTGGACTGGATGATTTTGGTACGGGATACAGCAATCTGCTGTCTGTGATGAGCCTGCAAATGGACATGGTGAAGCTGGACAAGAGCCTGATTTGGTCGGGAACGGAACGCAAAGATATGGCGGATGTGGTGCGCGGCGTGGCGCACGTGATGGCGCGCAACAATCGCAAGATGGTTGCTGAGGGTATCGAGACGCAGGAACAGGCTGAGTTTGCAATGTCCTGCGGCTGTGAATATATTCAGGGATATTTGTACGCAAAGCCGCTGCCTGCGGATGAAGCAGCGGAGGCTTTTGATCGGGCACAGCGGGAAGCGGAACAGAAATTGTAGCGGGAAGCACAGGCGAGATGCAATGTGCTTATTTGGTATATGTTTGTAAATCTGATCCGGAAAAATTGTTTGCTAAAAACAAGAAAAGGTTATATATTAATATCAGAAGATTTATTCGGGAAGCGAGGATTTTAAAATGGCAAAAAAAGTGACGAAAAGCATGAACATCATGGAGATTATGGCAATCGACGAAGGATGTGCAGGTATTTTTATGGCAGCGGGCATGGGTTGCTTGGGCTGCGCGGCTGCACGGTTTGAAAATTTGGAGCAGGCGTGTGCGGTGCATGGCATTGATGCGGAAATGCTTGAAAATAAGCTTAACGAATATCTTGCGTCTAAAGAAGCGTAAAACTCATGCCGGACTGGCATGCAATATGGAATATTAAAAAGGAGAACTCAGTTATGAAAGAATACGTTTGTGGAATTTGCGGTTATGTGTATGCGGAAGAAAATGGCGATCCGGACAACGGCGTTGCAGCCGGAACTGTTTGGGCGGCTGTACCGGACAGTTGGGTGTGCCCGCTGTGCGGAGCGGACAAATCCGTTTTTGAAGAGCAATAACACAAAGGTGCTGCGGCAGGGAACCTGCTGCGGCGGGCAAAGCCGCAGGTTTTGCGAAATCGTATCAGTCAAATGAAGCTGATCGGACACACCGTAGACGTGCAAGCCGTACCCCCCAAGCGGGAGGTCGACCCCGATAGAACAAGGGGTGGTTGCGCGTTTTCGGGTTGTCCGGCGGAAGTGAAAGGATTATTATGGCAGCTATCAAAATCAAAGAAGGTATCTGGTGGGTTGGCGTGCAGCACCCGGAGTTGCGCGTTTTCGATGTTGTGATGACGACGCAATGGGGAACGTCTTACAACTCTTACCTTGTCCAAGGGAGCGAAAAAATTGCCGTGATTGACGCGGTAAAAGAAATGTTTGCCGATGATTTTATTGCGAACATCAAGCAGGTGATCGGCGACAAAAAAATCGATTACATCGTGTGTAACCACAACGAGCCGGATCATTCCGGCGCATTGAGCAAGCTGGTGGATTTTGCCCCGGATGCGACGGTGCTGTGCTCACGTCCATCTAAAACATTGATTCGTGAGCTTTTGAACCGCGACTTTAATTGTGAAGTGGTGGCCGATAACACCAAAATCGACCTAGGTGGTAAGACATTGCAGTTTATCATGGCGCCTTTCCTGCATTGGCCGGATTCCATGTTTACATACGTGCCGGAGGACGGTTTTTTGTCCACGTGCGATGTATTTGGATTCCATTTCAGCGCGCCGCAGCTTTTTGATGATTTAACCGAACTGGACACTAACATGGTCGCTTCTCAAAAATATTATTACGACGTGATTATGTCGCCCTTTAAGAGCTATGTGCTGGAAGCGATTGAAAAGATTCGCAATCTGAAGATCGATGTGATCGGACCTTCGCATGGGCCGGTGCTGCGCGATAATCCGCAGGGAGCTATTGATCGTTACGAGCGGTGGTCGCAAAAGCCATGCAATCCGCAACGGAAGATTTATATCGGATATGTTTCTGCGTATGGCTACACGGCGCAGATGGCAAAGGCGTTGTATGAAGGCATTGCCAAGCAGGGTGTTGAGGTGGAAATGGAAGACATTGCTACGGTGCCTACGGCTGAAGTGGTCGCAAAAATCTATGAATCCGAAGGATTTGCGCTGGGCTCTCCCACGCTCAACCGCGATGTGATGCCGCCGGTGTCGGCTGTGCTGTATTCGCTGTGTCCGTACATTGTAAAGGGCAAGAAAGCGGCGCTATTTGGTAGTTACGGCTGGAGCGGAGAGGCGTGCGGATATATGTCTCAGAGGCTGACCAATATTGGTGTGAAGGTAGTGGGGGACACACGCGCGAAATTGCGTCCCAGTACCGAGGAGCTAGGCCTTGCGAAAGAGCTGGGCGCAGCGTTGCATGACGCTGTTGTATCGGAATAAACTTGCTGTCCACCCGGCTTTGCATGCCGGGTGGGCTTTTTTTGTATGCTTAAGCGGGAGGAAAACCCCGGCAGTGCCGTGAGGGAAGAAAGCTTTACTTTCAAGCAGGGAAGCAATGAAAAAAGCAACTGTATGTTTTTGTGGTATTGGGCAGGCTTAGCAGACAAAGTGCTTTGTACAGCATTAGCAAAGAAGAAAGATTGAGCACTCTACGAGGCGTAGCTTTTGGGGAGCAAAAGTTATTGAAGGGCTCCCGTGAAGTTTGCCTCATGGAAAAGAGGAAGAGACGCGCTGGGAGCGGCATTCCGGCTACTGCATGGAGTAAGCGGGAAGGGCGTACTCCGACGAAAGTGCCGGAGCTCCCAAACGACCAAAATGACTGACCGCCCTTTGGAAGCCACTATGAAATGCAATGGCGACCGGTTTGGTTTCGAGGATAGCAGGTTGGCCTAGCAAATTGGCAGGTGACGAAACTTCCAATTTAGAGCGCCATCAGGTGCAGCTCGCAACAGACCCTTAAGAGGGCTTGCGCAAGCCAACCGCTAAGCCGGTGATGCTGACTGCTACGGAGCGCTCGCAGTGGTAATGAAGGGTGTGCGCGCTGGGCTGTCACACGAGGGGAAAACATGGAACAACAAAGGAATGTGAATGCTGAATTTCGTGAGATATTTGGGCGGTATGCAGAGCCGATTTATCGGGAAGTCCACGAACGTTCGGGAAGCCATGAAACGGCAAAGCGTGTTACCGCGCGTGTTTTTGAGGAAGCGTATGCTGCTTTGCTGGCGCGATGCAGTGATGTGCATTTCGAACAGTGGATTTACAATCGTGCCGAACATCATTTAATGGATGAGACGGTAGGTGGACTTTGTGATGATTTAGAGCGGCAGAGTGACCGCGCCCTTGCCTTGGCAGGTGGGCAGACGCGCATAGGCGCGCGCACGAATCGGAATATGCCACCAGAAGAGGCGGCGCATGGACAGCAACCGGTTTGCGAAGCGGATCGACAGGACATGGAGTCGACTGCTGTGGACAAAGGGCAGATGGAAGCAGCGACTGCCGTTACAGCGGAAGCATTACCGCGATCGGCAGGCAGAAAAGTGGTTAAGGCGAAGCGGCGTGGACGCTGGGTGGTTGCGTTGCTAGGAGTGTTGGTTGCCGGGTGGGCTGTTTTGGGCATTTTGTGGAGCATGAAACTGGTAAATATTGCAGACATGGGATTTTCGTGGTGGGAGCAGAATGTAGTGCCCTTGGTTGCTCTGCTTAAAGCGCAATAAGTAAGGTGGCAAGCGAAGGAAAAGGCTGCTCGGGCAGAGCAGCCTTTTTTGTGTCCGCAAAATTTGCTTTGCGCGACCGGAATCTTGAGAAAGGACGCTGCGGGGAGATCGCTGAAATCAAAAAATGTCCAGCAACACTCGGAAAATATCACGATAATAGACCAGATAGCTGACTGTTGCTGCCACGCAAAGTGCGATGCAAAGTACTGTAATCACTTTTTGCGCTCTGGTCATGCCGACAACCTCATCTTCAAGGATATAATATCGACTGACCAGCCAGATAAAGAACAATGCGATGCTGATGCCGACGATGCTGGCGGTATATCGTGTTAGAATACACAGTAATAAATTGCCCGCGTAATACACCGTGATGATAATGGTGCCGATGATATTGGGCATTTTTATTGGAGTGCGTAGAATGTTGTTGAGTATGACATATGCAAGCCCTCCGCAAATGGCATAACAGCCGTATTGGAAGAAATCCGACATGCCATCTCCCAGCTCTGCGCGGTAGATGATCGCCAAAAGCGCAACAATCAGAGGCCCTAAGCCGGCAATCAGCAGGAACAGCAGTGTGCCTATGAAGCAACGAAGCGCTGAAGGATTGGGGACTTCACCCTGTGCAGACCAGTGACTGGGAATCGAGGTGGCATTGGCATTCATGACGGGACACTCCTTTTTTACTCTAGAATCAGGAAACCTTCGCTGTTACGCGCGCGCGACACGCGGTGTGCGCCCATTTGCGATAAAACGATTTCGGCGGTGTGTGAGACGTAGCATTCGCATAAATGTCCGCCCGAAACGCGAAATTCGCTGTCGGAGATCGTAATGTGCAGATGTGCAAAGGGTTTTCCTTCTTTAGCAGTGATGTTGCCGCACAGCGTGAGGATCTCGTATGCACCACGCAGCTCTTTTTCCTCCGGGCACTTGCGTTTGCGATTAAAACTGGCAAGCTTAACGCAATCCGCTGCACCGATGCCGGAAACCTGAGCATAAAGAATTTGCTCGTGCGTACAATAGTCAAGCATCTGCGCAATCATGGATTCGCCGGGATCAAACCGCAGCAAAATACTGCTGGAAGAGGGATATGCTTTCATAAAACTCCTTGATTGAGACGTTGTTTGCGCAGCTTCCAATCTGGCATATATTGTGCAATAAAGCCGTAAAAGGTAACATCATGATTGCGATGCAGCAGATGAGCCAATTCATGCAGCACAACATATTCCACGCAATAGGCGGGTGCGTGCATCAGCGCAATGCTGTATGTGATCTTGCCACGCACAAAATTGCAACTGCCCCAGAGTGTTTTCATTTTTCGTACTGCGACCTGAGGCATTGCCACTCCAAGTGGACGGAAAATCGCCTCGTATAGTCGCTGTGATTCCCGCGTACAGTAAGAGAGCGCATATTGGCGCATCCACCGATCCAGCATGACATGCGGTTGGTCTCCAAACAATACAAGCTGCCCATCGGAAAGGCTGGCGGAAAGCTTAGAAGCCGGGAGCGAGACGATTTCAATACGTTCGCCCAACAGTGTGATGTGCGTGGGCAACAGATTGTCCGGCGTGGGCAGCGATGAGACAATACGCTTGAGACGCCGGCTAATCCAGTCGCGGTGCTGGTGTAAGAAAGCGGCAAGATAAGCGTCGGGCACGTGCCGAGGAGCAGAAAGATGCACACAACCATCCCGTGCAATGCGCAGATTGATGTTCTTGACGCGCTTGCGTGTGATTTGCACATGAACAGATTTGCTGCCGGTTAATTCTAAAGCGTATGAAGTCATGATAAACCTACTATATGATTATTATTTTCAAAGTCAACACTCCGCTGAAGCGGTGCGACATCATGCAACTGTTTGGTGGGGAACTTTCAATTTATTATAGCATATACCACATTAAATGGGAATGGGAAAAATGAAAGGTGGTATTGGGAAAAATACAAAAGGCAGTGCGCACGCAGCGGCACTGCCTCGGAAGAATGGCTTGCTTTTAACCCTTATGCAGCAGGTGTTTGATTCCGTCCAACACACCGGCAAATTTGCCGCCTTCAAGCTTACCGGCTACCCCCTTGACCAGTTCGCTGAGATCCTCATGCGAAAGATCAATGCCGCCAAGCATACCTTTGATGGTTTCAAGCGGATTCGATTTAAACTTTTCCAGCAAACTGTGATCGGCCGAAATCTTGGTAACGAGTTCTCCAACTTTTTCTTTAATATCCATTTTATGTCTCCTTCTTTTTGTTGATTGAAAAAGGCTTGCTATGAAAGGCGGAAGTTTGACCCTCGCCTTAGTCCAGCTGGTCTACAAATTTGGCATCCAGTGCGTTACGCTGCACGCTTTCTATGCCCTTGAGACAAGCAGATTTCGTAGTATAGCCTTCGCTTGCTGCGATATGCTCACCATTTCGGGCATTGAGGCGGAACCGAAATTCTCCGGCTTTGTCCTTATAGACTTCAAACTTTGGATTTTTCTGGGTTTCGAATCCTTCGGATGTTTGATCCTCTAGATGTGCGACGGGCGCGTTATGCTGTACGCTTTCAGCGCCCTTTTTTGCTGCGGCGTAAGAAGAGTACACTTCACCGCCGACTGCGATGGTTTCACCGTTTTGAGCGACAAGATGAAACACAAAACCGGTTGGTGATTTTGCGATCACAAATTTTCCCATATACAATACCTCCCAAGCATGAATGTTGACCGGAACGGTCATGATAATTTCATTGTATGCCTGCAGTGAAGAAAGCACAAGGCTTTTTTTATGGCGAAAAGTGCAGAAAAGCCTATGGTTGAGCGTGTTTTGGCGTGAGACGGTGAATATGACGATGTGAAAAAAATTAAAAAAAAAATAAAGCGATGAGATAAGATTTCAGTGTAGTAACGAAAAGCATGGGAAAGAAGGAAGATTAGAGCTTGCCAATACTTTGATAGTAGCGAATTGTTTGAACCAAAAAAGCCTCGTCGATTTCAAAGTGCTGGGCGAGATCGCTTAACTCTGTCATACCATTGGAGATTTGCTCCTGAAGTGCATCAATCGGTAGATATTTTGCCATCACGGCGCGGTCTGCAAGCAATTCAAATTTTCGTTGCGTGATAGCGGGTGCTTGTAACAGATTATGAGGGCAGCCTTGCGCATGCTCTAATTCATGTGCGAGAACGCGATTTCGCTTACCGCTTTCCCGTATATTACGGCTCAAATAAACGTGGTTACCTACACAAAGCCCATCTACCCAAGCATCGACGAAATCAAAGTTTTCAACCTGAATATCGCAATCGTAAGCAGCTTGATCGAGTGTATCTCTCAGCATGATCCCCACCTCCTAGCTGATCGTTTGAGCGCCAAAGTGATTGGCACTGAAGTCAGTATAGCATACGAAGGTGCAAGAATCAGTCAACCGGTCAATTTTTTTGCTCTTGAACAAACAAATCAATCAGGTTCTGAATTTGTTCTTTTTGAGCATCAGAAAGGGCATCGTAGCCTCGCGGCGAGGACAGGGCGGCGGGCACTTCATCGCGGCCCAGCAGATAATCTGCGGTGACGCCAAAATAGGAAGCAAGCTTATCTAATGTGGTGCCGCTGGGCAGTGTACCGCGATCCCGCCATTGTGCATAGGCATTTTTGCCCAGGCCGAGTTCCAAAGACATTTTATGCGCCGAAACACCTTTTTCCCTGAGTAATGATTGCAATCGCTCGATAAAGGTCATTATCATAAATCCTCGCTTCTATAAATTCCCCAAAAAAGTGAAAAAACCAATTGACACATTCCGCGTATCGAGATATAATGAAGGTACAAAATCCCTAAAATTAGGGAAAATGAAATGTGTACAATATTGTTTTGTGAGAGCGGCCCTCAAAAAATACAGGCTCGTTCATCTGCGTAAGTACAATATAGCACGTTTTACAAAGAAAATCAACGAAAATTGTTGTCTTGATATCTTTATTTTAGGGAAAAGAAATGTGCGTGTTTTGGGGGAAATAGGATTGTATGTGAAAGGATGGGATTGTATGGAAAAGGTTTGTTCGGGTTGTCCGTTTGAGCGGAAGGCGCAGGAGCGGGAAGAACTTGCGTGGCGGCTGATTTGTGCTACAAACAGTATGCAAACGATTCGCCACTTGATACAGGCGGGGGAATATCCGCAAGGTAGAGCAGTGGTATTGAGAAAAATTCGTCGATTACAAGCGCGATTGCAGCTGCTGGAGCGGGAGGTATTGTGGTGATGCAGACGGATACGATGTATATTTGTGTAGACTGCAAGCGCATTTTCTATGAACCGGCGGTAATTCGGCACGGATATGAAGAATATTGGGGTGCGGTGGTAGCACTGCCAGATGGAAGCGGCTGCCCGTATTGCCGCAGCGAGGAAGTGGAGATTGCGTGCCAATGCGCGGAGTGCGACGGATATTTCCTAAGGGAAGATTTGACTGAGCTGGAGGGGGCGCTACTATGCCAGGATTGCTACTAGAGCAAATTGATTTATGGTAGCGGAGGAAGGTACGAGCAAACGTGCTTTAGGCAAGCTTGCGTAATGCAGTATGGGAATGCGTTTACGCTATGGTCAGTCAAGCTGCTCTAAGGTGCAAGCGCCGAGAGGAGAAATATGAACGAGGGAATTTTGGAACGATATGGAGACTATCATCAACAGATTTTACAGCAAAAACAACGGATTCGAGACATTGTTGTAGAAAAATATGACTTTGCACAGACCTTGCTGCGTGCGCCGCGAATGAGCGACATGCCGCGCATGAAACTGGATGCGTCTGACCCGGTGTGCTCTGTGGTGGTTAAGATGATGGAAACGTTTGACGGGCGCATACTAGTTGCGCAACTGCACTTGCAGCAACTTTATCAAGAATTTGACAGCATGGAGCGCAGGATTCGTGCGGCTGGTCTTTCCGAGATGGAATGGAGATTTGTGCGATTGCGGTACTGTGAGTGTATGCAGATGCGCGAGGTGGGGCGCAGATTGGGATACAGCGAACGGCAATGCAGACGATTTGCGGCGCGTGTGGAGCGTGTTTTGACAGGGAACGAGAGATGCGGGCAGGACGCAAATGAGGGTTCTGTGGAATAAAAGCGGCAAACAAAATACCCCTCGGTGCGACCGAGGGGCTGAGTGAAATCTGGCGTGTGATCAACGCACGGTGATGATACTTCTACCCTTGATATTGCTGCCATCTGACGCCATTGCGTAGATGTAGACCTTGCCTTTCCTGATGCCCTTGACCACGCCTTTACTATCGACTGTGGCAATTTTGGGGTTGCTGCTCTTCCAAATCAACTTTTTGTTGCTGGCGTTTGCGGGAGTGACGGTCGCTTTTACTTGGACTTTCTTTCCGACTTTAACGGCAGCGGTTTTTGGAAGCGTAATCTTGGTGACCGGCTGGAGAACCGTCACTTTGCAGGAAACCTTTTTGTTGCTACCGTCCGTTGCGGTGGCAGTGATGAAAGCTCTGCCAAGCCCCACAGCTTTGACCTTTCCTTTTTGATCGACCGTCACAACACGCGGATTACTACTCGTCCAGACCAATGCTCTGTTGGTAGCATTACCGGGTGCGACGGACGCTTTGAGGGTTGCTGTTTTTTTGAGCCGCAGATTGAGCGACTTTGAATTTAACTGAATACCGGTGACCGGGCGAAGGGAAGTGCTGACAGAAATTTTGCTTTTTGCAACCAACCCGCTGCCATCCTGTGCGGATGCGGTAATGGTTACGGTGCCCTTGCGCAGACCCTTGACGATGCCTTTGCTATCGACGGTGGCAATTTTGGGGTTGCTGCTTTTCCAGATCAGTTTCGGGGTTTTTGCATGGGATGGCAAAATAGAGGGAACCAGCTGCAAAGAGCGTTTTGCGCCGATTGTTGCCTTGACAGGCAGAATTTCTAGTTTAGAGATTGAAAGGGGCTTAGAGGTGGACAAAATAAAGGTTGAATTGTGCGTCAACTGGAACGTTGTATATTGATCTCCCGCGATGATAACCGGTTCGGAAGGGGAAGCCGGTTGCCCGCCCTCAAAAAAGGTTAGGAAAATATCTTTGAAGCCGGCACCATATTTCGCCAAAGTATATTCGGTGTATACACGGAAGTCCACGCGGCCGGGAAGCTCGCCATTGGCGGCAAAGCTGAGCTGCAACACGTCCTTTTCATTTTCAAAGCCCAACGATTGTGCGGAAATAATATTCATTCCTACTTCTAAATCAATGTCCTTGCATTTTTCGGGTGCGATGAGCATTCCGTCAAACACCCATTGGAAACTGTCTTTTACGAAAATGATGCGCTTATTCTTGCCCGCAATGGCGCGGAATATGTCGGCACCGGCGATTTTGTTGTAGGAATAATCAACAACGGCGGCGCACCCTTCATCCATAGCATTGATTTGATTAATCAAATTACTGTCGTGCGTGGTGGAATACACCGTTACGTTGGTTTCGTTGTTGACGCGGAAGCTACCCTGGTAGGAGAACTCTTCTGCGTAGGTACTCAAGGAAGAATCATAACCCCCATACATTTTGTTGGGATCAGCTTGAGAATATAAAGAATCGCCACTGGAGTAGCTACTGCTATTGCCTACAGTATCATACAAAGTTAAGTAGGTGATTTTGTAATTGTTTTCCATGTATGTTGGGTCGATTGGGAATGTTAGGGTATGCGATCCTGTTGCCAGAGGGATTGAATTGGTGCTTGAAGCACTCCACCAAACAAATTTGGTAGTTGTTTGGCCGTTGGCGAGTTTGGAATTAATATGGAAAACAACCTCCTTTACTCCCGTATCATCCTCTAGATCAAACTGCACCTGTAACGTACCGGGGGCGGCGATCTCTGGTGTGAGCACTTTGACGTTTTTTGCTTTGGGAGGAAGTACATCTTGAGCGGGCGAAGAAACGATGCGAAAGTTGCCCTGGTAGGAGAACTCTTCTGCGTAGGTACTCAAGGAAGAATCATAACCTCCGTACATTTTGTTGGGGTCAGCTTGAGAATATAAAGAGTCGCCACTGGAGTAGCTGCTGCTATTGCCTACAGTATCATACAAAGTTAAGTAGGTGATTTTGTAACTATTAACTGGATAAGAACCATCAATGGCAAAAGATAGAGTATGCAATCCTGTGGACAGAGGGGTTGAATTGGTGCTTGAAGCACTCCACCCAACAAATTTGGTAGTTGTTTGGCCATTGGCGAGTTTTGACTTAATCTGGAAATTAAGCTCCTTAATCCCCGTATCATCCTCTAGATCAAACTGCACCTGTAACGTACCGGGGGCGGCGATCTCTGGTGTGAGCACTTTGACGTTTTTTGCTTTGGGAGGAAGTACATCTTGAGCGGGCGAAGAAACGATGCGAAAGTTGCCCTGGTAGGAGAACTCTTCTGCGTAGGTACTCAAGGAAGAATCATAACCTCCGTACATTTTGTTGGGGTCAGCTTGAGAATATAAAGAGTCGCCACTGGAGTAGCTGCTGCTATTGCCTACAGTATCATACAAAGTTAAGTAGGTGATTTTGTAACTATTAACTGGATAAGAACCATCAATGGCAAAAGATAGAGTATGCAATCCTGTGGACAGAGGGGTTGAATTGGTGCTTGAAGCACTCCACCCAACAAATTTGGTAGTTGTTTGGCCATTGGCGAGTTTTGACTTAATCTGGAAATTAAGCTCCTTAATCCCCGTGTCATCCTCTAAATCAAACTGCACCTGAAGTGTGCCGGGGGCGGCGATTTCAGGCGTGAGCACAGTGATGTTTTTGGCTTTGGGCGCAGTGATATCCCCTGCGAGCGGATCCATAGGCGGTGCGGTTGGTTCGACACTGGGGAGAGGCGAAGCCGTGGGCTCCGCGCTGGGTGCGACCGTTGGATCAGCCGATGGTTCCAAGGTTGGTTGGGCAGAAGGCATTTCCGTGGGTTCTGCGCTTGGTTCCGTTGTCGGTTCGACTGATGGGTCGACCGATGGTGCCTCGGATGGAACAAGCGTGGGTTCTTCCGAAGGCGCAAGAGTTGGTGCGGAAGAAGGCTCTACAGTCGGCTCGACACTTTGCTCGGGAGTGGGTTCTGCCGGAGCTTGTTCCGGCGGTGCTTCTGCCTGCACTGCTGTTGGAGCAGGTGCATCCTCTGCAAAAGAAACCGAAGGAATAAATAATGCCATAACAAAAACGAGTGCGATGACAAAAGATAGAAAACGTTTGCTTTTCATGATGTACCCCTTTTACTGATCTGAAAGTGTGATGTGGGATATTTAAAATGTATATGTCAAGAAATAAAATACTCAATCCCACACATATAGTATAGCACGACCGGATATAAAGTCAATGGGAGTCGTGATATTGTTCGAGGATTTGTTCGAGTTACTACATTATATATAGCATTTTAGAAGCGAGAGAGTGGAGTCCGATCTTTGTCCGTATTATGACCGCCGCGCGGCCGGAATTTTGTGGTATGATAGCAATGTGGAAAACTAGGCGAGAGGAGCGGGCACACAATGCTCGCTTTTTTGATGATAAGAGGTGGAGAATGGCAGACGGATTAATGCTCAGCGAGCGACAACGCCGTTGGGCGCTATATTTTGTTGAAACAGGGAATGCTTCTGAGGCTGCGAGGCGTGCAGGATATGCGCACAAACGGGCGGATAATGCCGGATATAAAAATCGGCACAACGCACTGATTATGGCGCTGGTGCAAGAAAAATTGCAGGAGATTGAGGACAAAAGTATTGCGCGCGCACAGGAGGTATTACAGTATTTGACAGGCGTGATGCGCGGGGAGACGCAATCGGAAGTGGTTGTGGTGGAGAGCTTGGGCGGCGGGTGTCGTGAGGCGCGCAAGATACGCAAAACACCAGAGGAGAAGGAGAGGCTGAAGGCGGCGGAGCTGCTTGCCAAGCGTTATGGGTTACTGAACGACAAAGCCTTGGCCGGGGAAGCGCCGACGGTGATTGACGACGTAATTGACAGCGAAAGTGGATTTGATGGGGGCGGAATGGTAGAGGAACAGTAGAGATCATAGTGAGTGGGGCAGGAGGTCAGGGTGTGTATGAGTGGAGCGGCGGATTTTTGTAGAATGAACAGGGGTTGCGTGCGATGAGTAGGGTAAAGTTAAGCGAGGTGATTGCTCCTTGCTTTTTTTTTGTACATCACGCGGCGCGCAAGGATAAATTTTCCCATTATTGGTTGAAGGGCGGGCGAGCGTCGGGTAAGTCTTCGTTTATTTCTGTGGAATTGATCCAGGGGATTTTGCGGGACAAGGCGGCACACGCAATCGTGTTCCGCAAAGTGGGGAACACACTTCCCTACACGGTTGTGGCGCAATGCAAGTGGGCGATTGAGCGATTAGGATTAAATGGATTTTGGCATCATCAAAAAAGCCCGCAGGAACTGATTTATTTGCCGACGGGACAACGCATTTTGTTTAAGGGGTGCGATGATGCGGACAAAAGCAAGGGGATCAAGTTACAAGACGGGTATTTTAAATATTTATGGTTTGAGGAATTGTCTGAGTTTGAGGGTATGGAGGAAGTGGACACTGTGGTACGCTCGGTGGTGCGCGGTGGGGGGCATACCAATATTTTTTACTCATATAATCCGCCAAAAAGCGCGCAAAACTGGGTGAATGCGGCGGCGAGTGAACCACGTGCGGGGCGACTGATCCATCATTCGACCTACTTAGATGTGCCACGCAGATGGCTGGGCGAGCAATTCATCCGCGAGGCGGAGGCGACGAGGGAAATGGACGAGCTGCGCTACCGTTGGGCTTATTTGGGTGAGGCATGCGGAAGCGGCGGCAATGTGTTTGACAATGTTGTGGTACGCGCGATCACGCAGGAAGAAATTTTGCGTTTGGATCGTATTTATGATGGACTGGACTTTGGATTTGCGGTTGATCCGGCGGCATTTGTGATGGTGGCGTGGGAGGCACAGGCACGGCGTTTGTGGGTTTTGGAGGAATATTGCAAGGTGGGTGCGAGCTATGACACGCTGGCACGAGAGATTTTGCAGAGGCAACATGGCGTGCGGCGAATGGTTACGGCAGACAGCAGTGAACCGCGCAGCATTGCGGAACTGCACGGGCGCGGGGTGACGATTGCGGGGGCGCGGAAGGGGCCGGGAAGCCGTGAGCACGGGTTTCGGTGGTTGCAGGATCTACGCGAGATTATCATTGATGCGGCGCGTACGCCGAATGCGGCACGTGAGTTTTGCGGATATGAATACGCCATAGATGGCATGGGAAATTTTAAAGCGCAATACCCTGACGGCAACGACCATGTAATTGACGCAGTGCGATATGCGCTGGAGGATGTGATGGCGCGAAGAAGCGTGGAAGGTGTGCGGGGGTTGCGGATTTGATTGTGTGCTTGAGCGAGAGGTAATCCACCGTTTGTGCCGAGGGAGTGAGAAAGTTTTGCATTAAGCAAAGGAATATTGCAGGAAGTAATTGGATATTGTGTGTGATAGGGTGGGCTTTTAGACAGAGTGCTTTGTACAGCGATAGCAAAGAAGGGATATAGAGGACTCTACGAGGTGTGACTTTTGGGCGGCAAAAGTCACCAAAACCGCTGAGGGTTTCGGATTCCCTCAGACTCCCAAACGCCATAAGGGCTGACCGCCCTTAAGAATCCGCAATGGGGTACAATGACCAGAACGCCAACAGAGACGAGATTGGTTTGAGAGGACAGCGAGTGAGCTTTGCAAATTGGGAATGAGCGATGGCGATATTAAGGGGACGCGGCAATGCGTGATGTTTCGGAACGGTCAAGACCGTTCCCAACGAGATAATACAGGATGCAGAATTAAGGATTAGGGAGTGTGCAAGTGCACGAACATGGGTGGGTGGCTGTGAGGGTCAGCCCTACATGCCTGATTTGGATGGAACAAGAACGCAGAAATAGTGAGATGGAATGTACGGGTGCGAAGGCACCTTTGCAAATATATATTTTTTAAGGAGAAAGAATTATGTCTAAAGTAAACGTAGCATCATTTGTCAAGAAATTGCAACGGCAGGGGAATGGCCCTGCGGTGGTGTTTTCCGCGGAAGTGGAAATCGGGAAGTATGGCGAGAAAGTGATTTTGGTGGCGCTGAGTGAGGATGATATGGAGGCGGTGGAGCGATTGGGGAAACTTGAAGACTGCAAAAACGCCCAACAAAAAAGCAGACTGATTCATGAACAAAACTGTCTGGCGGTCTATTTGGGATCGCCGACTCTTCGAGAGGTTGCTTTAGAATTATTGAAGCTGGAAGTGATTCAGATACCGGTTGAGGTGATGAATAAATTTTCCAAATCTGACGTGGCGGAGATGGCCAAGAAGGTGGGCGAGCTGACCTTAAAAGCAAACGAGCCTGACATCAAAGAGGTTGAGGCGCTAAAAAACTAATTGGTCTATCTCTCCCGCTTCAGGTAATCAACTATTACATGGGCAGAGGGGTAGACCCGGATAAATTATTGAATATGAATCGTGAAGAACTGACTTTTTATTTGGCGAATTATGCATATGCGATGAGCAGTGACGGACAGTGAACAGTTTACAAGAGATGCGCCGGCGCGCACGAAGTTGGTGGGGCGACTGCGAGGGTTGCCCCCGGCTATGCCAGGAGAGCGAGAAAGCTTTTGCTTTATGTGAAAAGATGAAGGGAGCAGCGTGAGCGTGGAGACGGGCAGACTTATGAAACAGAGTGTTTTGTTCGGCGCTGGCGAAGAAGGAAGATAGAGGACTCTGAGAGGTGTGACTTTTGGGCGGCAAAAGTCACCAAAACCGCTGAGGGTTTCGGATTCCCTCAGACTCCCAAACGCCATAAGGGCTGACCGCCCTTAAGAATCCGCAATGGGGTACAATGACCAGAACACCAACAGAGACGAGATTGGTTTGCGAGAACAGCGGATTCATTTCGTAAAAGGAATGCGCAAGCGCATGAAGGTGGGGGGCGGCCACGAGGGTCGTCCCCGGCTATGCCAGGAGAGCGAGAAAGCTTTTGCTTTATGTGAAAAGATGAAGGGAGCAGCGTGAGCGTGGAGACGGGCAGACTTACGAAACAGAGTGTTTTGTTCGGCGCTAGCGAAGAAGGAAGATAGAGGACTCTGAGAGGTGTGACTTTTGGGCGGGTGTGCATGGTTTGATTTTTTGAGGGGCTTATGCTATCATATTTTCAAAAGGAACGGAGGATGCAAGCATGAAAAAAGTGTTGGCGGTGTTGGTGACTGTGGCGTTGATGGCAGGGTGCTTTGTGGGGTGCGCTGGCGGGGCGTTGCAGGAAAAGGATTTTCTGATTTACAAGGATGGGAAGGAAGTCAAGAACCCGGATGAGAATGAGAGCGGTCTAATCTATTTGGAAGAAGGGGAACAGACGGTACGGGGCATCAAATTAGGCGATTCTGTTGAGGCGGTAGAACAAGCATACAAAGGTGTGGGAGTTGACGTTTCTTATATTGAGGAACAAATGGTGATGCAGATGAGCGATGGCCGTGGATATCGGTTGACGTTTCAATTTTCAGGAGAAGGAGCTTTAGGAATATTTGCGAGCAGAACCAAGGAAGCGGCTGATGCATATGACAAGGAGTATGGGACAGATTGAGGATCAGCGATTAAAGCACAAAAAGAGCGCGCGAGAGTGCGCTCTTTTCAATTTACAGTGTAGAATTTAGAATACAGAATCAAGGAGTGCGCGTGTGTGCAACATGGGTTTGATTTTATGAGAGGTTTGTGCTATCATACTTCCAAAAGGAACGGAGGATGAAAGTATGAAAAAAGTGTTGGCGGTGTTGGTGATTGTGGCGTTGATGGCAGGGTGCCTTGTGGGGTGCGCTGGCGGGGCGTTGCAGGAAAAGGATTTTCTGATTTACAAGGATGGGAAGGAAGTCAAGAATCCGGACGAGGACGAATGGGGAACGGTTTACTTAGAGGAAGGCGAGCAGACAGCACGGGGCATCAAGTTGGGTGATTCGATTGAAACGGTGGAACAAGCATACAAGGATATTGAAATGAAGCGTTCGGAAGCTCCACAAAATCAAACGATAATACAGATGAGTGATGGACGAGGATACCGTCTGACATTTCAGTTTTTGGAGAATGGGACTTTAGGCTTGTTTGCGACCCAAAATAAAGAGGAGGCAGACGCCTTTGATGCGAAATACGGGGTGGACTGAATAGATTATGGATTGACGGCAAAAATAGGAAAGAGCGTACGAGAGTGCGCTCTTTTCAATTTACAAGGTAGAATTTAGAATACAAAATTAAGGAGTGCGCGTGTGTGCAACATGGGTTTGATTTTATGAGAGGTTTGTGCTATCATACTTCCAAAAGGAACGGAGGATGAAAGTATGAAAAAAGTGTTGGCGGTGTTGGTGATTGTGGCGTTGATGGCAGGGTGCCTTGTGGGGTGCGCTGGCGGGGCGTTGCAGGAAAAGGATTTTCTGATTTACAAGGATGGGAAGGAAATTGCAAACCCAGATGAACGCGAGCAAGGTGTAGTATTTTTAATTAATGAAGACGAGCAGACGGCGCGAGGCATCAAGCTTGGAGACTCTATGGAAACTGTGGAACAAGTATATAAAGGGATCGAAACCAAGCGTTCAGAAGCTCCGCAAAATCAAGTGATGTTGCAGATGAGCGACGGGCGAGGGTATCGTTGGTAGTGCTGAAAAAAATGTGTAAACCTCCATTGTCAGATGAGATAAAATGAT
>CAYVTZ010000037.1:0-29633 GCA_964454685.1 uncultured Christensenellaceae bacterium
GTATTCTTTCGTTTTTTAGAGCTTTCTCGTGTCCATTTTTTCGAGAAGGGCTCACTTCGGCGCTCGTATGTCAACCGGTACTCCACTTATTTTGATTGTGCCCGATTTTTTTCTATCAACCCCGTAAAGCGCATTTGCAAGTTCTGTCCTTCCCGATCCCATCAGCCCCGAGAACCCCACAATTTCGCCCGACCTAGCGAGAAAGGAAACTTCATGGACGTAGTCTGTGGTCAATCCCGACACTTCCAAAACCACTTCCCCCTTTTCATTATAATCGCGGGGGTACAAGTTCACCACATCGCGCCCTACCATTAGTTTGATCAATTCGTCCTCTGTCACATCTTTTGTACGCAACGTCTTTACATGCTGCCCATCTCTCATTACCGTGATCCGGTCAGACAAGCGAAAAATTTCATCCATTTTATGCGACACATATATGATGCCCACACCTTGACTTCTCAGTTTTTCAATCACTTGAAATAAATTGTTGATTTCCGTTGTGCTCAATGCAGATGTCGGCTCGTCCATGATCACCAACTTCGGCTGGAACGAAAGCACTTTGGCAATCTCCACCAACTGCTGCTTTGCAATCGTCAGATGCCCCACTTTCGTTCTTGGGTCAATGGATAGCCCCACTATTTCCAAGAATTTAGTTGCTTCTTTGTTGACATAATGAAAGTCAACCACACCCAGCTGATTCTGTGGTAAACGTCCAAAAAAGATGTTTTCTGCAATGTTCATATTCTCTGCTAAGTTCAGCTCTTGATAGACCACACCAACTCCATTTTGTATCGCATCTGCCGGGCTTTGGATCTCAACTTCATCACCACCGATGAAATAGCATCCTTCCTCTGCACGATAAGCGCCGGAAATAATCTTAATCAACGTCGACTTTCCAGCCCCATTTTCTCCGACAAGCGCGTGCACTTCACCTTTGTTGACCGTAAGGCTCATGTCTCGCAACGCATAGACACCGGGAAATCGCTTATGGATATTTTTTAGTTCAATCACAGGAACACTCATCTCTTTCACCCCACACTCACGCAATTTTTTCTAAAAGCAATTTCTTTTGCATCGCTCTCTTACTTCTACCATCCAAGTACACCGCAATCAAAATCACAATGCCCCGAGCAACTTCCTGATAGAATGAAGAAACATTCATCAATACCAGGATATTTTTTAGAACAGATAAAATCAGCACTCCGACAATAGCTCCTAATAGCGAGCCTTTCCCGCCATCCATGCTTACGCCGCCGAGCACCACAGCAGCAATCACTTCAAATTCAAAGCCGATGCCCGCATTCGGTTGCCCCGAGTTTAACCGTGAGGAAAGCATCACCGCCGAAAGAGCGGTTAAAACTCCGGATAACATATAAACCAGTATTTTGATTTTATTCACATCAATTCCCGATAATACAGAGGCACTTTCATTTCCGCCTACTGAATAAATATATCTACCAAACGCCGTCTTGTTCAACACAAAGAATAATATCACAAAAATGACAACCGCAATAACTAACGGAATAGGAAACGGTCCCCAATATCCCGCCCCAAATTCAGAATAGTTTTCCAGATTAACTTGCAGAGAAACACCATCAGTTGAAACGTAAGCTACGCCTCGTAAAATCGCCATTGTACCAAGCGTCGCAATCAGTGAATTGATTTTACACTTTGTTACCAGTAAGCTATTTGCAAAGCCAATCGCTGCGCCGACCAGCAGCGCCAAAACCAATGCCACAAAAAAGTTCTGCGTCATGTTCGCCAGCATCACTACAATCACGCCTACAAACCCTTGGGTTGATCCTACGCTCAAATCAATCTCCCCAATCAACAAAATGAACGACATCCCCATTGCAGTTACCGCGGTAAGCGATGCGGAGCGCAACACATTCATGATGTTCGTTCCTGTCAAAAAAACATTCGTCAGGCATCCACCTACTATACACAGAATAATCAAAGAAATTACAATCGTAAACTGGTCATGCTGTAAAATGCGTTTTATCTTATTTTGTTTTTCCATGTTCTTACCCCTCTTGCGGCCCCCTGCTGCATATCCAATACGCGGCAGGGAGCCACTCAAAATCATTCATGCAATGCGCCATCTTAGAGACATATGACACACAAGTCCTAAAAAATCACTAATTCAACGCAGCAACTGCATCAAAGTTCAAACCGTAACTATCTCCGTCCTTGATAAAATACTGATCAAACTCGGCATTTGTAATAACGCTGGTTGGAGATTGAGTCTTCTCCTCTATCTCCTCCCCGTTGATTGCAGCAAATGCAGCATCAACGCAAGTTACACCAACATACTCGGGAAACATTGCCATGCCTGCTTTGTACATTCCTCCCTTTTCCAGTGCGCTTCTACCGGCAATGCCTTCTAACCCATAGATAAAGTTCACGATGCCGTCTTCATTCAATCCGGCAGCCTTAATAGCAGCTCCAGCCCCCAGCGCAGAATCATCATTGATGCCAAAGACCGTGTTGATGTCCGGGTTTGCCGTAAATGCATCTGTGGCTGCATTGAGCGATTCTTCACGGAATCCACCGTCCACTTCCGTTTTTACTTCATACGCAACACCCGCATCATCCAATGCTTTCTTAAACCCTGCTACGCGATCACGACAGTTCTGCAGCGCTTCGTATCCCAAAATCAATAGTTTGGGTTCAATCTCATTGTCTGTTGCATACTGCGCATACCACTCACCCGCTTTATATGCTGAATCATAGTCCGACTGACCAACAGTTGTGACGGCTCCATCCACAGGATTCGACTCGGTTACCACCAAAATCCCCTGCTGCTCCGCCTGCTTCATCACAGGAGCCAATGCTTTTGCATCAACTGGCGAAATAATGATTGCGTCCACACCCTGCGCAATAAAGCTCTCGATCGATTGTACTTGTGTGTTGGAATCATTGTTTGCGTCCGCCACAAGAAGTTCAATTCCCAGTTCATCCGCACGCGCTTGTGCTCCATTTGCAATGTTCTGATACCATTCTTGAGCCATAGAAAATGCAGAAAATCCGATTTTGATTGCTTCGCTATCTTTCTTTTCCGGCTCTTTCGTCTGCTCGTTTTGCGCCTCCTGTGATGCTGGCTCCTCTGCTGTTGCCGTCTTGGCTTCAGGCGATGCGCACGCAAACATTAGCGATGCAGACAAGAATAGAATACACAACAATACCAAACTTTTTTTCAACTTATTCATTTTTTCCCTCCTGATTCTTAATGACAGTATGTACCAACAATGGTATGATGGAATTATATGCCACATCTTATACCATGTCAATACATTTTTAATATTTCTTTCCTCCAAATCATTTTGCAAGCAAGAATCTGTTCGAACATTATTTGATTCCACTTACCGACGGTTTTCAAATCGGTTCATCTTCACGTAGCAAAAAGTATCATTTAACGCACCACGCTGTAGCGAACAATACTTTAGTTTTAAGTCCTTCCTCCCAATTGCAGCGTCGTCGCCTTTCGAAAAAAAAATCGCCCCATTTCGAGCAACTCCTATGCTTCTGCATCCCTTTCCTTGACCGAGTTGTTTAATTGATACAAACCCTCTCCACGCAGTATACATGCAGGGAATGAATTTCCTAGCCAAAATCCATCCTGAGATATCTGAATCAGCATATCCGATCACTTCCTTGCCTTGCTGCGACTGCTCTATTAGCTTCGCTTTATTTTTACACAAAAAAACCATGTACGAATGCTGCATAAGCGCAGCATGTAGGCACACGGTTTGCTTTGATGTCGTTGCAAGAGGCCCTTTAGCCTCTCAATGCTTTGCTGACTTGCAACAAGTTTTCGGTCGGAGTATCCTTTGGCACTTCGCACCCGCCTGCCGAAAAATACTTTTTACCCGCTATCTGTGTGCAGCGATGTACCGCGTTTGCCACATCCTGTTCTGACCCCTGAAGCAGCACGCCCACAGGATCGTAGTTTCCGGAAAGCACCGTCCTGCCTGCCGCGGCTTCTCTCGCCTGTTCCAGCGGTACCATCCAGTCAACATCCAAAATGTCGCATACGGTATATGGGATTTCTTTTATAAAAGGCAGTGTATTCCCACAAATATGCAGCTTGGTCTTGGCTCCCATCTCCTTGATCGCGCCAAGCAACCGGTACTGATATTGCTGAGCCAATTCACGGTATGCAGCCGGTCCGGCAACGGACGAAATCGCGTCCCCCACGCCTATGATGTCCGCCCCCGCACGTATCTGCGCCTTAGCATATAGAGTCTCCTGTTCCAGTATAAAGTCCAGCAAATCCTGAATAAACACCCGCTGCTCCTCATCCGCCAATGCGATTAAAAACTCTGTTACACCCATCAAGTCAGCCGCCTGCGCAAAGCAGCCTTCCACCCAGCCAACGATCGCAATTTGATTCTTCACCTGTTCGCAAAAGCTACGAACCGATTGAACCGCATTCCACATCATACCGCCCTCAAAGGGTTCTATCGTCTTTAGTTTCAACAAATCGGCCTTTTCTCGAATCAAAGGTTGCTCCGGATACGGTACACCATCCTTCGGAAACACGGTTGATCCGCCCAAGTCATGGGACTCCGATACCGGGCTCTGCATGACAGACACAATATCAATTCCATATTTCTCCGCACAGTGCAGGTTGCCTCGAACCAAATTCCGGTAATCTTTGCAGTACGCTTGATAAGATACACCAATCTCTTTCGCAGCAATCTGCATCACGATATTCGCGTTTGGCGTGCGATCTGAATGTCTACCCTCTATCACAGCCATAATTCGCTCAAAGCTATTCATTGATTTCTCCCGTCCACTTTCGCTTTTCCACTCCATACGCGCGCACTTCGCAAAACAGCTTACGCATTCACAACTCATTGGTCACTTGTTTCTGTATGTTGCCGCTTGCTCTGCGCAGCCTTTCATCCAGAAAAATTTGCATTGTGGTCGCGCACCGCCTGAAACAATGCTAAAACATTTTCTGCCGGAACGCGCGCTTGGATGTTGTGGATCGCACTGAACACAAATCCGCCGCCCTCACCAAAAATCTCGCAGCATTCCTTTGCCTCACGATACACCTCATCCGGTGTGCCAAACGGCAGAGTCTGCTGCGTGTTGATGCCTCCGCCCCAAAATGTGATTCTGGACTTATATTTGCGCTTCAGTTCCCGCCTGTCCATGTTTGCTGCCATCCACTGGATGGGATTCAAAATGTCAAATCCCGCGTCGATCATATCCTCAACAAACAGTTCAACCGATCCGCAACTGTGCTTGAACGTCTTCCACGCCGTGTTCTGATGAATCCAATGATTCACCTTTTTATAGTACGGCTTGTACAGGTTGCGGAACGTGTCCAGTGAGCAAAACGTTCCGATCTGCGTGCCAAAGTCCGTGCCGCATGTGTACAGCACTTGTGGCACATCCCCCACCACCTGCGCAATCCGCTTCAAGTTTTCCAGCACGATTTCCAGCTGCGCGTCAAATATCCTCTTTACAAAATCCGGATCGCTTGCCAGCAACATATACCAGTCCGCTACGCCGCGCACGCCTTTTGGCTCCTTTAGTCCAACAGCCGGTACCAAGGCAATGTCTCCAAACGCGGCACCGCCGAAAGATCCCACAATTCCTTTGCCGCTTTTGCTTCGCTGCGCTGCCTTTTCGCCCAAGGCAGTAAGTGTGTTTGCATCAACGAGGCAAAATTCCTCCGTATTGTCCTCCAAACGAAGATTCTCCTCGTCGTATGGCATTTGCCGATCCACCGCGTCAAAAAAGCGTCCGGATGCAGGCATATGCAACGATGGTTTCGCCTGCAAATCCCCCTGTGGGTACAAAAAAACATCACCTTGTTCGCTCTTCGTCACATTAAATTCACCGGGCACCATAACGTCCTGCCCCCAAGGCGTCGTCCACTCTTTGTAGTCCTTCATACGAATACCAACCAATGACCGTTCATCCCAAAGCGGCAACGTGTCGACGCCCAACGCTTCGATCAGTTCCTCGTCAATCTCTCCAAGCATTTGGTACGGGTCAACGATTTTCACTGGTCTGTCCTCCAGTCCCAGTATTGCTCTTAGGGCTGCAACCGTCTCGCAGTGCATTCCGGTTACGGCCGTCCCCCCCAAGTCTACTGGGATTCGCCCTTCTTGATAACTAAGCGAGTTGATTAGTGTTTCTCTTGAGTTCATTTATTGCTCCTTCTACTGCAATCCTGCAACCAAATGATTCGCCTTTACTTCGTCGATCTCATCTCGATGCAATGTCGTGACCATCTTTCCTTTTGCAAGTACAACAAAGCGGTCACACAAATTCATCAGTTCTTCCCATTCCGAGGAAATCAATACCACTGACATCCCGTCATACGCAAGATCTTCAATAATTTTATAGATTTCAAATTTTGCTCCAACGTCAATACCGCGTGTCGGCTCATCCAAAAACAGCACATGCGGCTCTGACATCAGCCACTTAGCTAAAACAACTTTTTGCTGGTTTCCGCCACTCAGCGTAGATAGGATCGTATTGATGCTGTTAGCCTTGATTGCGAGTGCATCCTTGTATTTTTGCGCCTGGTCCTTTTCATTACCGCGATCAATCACGCCCCGCTTGCTCACATCCTGCAAATTCGGGAGCGTTATGTTTTCACGAATAGTCATCATGTCAACAAACCCGTTCACTTTCCGATCTTCGGTCAGCAATGCAAGTCCGTGCCTTTTCGCATCCAGCGGCGTATTGATCGTCACTTTTTTCCCATCCAGATAAATCTCACCGGCACTCGCCTGATTGTGATAGCCAAAAACGCTTGTGACCAGCTCGCTTCTGCCGGAGCCAACCAAACCGATCAGCCCCACAATTTCGCCCTTTTTCACGTCAAAATTTATATCATTCAGAATATTCTTACCCGGAATATTCGGATGCATTACGCTGTAATTTTTGATTTCAAACCGCTTGATAGAAGCGTCAATTCTAGATTTCGTTCGTTCAAACGCAGTATATTGCTGCCCGATCATCATGCAGATTAATGTATGAGGGTCCACATCCGCGCGCTCCACCACGCCCTGCACCGCGCCATCCCGCATCACCATAATACGATCGGAAAGCGCGAATACCTCATCCAGTTTATGTGAGATATAGAGGCAGGAAACACCTTTTTCTTTTAACTTCTCGATAATTTTGAATAGAAACTGCACTTCTGTCTCTGTCAGCGTCGAAGTAGGCTCATCCAGCACAAGAATTTTAGGATTCTTTGCCATCGCCTTTGCAATGCTCAACATCTGCTGCTGACTGGTGCTCAGTGCGCGCACCATTGCCTTGGGATCCAAATCCAAACCAACCTGCTCCAACAGCTCTCTAGATCTTTTATAAAGCTCTCTGGTGTCCATCAGTCCCGTTGCAGTGCGCGGCAGATTCCCCATGAAGATATTTTCCGCAATAGTCATGTCCAGCATCAGTGAGATTTCCTGGTAGATCATCGCAACGCCGGCCTCTTCAGAGTCCGCAGGCGTCATAAACCGCTGTGTCTTTCCATTTATAATAATTTCGCCTGTATATGTGCTGGCAGGATACGCCCCGCTTAGCACCTTCATCAGCGTCGATTTCCCTGCGCCATTACTTCCAATGATCGAATATACCTCCCCCGGTTTGATGAAGAAGCTAACATCATTCAGCGCAAGCACACCAGGAAACTCTTTCCTGATATGATTCATTTGGAGCAAATATTCCATACGACATCTCCCTTGCAGCCATTACTTTGCGGGAGGCGCCTTAACCTCCCGCAAAACATTATGGGTTCCAATTTTATTGCTTTTTACGGCATCACGTAAAGCTCATCCGCATACGTTTTTACATTGTCTTTGGTAATCATGACCACGCCGGAGTCGATCACATTGGACTCCATTTCATCCAAACGATCCACTGCCGCCAGGAACGCCATTTTTGTCGAGTAATATCCCCACTTATAGCAGTTTTGAGCCATGGAGGCATATTGCGTACCATTTTCGATGGCAGCGCGGGTCAATTCCGAATCGTCCATGCCAATGATGCAGATTTCGCTGCCCAGTTCCGCTGCCGACTGCGCTGCGCTTGCGCCGCCTTCACCGGTAAAACTCAAGCAGACATTCATTTCCGGATATGCCATAAACATTGCGCTGGCAACGTCTAGAGCCGTATTCGCATCGCCCAGCGTTTCACGCACGTCAATCACGCCGCCTTTGATGTTATTTTCCTTCACGTAGTCTTCCACCGCCTGCTTCTGTACCAGTTGATTTGCCGTGTCCAGATTCGACATCAAAATCCCAATATTCAGTTCATCCGTTCCTAAGGATTTATGTGCTTCTTCAATCATCTTTTGTCCGACATTATAGTTGTCAGTGCCCACGTAACCTACAATCAGATCCTCCGATACTTCGCAAGCCGCAGCCGCAACCGGGATTCCCTGCTCATTGCACTTCTGCAATACGGGTGCCCAGGCGCTCTCAGAAAGCGGCACCGTTGCAATCGCATCCACGCCATCCGCAATCACAGATTCCATCGCTTCAATCATCTTTTCACTGGTATGATCGTCAGCGCCCGTCCAATAGCTGTTAAAGCCAAACTCCTTTGCGCAATCCTCCATCCCCTGCTTTGCATAGTTGTAAAATTCGTGTGCAATCAGCGGGGAAACCCAAGCAACGGTAATGTCCGAGTAATCTGTCTCTCCCTCTGCCTGTTCAGCCGCTTCCTCATCCGTTGCAACGTCAGCTTCCTTCGCGAGATTTGCCTCCTCCTCCGCTTGTGCCGGCGCTTCAGACTGTGCGGCTCCTTCCGTCGTCACCACAGCGCCACAACCGCTAAACACGCCCAATGCCAGCAGACACGCCAATGCCAATACCAATAGTTTTTTCATTTCTTCTCCTCCTTTATTCTTGATTTAGGGTAACCCTAAATAATCAACTCTTTGCCTGTTTTCTTCTCTGGTACTGGTCGATTCCAACCATCACAACCAGTAAAATCCCAATCACCACATTTTGCCAATATGCCGTCAATCGCATCGACACAATCCCTGCCTTCAAAAAAGCCATAAACAGCGCTCCGAAGAAAGAGCCGATCGCGGTTCCCACGCCGCCAAACAAGCTTGTACCGCCAATGATGGTCGCCGCGATCACATCCATCTCATACCCCGAACCTGTCGTCACCTGTGCCGATGTGATGCGCGATGTAATAAATACACCGGATATAGCTGCGCAAAGGCCCGAAATCACATATACACTAATGCTGATCTTGTCCACTTTAATGCCTGATAGGCGAGCCGTTTCGTGGTTGCCGCCAATCGCGTAGATCGAACGCCCGTAAATGGTTCTGCGCAGCACAAATTCAAACAGTATCGTAGCCGCAATCAAAAACCATACGGCAACATTGATTCCAAACACATTGATCTTCGAAATGGTGTTGAAGGATTCCGGCAGCGGGTACACCGGTTGCCCCTCTGTAATCACGTTGATAAACCCTCGCGCCACAAACATCATGCCCAGCGTTACGATCATTGCAGGTATGCGCAGTTTAATGATGCAAAATCCATTGACCAGTCCAATACCCGCTCCAACCGCCAGCCCTACGATGATCGAAATCACAACCGGAACACCCGAGGTCAAGCACAAAGCCATGATCAAAGAGCTTAGTCCCAGCACAGATCCTACGGACAAGTCCAGTCCTCCGGATATAAAGACAAACGTCATGCCAAGGCACATGATCCCGTAATAGGATGCGGAACGCAAGTTGTTCATCACATTTGTCGAGGAAAGGAAATTCGGCGAAATCAAGCCAATTACAACGCACAAAATAATAAAGTACAGAATAATCACATAGCTTCTTCCGATTTTCAAAGCATTCGACATTAGCGTAGGTTGACCACTGGAATTCTTCGACATCTTTTTTACCTCTCATTGTATGTTTTCGTATTTTGTAATGCACAGGTATCTGTACACTTGCTTTTTCCTCTGTAACTTGCACATTAAACTCACATAAAAAAGTACTTTGCGTGTTCTTTCATTGAGTTGTAGTTGAGAAAAACCAGATAGACCGCTTCCGTGTTCGAACACGGATATAAATAATATAAAAATAATAACATTAAGTTATCATATTGTATTTGTTATGTCAACCATTTTTTTGTAATTTTTTGTTTTAATATGTATTTTTTTATAATGTCGGCATGTCCTTGTTAATGCGTACCCCGTTCCCCCTGGTTGTTGCCACACCAAATCCGCCATTGTCTATGTTCGAGCACAGCAAAAGACCTATCATTGTGCACTTTTCCGTCTTTTGCATCACTCATGGTTAAGCGCAAATAAGAAATCAAAATCCTTGCCAATGCTAAATTCATTGAATTCAACATTTTCTTTGACACGAATGTCCGTCGCTGTATAAACGCAGTTGCTTTGCGGCGCAATTCCGAGCGCAACGTAATCGTACATGATTTTCGCTGCAATATATCCCTGAATATATTCCTGCTGGCCAATCGTAATATCGATGATATCATCCTTCACTGCGTCCACAATGCCCTTGATCATGTCATAGCAGATCATTTTCACTTCCGGTCTGCGTCCCGATTCTTTTAGCGCCTTCGCCACCCCTACACTGCCTTCTCCCGTCACGTAGATTGCCGACAATGCAGCGTTTTGCAAAACCTTTTTTGCCTTTTCATATGCCACGTCATCCGCTTCACGATGGATGATTTCACGCACGACACAATTTGGTCTTTCCACACTTAAAAAATTCTTTAGTCCTGCCAGACGCTCAATATGCGCCCTCGTTTTCTTCATACCAACAAACGAAGCGATTTCGCCATCCTTTCGCAGCAAAAGCGCCATCAACCGCCCCGCCACCTGTCCTGCCTGCAAATGATTCTGCCCCACAAAGCATAGGCGATTTTCGGCATTGATGTCCGTGTTGTAAGTGATGATCGGAATCTTATTTTTGATTTGTGCAATATATCGGTTAACGTCAAGGCTGTCAATCCCCGGCAACATGAGTCCGTTTATCTCATCATCTCCGTGCAGCAGTTGTTCAATGCAGCGTACCTGCTCCTGCGGATCTATTTCTTTCATATTGACGCGCGTGATGCGCACCCCAAATGGCTCCAGCGACTTTTGTGCTTCATAGAAGCCATTGACAACGATATCCCAAAAGGGATTTGAAGTGTCTAAAATAATATATGCAAAATGCAAATCACGACCCGACATTTTCAGTGCCTTTGCCACAACATTCGGCTGATATTCAATCTCTTTGAGTATTTTTTTCACTTTTTTCTTCACAGTGGGATCTACGCCATACCGATTGTGCAGCACAC
Organism: uncultured Christensenellaceae bacterium; assembly: GCA_964454685.1. Lineage (GTDB taxonomy): Bacteria > Bacillota > Clostridia > Christensenellales > Christensenellaceae > CAYVTZ01. Next base: position 11,300 of record CAYVTZ010000037.1, read on the forward strand.
GGTCCACTGTCCCTCTCGAAACGCCCGCCATTTCGGCAATCTGCTTAATCGTCATCTTCATTTGGAAACCTCTACTCTTTTTTGCTTGCGCATCTATTAGCATATCATTCTATCTCGTTCGTATCACGTTTGTCAAATATGCTTCGTCTTTTCCTGCAATCCCGTTTCAACATTCATCCCCCGTTCACGCAGAGTATATGCAACTTGAGCCAAAAAAATACGCCAACATCAGGCGGCAGTTTTGAAGTGTGCGACAGCCGATCTATATGCGCGCTCCTTCTCACTCGCTCAAAGTGCACAAACCCGTAATAGGCATACCGCACGACGTAAAGCTCTGTGCAGTAAATATGTCATTTTGCATCCGTCGACGTATCTCAGAAAAAAATGATGCCACTGAAAGTGTACTGCCTGCGCTCCGGCATCACAAGAGCAGCTTTTGTGAACATAAAGGTTTGTAATCTCAAAATCACGCTCGCCTTCGCAGCCTCTTTTGCCCGATCGCGCCATCCTATTTTTAGATCACATGGATTTGACAGTTGCGCATAATCAAAAGCGCCGCGTTGTGCGCCGCCTCTCCGGTTCCGGCGCAGCACTTGCTGTCTACCGTAATCACTGCTTTGGGATAGAGCGCTTTTAATACCATTGCATTTGCGATCACTCAGATGTCCGTGCATACCCCCACCAGCTCGATTTCCTGCACCCCTTCCAACATCGCTTCCGCAGACCAATCATATCCAAAATAGCGTTTTTCAATGCAGTAGTCGCCGCGCTTTGCAAGGCTCTCATGGATGCGCCAACCAACGCTGTTGCGTATGCAGTGTTCCACAGGGAGCAGTTTGCCTTCCGGTGTGCTCAGATAGTCTGCTTCGTGCGTATCCTGCGTAAATACGATGCCGCATTCTGCCTCGCCCCGCTCGCGGTACTGCTTTATTTTTTCTCGAACATGAGGCAGTATCTCCTGCGCCGCTTCGCCGCCAAGCGTGCCGCTGATGAAATCATTTTGCATGTCTACCACAATCAAGACACTTCGCATCACAAGACCTTCTCCGGTTCGACCAAATTGTTTGGCTCGTTCATTTTTTTCGACATCCGCAATACATTGCAGTTGCCGCGCCGTTCATATTCCACCGAATCCATGCTTTGACGGACGATAAAAATCCCCAAACCTCCGGGTGTTCGTTCGCTTGCAGAAAGACCCACGTCCGGCGCAGTGGCGGTCAGCGGATCATAAGCAATGCCCGCGTCAATAAATTCCATCACAAAGCATCCGTCCTGCATCTGTGCGCGCAGTGTGACGTCACCTTCCGTTTCGTAAGCATAAGAAGCAATATTAATAAAAATCTCTTCCGCTGCAATCAGTACAGCATATTGATCGCCCACGCCCATTTCCTGCAAAAACGCGTTGACGCGCGAAAGATTTTCCGCCTTCGCCGGGAGTGTTATTTCTTGCATATCTCTTGCCTCTGGCATGTTCACTTTGTCAATTTCAGCGTTTTATTCTTGAATGTTCAACATTTTTTTAAAGCCGCTGATTACCATAATGTCCAACACAGCCGGCTGCGGTTTTTTCACCACCAGCGTACCGCCACAGGCGTCCGCCGCTTGTTTACATGCCAGCAATGCGCGCAGCCCCGCACTGGAAATATACTCCAGCAGTTCCATGCAGATTTCCATGTGCTCAAATTTCTCACTGCGTGCACATTCGATCACCTCAGCCGAGGTGTTGGCATCCAGCCTTCCACTCAGCTTCAAAGTCAGCGTTCCATTCTCTCTTGTCAATTCCATTCTCTTTTCTCCTATCCTGTGCTTTACCCATGCTTTTCATGCGCTATTATACCACGATTTCAATGCGCGTACAATTCATACCCAGCAGGCGGCTGTATTTCACCTCTTTTGCGATTGCGATCAGTAAGTCAATCCCGCCCGCAGTGTTGCCCTCGATGCACAGCAGCGGGTCCAGCGGAGCTGCGTTATCTCGCATGGAAATCACGGCCAAGCCGCCGGTCATGTTCACCCGTACGTCAATCAAGTCGCCTTTGTTGCCTGCGTTATTTTGTATCGTGTTCACTGCCATTTCCTCGATGGCAACTCCCACCTTGCTGGCTCTGATATAGTCAATGCCATGTGCCGCACAAAATTCAATCGCCTGGGCAGACAACCCCGTTGCCTGTGCCACCTCCATCGCAATGGATACATCCAGTATTTCTGCGGGTTGCTCCTCCATCAGTAAAATGCCGGTTTCTCCTGATTTGCGCCGTATATGCGCTGCAATCACCGCGATGATACCAATGGTTATGACCTCTGCCAGCGGGAATGCAGACCATATCCCAACCGCGCCCAGTGCAATCGCCAGCGCCAGCGCCAAGGGAATAATAATCACAAAGTTTTCCAAAATAGGCACCAAAGAGGACAGCTTGCGCTTGCCTGTCACCTGATAAACACACCCGGCGACAAACAGCAGCCCCATAAACGGCAGGCTAATGGAATAGATACGAATTGCCTGTGCTGCAATCTCCAGTTGCACCGCCGACGTAACGCCAAACAGCATCGAAATCTGCACCGGAAACAGCTCAAATACAACCAGCAAGGCAATGCTTGCAATGATCACCGTTCTCACCGTCCGCTTGATCGTAAACTGCATGCCGGCATAATCTTTTTCACCGTAAAGCGTTCCGAAAATCGGGATCATGGTCTGCGCCGCGCCGCCCACAAACATAGCGGTCAGCGAAAGGCAGGACATGCAGACCGAAAAAGCAACCGCGCCATCCGCACCCAGCATCGCCATTACAATCTGATTCATCACCGTCAGCCTCAAAAAATTCAAAACGGTGGAAAGCGCACTGGGCAGTCCGGTCGCGCACAGCTCCGCCGCCGTCTTTCCCCAGCCTTTTTGCAGTTTGTTTAAACGCAGATGCTTGGAGCGCAGCACACCGGCCAGCGCCATCACCAGCCCCACCACGTAACCGAGCACCGTTGCCAGCGCCGCACCCATAATTCCCATGCGAAACACCAGGATAAACAACAGATCCAAACATAAGTTGATCACGTTTGCAACAATCAATACGGCAGAGGATAATTGCGGCTTGCCTGCCGCCCGCAGGAAATACACCAATCCGGGGGTCAAAATCAAAACGGGAATCCCCAAAAACAATGTTCCCATGTATGCGCGCACAAACTGCGTGAGCGCGGGCGCGTTCGCAGTCAGAGCCGCGCTTAAGCCGTCCACGCACGCAAAGCTTACTGCAAACAGCGCGGCCGCAATAACCGCCATCACCAGCACCGACGCCGTAAAGATGCCGGCAGCGCCTTGCTTATCCTGCCTGCCCAGCGCCACTGAATACAGCGTTGCGCCCCCCACGCCAATCAACGCATACACTGCGTTAAAAATCAACGTCACCGGCATCACAATGTTGACCGCCGCCAGCGCATCCGCTCCCAGCGTATTCCCTACGATAATGCCGTCAACTACAACGCTCATGGAAAGCGCCATCGTCATTAAAATCGTCGGTAAAAAATACTTTGAAAATTGCTGATTGATTATTTTTGCACTTCGTTCATACATCTTTTGTTTCTCCGTTCGGTATCACACACAGCAGTGTGATGTCATCCGATTGTTCCGCCCCTGCGGCAAACTCCTCTACCGCCTGTTCCACACTGCCAATCACCTGCTCTGCCGTGCTTTGGCATTCAAACATCGCCTGCACACGCGTAAGCAGGCGCTTCGTCCCAAAAAATTCCTGTGCGCTGTTCTCTGCTTCCACTACGCCATCCGTGTATAGCAGCAGCGCAAAATCCTCTGTTAATGGCAACGTTTTTTCCTCGTATTGTGCCCCCGGCATCGGACCCAGCACGAAGTCCGGGTCATCTTTTAGCAGCTCTGCGCAGCCGTTGGCATAAATCACGGGTGGATTGTGCCCTGCATTCACATAGTGCAGCACCCCCTCCGCCTTGTCCAGCACGCAGGCAAACATCGTCACAAACATCAACGCATCGTTTTTCTTTGCCAATTCTTCGTTGACCTGCCGCATCATTTCCGCAAGCGGCAGGTGCAGCCGCGCCTCCATCAGTGTGCAGGCGCATGCCATAAACAGCGCCGCAGAGACCCCTTTGCCTGTTACATCCGCCACCGCGGCAAACACCGCGTCGTCACGCAGTTGTTGAAACCCGTAAAAATCTCCGCCAACCTGCCTCGCAGTATGAATGCTGGCTGCAAGCCCGAATCCGCTGCCCGTCCACTTGGCAGGCAGCATACCCATCTGGATATCCCGCGCGGCGTTCATTTCCACCGCCAGTTTTTGCTCCGCCTGAGCCTTACGCCGAATCTCTTCGGTATAGCTATGGATATCCTCTACCATGTGGTTGATGGATTGCCCCAACGCGTCGATTTCATTGCCCGTATGTGCCAGGTGCAGCTTTTCGGCAACCAGCCGATCCCCCGCAGCAAAGCGGCTCGCATAGTCAGAAGTACGCTTTAACGGGCGCACCAGCCGTCGGTTCACCCAGCGCAGCAGCAGTGTCAACACACCAATCAGCGCAACCGCCTCGGCTGCCATGCTCACAAAAATGCGCACCCACATCTTCAAAATTTCAACCTTCTGAATCATGGATACATCCATTGATCCAATGACGATTCGCATATTTCCGTAAACCAGCCAGGATGAAACTGCCGCGTACAACAACAGCACCGCACAAATCATAAGTGCAAACACCGTGATAATCTGCCCTTGTAAACCACTCACCGGCTGATAGGTCTTACCCTCCTTTGTCCGGGCAGCCTCGCCGCGCGTCAAGGGAAGCAGTGCCAGTAGCGCGATCGCGCTCAACAGCGCCCAGCATAAAGCCTGTGTGTCGTCAATTCTTGCACCAAACAGCATAATCAGCGTCAGCGCTGCCACAACGGCAATCAAGGCATAATCCAAAAGATATCGCGCTGACGCGTATGATCGTTGATACGCCCGTTTGGGGATTGCCGGCACAATGCGCGCACGCTGCATTCCAAGATGCACGATCAGCAACCCCAGCATCATCGTCAAGTCAAAATATTGCAGCATCACTTGCAGGAAAAACTCACCAAACCGATAGGTGTGGGTAATCTCCCCGCCAAGCGAGCCCATCGCAGCAGCACATACGGATGAAACGGCTGCAATCAATGTGAATTTGACCACTGAACCGGCAGATTCTAAAAACTCCGGCTGGCGGTCCTTGGTTAAAAACAAGCTGTGCCACAGCTTATACGGCAGCCACCCCATCAAAAAAACGCCCAGCGATCCAAAAAGGTCAGCGATCTCCAGCGTTCCGGAAAGATCATTTAAAAAATTGCCCAGCGCACAACCAATCGCGCCGATCGGTCCAAACAACAAACCTGCCGTCATAGGCAAAAATCCAGAGAGGCGCATCTGAACATATCCCGCCCCCAGCGACAGATGAAGCTGCGGCAGACTCAATAAGTAAAACATGCCTGCGAGCGCAATCATTATGATGATGCTCTTTCCAGTTCGTTTCCGCTCCAACGTTCCTCCCTCCCTCTACGGCAACTGCCATAGAGCAAAATTCTATATTGCCGCACGCGCGCCTTACTTCCGTCAACAATCGCACTTTGACTGCCCCGCGCATTGTGCTATACTAAAAGCAATACCATCATCGTCTCGTTCTATTATGATACTGGAGGTACCCACATGTCTACTCCCATTGAGATTACCCCGCAGACGGCCGCCGCGCTGGTACAGGAGGCGCAAAGGCTCTCTCCCGCGCAAATCGCCGGCATACAGCAGGAAAGACTGATGCTGCTGCTGGATTACGCGCGCGCGCATTCCCCTTATCTTGCAAAAAAATATAAGGATTTGCCGCAAAACCCTGCTCTGTCTGACATCCCCGTCACACTGCGTCCCGACGCGATGCAGCATTTTGACGATTGGGTGTGCGATTCCGCCATTACCACTGCCGCATTGGACGCATACCTGTCCGACATCCAAAATGCAGCCGATCCATTTTTGGGCAAATATACCGTGCTCACCACTTCCGGCACCACCGGCATTCCATTGCGCATGGTGCGGGACGCCCGACACAACGCAATCAACGCTGCACTGATGGCGTCGCGGTTGCTGGGCGGTAGCAAACTGCACGGCATTTCGCTTGCGCCGGACATGAAATCTGCCGGGGTGCTCGCCTCCAGCGGATATCATTCCACCTATCTCTCCTACGTCCGGGCAAAACGCGCATACGAGCAAATGGGCTGTCCGGAGCGATTTTTACCACTTTTCTTAGACATGAGCACTGCCGAAATGGTGGAAAAGCTCAACGAATTTCAGCCGGAAATGCTCACCGGCTACCCCTCCAACATGAAGCTGCTGGCATTGCAGCAGCAAAAGGGTAAGCTACACATTGCACCAAAGGCGGTGGGTAGCTCCGCGGAATACCTTTCACCGGAAACGCGTGAGCTGATTGAGCAGGCATTCGGATGCCCTATGATCGATAACTATTGCTCCACCGAAGGCGGCGAGGTCGCCATGCTTTGCGCATGCAACCGTATGCACATCAACACCGATTGGATGATCTTAGAGCCGGTGAATCGTGATCTCAACCCCGTAGCGCTGGGAGAGCGCAGCGAGGGTGTGTTGCTGACCAACCTTGCCAATCTGGTGCAGCCCATCATCCGGTATTATGTTTCCGACCGCATCTTAATCGATGAAAGCCCATGCGCCTGCGGTTTACCCTTCCCCTCGCTTGCCGTTGAAGGACGGCAGGAGGATAATCTTTCCTTTGTGGATGCGTGCAGCGAGCAAGTGACCCTTCCTTCCTCGATTTTTGTGCAATTTGCGCTGCATATGCCGGAGTGCGATCAACTGCAATTTGTGCAAACATCGCCTGCCGAGTTACAGTTGCGCTTCACTACGGATCAGGATCGCGCGCGCATTGGCGCTCAGTTGCACGAGTTGTGCCACGAGCGCTTTGAGCGCGAGGGCTTGGGGAATGTTTGCATCACTGTAAGTGATGCGCCGCCGTTGCTGGGTGCAACCGGAAAAATGCGCAACACCATGAGTCTGCTGAAGTAACACGCCTCAATCCAAGTATCAAAAAAGTCTCAGCGCTTTGTCTTGCAGCCTCACTCAGAGCCGGCATACGGCTCTGAGTTTTTTTTGTTCAAGCTCAAAAAATATCGAAATACCCCATGCCGATCAAGTCCTTTAAAAAGCGCCGCATGTAATCGCCGCCGGTTTCCGGCCAGCGCCAATTTTGGCGCAGCAACGCTTGCGTCGTGTAGTTGTTTTCCACGGAAACAGGCAGCACCTTTTTCCCCTTCGCCATGTTTTGGTATGCCACCAGATTGGTCAAAAGCTCGGCACGTGTCTTGTCCTTCATTGCGTCGCCCAGCGCCTTAATAAACAAATCGTCCTCCACAAATTCAATGGACAGCCCCAGCTCCTTCATGCTCGTAATCAAATCCCCCAAATAAACCGTATGCGGGTTGTAAGGGTGGAACACCCGGCATTCCTCCGGTGTGCGCATCAAAAGCGAGATCGCCTGCGTCGTGCTATCGATCGGCGCAAGTTCCGAAGTAGTCAAATAGCTGGAATAAGGGAAGCAGCCGATCACATTGTAGGCACGTAAATTCCCTACAAAACTGTTGGCGTCAGCATTGATTTGGAATTCTCCATCTGCGCTTCGCGCCATCAGATTTCCCACGCGCATAATTTTAGCGCGCAGACCGCGCCTTGCAGCCGCATCTAAAATGCACCGCTCCGCAAGGAATTTGCTGTACACATATTGATTCTCTAGGTTTTGACCAAAATACAGCATCTGCTCATTCATCGATTGGGAGCGCGGCGGCATTCCATCCACAGAAAATCCCGCAATGCTGGCGGTGGAAATCTGCACCAGACGAGCGCCGACCTCAATACAGTACTCCACTAAATTCTCAACGCCCTTTGCATTGACGCGGAAAATGCTGTCGTCCGCCGCAAAGTGCGATACATTGGCGGCACAGTTGATCACGGTGTCAATTTTCGCCGTTTTCAGCAACGCCGGCATCTTCATGTCGGTGATGTCTCCTTCCACCGCAATCACTCTGCTGCCGATTTCATGTTCAAAGCTGTCGTCAAAGTAATAGAACAACATCTGCTTCAGACGCGACTCCACGTCCTCCAGCCTTCCTTTGCGCATCAGGCAGTATATCTTGCTGCTCTCCCGCAAAAGCTCCCGCAGCATGTGAGAGCCCAGAAACCCTGTTGCACCGGTCAGCAGTACATTGCCGACCGCATCCCCCACGCCTTCACGCAGCGATTGTAACGAGTTAAGCGAGAGCATCTTGTCGATTTTATCATATTCAAAATGATCTTGCTGCTCTACCGGCGTTTGCGTAATGTCGTCTTTTAACAGCTGTGCCAGCGCGCGCGGATTGGCATTGGCAAACACGTCGCCGTAGCTCACGGGCGCACCGTCCGCGTGGCTCAACGCTCTTTCCTTCGCTGCGATCACCACACGTGTCACAGACAAAGAGGTTCCGCCGATCGCAAAGAAATCGTCCAAGGCACCCACGCTTTCCACTTCCAGCACTTCCTCAAAAATTTCGCAGAATGCCCGTTCCGCGTCATCTTGCGGCGCAACATATTCTCCCGTGCGCAGCAATTCCGGCGTTGGCAGCGCTTTGCGGTTGGTTTTGCCGTTTGCGTTGAGGGGTATGGCGTCAATCTGCATATAGGCGGCAGGAACCATGTACACCGCCAGCGTTTCCAGCAGCGTCTGCCGTACATCTTCCGCTGCGATGGGTCTGTTTGCCGTATAATAGGCGCAAAGCTGCTCTGTCCCCTGCACAAGGCGCACATCTGCCACTGCTTGCGTGATGCCGTCTATCGCCCGCATCGCTTCTTCTATCTCGCCCGGTTCAATGCGCAATCCGCGCAGTTTGACCTGCCCGTCACTCCGGCCGAGTATTTCGATTTCGCCGCCCGCCGTCCATCGCGCCAGATCGCCGGATCGGTACACGCGCTCACCATTGTACTGCACAAACTGCTGTTCCGTTTGTTCCGGCAGATTCAAGTAACCACGTGCCACGCCGCAGCCACCGATCCACAGCTCACCCACAACGCTTGTGGGCAGCTCGTTGCCATCCGCATCCATCACATATTCGTGCACTCCCATCAGCGGTGCGCCAACCGTGACCGCCGCGCCCGGCACAATGTACTTGGCATTGCAGGAAACCGTGGTTTCGGTCGGGCCGTAGGTGTTGATCAGCTTTGCGTCGCTTCCCCCGCCGGAAAGGCGTTCCGCCAACGCCGGAGGATATTTCTCCGCGCCTGCCATCACCACATGGCAGCGACGTATTGCGGCAAGCAATGCAGGGTAGGCGGTGTATTCCAGCATACGCGAAGGCGTCGCATTGAAAGCGTCTGCACCCGTTTGCTCAAACAGCGCCGCCAATTTGACCGGATCATGCGCCGCGTCCTCATCCGCCAGCACCAGCGTCAGACCGTTGCACAGCGCGGTCATGCTTTCCTTCAAAAACATATCGAAGGTCACCGTTGTAATGGACATCATGCAGTGCGCATGCTGCACCAACTCCCACACGTGCCTGTTTTGCGGGGTGGCAGTCACATAGTTTGCGATGCCGCGGTGCTCGATCATCACACCCTTTGGCTTTCCGGTAGAACCGGAGGTATAGATCATATAAGCAAGCTGCTCCGGCATCACCTGCACTTGCGGTCTCGTTTGAGGCATGCCCTCCGGCAGCTCATCCACGCACACGGCGTTTTCATGCAAGTCTACATGGTTTTGTGTGGTCAGCAGGAATTTTGCACCGCTGTCCTGCATGATTTGTGCAACGCGCGCATGCGGATAGTCCGGATCCAGCGGCACATAGCAGCCGCCCGCTTTCAGAATGCCCAGCATTGCAATCAAAATACGGCTCGTGCGCGGCAATAAAAACGCAACACGATCCTCCGCAGTGATACCACGCTTGATGAGCGCATGGGCAAGCGCATTTGCGCATCCGTCCAACGCCGCATAACTGAGTTGATCCTCACCCGCAATCAACGCGCAATGCTCGGGTGTCTTGGTCGCTGCGCGCTCAAACATGCCGTGCAGCGTACCGCATGCGGCTTCGCCCTGCGTGTCGTTAAAATCACGGATTCGCTTGCGTTCTGCGTCCGACATCAACGAAACAGTATGCACCGGCGCATCCGGCGCATCCAGCATGTGTTGCAGCGCCATCGCCAGCGTATCGGCAAAGCGCTCCATCAAGCGCTGCGAATACAGCGCATCGTCATAGGCAACGGAGAACACATAGTTCCCGTTGCGTTCCTCAACATGAATGGATATGTGAAACTTCGGCGTTTCCAGTTGGAAGGACGTCAGCGTCATGGGTTTGCCCGCTATGAAGTAATCCGACACAATGCCCAGTTCACAAGCGTACATGATGGAAGGGAAAAAGCCATAATCAGCGGCGATCTGCGCATAAGGGTATTGCTCATGCAGCATGGAGCCGCGCAAGCTCTCCTGCGCCGCCGTAATGTACGCGCGCACGCTCTGCTCCTTCTGTCGTGTCAGCACCAACGGCAGGGTGCGCACAAACATTCCAAAGCTGTTTTGCAGGCGCAAATCGCTGCGGCCGCTGCTCACCGTGGACAGCGCCGCCGTATCCTTTCCGGTCCAGCGGCTGACCGCGTATGCCGTTGCCGCAAAATACAACCCTGCGGGCGTATACCCGTTTTCCTTGCAAAAAGCTTCCACCCGCTCGCGCGGCGTCACACAGACCGCCTCGCGCATGCTTCCCACTCTGCCGGATGGATTGGCAATGTCACCCACGATCTCGCTTGCGCCCTCCACATTTTGCAAACAATGATCAAAATACGCTTGGTCGGCTTTCCATTCTTCACTGCCTTCGCGCCGCTGTTCCAAAAGCGCCGCGTGAAATCCGGAAAGCTGCTCTTTTTCGATCGGCTCACCCTCGTACGCCGTAACCAGATTCTGCAAAAACAAATCCAGCGACGCACCGTCAAACGCAATATGGTGAAAGTCTGCCAGCAGGTAAATTTTGCCTCCGCAGTCAATCACTTCCACTCGATAAAGCGGTCCCCGCTTTAGGTCGAAGGGTTGCACAAACGTTTTTTCGTGCGCCGCCAGTTCTTCCTCTGTCAGCCTCAGCAGCGAAACCTGCGGCGGTTCCTCCAGCGGAATCTGTTGCAGCTCCTCCGCATCGCCTGCAATGCGCATGCTCAAAATGGGATGTGCTTCGATCACCGCCTCTGCCGCTTGCTTCAGCCGTTCTGCGTCAATGCCCTCCGGTAATGCAACCCGAACGGGAATATGATAAAGCAGCGCGTCCGGACGCTTGAGGCAATCCAGATATACGCCAAGTTGGCTGCCCGAAAGCGGATATCCCGCTTGTTCCTCCAACACCTCCTCCGGCTGCTCCTTCTTACGCGCACTTTCGCGCAGCAGCGCCTGCTGTATGGTCTGAACGGTCGCCTGCTCCAACAGTTCATGCACCGTGGGCGCAACGCCAAAGTGCCTTTTCAGCCGCGTGACCAGCTTGATGGTGGACAAAGAATTAAGACCGGCACGTGACAGATCTTCTGTATTCCCCACGTTCTGATTTCCCAGCACTTCCCCTATTACCGCATGGATATGCCCCGTAAGCTCGTCCTCCGTCAGTTCTCTCGGCTCCACCGCCTTGGTCAGGTCAATTTTTTCCAGCTTGACGGGTCCCAAATCCACTTGTGCTTCTCCCGCTTCCGGACCGCGCGTCAATAAAGTGCGCACCACCATGTTTTCCAGCGCCAACGCCGTGCATTCCGCCAGTATGCTCTTGACTGACAGCGAAACATGAAACCGCTTTTCTATTTGTGTCGCCAGCTTGATTGCGGAAAGCGAAGTCAGCCCCGCGCGCAGCAAATTTTCCGTAGCGCTAAAACCATCATGCCCCAGCACTCCTGCCACAACCTCTGCAATGCCTTTGCCAAGCTCGGTCTGTGCGCAGCCTCCGGTCTCCTGTTGAGAGCCAAATACAGGCGGCGGCAGCTTACGACGATCCACCTTGCCGTTGGGGTTTAAGGGAATGCTTTCCACCTGCACGGTGGCCGCAGGCACCATATAAGGCGGCAGCACTTCTTCAATAAACGCATTTAGTTTTTCAATTTCCACGGTTTCATCGCTTACCAGATAAGCAACGGCGCATTTCCCGCCACCCGGCGCATCCATCGGCACCACAGCGGCGTTGGCAATGGTCGGATATTCCCGGATACGCCCCTCGATTTCTGTCAATTCTACGCGGAAACCGCGAATTTTGATCTGAAAATCTCTGCGACCCACAAAGTCAATCACGCCATCCGGCAAAAAACGCACCACATCCCCACTGCGATAAATCCGCGCATATGGCTCCTCATTCGCAAACGGATTGGGTGTAAATTTTTCTTCCGTAAGATCAGGACGGTTGAGATATCCCTTTGCAACGCCGCGTCCGGCAATGCACAGTTCCCCCGCAACCCCCACGGGCGCAAGGCGATCGTGCCCGTCCAGCACATAAAGTCTGGTGTTGTCGATCGCGCCGCCAATGGGTACGCGGTCGTACATCCGTTCTACATGAAAGCGCGTGACCAGCACCGTGCACTCTGTGGGACCATAAAGATTATACAGCGCGAAATCCTTGGGCGGCTCTAACGGCACCAGCGCCTCACCACCCACCGAAAGCGCGCGCAGAGACTTGTTTTCCATGCACTCGGCAAATTGCCGTCCCAGCTGCGTGGTGAAAAAAGCGACCGTGATATGGTTTTTTTCAATGTATTCATTGATTCCCTCGATATCAAGACGCATTTCCGCCGGAATGATGTACAGCTGCGCACCCGCCGTCAGCGTGGGATACATGTCCATCAGGCAAGCGTCAAACCCGAAGCTCGCATAGGCGGGAACCCCGTCTGTTTCCGTTAGTTGATATACGCGGCGATACCACGCACAAAAATGTGTTAAATTGCGATGGCAAAGCATAACGCCCTTGGGGTTTCCCGTTGTGCCGGACGTATACAGCAGCACCATCAAGTCATCCGGTTGTGGCAACGGAGGGATCGATTGCGCTTCGGGCAATGTGTCCACCTCTTCCGAATACAAAAATTCTCCTGCAAAGCCGGGAACACACCCCGCAAGCTCCCGATCTGCTAAAATCAGACGCACTCCCGCATCACCCAACATGTATTCCAATCGATCCGCAGGATAAGAGGAGTCCATCGGCAAGTATGCCGCGCCGCTTTTCAGTACGCCCAATGCGCCCAACGGCATCATTTTACTGCGCCCCACCATCACACCGACGCAGTCCCCGCGCCCTATACCCCGGCGGGCGATCTCCGCCGCCAGTCGGTTGCTTTGCTCGTCCAGCTGCGCGTAGGTCAATACGCAGTCGCCCACTTTGACCGCAGGAAACTCCGGATTGCGCATGGCCTGCTTGCGGAACAGCGAAACCACAGTTTCCCCCGCATCCGCGCCGGTTTCCTCTCCTGCAAAATCATTTAAGATTTGCAGCGCCTGCCGCTCCGGAAGCTCCGCCGCATCAATCAGCCGCATGGATGGATTCTCGCACACCCGTGCCAGCGTTGTTTGTAACTGCTCTAGAAAATGCAGCGGCACCTCGTCCACATAAAGCGCCTTTGCATAGGAAAGGTCGATGGTCAGTTCCGCCCCGTTGCGGCGAATCTCAATCTGGAAATCATACGCAAGCGCCTGCCGACGCGTCAAAAACGGCGACACGTGCAATGCGCCGATCTGCTGCGTGGGAAGCTCATGCAGATAGTTTACAATCACGTCAAACAGCGGAGCGCGCGCAGTGTTGCGTTCGGGCGCGAATCTTGAAATCAACTGTTCAAGGGGGTAATCTTGGTTACGCTTGACACCGTTCAAGGTCTGCGCCACCGCAAGGGCGTATTCTTCAAATGTTTTGTCTGCCGCCGGCTTTAGCCGCACCGGCAAGGAATTGACAAACATACCCAGCATGCCGCGTGATGCGCTGTGCACGCGGCCGCTCATCGCCGCCCCCAGCACCACATCCGCACCACCGCAGTATTTCCCCAACACAATGCCTATCGCGGCAAACAGCAAGGAGTATGTCGTAATCCCAAGCTTGTGCGCCGTCGCCTCAATCGTGTCCGGACACAAGGTAATACCGATTTCCGCATCCACATACGGCAATATTTCGGGTCGTATCGGGCGCGTGGGCATTTCTGTTTCCGGTACACCGTCCGCAAACATTTCATCAAAAAACGCTTCTTGCGCCGTATAGTCTCGCGCTTGCAGATGCACCGCAAGGTCTAAGTAATCCGGGCGCGCAGGCGCAAGTTCTTCTTTTTGATAGATTTTCCACAGCTCGTCTGCAAATACCGCCATGCTAAAACCGTCTAAAATCACGTGATGGAAAAAAATATGCAGCACGCTCGCGTCTTTCGTTTCATATAGCACAAACCGAAACAGCGGTGCGTTTGCAAGGTCAAACGGCACATTTCGCTCATCCATTTTTTGCTGGATTTCCTCCCGCGCACACCTCACCCGCGTCAAAACAGTCTTGACTTCCGGCGCAATGCAATGTGTAAATTCACCGTCGCGAAAAGGATAAAAGGAACGCAGGTTGCGGTGCCGCTGCACCATCTGCACCAGCGATTTTTCCAGCAGCGGTACATCCACCACACCTTGCAGTTCCAGCGCCAGCCCCGCATTGTAAGCCAGCGAATCCGGCTCCAGTTGATGTTCCACCAACATGCCCTGCTCTGCGGGCGTCAACGGCCAGCATTCCCGATCCTGCACCGGCGATACTTGCTCTGCTTCCCGTTTTTCCTCTGCAACAGCGACATGCTCTGTCAAATGCTTCATATTAAATATAGCTCCTTACACATGCAAAAAATTCTGAATCAAGCGGATTGCTTTTAAAGTTACATCTATTATATTATAATGATATCAATTATGAAAGTATTTTATTATGACATTCATCATCGGCTTTCCGCAGCAAAGCTGGCATGTATCTCAAAAAAGCGTCAAACATACGCCGGTTCTTATCGTTTTGCCGAAGACCGCGCGCGTTGCCTTGCCGCAGGCTATCTGCTGTTTCTTCAGTTTGGGCGCAGCGCGGATGATTTTTTGCCGGGCAAATATGGCAAGCCCTATCTTCCCGCACCCGCTCCGTTTTTCAATCTTTCTCATGCGGGTCGTTATGTCGCGCTTGCCCTTGCAGACCATGAAATCGGCGTCGATCTGGAACCCGTCACCGCCTTTGACGATGCAGTGGCAAGGAAATGCTTCACCCCAAACGAATATCGCTGGCTTTGCGCACAAGCGAATGACGAGGCATTCTTTAAGCTGTGGACGGCAAAGGAAAGCATCATGAAGGCGTGCGGCAAAGGCTTCTCTCTGCCTCCGGAATCCTTTGAACTGCAAATAGAGGAGCCTTCCTGCCGGGTGGATGGCAGATCGTGGCACCTTTATTGGTACAAACATAACAATCATATTTTTTGTAGCGCAATAGAGCAAGTTCCCGAAACCGTCGAATGGCTTGAGGTCACATGATGCAAACGCAAAAATCAGCAGTGCAGTAACGCCGGACGCAAAAACAAAGGTTCCCTCGCGTTTGCGGCGTTCAGCTCTGTTTCCCGCTTTTTAGCATATCGACCACTGCGTTTACAGAAAATGTAGCGGTAACGGCGCGTTGATTTTCGGTTTCACTGGAAATGTTTCCGTCATCCCGCGCGACTTTGAGCTGCGCAGGCGCGCGAACCCCAAGGCGCACAGCGCCGCCGGGCAGCACTTCCAGCACTTCCACGACGATATCCTCACCGATGGTGATGCGCTCGTTTTGTTTGCGCAGCACAACCAGCATCCCTTGTGCGGGCGTGGGATCGCCAAACAATTCACGATAGCAAGGCTGGCGCACGGGCAATTTCATAATGCCGGGGTTGGCATACTGTACGCCGCATTTGGTTTGCGGATTGATGAGCAATGGAGCGCGCAAATTAACCGACGCGCGCGTCACATCCTGCGGCAGAGTGAGCACACAATAAATCCGCGCATGGGATTTAATGCGGCAGCCGAGCATTTTGGTAACGTCCGCAACGGGCAAAGCCGTGATGGCATGTTCGGGAAACAGCTTGTCCGGGCGCACCACGGGCACGGTTAGATCGCTGTTTTCAATGGAAATCAGCCATGAAATCGGAGCGGTGGACGCAGGTGAACGCAGCACAAATCGGGTGTATCGCGTCATGCCGCAAAGACCATTGTTTAATGTGATAATATCTTCTTCTTCGTATGAAAATGTTCCAAGACGTTTTGATGTTGCTTGCATGATTCCATACCTCCATGTACGGGTTCAGGGCTGTCGATAAACGCCCATTTGCGTTGTTAGCTGCAATGCCGCTCATCTCGGCGAATTGCATATTCAGCCTCGTCGCGCGGCATTTTGCTGCCTAACAACTGGGCATTTCTTGCCAGCCTGACAAAGCGTTGACACTCTTTTGACACGCCTGTGCGATATAGATCGCACTTTGCAGAAAAAATCGGTTTTTCAGTTGACCCGCGCGCTTTATCGGGGCCCCCGCTGGCATTGCCTGACGGCAATTTCAAAGGGGAAATTGCACTCCCCCTTTGAGAATCCCCCTGCAAGAAGATGTTTTTCTGCGGTCACAGACCTTGAAAAACGAACCATTCCTGACGACAGCGTCAATGTAGTTAAGGGCTTCGTGGGGAAGAGGAGGAGCGGTCGGATGCTGAAGGGTTTCGCTTTAGCGGAAACCGTAAGCAGGAGACCCGCGACGACGAAGGGCGCGAAAAACCGCGCCCACTGTCGTACATTGGATGTCGCAAAGCGACGTATTCAATTAGCGGAGGAGAGACAGCACGTTCTGCGGGAGCGAATTTGCCTGCGCCAGCATTGCCGTAGCAGCCTGCGCCAGAATGTTGCTCTTTGTGAACGAGGTCATTTCCGAAGCGATATCCACGTCGCGGATACGTGCTTCTGCCGCCGTCAGGTTTTCAGCCGAAACCTTCAGGTTTGCAATCTTGTGATCCAGTCTGTTCTGCATTGCACCAAGCGATGCGCGCTGATCAGATACTTTATCGATTGCGTTACGCGTAGCGGTAACAGCCTTACCGGCGTCATCCTGCGTGTAAATGGAAATGCTGTCCAGCTTGAGGCCTGCGGTGTTCATGGAATCGATGGAAACAGCAAGCTGCTCGCCTTCCAGTGCACCCACCTGAATGCGGATGGCATTGTTGCTATTGTCAGCCACAGGCTGGAAGCCCGTCACATCCACTCTGCCGTCCATCAGCAGCGCGGAACCCTTTTGAGTCGCGTTCAGCACATTACCGTTAGCATCTTTCAGACCCTGCGCGATGTTGGTCGCGGTGTCGCCCTGCTGGAATTCATAGGTGTATTCCGTGCCATTGGATTTTACGCTGACTGTGTCGCCTGTTTTCAGTTTCACAGTGTCAAACTCGATCGTCGTCTTAACGGTTCCGGCGGATTGGAATTTCACGCCATAGTCGCCCGTTCCGGCAACGTCCTGCGTCACGGTGAAGCCGTCACCGGCAGCCGTTGCAGCAACTGTCACAGCCGGGTCAACATTCGCGTCCAAAGCAGTCACCAAATCGTTGATTGTTTTTGTGGAATCCCACTCAATCCCGACGTTACCGTTTTTCGCGGTATCGCCTGCAGCAATCAACTCGAAATTTCTGCCGCCGATGTTGATGGTGTCGCCCAGATTCAGGTTTGCAACGTCAATTTTGGATGTCGTAACGCCCGCTCTTGCAACAACTGCACTCACGCCTTTTGTGGTTTCAGTCGCCGCAACATTCGCGCCATCGAACTTCATGCCGCCCATGATCGCGGATCTGTTGGGATCAGCCTGCGCAGTGTCCGCTGTCAATGTCAATGTGGTAGCTGCGGCTGCGCTGCTGAAGGTGTAACCGCTGAGAATCGGGTCAGGAGAAGTGTTCAGTGCCGCAACAAGTGCGGTACGCGAGTCATTCGCATTTGCGCCTGCCTGGAAGGTGACCTTGGCGCCTGCAATTTCAATCTCATAATTGTTGCCAGCAGTCAATGCGCCCAATGTTGCATCCGTCAGTGCAAAGTCATATTTTGCCGCAACTGCAGTCACTGCTGCTTGGCCTTTTGCCGTCACTTCAGATGTCATAACCGAGTTGTCGCCCGCCGTAACCACTTCCGTCACGTTGATGCCCGATGTTGCTGCGCTGCGCTGTGCTCCCGTGTAGGAAAGCGAGCCGTCCAAAATCTTCATGTTGTTGAAAGTGGTCTGCTCTGCAACGTCGTTGATCTCACGCTTTAACTGATCGAACTCTTTTGCCAGCGCGTTAC
>CAYVTZ010000038.1:0-29368 GCA_964454685.1 uncultured Christensenellaceae bacterium
CAAGTTTTATATGGTGTACTTGTACAAAACACCATAAATATATAATACGAGGAGTACAACAAAATATGCTGGAACTTACCATCAAACCATTGGACGAGTCGATTATGAGCGCGGCGCGCGAACGCGTCGATTCTTTAGTCAAGCCACTGGGTAGCCTTGGCAAACTGGAAGAATACGCCATTGCCCTCGCGGGCATCCGCTCTCGCATCGGCGGAAAGCTGGAAAAGCGCGCTGTACTCGTTTTTGCGGCGGATAACGGCATCCATGCGCAAAACATCACACCCGTGCCGAAAATGGTCACCACCATGCAAAGCATCAATATCGTAGAAGGCATTGCCGGTGTAAGCGTACTCTCAAAAAATGCAAATGCAGAGGTATTCCTATATAATGTAGGCATCGAAACCGCTGTCTCGCATCCCAAGATTATCGACGTGTGCATCATGAAAGGCACCAACGATATGTCGCAGGGCCCCGCTATGACGCGCACAGAATGCGAACGTGCGTTGCAGGTCGGGTTTGATGCTGTTGCGGCGCACAAGGATTATGATGTGCTTGGAATTGGCGAAATGGGCATTTGCAATACCTCGTCCACCGCTGCCGTTGGGGCGATCCTCACCGGGAAAAGCGTCGCCGAAATGACGGGAAAAGGCGCTGGCATTACGCCGGATCAGCTCCAGCGCAAAATCGACGCCATCGAAACAGCGATTCGCGTCAATCAGCCGGATAAAAACGATGTAGTAGATGTCATCTCCAAGGTTGGCGGGCTGGACATCGCCGCTATGACGGGTGCTTTTCTGGGTTGCGCCCATTTTGGCATACCCGTAGTCATCGACGGTTTCATATCCGCTTGCGCGGCATTGTGCGCCATCAAAATACAGGCGACTGCCAAACAGTATATGTTTGCGTCGCATCACAGCTTCGAGCCGGGTTATGCGCATCTGATGGATGCCATCGGGCTTTCGCCTGCGCTGCACATGGAGATGCGCCTCGGCGAGGGCAGTGGCTGCCCGCTGCTGTTCCAGATTCTTGATAGCGCGCAATGTATGATCGACGAGATGGGCACCTTCGGCGAAGGCAGCATCGATCCGGACGATTATATCGATCTGCGTGAAGAATAAAGGCGGAAGCGTCTGCCGTGCGCATCAGTATGTTTAAAGGAACATTATGAAAAAGGTCAACATCGTATCGCTAAGAATATTCCGTTATATCCTGGAGTGGGCGACATTTGTCGGCGTAATCATCTTAGTTGCGACCTTTGCCCTAACCACCTCAATTTTACCTGCCAATTCGCCGCCGCCCACGGGCAGCGGCGGCTTGGTATCCACATTCGGCGTGCGCGCAGTGCTCTGGGCACTGTTTATCTTGAGTGGTGCGCTCACCGCCGCTTTGTTTCTGCTGTCACGTTTTCCACGCATCTATCGCTATCCCGTTCCCATCACAGCAGAAAATATCGAAGTGCAATATCACCTCGCAAAAATCATGCTGTGCGCGGGTCAGCTTGTGGTGTGTTTTTTGTTTTCACTGCTCATGTTGTATGTATACAATATGTCTATTTCGCTGTTTTCCTTGCGATTCTTGCTCATTTGTCTGCTATGTCCCACTTTCTTTGGCTGTGCCTATCTGGTCTATTATTTCATTGCAAAAAAATTCGCATAAGCCGACTTCATTCCTTGCGTAATCCTGTATTCTTTTTTTGTTGTACACGCGATGCAAACATGTTACAATACTGTTTGCGCGAGGGTGCAGTAACGCCCTCCAAGGAGGGAACATGAACAACTCAATCGGTTTTATGCTGCTGCTGCAAGCGGTGCTCATTCTGCTGAATGCCATATTCGCATGCGCAGAGATCGCCGTAATTTCCATGAACGATACCAAACTTGCAAGGCTTGCCGCGCAAGGTGATAAGCGCGCCGTACGTCTTGCGCGCCTCACCAGCCAGCCCGCACGTTTTCTTGCCACCATACAGGTCGCCATTACGCTTGCGGGATTTTTGGGCAGTGCCTTCGCCGCCGAGAATTTCTCAGATTCTATCGTCACATGGGCGGTCAATGTCGGCATTCCGCTCTCCGCCGCAACATTGGACACTATCGCAGTCATTCTGATCACACTGATTCTGTCTTACTTTACGTTGGTGTTTGGCGAGTTGGTTCCCAAGCGTTTGGCGATGCGCAAAGCGGAAAGCCTCGCGCTGGGTCTGTCCGGCCTGATTTCGGCAATTTCAAAAATATTCGCCCCCATCGTTCTTGTGCTTACCGCTTCCACCAATGGCATCCTGCGCTTGCTGCGCATCGATCCCAATGCAGAGGAAGAGAATGTCAGTGAAGAGGAAATCCGCATGATGGTGGACGTGGGCAGCGAAAAAGGCACCATCGACCGCGAGGAAAAAGAGTTTATCCAAAACGTATTTGAATTTGACGATCTCACCGCAGAGGAAATCGCCACACACCGCACGGATGTCGCCGTGTTGTGGCTGGAGGAAAGCATGGAGGATTGGCGCAAAACCATCTACGAAAGCGCACATACGCTGTTCCCCGTCTGCGATGGCTCTGTGGATCATGTGGTGGGCGTACTCAATGCAAAAACATATTTCCGTCTGGAGCAGCAGGATCGCGAAAGCGTTCTGCAAAGGGCTGTTTCCGCGCCATATTTTGTGCCGGAAAGCATCCGCGCAGATATCCTGTTTAAGAATATGAAGCAAACCCGCCGGTTCTTCGCGATTGTGCTGGACGAGCACGGCGGCATGACGGGCATCATCACGATTCACGATCTAATCGAACAGCTCGTGGGATATCTGGACGATAACCCCAATCAACTTGCTTCCGGCGCGCAGATGCAGCAGATCAACGAGACCACGTGGAAGGTCTCTGGCTCTGCGCAGCTCGACGATATCGCAAACGCGCTGCAAATTCCGCTGGAAGATGACGAATATTCCACACTCAATGGTCTCATCTTCAATCAGCTCGGCGCAATCCCGCAAGATGGCTCACGCTTCGAATTGGACTATGCCGGCATGCACATTCAAGTGCTGGAAGTCAAAGACCATCAAGTCACACTGGCAGTCCTGCAAAAGAGCGCATCACAAACATCTCTGTAAACACAAAGGAGTTCCCCTTTCACACGGGAACTCCTTTTTTGTGAGCACAAGCTTGCTCCGCAATCTTTATTTGTCGCTTATCGCGTCTTGCAAATCCGAAAGCAGTAAGGAGGCCTTGAGAATGCAAATCTGCGTCTTAGCGTCGCGGATCTCGTTCTTAACAACCATTTCCAGTGCCTGCGTTAGCGGCAACCGTACCGGTTCCACGAACTCGTCCTCGTCCAAATCTTGCTGCGACTGTGCAAGGTCAAACGCCAAATACAGGTAAATCACCTCATCGGTATAACCTACGCTGGGCAGCATTTCTCCCAGATGCACCAGCTTATCGGCCGATAGACCGGCTTCCTCTCTCAACTCTCGTTGCGCGGCAGCTTCCGGTTGCTCGCCGGGGTCAATCTTTCCCGCCGGTGCCTCCAAAATCACGGAATCGTATGCGTAGCGATATTGCCGCAGCAGAACGATGTTATAGTCCTCGTCCACCGGCAGCACACACGCCCCGCCCGGATGCCGGACAATCTCACGCATCGCCGTGTTGCCATCCGGCAGTAAAACGTTATCATGCTCCAGCTTGATGATCTTGCCGTTAAAAACCGTGCTGCCATCCAGCCTCTTTTCCCTTAGGTCCATCTCAGCCACCAAACATCCCCATAAATCCAGACAATCCCTGTGCAGCCTGCTTGAGCGAATTTACGCTATCCGCAATGCCTTTGAAGTCGATTGCGCTGATGCCGTCTGCAACGCCATTGATCGCCGTGTTCAATCCGCCGAAATCAATGCTGCTGATGCCGGACAGCACCCCATGAATATCCTGCGTTGCCGTGTCAGACAATGTCTTAAAGGAGTCGATCAACCCCGGCAAATCCTTTGTTGCAATATCAGAAAATGCCGTCAGTGATTCGATGAGCGCGGGAATATCCTTCGCCACACCCTGTATCGTCGTCACCAGGAAGAAGCAGGAAACCGCAATCACCGCTACAAAAACAATCAGCAAAATGTTGCGCACCACATTACCGCGGCGAATCGACGTGTTGTGCTTACGCTGCTCCACCAGCAACGCCTCAATGCCCTCCATACGCTTCAATATGACATCCATCACGTTTTGGTTTTTTGCATCGTCTGTCGTCACCAACGCAGTTTGTGCGTCTGCCGCAGGCTCCGGTTGCTCCACTGTTACAACCTCCGCTTTTGTTGTTTCCTCATTGGTTACATTCTTTTCTTCATCCATAATATGCTCCCCCTGTCAAATTGTGTAGACCCCGGCTCAATCTGTATCTTGCCGACCGCACTGCCTCCCGTTTGCTTCACAGCATCGGGTCTGCGCATCAGGCAAAAAGCCCTGTTTGAAACCGGTTTGTGTGAGTATACTTCATTCTATCACCCATCTTGCGCAATGGCAAACATTTCTTATCGCATTTTGCTTGCGCTTGTCACCGCCACCCCGCATAAACGCCGCCCTTTGCACATTTCCCTCCGCATGATTCACGAACTTCTGTTTTACGCATCCGCAATATGGTTTATACTAACTACATCAGGTTTAAAAACCATCAAAAGAAAGAGGTACGAAAACGATGTTAAGCGCAAAGTTAGAAGATATGATTAACGAACAGATCAAATACGAGTTTTACTCCGCATATTTGTATTTGGAAATGTCCACATGGCTCGCCGCTCGAAATTTGAACGGATTTGCAACATGGTTCCGTGTTCAGGCACAAGAAGAGCAGGATCACGCGCTGCTGTTGCTGGATTATCTCAACAAGGTTGGCGCAACCGTACAGTTGCGTGCCATTGACGCTCCCGGCGGCGTATACACTTCTCCGCTGGACGTCGCGCAGCAGACGTTGGAGCACGAGCAAACCGTCACAGGACGCATCTATGACATCATGACTGCGGCACAGGACGAACGCGATTACAAAACCATTCAGTTTCTCCAATGGTTTGTAACAGAGCAGACCGAGGAAGAAGAAAACGCCACAGGCATCATAGAAAAGCTCAAAATCTCCGGCAACTCCGAGGGCGGCGTACTCTTTTTGGATAAGGAATTGTCCACCCGCGTCTACGCGCCACCGTCGCTGGTTGTTTGACGGGCTGGCAGTTCATTGTTCAGATATTATAAAGGGCTGTAGCAGTTTTTTCGTACTGCTGCAGCCCCTTAGTATGTTCGTAAAGTTTCAAGCCCGCTTCGTCTTCCCTTTTCATGCATCCTCTGCCAACGCGCCGACCCCATTCAAAAATCGCTCTGTCCTCAATTTGGCATTCTCCATCAAGTCATAGTAATAAAAATCATAATCTTGCCCGTGGAATACCCCCTTGGGGAAACCGCCTTTTTTGTAATATTCTTCGGGATTCACCGTCGAACAGATTACAACGCCACGTTGCGCATCCACCGTCGCATCCGCATAATTCATTCGTTTTTCGTCGTCGATGCGTGACCCCAGATTTTGCTGCGCGGTTGCGGGTGTTTGCTCCCTCGTCCACGTAATCGGGTTAATGGCGTTCGCGCCGGGCAACCACACCGGGTTATTGCCTTCTACCACCGGCGCCTCTGTATTATAGGAAATCACCACTCCCACATCCTCCGCACTCTGCGCAAATTTCAAATGTGGGTTTTCCGTCAAAAACTCATCCGTCACCGCATACCCGATCACATACGCCGCCACCATGCGCGCATAAAGGTCGGGATGCTCTTTCATATAGGTCGAAAGCACGTACAGCAGCACATTCGAACCCTGGGAATGTCCTGCCAGAATAAAGGGCCGCCCCTCGTTATAATGTTCAAAATAATAATCCAGCGCGCCAAATACATCCTGCGTGGGAATGCCCTGCATCAATTTCTCGTGCTGCTGCTCCCCAAGCGTCAAGGCATACACCGCGTCCACCTGACGGTAATACGGCGCGTAGACATTACCCGCAGGCTCAAAGACGCTCGCCTGTTTGTCCAATGCCAGCTCCGCACCTGCCAGCATGGTTGCATTGTCAATGGCACAAATATTCGGCTCCTGCTGATCTATTTTGTACCACACCGTTGGATATAAATAGATCACGTCCACCGGCTTTTCGGGTTTTTCCGGCAGTGCCAGCCAGTGCTCCCGCTTGCCATAGTCGATCGCAGCCTGCTCGGTCTGTGGCGCGGCGCACCCCGACATTACCAGCAGCATCATTGCCGCCAACCCGATCCAAATGATTCGCTTCATCTTTTCACCCCCGCTGGATCAGCACTCTTTCCCATCCTCAAAAGGTGTCTGCATTCGTTCAGACAGCTTCGCCCTGTTCGCGTAGCAGATCAGCATATCGTATACCAAATCCGCGCGCTGCTCAATGTCGCCGTTCCCGTGCAATGCCACTGCGTTCAGCATGGCAAAAAGCATTTCAGAAAGCACGTTCACCTCTTCTCGCGTAATCATGCAGCCATAGGACTCATATACCCGCCCCAGCAGTTCGTTAAACAGCTCCTGCACCTGCTTGCGAATGCCAAACAAGGTGCGCTCGATGTACTCCTTGTCCGATTCAAAGTTGCAAACCTGCTTAATCACATCCTCCGGTGTTTCCACCATGCGTTGAATAAAGGCATAGATCGCACCATACAGCGCTTCTTGCGGTCCTTTTCCAAACACACTTTGCATAAACTGCGTCATAATCTGCTCGATTTCGCCCGCAAGCACCTGCGCCAGCAGCGTTTCCTTGTCCTCAAAGTGCGTATACACCGTACCCACCGCAAGACCGCTCAACTCTGCAATGCGTCGCATAGAGAGTTTTTCATAGCCCTGCTCGTGATAAATGTCTCTCGCAGCGGTAATAATCTTCTGCCGCACATCCTCAATCTTTTTAGGCATTGTATGCCACCTCCTGTTTTTCGAGCGATTGCGCTTCCCGCCGCTTTACAAAGCGGAAAATCCTCAGCGCCAACACGACTGCCACCACGCCGGATGTCAAATCAGCCACCAGCGGCGAAATCAAAATCCCCTGCAACCCCAGTACGCCGGACAGCACCAGCACCGCCGGGATCAAACAAACTCCCTGCCTGCAAACAGACAGAATAAGCGCACCTCGCGCACGCCCCAAAGCCTGATAGGTCATCAACATTACAATAGAAAACGCCGTCAGCGCAAAGGTACAGGTAAACCAGCGCAGTGCCGGTATGCCAATCTGCAAAACGCTCGTTTCCGCAGAAAACAGCCCCACCAGAAGCGGTGCAGCCGAAAAGCACAGCAGCGTTACGCCGCCGCCGATCAAGATAGACGCAATGATGCCAAACCGCAACGCAGTGCGAAGCCTGTCAAACCGCTCCGCGCCGAAGTTATATCCCGCCACCGGCTGAAATCCTTGCGAAAATCCGAACACCACAGCAAAACCCAAATACTGCAACCGGTTTACAATGCCCAGCGCCGCAATCGCGCCATCCCCATATTGCTTGGCACAAATGTTGATGATCCCGATGGCGACCGCCGTTAAAAACTGAATGGTAAAGGTGGAGCCGCCAATACGCACAATATAGCGCACCACCTCTTTTTGAAAGCGGAACTTTTTCAGCACAAAGGGCGCCACCGTCCGCTTGCAGAAATAGCTGGAGGATAAAATCACAAAAGAGACACACTGCGAAATCGCGGTAGCAATCGCCGCGCCGCGCACCCCCATGTCAAAGTTCAAAATAAAAATGGGATCCAGCACCATGTTCAGCACGGCACCTGCCACCATGCCCGTCATCGAACGCACCGCATTGCCCTCTGCGCGCAGTAGATTGTTGAAGGACATATTCGTCAACTGGATCGGTGCCGCAATCAGCATGATCACCGCATAATCCATCGCCAAACCGATGGTCGTGTCGGAAGCACCCATCGCAAACAGCATAGGTTTCGAGATCGCCAAGCCCAAAACAGCCACTCCCACGCCCGTAAAAAAGGATAGCAGTATGGTCGTAGTAGCAACCTGACTTGCTCCCTGCTTGTCGTTCTCTCCCAGCAGCCGCGCCAGATAAGCCGCGCCGCCTGCCGCAAACCAAATGGATACTGCCTGCGTCAATAGCAAAATTGGCATATAGACTGATACTGCCGCCGTTGCACGATATCCTTCGCGTGAAAGGCTGACAAAATAAGTGTCCGCCATGTTATAAATCGCCAGCACCAGCATGCTGATCATTGCCGGCAACGCCAGCCGCATGATGATTTTCGGCACCCTCTCATTGCCCATCAGCTCTGTACGCTGTTCGTTTGTCAATGCCATCCTGTTCCCTTTCCCGTCACAATGCTGTTTTTTGGCGCTGCGGTCACCTTCTGCGCCGCATCACCCGCATGCTCGCTCGTCCTTGTCCCGGCAGCACCAAACGCATCTTCGCCGCCTTTTTTGAACGCACGTTCACACACAACCTCATCCTACGCGATTTTATACGCCTTGTCAAGAATCCGTCTATAAAAAACACTTCTTTTTTTGAGCGTACAAAATCCCATGAAAAATCCCGCTATTGATTGACGAAAACAACATTATTGTTGTAAAATGATTAAACATGGGCTTTGCGCCCCGCGTCTTTGGATGGCCTTGCCGCCTTTCCGAGCGCAATGATGACGCATCAATTTAAATTTTTATAAATGGAGGAACAAACAGTGACGCAAGAACAATTGGATTTGCAGCTTTTGGATCCCGTGCTGGATCACTACAAAGCAATTCCGGGCAGTCTCATCACCATCCTGCAAAAAACGCAGGAACTGTACGGTTACCTTCCCGTTCCCGCAATGGAGAAAATCTCCACGCAAACCGGGATCGCAACGGCGAAGGTCATGGGGGTTGCCACCTTCTACACGCAGTTTCGGCTGTCTCCCATCGGCAAGCATCTCATTATGCTTTGTCAGGGAACAGCGTGCCACGTCAATGGCTCGGAGCTGATCGAAAACGCCATCTCGGACGAGCTTTCCATCACGGATGGGCAGACCACCGCCGACGGCGTATTCACCCTCAAAAACGTGGCGTGTCTCGGTTGTTGCTCCCTCGCCCCCGCCATGATGATTGGCGAGCAGGTGTACGGTTCCCTCACACCGGATAAAACGCGCACCATACTCCAAAAAATCCGTGAAGAGGAGGCACAAAGCGAATGAGAATCAAAATTGGTTACGGCAGCTGCGGTCTGGCAGCAGGCGCTGCGGCAGTGCTTCAGTCCTTAGAGCAATCGCTGACCGGCTCCTCCGTGCAGGTAGAGCGCGTCGGCTGCATCGGCATGTGCTTTGCAGAGCCGCTGCTCGAAGTGATCGACCGGGATAACGTCAGCACTTTTTACGGTCGCGTCGACGCAGAATCTGCGGGGCGTATCGCGCGCGAGCATGTGCTGGGCGGTACTCCCGTTGCAGATAATCTGCTTCATGAGGATGAATTGCATTTTGTCAAAGGGCAAACCCGCGTTGCGCTGCGCAACTGCGGCGTGATCGATCCGGAAAACATCGACGAATACATCGCAGCAGGCGGCTATCAGGCAATCCGCAGCGTACTGGAACAAAAAGATCCGCAGGCGCTCATTGAAACCATCAAGGTTTCCGGGTTGCGCGGACGTGGCGGCGCAGGCTTCCCCACTTGGTTCAAATGGAACGCAGCGGCAAAAGAAACCGCGCCCGTCAAATATATCATCTGTAATGCAGACGAAGGCGACCCCGGCGCATTTATGGATCGCAGCTTGCTGGAAAGCGATCCGCACAGCGTGCTGGAAGGAATGATGATCGCAGGCTATGCCATCGGCAGCAATCAAGGCGTGCTGTATGTGCGCGCGGAATATCCTCTGGCAATCACCCGTCTGAATATCGCCATCGATCAAATGCGTGAAAAAGGACTGTTGGGCGCAAATGTGCTGGGCAGCGGCTGGGCATTTGATCTGCGCATCAAAGCAGGTGCAGGCGCATTCGTGTGCGGCGAGGAAACCGCGCTCATCGCGTCACTGGAAGGTGAGCGTGGCATGCCCCGCTTAAAACCGCCTTTCCCCGCACAAAAAGGGTACTGGCAGCAGCCCTCCAACATCAACAATGTAGAGACGCTCGCTAATGTGCCGTGGATCGTGCAAAACGGCGGCGATGCTTATGCAGCGATGGGCACGGAAGACAGCAAGGGCACTAAGGTGTTCGCGCTGGCAGGCAAAATCAAGCGCGGCGGACTGGTGGAAGTGCCGATG
The DNA here is from genome assembly GCA_964454685.1 of uncultured Christensenellaceae bacterium. Classification (GTDB taxonomy): domain Bacteria; phylum Bacillota; class Clostridia; order Christensenellales; family Christensenellaceae; genus CAYVTZ01. The sequence continues at coordinate 10,236 of CAYVTZ010000038.1, forward strand.
GGCATGTCCATTCGAGACGTCATTTTCGGCATCGGCGGCGGCATCAAAGGCGATAAAGCAATCAAAGGCGTGCAGATGGGCGGCCCCTCCGGCGGCTGCATTCCCGAGCCGTTGCTCGATACCATCATCGACTACGCCTCCGTCATGAAAGTCGGCGCAATCATGGGCTCCGGCGGCATGGTCGTGATGGACGAAACCACCTGCATGGTGGATATGGCACGCTTTTTTCTGGATTTCACGCAGAAGGAATCCTGCGGCAAATGTATTCACTGCCGCATCGGCACCAAGCGTATGCTGGAAATCTTAGAGCGTATCACAAACGGAGCAGGCAAAGAAAGTGACATAACGCTTTTGGAGCAACTGGGTGAAACCATCCGCTCCTCCTCGTTGTGCGGGCTGGGCAATTCCGCGCCCAATCCTGTGCTCTCCACCTTGCGCTATTTCCGTGACGAATACGAAGCGCATATCATGGATAAGCAGTGTCCGGCACATAGCTGCCGTGCGCTGGTGCGGTATGACATCGTGGAGGAAAAATGCACCGGTTGTACCTTGTGTGCGCGCAAATGTCCTTCAAAAGCGATTGAAGGCGAAGTAAAAAAGCCGCACCGTGTCATTCAGGAAAACTGCACCAAGTGCGGAAATTGCTACACCGTGTGCCGTTTCGACGCAGTCACGCTCAAATAGGGAGGAACACAAATGATTCAATTAACCATAAACGGAAAGCCCTGCACAGGCAATGCCGGTCAGACGCTGCTTTCCGTTGCCATAGAACATCAAATCGAGATTCCGCATCTCTGTCAGGACGGGCTGGTTGAGCCCTACGGCGCATGTGGTCTGTGCGTGGTGGAAGTAGAAGGTGTGCCAAAGCTGCTGCGCGCCTGCGCAACCGTTATTTCAGAAGGCATGGTTGTCACCACAGATACCGAAAAAACCACGCAAAGCCGCAAACTTGCGCTTGAGCTGTTGCTGTCCAATCATCGCGGCGATTGCGTCGCGCCTTGCAAGCTGGCTTGCCCCGGCGATGTGGATTGTCAGGGTTATATCGGGCTGATTGCCAATGGTCGTTGGGAGGAAGCCGTCAAAATCATGAAGCACAGCTATCCCTTCCCCGCGGCGCTCGGGCGCGTCTGCCCGCATCCGTGCGAAGATGCTTGCCGCCGTCAGCTCAAGGATGAGCCGATTGCCATTGCAACCTTAAAACAGTTTGCGGCGGATCTGGATCTTGCCTCCGGCAAACCCTTCCTGCCCCTCAAGTCAGCGCCCAGCGGCAAAAAAGTCGCCATCGTGGGCGGCGGCCCTTCCGGCCTCACCACCGCATGGTTCCTTGCAATGGATGGACACGAAGTCACCGTCTACGAGGCAATGCCCAAGGCGGGCGGCATGCTGCGCTACGGCATCCCCGAATATCGTCTGCCCAAAGCGCTGCTGGATCAGGAAATCGCGCTCGTTGAAGCGATGGGTGTCAAAATTTGTACCAATCAAAAGCTGGGCGAGCAAATCACGCTTTCCGGCTTACAAGAGCAATACGACGCAGTCTATCTTGCCATCGGCGCTTGGAAAAGCGCTCCCATGCGCACCCCCGGCGAAGACAAGCAAGGGGTGTTGGGCGGCATTGATTTCCTGATCGATCTCGGTCTCGGCAAACGCCCGCAGATCGGGGATAACGTTGCCGTCGTAGGCGGCGGCAACACCGCAATGGACGCATGCCGCAGTGCCGTGCGTCTGGGTTGCAAAAATGTCTATCTACTCTATCGCCGTACCCGTGACGAAATGCCCGCCGAGGACATCGAAATCGCGGAAGCAATGGAGGAAGGCGTCATCTTTAAGTTCCTCGTCGCTCCCGATCAAGTGCTGGGTGACGATAAGGTCACCGGCATCCGCCTGCAACAGATGGAGTTAGGCGAACCGGACGCAAGCGGTCGCCGCAGACCTGTCCCCGTGGAAGGCGGCGTGGAAGATTTGCCGCTGGATACCATCATTGCGGCAATCGGTCAAAAGGTTGTGGTTTCGGATGTACGGGAGGTTGCCTGCACCGATTGGAATACCATACTCGCAGACCCCGATACCTTTACTACGAATTTAGAAGGTGTGTTTGCGGGCGGAGATGCAATCAACGATGGCCCCAGCATCGCCATCACGGCCATCGGACACGCCAAAAAAGCATCGGTTGCCATCAGCAAGTTCCTCAAGGGCGAGGATATGGCAGTTGTAAAGCCTTTTATTTCCGAGCAAAAAGACCTCACCGCAGAGGACTTTGCCTATCGCGAAAGCGCGCCGCGTGAGCACATGACCCACGCAGACCCCGCTGTGCGCCGCACCAATTTCGAGCCGGTTGCCTTCGGCTTCACGGTGCAGCAAGCGGAGCGGGAAGCATCCCGCTGTCTTGAATGCGGCTGTATGGATCTGTACGAGTGCGCACTGCTCAAATATGCCAGAGCGTACGATGTTCAGCCTGAGCGCATTGCCGGAGAAATGAAAAAGACAGAGATCGATCGTCGCCATCCCTTTATCTGGCGCGACAACAACAAGTGTGTGCTGTGCGGACTATGTGTGCGCGTTTGCGATCAAGTCATCGGCGTGGATGTCATCGATCTTGTTGGCAGAGGCTTTGAAACCATCATCGAATCCGGCGTGGGCGTACCGCTGCAGGAAGCAAACTGCCGCGGATGCGCGCAGTGCGTCACCGTTTGCCCTACGGGTGCAATGCAGGAGCGCAACACCGTTACCAAAGCGGTTCCGTTGCCGCCAACGCAGACGCAGAGCGTCTGTACCTTCTGCGGTCTCGGTTGCAAGACCAATGTGCACAGCTTCGGCAATATGCCGCTAAAAACGGTTCCGGTGGGCGATGCGCAAAAGTCCGGCTCCTTGTGTCGTCAAGGTCGTTTTGGCTGGCAGGCCGGATTGCGGGAAGGCAAGGCCGAAAACTGGAAGCAGCTCGCCACAGAAGCGGCATCTAAACTGCAAGCGTACGGCAATGCAGTAGGCGTCGTCGTGGGCGATCATCTGACCAATGAAGAAATCTATCTCGCCTCCAAATGGGCAAAGAAAAATAACTATCGCCTGTACAGCGCGGCAGCATACGCACACGGCGTTGCCGATGTGCTGGGCATGGATGGCAGCACCACAAGCTTTGATGCACTCCTGCAAACGGATTGCATTCTGCTGCTGGGTGATGGCGTAATCCCGCACTATCCCATGCTCGCACTGCGTCTCAAGCGCGGCCTCAAGGCCGGTGCAAAGCTGGCGCTTTTGAGCAACGAGCCCTCTTCGCTGGATGCGTTCGCCGCATATCAGGCGCAGTTGGGCACCGATACCGGCTTCCTCAAGCAAGTGCTGAAGGCGCTGGATGCAGACAGCGCGGCGGCAGTGCAAGCCGTCACCGTCACGCCCGCCGCACAGCAGATCGCAGACGCGCTGAAGTCTCACGACAAAGCCGTGCTGATTTTTGACCGTCACGCCGTCACTGCGGAAGCCGCACAAATCATTGCCATGATTGCGGCAGCCAGCGGACATCTGAGCGGTGCAGGCAATGGGCTCATTCAGCTTGTGCGCAGCAACAACAGCATGGGCGTTGCCAACATGGGCATCACGCAGAATGCGGACGATCTCGCCGCAGACGTGCAAAACGGCAGCATCAAAGCGGTCATCTCCTTTGGGCAGCAGATTCAAACGAGCGCGCCACTTGTGTTGCTTGCGGATTCGCGCAGCAGCGATCTCAACGCGCAGGCATTCATTCCCGTGGCAGGCTTCGGTGAAACCGACGGCACCGTCACCGGCGCGGACAATCGCGTGCAGCGGATAAACCCCAGCTTCCGGACCGATGCCCCCGGCATCATTGATGTCATCGGCGCAATGTGCGGCTGCGATACCTGTCCCAATGTGGACGCGCTCACGGCGGAGCTTGCGCAGCAAGTGCCTCTGTATGCGGCAGCACTTGGAAAAGGTGCCGGTTTCGCCAATTTGGACGGCAGCGATCAACGCACCTGTAACGTGACATATATCGCCGCACAGGATGCAGCGCTCTTTGCGGAGTCCGCGCAGGCAAATCTGCTCAATCAGGTTTGGATGCAGCAGCTGGCGCAGCTGGGACTTCTGGAGGGTTAAATCTCGTATATCTGTTCCACAAAAATGGATGCGCCTGACGGTGCATCCATTTTTTGATTGGTAATCTAAACGCCGCTTCCGCAATCTCTACTTCTTTAAAAACTCCGGCAACGGGCTGTCTGCGGCATGATACGATCGGCGATATAACTCTAGTTGGCTGTCACAAGGCAGCTCCCCTTCCGCTCGGTCGCGTTTTTTGTATTTCCCTTTGCCGTTTTGATAGCGTGCCTTCACATTATCTTTGAGTGAAAGCTCTAAAATCATGTTCAGCTCCGATACCGCATCCGCATCCGTCACAGGCACAGCGACCTCCACACGGCGATCGGTGTTTCGCGACATAAAATCCGCAGAGGAAATGTACAGCGATTGCCGCTCCGGCGTGCCGAAGCGATAAATGCGCGAATGCTCCAAATATCGTCCTACAATGCTGCAAATCTCGATGTTTTTGGTGGGTCCGCTGCGCGAAACCACAAGACAGCAAATGCCCCTCACAATCAGTTGAATCTTCACTCCCGCAGCAGACGCGGCAACCAACCGCTTGATGATATCGGGATCATTGAGCGAATTCACCTTAAAGGTCAGTTGCGCTTCCCCGCCCTCCTTGGCAACAGCAATCTCCTCATCGATCTTTTTCAGTACAAAAGGCTTGAGGACCAGCGGCGAGACCAGCAAAAGCGGCGAATCTTCCACCAAATTGTTTGTGCAAAGATTTTGAAAAACATTCTGCGCATTGAGCGCAACCTCTTCCTTCGCCGTCAGGTAGGAAAGATCGGTATACAGCCGCGAGGTCGATTCGTTGTAGTTCCCCGTGCCTACCTGCGTTAAAAAACTCACCTTGTTTTTGCTGACCATGGTAATCAGCAGCAGCTTAGAGTGCACCTTATAGTTCTCAATTCCATAGACGATGGTTACACCTGCTTCCTGCAAGCGTTTGGACCAGTCGATATTGTTCTCCTCGTCAAAGCGCGCGCGCAGCTCCACCATGGCAATGACTTCCTTGCCGTTTTCAGCAGCGTGAATCAGCGCGTCCACCACCTTGGAGTTTCGCGCCACACGATACAACGTAATCTTAATGGACTGCACTCTGGGGCTGTTTGCCGCTTCCTCCAGCAACCGAATAAAGATGCGAATATCTTCAAACGGATACGAGAGCAGCAAATCCTTCTTTTGAACCTGAGCCAACAGCGGCTTGCTGGTGTCCAGCTTTGCCGTTACCTGCGGCACAAGCGGCGGATAAAAGACCTTGGTAAAGCCGGAGCAAGACAGCTTATCCCGCAAGCTTCCCACGAAATCCAGCATGCACGGCGTATCCGAATAAAAAATCTGTTCCGGAAGCAGGTTCGTGTGCTTGGACAGCAGTTTGACAATATCCGCGTTTTGCTCCCGACTAATGTTCAAACGCACGGGCTGCAGCTTTTTGCGCTTTTTGACCATAATTTCCATCACATCGCGGTGCGACATATTAAAGTCCAAAAAAGCCTCGTCCGCATCAATATCCGCATTGCGCGTAATGGAAAAAATGCACTTTGCCAAAACCTTGTGCTTTGGAAATATCTTGGACGCATACAGATAGATGATGTCCTCAATGAGCGTAAACTTTACAAACTTGCTGTGCATATACAGCAGCCGCTCAAAATACCCGTTTGCCGGAATGATGCCCAAATTGACCGATCCGCTCTTGTTTTTAAGCAGCACCGCCACATAGACGATTCCGCTTTGTAAAAACGGGAAAGGATGGTGCTTGTCTATGATATGCGGCGAAAGCAGCGGGTGTACATTGTGCTCAAAATAACGCATCAGAAAGCGCTCTTCATATTTAGTGAGATGCGTACAATCTTTATAAAAGATCCCGTGCTCTTCCAGCTCATGCAGAATATCCTGCATCGCCTGCACCGTGCGCGGCACCAGTCGGCGCACATCCCGATAGATCGCGCGCAGCTGCTCTTCGGTGCTCATGCCGGACAACGAATCCACCGCGTCTTTTTTGAGCAATAAAGTGTCTTGCAGATTTCCCACGCGCACCATCATAAATTCATTGAGATTGCTGTGATAGATTGACAAAAATTGCAGCCGCTCAAACACAGGATTCTGTCGATCCTCCGCCTCCTCCAGCACGCGCTCGTTGAACTTAATCCAACTTAGATCCCGATTTTCCAGATTTTTGTATGAACTGGATTTTTCGGATTTCAGCGTCTTTTCCGGCTTTGTCGTCTTAGACGTAGGCATATCGATTCTCCTTGCAAGCAGCTTGACATTAAAATAGTATACTGGTTTACAGTTATTATAGTACGCTTTCACAGGAAAGGAAAGAAGTTGACGAAAATTTTACATACAAATCAACAACGCGCATTTCACGCGCGCACTTGCCTTGACCGCGAAAAAGTGATAAAATGTGAACATATTGCGATTGGGAGAATGGATATGAAGTTAATCATACAAATTCCGTGTTATAATGAGGAAAAAACGCTGCCTTTTGTGGTGGCAGACCTGCCTAAGCAAATCGACGGTGTGGACTGCATCGAAACGCTGATCATCGACGACGGCAGCAAGGATAAAACCATCGAGGTGGCGCAGCAGTTAGGCATCAACCACATCGTGCGTTTTCCGAATAACCGTGGATTGGCAAAAGGGTTTATGGCCGGGATAGACGCATGCCTCAGGCTGGGCGCAGACATCATTGTCAATACGGACGGAGACAATCAATACTATGGCGGAGATATCCCCAATCTGGTCAGGCCCATTATAGAGGGTCGGGCTGAAATGGTGATTGGCGACCGTAATACAGATGGAATCGAGCATTTTTCCTCACTGAAAAAGAAATTGCAAAAGATGGGCAGCAGCGTCGTCCGCAGAGCTTCGCAAAGCAACGTAGCGGATACCACCAGTGGATTTCGTGCCTATGCGCGGGATGCCGCCATGCGGATCAATGTGCTCTCCAACTACACTTACACACTGGAAACCATCATCGACGCCGGCAACAAAAAAATTGCCATCGAGAATGTGACCATTCGCACCAACGAAAAATTGCGCGAGTCGCGTCTGTTTAAAAGCATGGGCAGCTACATCAAGCGCTCGGCAGGCACCATCATCCGCAACTATGTCGCGCACAATCCGCTCAAAGTATTCCTGATTTTCGGAACGGGCTTTTTGATCGGCGGGTTGATTCCGGCAATTCGCTATCTGTATTTTTACTTCAGTGGATTCGGCGGGAAACACATCCAGTCACTCATTCTGGCTTCCATACTCATCACCATTTCGGTGATGCTGTATGTTTTTGCGTTTTTGGCAGACATGATCAACTCCAACCGCAAAGTGATGGACGAAATGCTCTACCGTGTGAAAAAGCTGGAATATGATCAGGACAAAAAGAACGATTCGGAATAATGCACAACAAAAAATCATGCGGGTAAAAACGTTGTAACAAGCGAGATGGATGTCGCACTCGTCGCTTCATGCGCCAATAGTCGTTTTGAGTGCGGCACTCCCAACGTTACACCGGCGGCTTCGTGGCTGCCCTGCAAAAAAAATGCACCCCGCGGCCAAAAGCCAAGGAGTGCAAATTTTTTGTGCGATACGCTCAACCGGCAATGATAATGGCATGGAACACAATGTCCTCCTTGCCCGAGTTGACCAATCCGTGCATCTCGCCGTCATAGCAAATGGTAACGTCACCCGCCTTGACCGGCTTTTGCTCGCCATTGTCGTTGTAGGTGCCGTTGCCGGAAACCAGACAGTAGATTTCAGCTTCTCCATGGTGTGGATGGTCCCCCACAGAAGCGCCCGGCGGCAATGTAATGGTCGCCAGCAGTCTGGAATTCGGACAAAGCTGCGCGCTGCCATACCAGGAAGTAATAGCGGCAGAGCCAAGACCATCGCACACGTGTTCGGCGATGTTGGTTTCAAGTTTGGAAACAATCATAGCAGTTCTCCTATTCTGATGATGTGATGCTCGCGCTGCAAAAAGGCGCGTTATCCTCTCATTATAGCGCATACCGCCGTGGGATGTAAAGCACGGCGCAACAGGTGACACAAATGACAATATTGGAAATCATATTAATTGGCTTAGCGCTCTCTATGGACGCAATCGCCGTCTCCATCTCTAACCGGATGGCGTACCCTTGCCTGACTAGGCGTCAAATTGCAGCAATGCCTGTGCTGTTCGGGGTGTTTCAGGCAGCTATGCCCATTGCGGGCTTTTTTGCGGGCAGCTTGTTCGCCCAATATATCACGCAATATTCTGGCATCGTAATCTTGGCGATTTTGGGGATTTTAGGCGGCAAAATGATTTATGAAGGACTACGGCACAAGGATGAAACATGCGAGTGCAAGCCCTTTTCAATGGGTATGCTTGTGGCGCAGGCAGTTGCCACCAGTATCGACGCGTTTGCAGTGGGCGTAGGTTTTTCGGTCAGCGGCACACCGCTGTTCCCCGCAGTGGTCGTGATCGGGCTGATCACTGCAGCATGCAGCGTGCTTGCGCTCATGGCAGGAAAAAAACTGGGAACACTGTTCGGCAGCAAGGCGGAGGTTATCGGCGGGATAATCCTTGTTTTGATCGGTGTAAAAGCAATGTGGTTTTAAAGCTACCGCCACCGGCTTTTTCGCATCGCTTCTCTGCTTGAAGCGAAAGCTTTATGACTCGCCCGGCACAGCCGGGGGCTATCGCTCGCTTTCGCACACAATCAAACAAAATCTAAGCCCGGCATTCATGCTCAAACGCGTTCACAGGGCATAAAAAATGGAGGAACTTTATGATTACCGTTTATGGATACGTTATGGATACGCTAGCCGACTGGGAATGGGGACATGTCATCGCGGAGCTAAATTCCGGTCGGTTCTTTAAAAAGGATGCACAACGCGTCTCGTTTCAAACAGTTTGCAACTCGAAAGAGCCGGTTCACACGATGGGCGGGCTTACGATTCTGCCCGATTGCCGCACAGAGGACATGGTCGTGCAGGAAACAAGCATGCTTTTGTTGCCGGGTGCAGACACATGGAGCGACCCAAGGCACAGCGCCATCCTAAAAAAAGCAAGCGAATTTCTCGCTTCAGGCGCCACCGTGTGCGCCATCTGCGGGGCTACCGCGGCGCTTGCCAACATCGGGCTGCTGGATCAGCGCCCGCATACCAGCAATGGTCCGGGTTTTCTTGAAATGGTTTCCCCCGCTTACAAAGGTCAAAGTTTTTATATCGATCAGCCGTCAGTTGCAGATCATAATCTGATCACGGCTGGCTGTACGGGTGCTTTGTCGTGGGCAAAACAGATTTTGGAGCGTTTGGACGTTTTCCAAGCCGACACACTGGAAGCATGGTATGCCTATTTCAGCACAGGCGATCCGCAGCAGTTCTTTGCCCTCATGCAGTCTTTGCCGTCCGGCAAAGAATAGAATCGTCACTTGGGCAAAAACTCGTGAATCACCGACTCCGGCGGCAAGGCGTCGGGCGTAATCACAGGCAGCGCCGCATATTTTTCTGCCAGCGCGGCTCCCGCAATCGCAAACTCTCCCATGTTGCGCGTGATGTCCAGCACAAAAGGTGCAAACAACAGCGGTTCGTAGCAATGAAAAGAGTTAAACCACACATCCGCTTGATCCCGATAGGGTGTGATGTTCTCCTCCTCACCACGCAGCACTTCCGGCCAACGGCGAAATGTATCGTCCGCATTGTAGGCACGATGAAAAAAGTCCCGCACCATGCGGCGGGTCAAACGCATTTCCAATTCACTAAGCAGCAATGCGCCGTCAGCATCATGAAAACTGGAGAATAAGGAAAGATAAACGCGTAAGCAGTGCGCATGATCAACGCAAAGCAACGGATGCAGCGCATGAATCCCTTCAAACAAGAAAATCGTATTCTCATTGTTTGGCACCGGTGTGGTGTGCGGCGCGCGCGTGCCTGATACAAAATCGTAATGCGGCAGGCGCAGCGGTTGTCCCGCCAGCAGGTCACGCAAAAATTCTTCCAAAAGGGGCAAATCCAGCGCGTGGATCCCCTCAAAGTCCCGCAATCCATTGGGCAGCAGCGGCAGCTCGTCACGATTCACAAAAAAGTCATCCAAGGAAACACGCACCGCCTCCCCCCCCATGTTTTGCAGTCGCGTCGCCAAGGCCTGCGCCGTGGAAGTCTTAGCGGAGGAAGATGGCCCCGCAATCAGCACAATACGCTTGTGCTGCCGCGCAATGTGCCGCGCAAGCTTGCAAATCTCGCCCCAGAACAAATGTTCCGCACGCCGTACCGCGTGCGCAGGGCTCTCGCATATCTTTGTAAAGTCCAGATGGACTTGTGGGTTTTCACCTAAATATTCCAATTACGATTCTCCTTTTCCTCGGCAATGATGCCGCTGGATTTGATGCTGACCATTAAATAATTCAAGATTCAAGCCTCACAATCCTTTTGTTAAACATAATTCACAAAAGAAATTTATTTCAAAATTGCATTGACTTTTTCTTGTTAGGGCGGTAGATTATACATAATAGACAGTATGTTACCACTTGGAACGATCGACAGCCCGCGAGAGGGGGATTCCCATGACGAAAAATATGCAGGACAGCGACACCAATTTAATGATCAGCGTGATCAAAAAATATTACGAGCTGGGTATGAATCAAGAGCAGATCGCAAAGGAGGAGTTTATTTCCAAGTCTTCTGTTTGCCGCATCATCAAAAAAGCCGTGGAAAACGGATATGTGAGTTTTCAGATTCATTATCCGGTAGAATCGTTGCAGAAGCTGGAAGTGGAATTTCACAAGTATTTTGATTTGGATAAAGTATTCATCACACCATCCTATACAGACGATTTAGAAATACGGCTGAAAGATACCTGTAAATGCGCGCTGGCTGATCTGGTCAAAATGGTAAAGCCGGAAGACACACTGGCTGTTTCATGGGGCTCTACGATGGAGCAGCTTGCCTGCACGGCAATGAGTGTGATCGGGACGCGCAAATGTGCAAAAGTCATTTTGGCATGCGGCTCGGTTGCAGGCAACGCGTCCTCCATCTATTCCAGTCATGTAGTCAAGCAGCTTTCCCATTTTTTCTCGGCAGAGGGCTATCTCTTGCCCGCGCCTTTGGTGCTGGATACCGAAGAGCTCGCGCGCGCCATCATGCAGGATTCACACATTAAGTTTGTGATGGATATGGCGTTGGAATCGCAAATTGGCGTTTTTTCCATCGGTAAACCGGATTTTTTGTCCGGCGTGGCCGCAAATCGCTCCCTCTTTCAACGAGAATATGAAGAATTGATCGCAAACGGCGCAGTGGGCTATTTAAACGGGCGCTGCTATGATATGCAGGGCAACTCGGTCAGCCGCGCATTTGCGCTGCGCACCATCGGGCTGGATCTGCCGCAGATTCGTTCCATGCAAACGCGCATTGGCATCGCGGTCGGCGCAGACAAGACCAACGCCATCATCGGCGCGCTGCGCGGCAAACTGGTCAACCGGCTCTATACAGATGAGCAAACGGCAAAGGAGGTCATCCGCGCGGTACAAAGCCTCCCCTAATTTTTTTGGAAATACTTCTTGACTCTCCTGTTACAGGAGGATGTAGCATGAAAGTACGAAGGAGTGAGCGTCATGTATCGTATCGGTATGTTTTCAAAAATGGGAAAAGTCACCATCAAAGCGCTGCATCACTATGATGAAGTCGGGCTGCTGGTGCCGGATCACGTGGATGCAGCTACCGGATATCGATACTACACAACGCAGCAACTGTTCCGACTACACAAAATTGTCGCACTGCGGCAAATTGGCTTTTCTATTGCACAGATCGCAGAGATCGTCGATGGCCACGGCATCGATGCAATTCTGTCAAAGCGCAAAGCCGAGCTGGAACAGCAATCGCAGATCGTCACCGATCAGCTCTTTCGACTCAATCATTACATCAAAAGTCAAAAGGAGGATTCACTTATGAGTTATCAAGCAGTTGTCAAAGAAGTCCCTGCGTGCATCGTGTTCTCGTCCCGCCGGGTAATCCCAAATCATGCGGCATTGATGGATGTTGTGCCCGCACTGGGCGAAAAAGTGCAGGCGGCAAACCCCGATCTGGAATGCGCACAGCCGGAATATTGCTTCAACATCTATCACGACGGCGAATATCGGGAAACGGATATTGATGTGGAAATCTGCGAAGCGGTCGTGCGGCGCGGGGTGGAAGGCGATGGATTTGTGTTTAAAGAAATTCCTTCCGCTACTGTTGTTTCCGTGCTGCATCAAGGTGCATACGAAGAGCTGGGCGCAGCCTATGCCTATGCGTTTCAATGGGCGGAACAAAACGGCTACACCGTCACAGGTCACCCGCGGGAAAGCTATATTGACGGAATCTGGAACAAGGACAGCGTAAAAGATTGGCTCACTGAACTGCAAGTGCCCATTCATCCATAACGCTTCTTTATGCAAAAAGCCCTTACTTTTCCTGAAAAGTAAGGGCTGAATCAATTACTTCATTTTACTTATCCCATCAAAAACTGTTGCACATCCGCTGCCGTATGCGCGATATGCACACATGCGTAGGTGTTGGGGTCCTCAACGCCGGCAAACACGCCGCCCCATGTTGTCGCACAAAAATCAATGCCTGCCTCCGCCGCACCAATCGCGTCAAATGGGCTGTCCCCCACCAGTACGCATTGCTCCTTCGGCATGTTCGCGCAATCCACCGCCTTTTCAATGATTGCTGTTTTATCCGTAATCGCGGTGTCCCACGCGCCGCAAACAAAATCAAAATAGGGCGCAAGTCCGTATGTACTCAACTGATGACCCAGTGTCAATTCCTTCTTTGCAGAAGCAACGCCGCACTGTATGCCTGCTTCCTTTAACGTCTGCACCAGCTCCATCATCCCCGGAAACAGCGTTGTCATGTGGATGCCCTCGGCAGCATAGATTTCACGATAAATCGTACTCCACGCCAGCGCCTGTTCCGGCGTGGCATCAAACACATTGCGAAAGGATAACTGCAACGGCGGCCCTAAAAAACGGATCAGTTGTTCCTGCGTGGGCTGTTCCTTGCCCAATCGCTCAAAGGTCTTTTTCACACAATAGAAAATACCGGGAGACGTATCTGCCAACGTCCCGTCAAAGTCAAATAATACAGTTTTATACTTCATCCCTATTCGATCTCCAAAATTCTTATTCCATACGGGGGGCAATCCACTTGCAATAACCCCGCGTTGATTTCATAAACACAATCTGAAAGCAGACACACGCCGCGTTCCGGCGAAAGCGTGTCAAATCGCTGCGCCTGTTGGATGGTCTGCAACTGCTCACGTATGCTAAAATCCAATACTGCTGTTCTTGGTTTGTCACTGCGGTTCACCAGCGTAATAAAGAATCCGGTGTGCGCAGGCAAACCAAACGCATCCTCGCCATCCAGACAGAAGCGCGCCACCACAATAATGTCCGACCCCTGGTTCAGATATACGGTGTGCCCCGTGCGCAGCGCATCCTTGTTTTTACGCAGTCTGCCCAACCGCTGATAAAATTCGAAGGTCTCTTCATCCTGCTCAACAAATGCACCGCGATTGAAGGGATCCAGCAATCCATTCATGCCTTGCTCGTCGCCGTAATAAATGCAGGGAACGCCCGGCATTGAAAACTGTATGGCAGCAGCCATACGCTGCAACTGCGCCCCTTTCTTTTCCTGTTCGGACGAAATCACAAATCGCGCCTGCTGCTCCCGCGTCAAATCGTGCGGGTCAATGCCTGTACCAAGCACCGTGCGAATGCGCGCAATATCGTGGCTGGACAGCAGATTCATCAAAGAATACACCATTTCTTTGGGATAGTTGCTGAATTGCCCCACCAAAAACTGCTTCAAATCCGCCGCATCTGTACGATACAGCAAAAAGTCCATCAGTGCATTGACCAGCGGATAGTTCATCACCGTGTCAAGACCTTTACCCAGCGCATATTTGCGGTTTACGCCATAACTTTGCTTGGTCGTTGCATCCTCCCAGACTTCTCCCAGCAGCACCTTGTCCGCGTCTACGCTCTTCACCGCCTCGCGCATTGCCGCAATGGTTTCGTCCGGCAGCTCGTCTGCCACATCCAAACGAAATCCGCAAGCGCCGCGCTTGAGCCATGTTTTGATCACACTATCCTCGCTTTGAATCACAAAGTCGATCCAGTCCTGCTGGTGCTCGTCCACCTCCGGCAGGGTATCAAACCCCCACCAGCTCTTGTATTTGGTTGGATATTCCTGAAACCGGTACCAGTTGTAGTATGGCGAATCTTTGCTCTGATACGCACCTAAATCATCATAATTCCCTTTTTTGTTGAAATAGATGCTGTCATCTCCCGTATGTGAGAACACGCCATCCAGCATAATCTGAATTCCATATTCCCGCGCAGCCTCCACCAGCGCTGCAAAATCCTCATTGCTGCCCAAAATGGGGTCAATGTTCAAATAGTCGGATGTGTTATAACGATGGTTGGATGCCGCTTCAAAGATGGGGTTCAGATAAATCACCGTCACGCCCAGCTCTCTGAGGTAATCCAGTTTCTCCATGATGCCGCGCAAATTCCCACCAAAATAATCGCATGGCTGATAAAACTTGCTGCCTTGCGCCGCGCGATACTCCGGCATTTCGTTCCACTGGCTGTGCACATGCACCTCTCTGCCCTTGGACTCGTGATATTGCGTTCCGGCAAGAAACGTCTCCTCTCCTGCCTTGCAAAACCGATCCGGAAAAATCTGATACATGGTCGCATGCTTAAACCACTGCGGCGTAGTAAACTCCTCGTCATACACCGTCAGTTGGAATGCGGGCGGCTCGCTCCAGTCGGGCGCACCAATGCCGCTCGTTTTCCCGTGCTGCGCACCATAGTAAAGTCGGGTCTGCTCATCCACCTTAATGGAAAACCAGTACCACATCACCGAGGGTTTGCCCGTCACTTCCAGCTCCACCGACCACATCAAATCGCCTTCCGGCCGCATCTCCACAAAGCTTTTGGTAGGACCGTTGAGCACTACCAAATAGACGTTGCGCACATACAATTCCTTGATTGCGACGGAAAGCCGCACCGTTTCTCCTGTTTTGACGGCGCCAAGCGGGCTGCGATACTGCTCTCTGGCGCTGTCGTGCATCAACTGTCTTGAAAAATCCATGTCAACCTCCCAAATTTGTTCAGGTCAGCGCTCTCAAATGCCAAATCTTCTCGTTGTATTCTTCAATGGTACGGTCGGATGAGAACACGCCTGATTTTGCCGTGTTCATCGCCGCCATGCGCTTCCATCTTTCCTTGTCCGCGTACGCTTCGAGCATCGCGTCATAGGTCATCGCATAGGACGCAAAGTCATACAGCAGATAATACTTGTCCGCGCGATCCATGTCGCCAAACAGCAACGCATGATAAAGGTCGGTATACTGCCGATCCGTCGTCGTATGCAGCGTGCCGTCAATCATCATGTTCAACACCGCGCGCAGCTCCGAGTTTTGCTCGTAATATTCACCCGGCTTATATGAGCCAAAGCGCTCCATATGCACAATTTCTTCCGCTGTTGCGCCAAAGATAAAGATGTTGTCTTTGCCCACAGACTCGGAAATCTCCACATTCGCGCCATCCAGCGTACCAATGGTCACCGCACCGTTCATCATGAATTTCATGTTGCCCGTACCGGAGGCCTCCAAGCCCGCCGTCGAAATCTGTTCACTCAGCTCCGTTGCGGGAATTAGCTTCTCCGCCACAGAAACACCGTAGTTTTCAATGAATGCCACAGTCAGCAGATCCTTGGTGTCGGGGTCATTGTTCACCAGCTCCGCCACCGACAAAATCAATCTGATAATGTTTTTCGCCCGCGCATATCCCGGCGACGCTTTCGCCGCAAACAAGAAGGTAATGGGCTGCTTGAGCGATCCGGGGTTACACTTCACGCGATTGTACAAGTACATGATGTGCAGCACCTTCAACAGCTGTCTTTTGTATTCATGCAAGCGCTTTGCATGTACGTCAAACAGCGAATCGGGATTCAACTTAATGCCTTGCGAGTGCGCGAAAAATGTGCAAAATGCTTCTTTATTATGCTGCTTGACCGCCGCAAAATCATCCAAAAACTGTTGATTGTCCACCAACGATTCCACGCGATCTATCTGCCGGTAATCCTTGAGGAAGTCCTCGCCAATATGATCGGTAATCAACTTCGTCAGCGGCTGGTTTGCCTTGGCAAGCCACCTGCGATGTGTGATGCCGTTGGTAATCCCCATGAATTTTCCGGGGAATGCCACGTAAAAGTCGCGGAAGGTACGCCGCTTCAAAATTTCGCCATGCAGTCCGGAAACCCCGTTAACATGCTTGCAAACAGAGATGCACAAGTTTGCCATGCGGATTTCTCCATATGCCAGAATCGACATCTTGCTAATCTTGTCCCAGTCACCCGAAAACACCTTCCACAGCCGTTCACAGAAGCGCTCGTTGATCACTTTGATGATCTGATAGATACGCGGCAGCAATGTTTTGAACATTTCCTCGCTCCACACTTCCAGTGCCTCGGAAAGAATCGTGTGGTTGGTATAATTGAACACTTTAGAGGTAATGTCGTATGCCTCTTCCCAGCCCATCCCTTCCTCATCCATCAAAATGCGGATCAATTCCGGAATGGCAAGCGTGGGATGCGTATCGTTGATCTGCACCGTGAAATAATTCGGCAACGTGTGCAAGTCTCCGTAATTACGCTTGTGTTTGCGCACCATGCTTTGCATGCTCGCAGAGGTAAAGAAATAAAACTGCTTGAGGCGCAGTTGTCTGCCCTGCTCGTGATTGTCCTCCGGATAGAGGCATTTAGAGATGACCTCCGCCAGCTCACGCTCCTGAATCGCGCGGGCATAATCTCCACGGTTGAAGTAGGACATATCCAACCCCGTCTTTGCTGTTGCACTCCACAGGCGCAGCGTCGCAGGCATTTCACTCATATATCCCATTACGGGATAGTCGTAAGGGATGGCAAGCACACTGTAGTAGTTTTTCAGATGAATTTTTAAACCCTGCTCCGTCCAAACTTCCTCTACTTCGCCACCGTATTTGACCTCCACCTGATCCTCGGGTCTTTGGATTTCCCAAACGTTCCCCTGCTCCAGCCAGTTGTCGTCCACTTCCACCTGTTCGCCGTCTAAAATGCGTTGCTTGAACAGCCCGAATTCATAGCGGATGCTGCAACCCGTCACCGGCAAATCCAGTGTGGACAGCGAATCCAAAAAGCACGCAGCAAGTCTGCCCAAACCGCCATTGCCCAGCCCCGCATCACGTTCCTGCTCTTCAATCGCGTCTAAGTCCAGCCCCAATTCACTCAAAACTTCCTGATAGTTTTTCAGCAGGTGCATGTTCACCATATTATTGACGAGCGCGCGCCCCATCAAAAACTCAGCAGAAAGGTAATATAAACGTTTGATACCCTGGTTGAGCACCTGCTGGTTTGCGTCTGTCCATTTTTCCACAATGGTGTCACGAATGCTCAACGCGCAAGATTTATAAATCTGTTCCTGGCTTGCCTCCGCTAACGTGCGTCCAAAATGTCGCTTTAGCTTGCCAATAATTTCTTCTTTGATTTCTTCTTTGGTCATTAACTCGGCCATGTTTGCTCCTCTCAGATCCTTTGTCTGGCTTGTTTCCCCTGCATCACAAATCACTTTGTTCCAGTATACCACACCCGCCCCGCAGAAAGTAACCCTCACTTTCCTTGGAAATCCGGACACAGATTCAAAGACCCGACGCAATCCATCCCTGTATGCGACGGGTCCATGTAGTTACTGTTCATCGAGCACAACAAAAATTTCTTTTGTCTCCGGCTCTTCCTCCGACCCGTAGTCCTCCTCATCGGGGATCACAAATTCATCTATGTGGATGTCCTCGTCCAGCTCATCCTCAAACAGTTGTGTTTCCTCCAATTCCTCTACAATGTCAAAAATCAGTTCATCACTCTGTTGCTGATCCAATCTTCTTCTCCTCCAAATTTAGTGCAACATGCTTTCGTACAGCGCAATATACTCCGCCGCCGATTTTGCAAAGCTGTTGTCGATTTGCATCGTCTGTGCAATCAGCGACGAAAGCGCCACCTTGTCCTTAAACACCTTGCACGCAAACCGGATTGTGTTAAGCATATCATGTGCATTGTAATTTGTAAACGAAAAACCAGAGCCCTCCCGCGTGTAAATGTTATAGGGATGCACGGTGTCTCGCAAGCCACCGGTCTCACGCACAATAGGCAACGTTCCGTAGCGCTGCGCGATCATCTGTGATAGCCCGCAAGGCTCGAACTGCGAAGGCATCAGCAGAAAATCACATCCCGCATAAATGCGGTGTGCCAGCGCATCACTGTACCCCAGCGTCACAGATGCCTTGTGCGGGTAACGCGTGGCGATATAGCGGAAGAAGTCCTCATATTCCTGATCGCCACTGCCCAGCAGCACAAAACTGATATCGTCGTGGCAGAGCATTTCTTCCAGCACGGCACGCACCAAATCCAGTCCTTTTTGCTCCGTAAGGCGCGTCACCATGCCAATCATCGGTGTCTGCGCCTGCACCGGCAGATTCAGCTCGTTTAGCAAAGCAACCTTGTTTTCATATTTGCGCGGCACACAGGTCGCATCGTATGCCACGGCGATCTGCTGGTCGTGCATCGGGTCAAATTCCACGGTGTTGATGCCGTTTACAATTCCCACCAGATCATTGCGGCGGGCAGCCAGTACGCCTTCCATGCCGCGCCCGAAGTACGGGTCCAAAATCTCCTGCGCGTAAGACGGGCTTACGGTTGTCACCTTGTCCGCATATAAAATCCCAGCCTTCATCATGTTTGCACAGCCGTATGCCTCCGCCTTGTCTGCGGTGAAATACTCGTCGCCCAACCCCAGCAAGTCTTTGGCATGCGGGATCGCAAGCTTTCCTTGATATTGCAGATTGTGAATGGTCAGCACAGTTTTCGCGCCGCCAAACGGCGCTTGCGCATATTGAGCGCGCAGCAGCATAGGGATCATCGCCGTGTGCCAGTCGTTGACATGGATCACATCCGGGATAAAATCAATGTGCGAAATCGCTTCCAGCACC
>CAYVTZ010000039.1:0-28261 GCA_964454685.1 uncultured Christensenellaceae bacterium
CCTACGATAGGAGGCCCTTTTTATTCAATGTCCGTTTTTCGGGAGGCTGTTCACATGTCTCACCGCCCTCTTTTTTGATTCCGCACTTTCAATCGTGTGCATCAACGCGCATTTCAATGCTACATTCTGCGCTCTAAATTCTAAATTGCATCATTCCGCACATTCCCCGCCCCGCTTGCTTGAGGTGCGGTTCAGCAATCCTTGAAGCATGCCTTGCGCTTGTCCACAAACGCCGCCATGCCTTCTTTTTGATCGAATGTCTTAAAGCAGTCCGTCCATGCTTGATTTTCCAGCTTCAACGCTTCGTCGATGTCCTCCAAATGCGCGCCTTCATTGATCGCCCGTTTTGCAAATCGAATCCCTTGCATTCCTTTGCTCATGATCTTGAGAGCCATATCGCGCGCCGTGCGCAGCAACGCTTCCGGTGCGACCACTTTGTTCACGAGCCCAATGCGTAAGGCCTCCTCCGCACTTATCATGTCTGTGGTAAAAATCAGTTCCTTCGCGCGGTTGCTCCCCACAATGCGGCTGAGCATCTGCGTCCCTGTAAATCCGGGCAAAATGCCGAGGTTTACCTCCGGTTGCCCGAATTTCGCGCGGCTGGAAGCAATGCGGATGTCGCACGCCATGGCAAGTTCGTTGCCTCCGCCCAGCGCAAAGCCGTTGATCGCCCCGATCACCACTTGCGGCAGCGTCTTAATGTGCCGCATCACCGATTGCGCCAGCTCAGAAATCGCGCGCCCTTCCTCGTCATCCATGTCCTGCATCTCCGTGATGTCAGCGCCGGCCACAAATGCTCTGCCAGCACCTCGAATGATGAGCACCTTGACGTTCTCATCCCCCTCGATCTTGGAAGCCACCGCGTCAATCTCTTGAAGCGTCTTAATGTTCAGCGCATTCAACGACTTCGGACGGTTGATGGTCAGATATGCAATGCCGTCCTGCACTTCAAACAGCAAATTCTCCAGCGAAATCATCTGCTTGGTTGAGGGCGCAACATAATCCATGCCCGCCGCCTTCGCCGCCTTGATCTCCTCACAAAGCCGCGGCAAAATCGCATGCATGTCTCCCACAATGCCAAGGTCAGCCACATCAAAAATAGGCGCAGTCTCGTTCTTGTTGATCGCAATGACCATGCCGGAGTTTTCCATGCCCGCCACGTGCTGGATCGCACCGGAAATACCGCATGCAAAGTATAAGTCCGGTCTCACCGTCTTTCCGGTCTGTCCCACCTGCTTTTCCTTGTCTACCCATCCGGAATCTACCGCCGCGCGCGAGGCAGCCACCTGCGCGTCCAATGCCTCCGCCACCTGCTCCAACAACGAAAAGTTCTCCGCGCACCCCACGCCGCGTCCGCCGCTCACAATGCGCTTGGCCTGCGTGATGTCCGCCACTTTCCGATCTTTTTTGATGACCTCCAGAATCTCGATGTTCTGATCCCCTTCGCTCAGCTCCACCGCAAACGGATGCACCACACCGGTGCGCGTCGTGTCCTTCTCCATCGTCTGCATCACGCCGGGTCTCACCGTTGCCATCTGCGGACGATGCTTTTTGCACAAAATCACCGCCATCAGGTTTCCGCCGAACGCCGGACGCGTCATACGTAGCAGCTTGCTTTCCGGATCAATGCACAGCGCCGTGCAGTCTGCCGTCAAACCTGTCTTGATGCGCGCCGAAACGCGCGGCGCCAAATCGCGCCCGATGCTTGTCGCGCCAAACAGCACGATCTCCGGCTCTCTCTCTCGGATAATGCCGGTCAACGCCTTCGCATACGGCTCGGTCATATATTCCGCCAACAGCGGATTATCCACCACCAGCACTTCGTCCGCTCCATATGCAATCAACTCCTGTGCATGCTCTGTGATGCCGCTGCCCATCAGCACCGCCACCACTCGCTGCCCCAAATCTGCCGCCAGCGAATTTGCTTCACCCAGCAGTTCGTAGCCTACGTGCGCCACCTTGCCGTCACGCTGCTCCATTACTACAAAAATGTCCTTACTCATGCTCCCGCCTCCTCACAGCACATGGCTTTCGTGTAAGCTTGCCATAATCGCTTCCACTGCCTGTGCGGGTGTCAGGTCCTTCAAAACTGCGCCCTGTCCTTTCGCAACCTTGGTGTAAGATTTCACCACACTGGTAGGCGAACCTTTTAATCCGATCGCGGCGGGATCAAGCACATCCTGCAATGCCTCGTAGTCCATCACGCGCAGGGGTTTCTGCTCCGCTTCCACCACGCCCTGCACCGACATATACCGCGGCTCCATGCTGCCCGAAATCGCCGTCAGCAGGCATGGGGTCTGAACGCGAATCTTATGATACCGGTCCTCAAACTGGCGCAACACAAGAATGTGTTCCCCCTCTTTGCTGATCTCCTCGGCATAGCTGACCTGCGGAATGCCCAAATGCTCGGCAATCTGCGGCCCCACCTGCGCCGTATCGCCGTCAATCGCCTGCCTTCCGGTCAATATGATATCATAGCCGATTTTGCCGATCGCCGCCGCCAGAATGGTAGAGGTTGCCAGCGTGTCCGACCCGCCAAACTGCCGCGCCGAAACCAGCACCGCCTCGTCACAGCCCATGGCAAGCGCTTCGCGTAGCGCCATTTCCGCCTGCGGCGGTCCCATCGATACCACCGTTACTTTGCCGCCCTCTTGCGTGTCACGCAGCCGCAGCGCCGCTTCAATGCCCACCTTGTCATCCGGATTGATGATGCTGGGCAAGCCCTTTCGAATCAATGTATTGGTTTCCGGATCCAGCTCCACTTCGCTGGTGTCCGGCACTTGTTTGATACACACAACAATTTCCATATCGCACTCTCCTAACGAATTTTCATGGCGCCGGCAATGACCATCTTCATGACCTCAGACGTGCCCTCATAGATTTCCGTGATCTTCGCATCCCGCATCATGCGCTCCACCGGATATTCCCGCGTAAAGCCATACCCGCCAAACAGCTGCACGCTGACGCGCGTCACCTCGTTTGCCACTTCGGATGCAAACAACTTGCACATTGCAGCCTCGGTCGCATATTCCTCCTTGGAATCCTTCAAGGATGCCGCCCGCCAAACCATCAGCCGGGCCGCGTCGATTTTGGTCTGCATCGCCGCAATTTTGAATTTGGTCTCTTGGAATGCCGCAATGTTTCTGCCAAACTGCTTGCGCTCCTTCACATACTGGATCGCCTCGTCCAAAGCGCCCTGCGCAATGCCAACCGCTTGCGCCCCAATGCCGATGCGCCCGCCGTCCAATGCGTGCATCGCAATCTCAAATCCTTGCCCTTCCTTACCCAGCATGTTCTCCTTGGGCACGCGCACATTCTCAAACACCACCTCACAGTTGGAGGCGGCTCGAATGCCCATGCGCGGAATGTTTGCGGAAACCGAAATCCCCGGCGACTTCAGGTCCATCACAAACGCAGAAATCCCATCCGTGCCACTCGGCTTGTCCGTCACAGCAAATACCACCACCGTGTCCGCAAATCCGGAATTCGTGGTAAACACCTTTGCGCCGTTGATCACATATTCCGCTCCGTCCAACCGCGCACTCGTCTGCTGGCCGCCCGCATCCGATCCTGCGTTCGGTTCGGTCAAGGAAAAGCAACCCACGCGGCTGCCGTCCACCAACGGACGCAGCCATTTCTGCTTTTGCTCCTTGGTTCCGTAATCGTGGATGCAGGAGCAGCACAACGAGGTATGCACAGAAATCGTAATGCCTGTGCTTGCATCCGCCTTGGAAACTTCCTCCACGCAAAGCGTATAGGCCAGCGTATCCGCGCCCATGCCGCCGTATTCTTTGCCATAAGGGATACCGAAAAATCCCTGCGACTGCATTTTTTTCACCAGCTCCATGGAATAAACTTCCGTTTCATCCATCTCTCGCGCCAAAGGTTTGATCTCCGTCTGCGCAAACCGTCGGAACAAATCTTGGAGCAGCAAATGTGTTTTTGAGAGTGTAAAATCCATTTGTACCCATCTCCTTATTGAATTTTCAACTGAATTATTTTTGAAAGCCCCCACGAATATTGCTTGATACGTTGCCACGCGCGAGAGGTTTCTTTCATTGTACTAAATCATCCAATTTGCGTCAAGTGTCAAGTAGATAAAATTCACTCACATTTGTGAATTATTCATCTCTACTTGATCCATCTTTAAAAGGCTCATTACCGGACGCGCCCGATAGCGCATAA
This sequence comes from uncultured Christensenellaceae bacterium, assembly GCA_964454685.1. Taxonomy (GTDB): domain Bacteria; phylum Bacillota; class Clostridia; order Christensenellales; family Christensenellaceae; genus CAYVTZ01. The sequence goes on from CAYVTZ010000039.1 coordinate 4,186, forward strand.
TGTGCGATCTCTTCCCCCAGTTACCTTTATTATAACGAAAATTTTCTCACTCATCTGGCATTGCCGGGGAAATCTCATGCTTAAACTCAACAAAAAAAGACCGCCACATCCATGACGATCTTTCATACGAATGCCTGTTGATCTTACAGATCGCAGCACAGCTCCACCACCACACCGTTGGGATCCTCAATCAGCATCCCTCGCTTGCCAAGGTTGGGCATCTCCACCACGTCGATCAAAACCGGAACGTTCTTGGATTTCACGAACGCCGCCCACTCGTGCAGGTCGTCCACATCAAACGCAATGTGGCGCAGCCCCGCATCGTTCTCTTTAGGGTCTCCCTGCGTGCAAGCGCCGCGATGGTCAAACAGCTCCATGTAGCAGTCTCCGCTGACCTTCATGTAAACCAGCGTCGCGTCGCCCATGTCTACTTTTTTCTCCAACGTGAAGCCAAGAATATCCTCATAAAACTTGATGGACTCCTCAATGTCCTTTGTGTTCACTGCAAGGTGCTGTGTGTGGTTGATTTTCATAACAAATTCTCCAATCCAATTTTTTGACGTGCCGTCATTTCCTTGTCACTAGTATACACCAAATCCGCGCAGCTGCAAAAGTGTTTTTTTCGTCCTTACAAAAACCAAAAAAATCCGTTCCGCGGCACATGCTTGCGCTAGCTCGATTCAGCATGTTCCCCCCGCGCTGCATCGTTTCTTGATACTCGGCGTATCTCTTGCTTAAATCCGCCCAAACGGATACGCTTTCCCCGCCGCCACCGCCAGCGTCTGCACCGCAAAATCCGCAATATACACCATACTCTCCGCAGGCAGTTGCGCCCGTAAAGTGCGATCAAACAAAATCTGCGCATCCGCAGGAAATTCCTCATCCTCCGGCATTATGGTAATTCTGATTGGCAAGTGCGGATAAATCAGCAACTGTGCTGTGTCCCTGCCCGTCATACGTCCGCCAAGCGTTTCGGTTGCCGCGGCAAAGGCTCCCATGTCCGTCGCAAAGCACGCAACCAACGGCGGGATGTTCGCGCGCATCATCTGCTCGGCGCGTGTGGAAGCCGTGGGCGCAGCATCGTAAAGAGAAATCAGCTCCCCCTTTGGCTTGCTCCCATCCGCATAAATCAAGTAGTGCAGCGTAATCACCTCAAACACAGGCTGCAACGGACAACGCCACGATACCACCCCCTGCGCCACGGTCGCCTCGCTCCCCAGCACGCTGAGTCTATAACACCCGTTCTCATATCGTGCGCCTGTCCGCTCACAAACAGTTTCCGGGGAAAGCTCCCCCAGACTCTTACGCGCGTGTTCCAGAAAGATTTGAATATGCCGCGCCTGTTCCTCGCTCATGGTTCCCTCCGTCGTTTTTCGCAATGGGCTTTTTCGCTGCGCGCATTGATTACGCCTGCGTCAATCATTTTGGCTTCAGTATAGCATATCGCACGCCCACAGCCAAGTCCAAACGAATCCTGCCGCATTCCACATCCGCTTCACACTAAAAAATAGCCGCTCCGCCAAAGGGGAACGACTATTCTCCCGCGCCATCCGCTTCACGCGGGGGCGCCTGCTTTTTGCAGTTCGCTGTTAAACAACTGGATTACCCCAGCGTTCCCAGCTTCTCAAATACGCCGTCTGCCAGCGCTGCATACGCGTCGCAATACACTTCATACTGCTTGTCGTAATGCGCCGCATGTTCCGCCACCGGTTGATACACCTGCGCAGGTCGCACCAGAGCCGCTGCAGCCTGTTCAATCCCGTCAAACAGTCCCACGCCCACCGCCGCGCACATCGCAGCACCCAGCACTGCCGCATCTGTCACCTTGAGCGTCTCCACGCGGCATCCGTACATATCCGCCTGCACCTGGTTCCAAATTTCGGAATTGGTCGCGCCGCCCATGATACGAATGCACTCAATCGATACCCCTGTCGCCCGAATCGCGCTTAAAATGTCCTTCTGTTCCATGGTGATGCCCTCGATCACCGCCCGCGCAAGGTCGCCGCGCGTGTGTAAAAAGGACAAACCCAGCATCGTACCGCGCGCATGTTCGTTATAGCGCGGAGAAGCCGCCGAGGCAAAATAAGGCAAAAATACTAGCCCCTTCGCGCCCACCGGCGATTGCTTGATCAGCGCATTGATTGCCTCAAAAGGATCGCTGCCGTCTTCGTCCGCCAAATGCTTCTCCAGTGCCGCAATCTCGTCACGGAACCAGCGAAAAATGCCCGCCGCACCGTTTTGTAAGCCTTCCATCTGCCACGCACCGTGCACCGCACTGTTCGTGACCATCGTTTTCCCCAGCTTATCGCGGAATGGTTTTGATAGAAATACCGTAGCCAAACCGCCTGTTCCAATGGAAACCGACGCATATCCGTCCGTTACCACGCCTGCACCAATGGCTGCACAGTTCTGATCTCCCGCGCCCACGCACAACGGCACGCCCGCAAACAATCCGGTTGCAACGCCCACGCATGTACCGGATTGCACGATCTTAGGCAGCATCGCCGTATCAATTTCAAAGCGCTGTAACATCGCTTGATTCCAGTCAAGCTTGTCCGTATCCCAAAATCCCCAAAACGCCGCATCCGGTTCGTCGGAATAATAATCATCCGCACCCAGCGCCCGCAGAATAAAGTCGTGCAGTTGCACCACCTTGCTGGTTTTCGCCCACAGTTCCGGCTCATGCTTACGCACCCAAATCAGTTTGGGCAAAATCCATGTCGTGCCCAGCGGCAAGCCCGATACGTCATAAAACGCCTTTGCGCCCATCATCTGTTCCACTTCATGCACCTCGTCCGAAGGACGATTGTCCATCCACGAGATCATTTTCAGGCACTCACCCTGCGCGTCCATCAGCAGCAGACAGCAACGCTGCGCGGAAACACTGATAGAGGCAATCTTGGACGGCTCCACCCCTGCCGATTCCACTGCGCGTTTGCATACCTGCATGGTCGTATCCGCCAGCATCTGCGCATCCTGCTCCACCCAGTTGGGACGCGGATAGGTACAGGCATATTCCTGATATCCCTTGCCTACTATATTCCCTTCCAGATCAAAGATGATCGCCTTGCTGCCCGTGGTGCCCACATCCACACCCATCACATATTGCTTCATCACATTTCCCCCTGCCATCATGCTCTCCCTCTCGTCTTGAGGAAGCACCAACCAATTTAACCTTTTCAGGCTGTCGATCAACCACTCTAATTTGCGGACGCTTTTTCACACGCTCCATCAAATTATAACAGATTCTTCTTTTGGCACTCTCCCTTTTTCCAAAAAGAAAGCACGCAACCAGTTCCACACATCCACTCACATGACCCGCTCCGTACCTTTTCGCGTACTTGCACGCCTCATTGGTTTGAATGGATTTTTCTTTTGGCACTCTCCCTTTTTCCAAAAAGAAAGCACGCAACCAGTTCCACACATCCACTCACATGACCCGCTCCATACCTTTTCGCGTACTAGCACACCTGATTAGTTTGAATGGATTTTTCTTTTGGTACTTTTCTTTTTTTCCAAAAAGAAAAGTACACACCCCAACATCACGCGTTGATTTTCTCTTTTACGATTTTATCCAAATACACCGCCGCAATCAATACCAGACCCTTCACTACATATTGATAGAAGGATGGCACATTCGCCATGTTCAGCCCGATGCCGAGTATGGTCAGCAGCAGTGCACCCGCAATGGTACGCACCACAGAGCCTTCCCCTCCGGCAAAGCTCGTGCCGCCCATCAAGATCGCAATGATCACATCCAGCTCAAATCCTGCGCCGGATGTTGCGTCCGCAACGCCCATGTTGCTCGCTTTCAGGCATCCGGCAAGCGCCGCCGCCATTCCTACGATGATATACAGCAGCCATACGATCTTGTTTGCGTTGATGCCCGCCAAAATCGCCGCGTCACGGTTCCCGCCGATCGCCACAGAGTATTTGCCCAGCACGCTCTTGCGCTGCAACAAGATGAACACCACGATCACTGCAATGATAAAAAACAACTGCACGGGGACTTCCCCCACTTTACCTCTGCCCACATAAGCGAAGTCATACGCCACGCCCTTCACATACGGGATGGTGTCTCCGCAGAATATTTTCGCCACACCCAGCAAAACGTTCGTCGTCGCCAGCGTCGCAATAACAGGTGTGATGCGCAGTTTCACCACCAGCAGTCCGTTGATCGCACCCAGTCCAATGCCCATCACCACACAAATCACGATCGCAACCCACGATTGAATCATGTTCTTGCTCAATGTCGCCATCACCACGCCGGAAAAGGCGAGTATGCTGCCCACAGAAAGGTCAATGTTTCCCGAAATCATCAGCATGGTCGCCGCCACCGCTACAATCAAGAGCGGAGCCGTCTGCTGAATCATGTAGTTGATGTTCGCCGCCCCCACAAATTTGGGGGAGATCGCCGCAAAGATCACAAAGAAAATAGCGAGGATTCCGAACACATAGATATTTTTTACGGCATTACGCCATGAAACTTTCTTAATTCCATTCATCATTTTTGCTCTCCTCCGCTATGCCCGTATACTTCTTTTGCTCGTCGCAAAGCGCTGGAACAGGATTGCGCCCACAATCGCGAGTCCTTTGACAATGGCCTGCCATTCCGTGCCCGCACCAAACAGATTGAGCGCGTTGGAGAGTATGCCGATGATAAACACGCCGATCACCGTCCCCAGCACCGTACCGGACCCGCCAGCAATGCTTGTGCCGCCTAAAATGATGGCAACCACTGCGTCAAATTCATAGCCCGCTCCCACTTTGCAGTCGCCCGCGCCCAGCTTGGATGCCAGCATGATGCCCGCAAATCCGGATAATACGCCACTCACCACAAACAGTGTCGAAATATGCTTGCCAACTTTGATGCCGGAAAGCTCCGCCGCCTTTTTGTTTGCGCCAATGAAGAAGATCCGTTGTCCAAACACCGTGCGCATCTCCACAAAAACGAAGATCAGCACCACCACAATCATGATGATGGTCGGCAACGTGAAGAAAGACCCCACTTCCGCTCTGCCAATCACTTTGAACACGGACGGCACGCCCAGCTCTACCATAGAGCCGTTTGCACCGATGTACGCGATACCGCGCGCAATAGACATCGTGCCCAGCGTTGCGATAACGGATGCCACCCCCAGTTTCACCACAAGGAAAGAGTTCACCAGCCCAATGCCCGCCGAAATCAGCAGCGCCAGCAGCACCGCCACGCCGTAAGGCAGGTTTGCGCCGCCATACGGTGCTGCCGCTTGGCAAAACCACGCGCACAGTACGCCCGACATGGCAATCACCGCGCCGATGGACAAGTCAAAGTTTCCGGTAATCATGAGCATGGTCACCGCCATGCTTGCAATGATCAGCAGCGCATTCTGGTTGATGACATTACGCAGATTGTTCGCCGTCAAAAAGGTCGGCTGCGCAATCGCCAGCACCAGCATAATCACACCCAGCAATGCCAGCATCCACAGTGTCAATGCCGTTTGATTGCTGATTTTGTTTCTCAATTTGTTTTCCATCAGGACTCTCCTCCTGTTACGATGTGAATGATCTTGTCATCGTCGATATCCGTTCCATTTTCCACAATGCCGCGCAGATTTCCCTCATACATCAGGAATACGCGATCGCAGCAGGACAAGATTTCGGGCAGCTCGGACGAAAATACAAAACAGGTATTGCCCGCGTCCGCAAGTTCTTTGATGATATTATGGATTTCCTCCTTCGCGCCCACGTCGATGCCGCGCGTCGGCTCATCCAGCAAAAGAATATCCGCCTCTGAGTTCAGGCACTTCGCAAAAACCACTTTCTGTTGGTTTCCGCCGGACAGCAGCCCCACCGCCTTGTCGTCCGTGTCTGTCACCACGTTGAGCTTCTTCACATATTCCGCGGAGATTCCCTTTTCCTTGCCCGCCATCACAATGCCGCGCTTTGAAACCTTCTCCATGTTCATGGAGATGATGTTCTTGCGAATGGAAAGCATCGTAAACAAGCCTTCGGTTCTGCGTTCCTCCGGTGCCAGCGTGATGCCGTTTTCAATCGCGCCATGCACGCTCTTGTACGTCACCTTTTTGCCCTTGATCACCAGCTCACCCTCATATTGGTCCACGCCATACAGCACGTTCGCCAATTCGGTTTTTCCCGAGCCGATCAGCCCGTATACCCCGACAATCTCGCCTTTGTATACGTCAAAGCTCACATCTCTCAACTTCGCGTTGGTGATGTTTTTTGCCTCGATAATCTTTTGATCGCGCGCCACATTGCGCGGCGTATATTGCTCCACAATCGTTTTTCCCAAAATCATGCGCACCAGATCCATACGGTCGGTCACCTCATGAATGGTCTTGGTTTCAATGTGCTGCCCATCTCGCAGTATCGTCACATAGTCGCCGATCTCAAAAATCTCATCCAAACGGTGTGAAATATAAATCACCGTCACGTTATTGTCTTTGAGGCGCTTAACGATTTCAAACAACCGCGCGATCTCCCCCTCGGAAATCGCCGCCGTCGGCTCGTCCATGATGATCACTTCCGCATCCGTTTCAATCGCTTTTACAATTTCCACGATCTGCTTTTTGGCAACACTCAACTTGGAAACAAGCTGCTTTGGATCAATGCTCGGTTCCAGTTGTTTGAGCGTTTTCAGCATCCGCTCGATGTTATTGTTCTTCTTAAAGAAGCCCGCGCGCGTCTCCTCCATGCCCAGCGAAAGGTTCTCTTCCACCGTCAGTTGATCCACCACATTCAGCTCCTGAAAGAGCGTAGAAATGCCGTGTTCACGCGCCGCTTTTGTGGTATTCACATTGATTTCCTTACCATTCATCAAAATGGTTCCCTCCGAGCGCGTCTGCGCGCCCGTCAAAATCTTGATCAATGTGGATTTCCCCGCGCCGTTCTCGCCCAGCAGGCAGTGCACGGTATTGCGCTTGATGTCAAACGAGACATTATTGAGCGCAACCACGCCGGGGAATTTCTTTGTCACATGCTTAATTTCCAGAATGTTTTCCATAACGGGTTTCCCCCCAACTACATTTTGCGTTCCCATCGCGCCGCACCCGTGTGCGGCAACTTTTGTTTCTCTGTCCTAGACCATTCGCTCATAGCGCCGCCCCACGCTGCCTCGCAATGCTTTGCAGAGGCAAGACGGCATTATCAACAGTCGGACGCCCCAAAAGGGGCGCCCGCGTTCTTTATGGTTTAAAATTCAGGGTCTTGACCATACTGATCTTTGAACCATGTTCTCGCATCTTCCACAGAAGTGCTCCAGAAGTCAAATTCTTTGTCAAAAGTATCGATGGTCGTCGCTTTGTCAGGATCAATTTCACCCTTCATTACTGCAACGATGGTATCGACAATTTTCTTACCGTTGTCTTTGGGGGTTAAGCCCATGGTAACTTTGAAAGAAGTGGAAGGATCATACAGCAGCGTCATTTCTTCGCCGGTAGCGTCCGTGCCAACCAAAATTTCGGTTTCCACAACGCCGTCCGTTGCCTTACCGCGGCCAGCTTCCTGCAGTGCAGGGTAGATCGCCAGCGAGTAGTCGGAAGCCGCACCGTAGAAGATGTTGGTTTCCGGGCAAGCCTGGATGATGTCCTGAGCCACTTTATAGCCCGTGTCGCGTGTGCCGCCGCCGTCCACGATCATACCCTCTTTTGCGTCAGGCGCAACGGATTTGATGCCTTCGATGAACGGGCCGGTACGCATTTCCTGAACCACCGGAGAATCCACATAGTCTACTACGCTGTAAACGATGGGTTTGTCGGGATGCTGTTCCGTCCATGCTTTTGCAGCCGCAACGCCCATTTCAAATGCAGCTTCCGCTTCGTTGATCGCTACAAAAGGAACCTCGTTGGGAGTCTGCAAATAATAGGTGATGATCGGGATGCCGGCAGCACGTGCTGCGTCGATGCCCGCTACCACACTGTCCACTTCATAGCTGTGCAGGATGATTGCGTCCACGCCTTCCGCCACAAGCTGATCGAGGTTGGAAACAATTTTGGTCTGGTCAAATTCACCATCCAAAACTTTGAGTGTGATGCCATACTCTTTGGCAAACTGTTCGCGCCATGCGGTTTCCGCCTGATGGAATCCGTTTGCCAGCGTGATCGGAATCATACCAACCGTCATGCCTTTCACATCATCAACCCCAGCCGGAGCATCCGCAGCAGGTTCTTCTGCCGGTGCTTCTTCTGCCGGAGCATCCGCTGCCGGAGCTTCCGATGCCGGAGCATCTGCCGACGGTGCTTCGCTTGCTGTCGGAGCCTGCGGCTGTACACAGCCAGTGAACACCAGACATGCTGCGATTGCGAGAACCAGAACAACTAGTAATGTCTTTTTCATTTTCATTCCTCCTATTTTTTTAGTCCCATTGATTTGGGAAACTTTGTTTTCTCTATTGTGTCCGCCTGTGCGGCGCCATGCTTGTTGCGCTGCTATGCAAACTCATTGATTATATTTGCCATATTCCTTCGCCAACTCATACATCCGAATCACATTCTCCGTCGGAATATCCGGCTGGAAGTGGTTGTTGGGTGACAGGATATATCCGCCGCCCTCTCCCATCTGATCGATGCGTAGCTTCACTTCCTTTTCCACATCCTCCACGCTGCCCAGCATCGCACACTGAATGTCAATCGCGCCGTGGAAAATCAGGTCTTTGCCAAAGTTCTGCTTGATGCGCGCCGGGTCCATCCCGTTCGCCAACGGTTGAATCGGGTTCAATACGTCCACACCCACCTCAATGAGGTCGGGAATAAAATCGTAGATCGATCCACACGAGTGCATGAATATTTTCAGATTCGGATACGCCTGCTTCACCGCTCCAAACAGCCGCGCAAAGGGCTGTTTAAAATATTGCACAAACATATCCCGCGAGAAAAACGGCGCATTCTGTGTGCCAAGGTCGGAGGTAAACTCCACCCACTCCAAATACGGCGCAATGGGCTTTAAGTAATACAAATTCATCTCGATCAAAATATCGGTGATTTTGTCCACCAGCTTCTGCGTAAATTCCGGCTCCAGGCACATGTCCATAAAGAACTGCTCCGGGCCGCGCAAAAACTGTCCCAGTTCAAAGAACAATCCCGAGTTTGCCGCCGTTGCGGTAATCGCTTTGTCCGTATTCTCATACCAGTTTTTCGCCTTTTCCTCTAACCCTTCAATGCGTCCTTCATCACACGGATTCGGCCACGTGTAGCTGTCCAAATCGTCGATGGTCGCATTCGCCAGCGGGAAGTATGCCACGGTTGGATATTCCGCCGAAACGTCGCGTCCCACACCCCATTCGTCGATCACGTAGTCGTTTGCATCACGATAGCTTTTAAAGTGCTTGGGCTTGCCGATGTTGATGTGCCTGAAGTCCGTATTCAGGCAATCCGCCAGCGCATAGTCCTCATATTGCGTCACTGTCCCCGGACGGATCAGGCTGCCATGTTCTTTCAGCCCAAAGTGCTGCATCAGGCTTTCATACAGCGTGTCATGCACGCGCGATGCACTCCCCCAAATGTCTGTGGGTACACAATCCGGCACTTGACGGTTTAAGACCGCCCTCACTCGTTCCCTACTGTTCATTCTTCTCTCCTTTTATCCCTTCAAAACTTTTTCACGCTCTTCTACAATGGTTTCCAGCAGAGCCACCACATTTTCCAGCGGCACGTCGTTCATAATTTCCTGTGCCGGCGCTATGATGTGTCCGCCGCCTTTGCCCAGCGTGTAAATCACCTGTTTGGATAGTCGTTTCACCTCACTCGGTGTCAGGAAGGGAAGCTGCTGCGTATCAATGCCGCCCCACAAAACGAGATCCTTGCCAAATTCGCGTTTGATCATTTCCAGATCGTTGCACGGCTGCACCGGCTCCCAGCCGTTCAGCCCAATGTCAATCAGCTGCGGCAGATAGTCTGTAATCACGCCGCAAGAATGTGTGATCATATAATGGTTGTATTTCTTGTGTGCCGCAAACATGATTTTGTAATACGGGTACAGCACCTCGTCAAACATCTTCTTGGAAAAAAATCCCGAGCATTGCATCCCCAGATCGTCGCCATAGTGGTTGACCATATATCCCAGATCATGCTTGGGCTTTGCCAGCGCAACGCGATAATCCGTCACCTTTTGAATGATGCTGTGCACGATGTCCACATCGCCCGCAATCTCCGTCATGAAGTTTTCAAATCCCAAAATCGCATAGCTGCGCTCATACAGCGAAAAATATCCGGAAGGAATCACCATAAAGTCGCCGCGCATCGCCACGTCGCGCTCCAGCCAATCCAAATTGTGCGGTGCCAATGGGTCGGGCGCCGTGTATGCTTTCACCGCTTCTTTCAGCGGCATGTCGATCACTTCCTGCAAGCGCTCCGGCAAAAATTTCCGCGCCTTTTCGTTCTGCTCTTTGTTGCCTGCCAAGGGGGAATAGCAGCAGAAAAACCCATCTTCGCCTACTAAAATGCCAATACCCCAGTTGTCATACACAATGTTGTTTTCACGATCCACCTTACAAAAACCCTTGGCCTCCAATTCGTCCATCAGTGCCAGATCATTTCTGTAAAACAGCGGAATGTCGTCTGATACAAACGTAAATGCAATGTGATTTTGCAGATAAGAGTCAATCGCTTCCGGACCGGAAAGCCCCAAAGTCTTGGCAATTTCTTCGTGGCGCGTTACATCCGAAAAGGAAATCTGTGAAGGCAGAAAATCCACCTCTTTCTTTTCAAACAAGCGCATTACACGTTCTTCATTCGTCATGTCTGTTCCTCCTTGTCCTAAGTGCTTCATCCGCCGCACAGTAAGCGGTCGTATACAATCGTTCAATCTATCATCGAATAATCCAACGCTGTCGCATAATTTTGATAAGGAAAATTGAATTTTACAATCTCGATACATTCATCATAACGATAGTGAAAATAATTGTCAATGCAATCCCGATTAAACTTGAACATTTGTTCACGTATTTGAAATGCACATCCGTTCACTTCTTCCGGATGATCTTGTAAAATTTATTTGACTCTGTCGGTATGATATGAAATAATAGAATCAATTATTTCGTTGTATGAGGTCATTATTATGGGAAATCAATCCTCCAAAGAACTGCTGACCAATGTTGCGCGGCTTTATTATACCGGCAACATGTCTCAGGATGAGATTGCACAAATTCTCGGTTTGTCTCGCCCTAAGATTTCAAGATTGCTCAAAACAGCGCGAGAAAAGCAAATCGTCAAATTCATCATCAGTACGCCGCCCTCATATTATTCCAATCTGGCGGAGCGGCTGCAAGAGGTGTTTCAACTGGATCGCATCCTTGTGGTGCCTTCGGATGCTTCCAGCAGTCTCAGCATGCAGAATGTGGCGCGCGCCGGCGCGGAATATCTCAATTCCATACTCACCGACCGCATGGTTGTCGGTCTTGCGTGGGGTTCCACCATCAGCAGCGTCATGCAGCAGATGCAGCCAATGCCGCTCACCGGATGCAGCGTCTGGCAACTCACCGCCTGCCTGCCTTCCAACGCCATCGAAATGGATGGTCACGAAATCACCAAACGTTTGGCAAACAAACTGAACGCAAGCTGGCACATCATCAACGCACCGTTCATCGTCAAAAACAAGCTGCTGCGCGATCTGCTGCTCAGCGAGCCGGAAATTTCCAATCATTTCGCCATGTTCGATCAAATGGACGTCGCCATTGTGGGTCTGGGTTCCTCCGACCCCACCGCAAGTATGACGTATAAGGGCAATTACATCACGCTGGAGGAATCGCAGGAATTAGTCGAAAGTGGTTGCGCCGCAGATTTGTGCGGACATCGTATCTTCATCGACGCACACCCCGCAGAAACCTTCCTCACCAACCGTGTTATCTCGATCGATCTCGAAACATTACGCCGCATTCCCGACGTGGTTGCAATCGCGGCAGGCAAGCGCAAAACAACCTCCATCATCGCGGCAGCGCGTGGTAAATATATCAATACGCTGATTATCGACGAAATCGCGGCGGTCTCGGTGCTCAATCAGCTTGGCGTTTCCGCGCATTAATGTTTCATCGAAAAGTACCTAATAAAAAAACAGACAAGAGTTTGCGCTCGTGTCTGTTTTTTGCTCTGTTGCTTATTGTTAAGCCGCCTTATGTCGTCGCCGCCTGAAATTGGCTGTAGTACAGTGAAGCATAAAAGCCGTCCTGCTGCAACAACGCTTCATGCGTGCCCCGCTCCACAATGTCACCGTCGCGCAGCACCAAAATCATGTCGGCATTGCGGATGGTAGACAGCCTGTGCGCAATCACAAAACTGGTCTTGCCCTGCATCAATCGCGTCATCGCCTTTTGAATTTCCACCTCCGTGCGGGTGTCCACGCTGGAAGTCGCCTCATCCAAAATCAAAATGGATGGGTTTGTCAGCATCGCGCGGGCAATGGTCAAAAGCTGCATTTGCCCCTGCGAGAGCACCGCCGCCTCCGTAGAAATCACCGTGTCATAGCCGTCGGGCAGTGTGCGGATAAAGTGGTCGCATCGCGCCGCCTTGGCAGCCGCCACAATTTCCTCGCGCGTCGCGTCCATCTTGCCGTAAGCAATGTTCTGCGCCACCGTACCTTCAAACAGCCAGGTATCTTGCAAAACCATGCCGATGTTGCCACGCAGCGCAGTACGCGGCATGGTGGAAATGTCCGTGCCATCAATGAGTATTTGACCGCCGTCCAGTTCATAAAAACGCATGAGCAGATTGATCAGCGTTGTTTTTCCGCCGCCCGTCGGCCCCACAATGGCAACCATTTCGTTGGGGTTCACGGTCAGTGTCAGATCGTGGATCAGCGTCTTTTCCGGAGTGTACCCAAACCGGATGTTTTGAAAATGCACCCGCCCTTCCTGCACCGCCGCAGGCAAAGCGTTTCCGTCCGGCACCTCTTCCTCTTCGTCCAACAGTTGAAATACGCGTTCTGCACCGGCAATGGCCGCTTGCAAAGCCGTAATCACATAGGATAATTGCGTCACAGGTTCTGCAACTTGATTGTAGTATTGCAGAAATGCCTGCACGGCACCCAGCGTCATGCCCCCACTAATGACAAACAATCCGCCCAGCACCGCCACCACCACAAACCCTACTTGGTTCAGCACACGAATGGTAGGATAGATCGCAAAATCTGCAAACTGCGATTTCCGGTTCGCCTCAAATTGCGCCTGATTGAGCGCGTCAATCTCCTCTTCCATGGCGCACTGCCGGGAAAACACTTTAATGACACGGTTTCCTGCAAACACTTCCTCCGTTTTTGCGCCAAGCTCACCCAATGCCCGCATGTTTTTCGCGGCGCACCGTTGGCTCCACCGCGCCACAAACTTGGTTGCAATGCCGCACACCGCAAATGCGATGAGCGTGATCAGCGAAAGCCACGGGCTCAAATACAGCATGGCAATGCAGGTAAACAAAATCGTGAGCGTAGCCGAGATCAACTGCATCAGCCCCATTTGGATCACCGTAGAAACTTTTTCCAAATCGTTGGTCACGCGGCTCATCACTTCGCCCGCCTTGTGCGTGTCAAAATAGCGCAAGGGCAAACGGCTTAATTTCTCACTCACACTGCGACGCATGGTAAGCGTGAGCGTCTCTCCCACACTGGCAATCACATACTGCTGAACATAGGAAAGCACTGCGCTGAATGCTGCCGCCACCAGCACCAGGGCGATAGGCTGCGCAAGCGCCTCTGCTACCATTGCGGGCAGTGCGTCTGCCGGCGCGCCGCTTTGCAGCACACCCAGCAGTTGATCCACCGCCACACCGATCAGCAAAGGAAGCACGGCGTATGCGGCTGCGCTTAACACCGTCGCAATCAGCACGATAATCAGTTTACCCTTTTGCTGCAGCAGCAAGCCAAACAGGCGCCGGATGGTCGCCTTGGTGTTCTGCGGCACATCCTCCATGTAGAAATCCTGCTTTTTCTTCTTCATCACGCCTCCTCCTTTTCTTCCATCTGACTGCTGACAATATCTTGATATACCGGGCAGCTCTGCATCAGCTGCGCATGTGTGCCCTTCCCTGCAATCTGTCCATTGTCCAGCACAAGAATTTGATCCGCATCCATGATGGTGCTGACGCGCTGTGCAATAATCAGCTTCGCGGCATTCACGCCATGCAGACGCAGTGCAGCGCGCAGCGACGCATCCGTCTTAACGTCCAGCGCAGAAAAGCTGTCGTCAAAAACATAGATCGAGGCGTTGCGCACCAGTGCGCGCGCAATGGCAAGCCGTTGTCTCTGTCCGCCCGAAAAATTCGTGCCACCCTGTGCAACCGGTGCCTGCAAGCCCAACGGCAGTTTGGCTACAAAGTCCTCCGCCTGCGCCACACGTAACGCCTCCCAAAGCGCCTCATCCGTCGCATTCTCATCCCCCATGCGCAGGTTCTCCGCAATCGTACCACTAAACAGAAAGGATTTTTGCGGGACACAGCCGATATGCGCGCGCAGTTCCAACTGCGATAGTGCGCGGATATCTGTTCCATAAAGGCGAATGCTTCCCGTGCCGATGTCATGCAGCCGCAGCAGCAAGTCTGCCACCGTGCTTTTTCCGGAGCCGGTGCCACCGATGATGGCGGTGGTCTGTCCGGGATGGCAGGCAAAACTGATCTCTGTTACCACCGCCTCTTCCGCGCCGGGATAGGCAAATCCCACCCGATCAAATACCACCACAGGCGCGCCTTCTTCCCGCGCCAACGCCCCGTCGGACGCATCCTGAATGTTCGGTTCCATCTCCAGCACTTCCTGCAACCGATCAAGGCAGGAGCGCATTTTAGGCAGTGTAGTTGCAACCACAGCCGCCATAATCAGATAACTGAGCGTCACAATGGAATATTCGATGGCAGCGGTAATCTGCCCGATCTCCATACCGCCCTTCGCGGTAAGCTGTCCGCCCAGCCATACAATCGCCGCGACGCACAACCCGATAATAATCCACACCGCTGGGTTCACCACCGCAAACATCCGGTTCAGTCGAATCATCGTACCGGCATAATCCGCGTATGCTTTGCCCGAACGTTCCTCTTCGTATCGCTCGTTGCCAAAGGCGCGGATCACACGGGTGCCTGTAATGGACTCGCGCACCATCTGATTGATGCGATCCATGCGCCGCTGAATCTTGCGCGCAAGACGGGCGGATGCCTTAAGCATGATGGCAGCAAACACCAGAAAAGCAGCCATACAGGCAATCAACACCCCTGCCAACCATGGGTTAATCTGAAATGTCATCAAAATGGAGGCAGCCATCATCATGGGCGCCGGCACAATCAGTTGCAACGTCATCCCAAAGGTCATCTGCATGTTGGAAATGTCCGATGTAGAGCGGGTGACCATGGAAGAAACGCCAATCTGATCAAATTCATGCAGGGAAAGCTGCTGGCTTTTGTGCACCAGACGCCGCCGCATGTCCCGTCCAAACAGCGCCGCAATATCGCCGGAGCACCAACTGCCCCATATGGATACTGCCGCAGACAGCAGCGCAACCAGCAGCATGGTGCCGCCAATGCGCCATATGGCGCTCATATCGCCTTTGATGATGCCTTGGTCAACAATGCCCGCAATCAAATAAGGAATCAACAGGGTTCCCACCGATTGCCCCACCAAAAGAAGCAGTGTCAGGATCATCTTGCCCTTCTGCTCTCTCAAAAATAGTTTCAAGTATTTCATGTTTGCCTCCTGTAAATCCTTGCATTTGCGCGGATCAAGTGTTAGGATAAACCATAAAGTTACTTTAATGTCAATAGACAATTTATGAAAACTTGGAGGAGTCATGGAACAACGCCCACATATGCCGATCCGCGAATTTTCCCGTCTGACGGGAATCCGGCGCGAAAATCTGCGGTTTTATGATCAGATCGGTCTGCTTTCTCCCGAAACCCGCAAGGAAAACGGATATCGATACTATGCGTGGCATCAAATCGAGTCCGCGTTGCTGATTGGAGATTTGCGCGCTTTGGATGTCAGTATCGAAGAAATCAAACAATATATGCAGGAGCGCTCGCCCGAGCGTATGCTCCGGTTGTTTGAAGATCAGGAAGAGCGGATTCAAAAGGAAATTGAACGCCTGCATGGATTGCAGGACGTGATGCGTCTGCGTGCGGATATGGCGCGGCAGGCAATGCGTCAGGAAGGTGCGCTGTTGATCGAACAAAAGGAATCCGAACCCATTTTCCTGGTTCCCACCTTGGAAGCCGGAACAGACGAAGAAAAAATCATGTATGCTTACGATTATGCCGATGCGCAAGGGGTAAATCTCAGCTATCCGTTGGGCATTGTCATCGCGCAGGAGCACTTGGCAAAGCGAGGCGCGCATCCCATACACCAGTGTTACTTCAAAGGCGGCGGCAAGCCAAATGCGTGCAAGCCCGCAGGTGTCTATGCCGTAGCATACGGGCGTTCCAGCTATTGGGCGACAGAAGAGATTTACAATCGATTGCTTACTTTTATACCCGAACAAGGCTATCGCATTTCGGGCAATGCCTATGAGGAATACCCGCTGGACGAACTGTCCGTCGCCGAGGGCGAAGCGTATGGCGTGCGCGTGGAAATATGCGTGTCGCGTTGATTTCATGAGTATGCTTCAAAACTTTGCTTTACAGCATTCGAGAACATCCGCTGCGCAATCGTTCTTTTGCTTTGTCGCGCATCCATGCAGAAATCAAAAACATCGATCTCCCCTTCCCCGCCGGGCTGCCGACGGCCCGCCCTTGCCCACCTTTTAAAACAAGGATGTCACCCCGCATTCTTCTGCAATCCGCGCCTGCTCCTTCTCGTTCTCGGATTTCCTCCGGTACGTTAATATGTTATGATTCCCTTCCCCCTTTCACAACAAAACAAACCATCTGTCGCTTTTCCCTTGCCCTTGATTGACAAATGCTTCTTTTATTTACTATCATAATCGTAATAGGTATCTTGTTTGCTAATCATTGCCTTTTCGAACACCATACATTCTAATGTTCATTACAACGTCACGATGTTATGTAGTTGGTAACATCCTTTTGCTACCAATTTACTCGAAGGTCAAAATAAAGCAACCCGACTCATGGAAAGGAAAATTCGACATTATGACAGACTACATCTTGCAAGCCTGCTTTATCTTGATGAGAGAAAAACCGTTTGAAAAAATCACAGTCAGTGAAATCGCGGCCAAAGCAGGCGTAGACCGTTCCACCTATTATCGCTACTTCAAGTCCAAGGAAGAAATCATCCATCTTTTTTTTCAGTGTATTTTCTCCGATTATCTGGGTGAAATCCGCCGAAAACAGGTACAAAGTCTAAAAGAGTACGTCATGATTATGCTCACACATTTCTATCAGCATAAAGATGATCTGATACTCGTGTACAAAAATAAGCTGTTCTCAATTTTTCTGGATGTTGCGGAAGCGCAGTACGACCCCTGTGATTTCTCCACATGGGAGCATGCACTCACCGCACACATTCAGTGCTATCATCTGGGTGGCGTTCACAATCTCATGCGCTCCTGGGTGCGGCGCGGCATGCAGGAAACACCGGAGCAGCTTTCCGGTTTTCTGGTTTCAATAAAAGGCTGTAAGCTGATCGGAGCCGACATCGAATGGCAAATAGGCGGTCAAATCTAGCTGTCATTCTGCCCTTGCACCGTTGCTTGGCTCCATGCGCAAACAACCATGCTCCGTTCCGGCCGACCTCGCAACCGAAGCATACGTAGTTTGTGGCGTGTCTGTAGGCTCCCCACATGGTTTTGGCTGCGCCGCCCGCATGCGTCGTCGGCTTGCTTTGCTGTATGCACATCCCCTTACGTTTTCATGCAGTTTCGGCTCGCTGTTTTACCATCCTGTCGTCATTGTTCCAATCAGTTCAAAAAAATCCCCCTCGTCTCGCGCGGGAAAAGCACGCACCGCTCCGCTCTCGTTTTTGCTATATATTAATGAAGGAAATACCCGAATAATCGCAAATCTAACGGTTTCAGCCGCCACACAGACCCAAAATCTTCTCTTTTGCCATCAAATTTATTTATCCTTGTATCATTTATTGGTACACCTCGCTTTTTTCAAATGTGCTATAATGTTAAAATAGCCGTGGGTGGTGAAACCAGTATATTCATCACCTGAAAATTCATGTATTTGAATGGCAAATTTTGAAAACAAAAAAGTGATAGGCTGAAAGCATCAAAGAAGTGTCCACGCGCAGCTGTTAAGCAAGCTGCAAGTCTCGTCGTTCCAAAAGTGCAAGCATTTTCGGAAGCCCTAAATGAAATTGCAAAAGACGAGATAGAATACGCAATGCACCGAGATTTTGTTTGGCAAGGCTCCCGCAGAGCCTGCGCCTTACAGGCTCGTTGCGACGTGGCAACGATGGAAGGCATGTTGAAGCATGTTTCATGCTCCTAACACGACGGTTTCGGCTTGCAAGGCAGCCTGATGATAGGCTAATGTTGACGCAGCATGGGGGGACAATACGGCGGCATGGAGCAGTGCAGAAAATTTCTCGACGCAATTCCGGAAAGCTTTGTAATAGTCAAAGCGAATGACGGTCTCACCTTGTCATTCACCAATCAAAGCAGTTACGAGGCAGTCGATCATTGCAAACAAGTGCATATGCAGATCTTTCCAAACGTCGGCATTGCGACCCTGTATCCAATTCAGGCGCAAACCGGCTTCTTTTGCGCGCAAGCAAAACTGCGTCACAGGTTCAAAAAGTTCATCTATGGACACTTCAGCAGCAGAACGCACCTGTACCAAGGCAGAACGCCCGGTCTTGTAACCGCGGATGTCGCAAGGCGCGCCGGCAGGGAGGAGTCTTTTATGTTTCTTCATCACTATGGCCCGGCATACTTGCCGGAAGCCACAGCGCGGCATGGTCAAAAGCAAAGCGCCATGCGCCGACATCAATGAAACAGCAACACAAATGAAGTGGCAAAGCAATGCTAAGGCATTTTTAATCCACGGTATGGAACCATAACCCATACAAGAACAAGCAATGGAGCGTGACTGAATATGAGCAGCGAACAAAAAATGAAGATCATGATCATCGACGACAATGTGACCAACCTAAACATTGCCCGCATGGCACTGGATCAGCACTATGAAGTGCTTTTGATCCCTTCCGGCGAAAAGGCGCTAAAGCTGTTTGAGCGCATCACGCCTGACCTCATCCTGCTGGATGTTGATATGCCGGGGATGAGCGGGTTTGATGTCATTCGTCAAATCAAGCAATCCACGTTGCCCGTGCACAATGTGCCGGTGATCTTTGTGACCGCAAAGGACGACAGCACCAGCGAATTCGACGGTCTCAATCTTGGCGCGGTAGATTATATCACCAAGCCCTTCTCCTTCCCTTTGTTGCTCAAGCGCGTCCAACTGCATCTGCAACTTCAGCGATACAGCCAAAACCTTGAAAAAATGGTGGAGGAAAAAACCAAAGTGATCACCGAGTTGCAGTATTCCATCGTCCATGTGCTCTCTGATATGGTCGAGCGGCGGGACGGCTCCACCGGCGGTCATCTGATTCGCACCCGCAATTATTTGCGCGTGCTGCTGGACGAGGTGCAAAAGCAGAAATTATATGAGGAAGATTTGCGTGGCATCGATGCCGAACTCTTCACACATGCAGCCCAACTGCATGACGTCGGCAAAATGTCTATTCCGGATAGCATATTGCTCAAAAGCGGCAGATTGAGCGCCGAGGAATTTGAAGTTATGAAAACGCATGCCGCGCTGGGTGAGGAAGCCATTCGATATGCAATGTCCAGCGTACAGGAAAAGAAATTTCTGGAGGTTGCAGCCTCCTTTGCCGGCGCGCATCACGAGCGTTGGGATGGCGGTGGCTATCCGCGCGCGCTCGAAAAGCTCAACATCCCCATCGAAGGCAGGCTCATGGCAATCGTCGATGTCTATGACGCGCTCATTTCCGAACGTCCCTATAAGCGCGCGTTCCCGCACGAGGCAGCCAAAAGCATCATACTAAAGGAAAGCGGCACGCACTTTGATCCCCTGCTCGTAAGCGCATTCGAAACCGTCTCCGAGGTGTTTAAGAAAATTGCGCAGGAATACGCCGATCAGCCCGAAGATATTTTGCTGGATGGGAGAGAATGATATGCATGAATTACATACCGTAGATTTGTTGTCCATGGTCGATGTCGGCACATGGGACTGGGATCTGACCACAGGCACCGTCATTTATAGCGCCACATTGGCAGGGATTTTGGGCTATACCGTCCAAGAGCTCACGCCCTCCATTTCCACTTGGGAAAAGATGATACTGCCTGAAGATTTTGGGCTGGTGCATGATCTCACACAGCATTGCCTCTCCGGAAACCGATCGCTGTTCGAAGCGGAATATCGTATGATCCGTAAGGACGGCAGCATCATCTGGGTTCAGGATAAAGGTTGTGTTCTGGCGCACGAGGGCGATGGTCAAGCCATGCGCTTTGTTGGTGTACTGCAAGATATCTCCCGCCTGAAAAGTGCAGAGCAACGGCTTCTGGCAAATCAAGAAGTGCTGGATCTTGCGGTGCATGTGGCTGGTCTGGGCACTTGGGATTTAAACCTTCCCCTCAAGCGCATCAGTTACAACGACGAATATTTAAGAACATTGGGCTTCTCCCAAGACGATATGACGGGCGATGCAGAAGAATGGAAGGCGCTGGTTCATCCTCAAGATCTCTCCCGCGTCATGAAGCGCCTCACCGCTTACGTCGAAGGCAACAGTCCGATATACGATTGCGAATTTCGGATGCAGCGGCGCGATGGACAGTATATCTGGGTACGGGACATCTGTCGGGTGACCGAGCGTGATGCGAACGGCAAACCCGTGCGTTTGGTTGGCGGGCATCTCAATATCGACGAGATTAAGTGCTCCGAGCAACGCCTCACCGAGGCTCTGGAGTCACTCGCCGACAGCAATACGCATCTGGAAAGCGAGATGGAGCGGCGCAATAAAGAATTGCTGGAGCAGGATAAAATGCTCTGGACCGTCAATCAGATTTCGCGGCGTCTGCTCACCTCTCAACCGCAGGACGATTTTAGCTCGCTGATAGAAAGCTGCCTGCGTCTGCTGGGCGAAAGCATCAACAAAAGCCGCGTCTACATCTGGAAGGATCGAACCGCAGAAGACGGCGTCACCTATTGCACCCAAATTTACGAGTGGGTGCGGGATGTACGCCCCATTCAAGATGACAAGCAATACGCGGAAATTCCCTATCAAGACCTCCCCTCCTTTGCCGACGCCATCGATCACGATCGTTGTTTGAACAGTCTCATTCGTGACCTGTCAAAAAGCGAACAGCAAATCCTTGGGTCGCAGGGCATCAAGACAATTTTGATCGCGCCCATTGCCATCAATGGCAACCGATGGGGCTTCATCGGCATTGACAACTGTGAGGACGAAGCGTTGTTCAGCAGCATCGAGGAAAACATGCTGATGATGAGCGGTTCCATGATCGCCACTACCATCGAAAAAATGGATACGGAAGCGCGCTTGCGCGAGATGGAAGCGCGCACCCAAATCATGTTGAATGCCACGCCGCTCTGCTGTAACCTGTGGACCACAGATTTTGAGAACATGAGCTGCAACGACGAAGCCGTGCGCCTGTTTGATCTCTCCTCACAGCAGGAATATTTAGATCGCTTTAACGAGCTTTCACCGGAATATCAGCCCTGCGGCACTCGCTCCGATATCCTCGCCGCCCAATATATATCAAAGGCGTTTCAGGAAGGCTACTGTCGCTTTGAATGGCTGCATAAAAAGCTGGATGGTACGCCCATCCCCGCCGAGATCACGCTGGTGCGTATCAAGTATCGGGATAGCTTTATCGTCGCAGGTTACACGCGCGATCTGCGCGAGTTCAAGGCTATGCTTGCCGAGCTGCAATCCAAGGAGGATGATCTGCGTACCGCGCGAGACGAAGCGCTGCTCAATTCCAAGGCAAAAAGTAATTTCCTCGCTAATATGAGCCACGAGATCAGAACGCCCATGAATGCAATCTCCGGTCTCACCGAGATCATGTTGCGCGAAAGCCCGGATGAAAAGACAGCAGAATACGCGCGCGGCATTAAAAACGCGTGCAGCAATCTGCTCAACATCATCAACGATATTCTGGATATCTCCAAAATCGAATCCGGCAAGCTGGAGATTTATAATGCACCTTACGAGCTTGCCTCGTTGCTGCATGATGTCATCAGCATTGCGCGCATGCGCCTTGGCAAAAAGCCGCTGATGTTCCTGACGGACATCGACAGCCGTCTGCCCGCGCAGCTGATCGGGGACGAAATTCGCATCAAGCAAATTCTGATTAACATGCTCAGCAACGCAATCAAATTCACGCAGAAGGGCTACATTTCTCTGCAAGTTTCCGGCATGGTAAAAGGGAATCGCACACTGTTATGCTTTTCCGTCAAGGATACCGGCGTGGGCATTAAGCCGGAAGATTTACAACGGCTGTTCGCCGAGTTCGAGCGCGTCAACACCACCAAAAACCGCAGCATCGAAGGCACAGGGCTGGGGCTCGCCATCTCCAAGCAGCTTTGCGAGATGATGAACGGCAGCATCGAAGTGCACAGCACCTACGGCGAAGGTTCCGAGTTTATCGCGCTCATCCCGCAGGAGTGCCCCTCCTACGAGCGTCTTGCACAGGTACAGGAGCCCAAAAAAGTGCTTCTCTACGAGCCGCGCGACCGCTATCGCTCCTCCATCACCAATTCATTGAAAAATCTGGATTGCATGTGCGTCACCTGCTCCAATCAGTCCGAGTTGTTTGACAACATCGGCTCGGATACATATGATTATATCCTTACGGCATCGTTGCACCTGAAAAAGGTGCAATCCATCTCCAAGAAAAACCGTTTGTCGTCTCCGATCGCCGCGTTTGCGGATTATGACGAGGCCAATCAGGATCGCAGCGTCTATACCATACTGTTCCCCGTCAGTTGCCTGCAACTGGCAGCATTGCTCAACGGCACGTTGAGCGATGGCGATTTCACCTCCGGCAGTTCCAAGCATTCCAATTTTGCCGCGCCCTCTGCGCATGTGTTGGTCGTGGACGATAATCCGGTCAATCTGCAAGTGGCGGCGGGGCTGATGGAGCCGTATCAATTTAAGATCGATACGGCCGAAAACGGCATCGAGGCAGTGGAAAAAGTAAAAAAGAACACCTACGATCTTGTTTTCATGGATCACATGATGCCGGAAATGGACGGCATAGATGCCACGGTCGCCATTCGCCAGTTGGACGGCAAATATTTTCAAAATCTGCCCATCGTGGCGCTGACGGCCAATGCTCTGGTGGGTACGCGTGAGATGTTTATTCGGGAAGGCATGAACGATTTCCTCGCAAAGCCCATTGAAATCAATAAGCTGGCGCAGATCCTTGCAAAATGGCTCCCCAAGCAAAAAATCGTCAAGCTTGCACCCAAAGAGCAGACCAAACATGCTTTGGAAGCGCCGGAGCTGCATATCGCAGGTGTCAACGTGGAGCAGGGCATCCTTTCCGTGGGCGGGAATCAAAACAATTATTTGCACATCCTTTCCTCCTATTATGCGGACGGCAGGCAGAAATGCGCCTCCCTGCTGCATCATATTATGGAAAAGGATATCTCGGCATTCCGCACCGAAATCCATGCCATCAAAAGCACTTCCGCCACCATCGGAGCGCTGGACGTCTCTGCGATGGCTGCCAAGTTGGAGGCCGCGGCACAAAGCAACGATGTAGCATTCATAGATGGCAATATCGATTCCTTTTTAGCAAGTTATCAAGATTTGCTGGAGGCAATCCGTCCCTTCCTGACATTCAATCCTCTTCAGGTCGAGCCGGAAAAAAATGCCAAGACTCAAGGTGACGTTACCGCGCTGCAAGGTACGCTGGACGCACTCCACGATGCCGCAGAATTTGCCAATATCGACCAAATCGAGGCGTTACTCAGCGATTTAGAAGGGTTCACGTGGCCGGATGCTGTCACACGGCAAATCGAAGCAATGCGCGAATGCATGAATATGTTTGATTATGATGGTGTGCTGGAATGCATCGCGCGCGCCAAAGAGCTGGCGTAATCAGAAAGGGCTGCAATGTGAACAGCTATCCGACAAAGAGACAAGAAAAAAGGGCTCTATCGCAGAAAAA
>CAYVTZ010000040.1:0-27313 GCA_964454685.1 uncultured Christensenellaceae bacterium
ACCCCCGGCCCCATGCTCCCAAAGCACGTACGCTACCAAACTGCGCTACACCCCGTGGGACGCTCCGTCATTTGCGACGCTGTTTAGTATACTAAATACTGCGACAAAAGTCAATCCCTTTTCACAATTTTTTTTCATGCTTTTGCAATTCCGGCTAGATTTTAGCTCGCGTTTCAGATATAATATGTGCATGGATAATAAAACACGAAATCAAATGTACTATCACATTCTGACTTATGGCTGTCAGATGAACGAACATGAATCGGAAAAGCTTGCGGGTGTACTGGATCGGATGGGGTTTTTGTCCACCCAGCAAACGGAAACGGCAGATTTGATTCTGTTCAACACCTGCTGTGTACGTGACCATGCCGAACAGAAAACATTTGGCAACATCGGCGCAATCAAACACTTAAAAGAAGAAAACCCGCGTCTGATTGTTGCGGTCTGCGGATGCATGACGCAGCAAAAGAATGTTGCGCTCAAGATGAAGCGCATCTATCCCTTTATTGATATCATATTTGGCACCCATAACATTGGGGCTTTTGAACAAATGCTGACGGAATTTTTGAGTGAACGTCGCAAGATTTTTGCGGTCAGCGAGGAAACGGGCGAAATCGCAGAAGATATGCCGGTACGACGGAACAGTGATTTGAGCGCTTCTGTTAACATCATGTACGGGTGTGACAACTTTTGCTCGTACTGCATTGTGCCGTATGTGCGCGGCAGGGAACGATCTCGCGAGCCGCAAAACATCATTGACGAAATCAATGCGCTTGTGACGGATGGCGTTCAGGAGGTATTGCTACTGGGGCAGAATGTCAATTCCTACGCGGGGGGAGGCATGGACTTTCCGCAGCTTCTGGATGAGATTTGCACGCAGACAGGCATTGCGCGGCTGCGTTTTATGACGTCGCATCCCAAAGATTTATCCGATGCCTTGATTGACGTGATCGCGCGTTGGGACGCTATTTGCAACCATGTACATCTTCCGGTACAATCGGGGAGCGATGCGGTACTGCAAGCCATGAACCGTAAATATTCGAGGCAAGAATATTTGAATTTGGTGGAAAAACTGCGTGCGTGTATCCCGCAAATTGCGATCACTACCGATTTGATTGTGGGCTTTCCCGGTGAAACCGATCAGGATTTTGAAGATACGTTATCGTTGGTTGAGCAAGTGCGCTTTGACGCGGCCTTCACCTTTGTTTATTCCAAGCGCACCGGCACCAAGGCAGCCCAAATGGAGCATCACATACCTAAGGCAGTGCAAAAGGAGCGCATCATGCGGCTGGTGGCGCTGCAAAACGCCATCACAGAGCAATGCAACATCGCGTACGAAGGTCAGGTTCTACCCGTACTGGTGGAGAGCGTGAGTACGCGCAGCGAGCGCCATGTTTGCGGCAAAGCAGACTGCGGCAAGACTGTTAATTTTGAAGGTGATCTTTCGCTGATCGGGAAAACCGTACCCGTGTGCATCACAAAAGGGAAAAAGACAACATTATTTGGTAAAAGGGTTGAGGAATAAAGCGTGGCAAAATTAACACCGATGATGCAGCAATATTTAGATCTCAAGCAGGAATACGACGATTGTATTCTGATGTTTCGCTTGGGAGATTTCTATGAGATGTTCTTTGAGGATGCCGTTACTGCGTCCAAGGAATTGGAGATTGCGCTCACCGGACGTGACTGTGGGCTGGAGGAGCGTGCGCCGATGTGTGGCGTTCCGCATCACTCCGTAGAAAACTACATTAATAAGTTGATTCAAAATGGTCGCAAGGTTGCCATTTGTGACCAGTTGGAAGATCCTTCCGTTGCAAAAGGCATTGTGAAACGTGGTGTGACGCGTGTCATCACCCCCGGCACCGTCGTGGAATTATCGATGCTCAGTGAGGCGGAAAACAATTATATTCTCAGCGTTGCGTTTGCGGAGCATGAAATCGGCATTGCGTATTGCGATGTCTCTACCGGAGAATTTGCGTTACTCGCGTTGGAAAACGAAGTGCAGCTGCAAAACGAAATTGCGCGGCTTGCGCCGAAAGAAATGATTGTTGCTGACGCTCAAGCGCGCAGGATGCTGCAACTGATGCAGAGTTCGCGCAACAAGAGCATTTTTGTCAACCCCTGTGCGGATTGGAGTTATGGCAGGGAATCGGCATACAAAGCGCTTACCGAGCACTTTAATCGCGAAAAAGAGTTGATCAAAGCGCAGCCGGAAATCAGCGTGAGCGCCGCAGGCGCATTGATGACATATCTGAAAGCGACGCAGAAAAACGCGCTGCTGCACATTTCGCACATTGCCCGACCGGAGGACGATCAGTATATGGCGCTGGACTCCAGCACACGCAAAAACTTGGAGCTGACGCAAACCTTAATGGACGGCAGCAAGCGCGGCTCATTGCTGTGGCTGCTCGACAAAACTAAAACAGCGATGGGCGCAAGACTGCTTAAAAAGTATTTATTGCAGCCGCTTAAACGCAAAGCAATGATTGAAGAACGCCTTCAGGCGGTTGCGCATCTCAAGGACGATCTCTATTTGCGGAATTCTCTGACGGATTATTTTGGCGGCATCTTTGATTTGGAGCGCATTATTTCACGTATTTCCTATCAGACGATCGATGCAAAAGACTGTCTTTCGCTCAAAAACTCCATTCAGGCACTGCCGTATGTCAAGGAACTGCTTTCAGGCATTGATCTGCCGCTGATGAAACAGTTGCAAAACCAACTCGACGATCTTGCGGACGTCTACACACTGCTGGATGAGGCGATTGACGAGGATGCGGGAAACTCCATCACGGAGGGCGGCATCATTAGGCGTGGATATGACGCGCAAATTGATGCGCTCATCGACGCTTCACGTAACGGCAAACAATGGCTTGCGCAACTGGAAGCCAAAGAAAAGGAAGAGACAGGCATCAAAAACCTGAAAATCGGATATAACAAGGTGTTTGGATATTTTATTGAGGTCACAAAGTCCAATCTTGCGCAGGTGCCGTATCGATATACGCGCAAACAAACGCTTGCTAATTGTGAGCGATACATCACACAAGAGCTGAAAGAAATGGAAGAAACCATTTTGAATGCAGAAACCAAACGCGGCGCAATGGAATATGAAGTGTTTTGCAAGATTCGCGGCGTTTTAGCGAATGCCATCACACGCATTCAAGGCTGCGCACAGGCCGTGGCAACGCTGGATGTATTGCGCTCCTTTGCGCAGGTGGCGTATGAATATGATTATGTCTGCCCAGAGATCACCGAGGACGGCGCAATCGAAATCCAAGATGGGCGACACCCGGTGGTGGAAAAGCTGACCAAAGCATTCGTGCCCAACGATGCGATGCTCGATCAATCGACGCATAATATGTTGCTCATTACAGGCCCTAACATGGCGGGCAAAAGCACGTATATGCGCCAAGTAGGTTTGATTACGCTGCTGGCACACGTGGGCTGCTTTGTTCCTGCCTCTAGCGCCAAAATCTGTATGGTTGACCGCATCTTCACCCGCGTGGGTGCGTCTGACGACCTTGCCAGCGGGCAGAGTACGTTCATGGTAGAAATGAATGAGCTTGCAAACATCCTGAACTTTGCTACCAGTAAAAGTCTGCTCATTTTAGACGAGATCGGTAGGGGAACCAGCACCATAGACGGACTTTCCATTGCGTGGTCCAGTGCGGAATACATTTTATCCACTATCAAGGCAAAGACGCTGTTTGCAACGCATTATCACGAGCTGGTGGAGCTGGAACACATGCTTAGCGGTATTCAGAATTATTCTGTCGCTGCAAAGGAAGTGGGCAGTGATATTGTGTTTTTACACAAGATTATCCCCGGCGGTACGGACAAAAGCTTTGGCATCGAGGTCGCCAAGCTGGCCGGACTGCCCAAGGCGGTGGTTAGCCGCGCAAAGGAATTTTTGAACACGCTGCAAAACTATGAAATATCACTGACGACGCGCGCAGAAGCGCCGGACACTGGGCAAAGCACGGCATCGGCAGAACTGCCGCTCTGTGTGCAGGAGATCGCAACGCTCAACTTAGATGTGCTCACGCCCATTGAAGCGTTGAATCTGCTGCACAAGCTCAAGAAAGAGCTGCAATCATGAACCGTATTCACATTTTGCCCGAACAAGTTTATACGCGGATCGCCGCAGGTGAGGTAGTTGTAAACCCTGCTGCGGTGGTCAAAGAGCTGGTAGAAAACGCCATTGACGCGAATGCTACGGCAGTCACGATCGAAATTGCGCAAGGTGGCAAGGAATTGATTCGCGTTACGGACAACGGAAGTGGCATTCATGCAGAGGATTTGCCCCTTGCCATTCAAAAGCACGCAACAAGCAAAATCGCAGTGATGGAGGACTTAACGAACATCGCTTCATTGGGATTCCGCGGAGAGGCGCTTGCCAGCATGGCGGCAGTTTCGCAGATGCGCATTGCCTCGCGTACACAAGATAGTTTGGAAGGTGCAACGCTTTGCGTGGATGGGGAGCATCCGCCGCAGATTGAGGCAGCGGGTCTGCCGGAAGGCACTACGGTGCGCATCGAAAATTTATTCTATAATATTCCTGCGCGACGCAAATTTTTAAAGAACACCGCGAAGGAGACTGCAAACGTATCCGGCGTGGTTTCCCGCTTGATTTTGGCGCATCCTGAAATTGCGGTCAAATACATCAACAACGGCAATATCGTTTACCAAAGTCCGGGCAGTGGAAAGTCGCTGGATGCGATGATGACGGTGTTTGGCCACGAAATCCGCAGTCGCGTTTTGCCTGTGTCTTTGCAAGCGCATGAGCTGCGCATTCACGGGTACCTTGTTACACCATCCTTTTTGAGGAAGAGCGCCGGCCACATCTGTTTTGTGCTCAACGGACGCAACATTGCTTCCAAGGCGATGCAGAGCGCTCTGATGGACGGTTATGGGGAGCGGCTACTGCGCGGACATTTTCCACTGGCTGTCATTTACCTGGAATTGCCGGCATCGCAAACAGATGTGAATGTTCACCCTAACAAACTGCAAGTGATGCTTTATGAAGAGCCTGCCATACTCGGTAATCTGCAAAAGGCTGTGAAAGAAGCGTTGAGCGCGCAAGAGGCGCCGCCCACGCTATCGCTGTCAAACGTGACGCCACACAAGGAAGCATCGAGCTTGCCCGCCGCACTGCCGCAAGCAGAGCAAGTACAGCAGCCGGAGCGGGCTTCACAAACTGCGGTGCAGAAACACGAGACGGAAGATGCAAGTGAAGCGGACTTGGAGCAAGTGGCACGAACATTTGCACAAAATCGCATCGAGTTGCAGCCGCGGCAGAAAGCAGCGCAGGCCGCCGCAGTGATGGAGGATTGGTCACAGAGCGACGCACGCCCCGCAAGCACTCCGCAGGCGGCGAAGCGCACAACACAGGCGGATGAAAAGCTATATCAACCGCAGCAGAATACGATTCCGCGTGAACCGGGGTCATTGACGGAAGAAGGCGGCGCCGATATTATTGCACAAAGTGAACGTGCGTTCGGAAAGGTTCTGGATCAGATTTTGCGGCCGGATGACGCGCAGCAGACCATGATAGAGGATGTGCGGTCGCTGGCACAGTATCGTGTGATCGGGCAGTGCTGGAACGCGTTTCTCATCGTGGAAAGCGGCGACATGCTGTATTTTGTCGATCAACACGCGGCACAGGAGCGCACCAACTTTGAACGATTGAAGGAACTGGCGCATCGCGGCGGCATTCCTGCACAGTCCGTCCTGATTCCGCATGTTGAGCAGCTTTCCGGCGAAGATTTTCTGCTGTTGCAGCAGAATCAAGACTTGATTGCGTCGCTGGGATTCGAGATGGAGGAGTTTGGCCCGTTGTGTATGAAATTTTCCGCCTTTCCCGCGCAAGTGGAGCAGGCGGGCTTTCACGAGCTGGTGGACGGCTTGTTATACGAGTTGAAGCACGATTCTAAAGAGGTGTTGCCGCTGCGCGAGCGTTTGATCCGCCGTGCTTGTAAAAGCAGCATCAAGGCAGGGGATGCGCTTGCGCCGCAGGAGCTGGAGGAAATCATGCAGCAAATTCTCCACCAAGATGCGATTCCCACTTGTCCGCACGGCAGACCGATTGCGATTGCGATCACAAAAACAGAAATTCAAAAGGGATTTAAGCGTAAACTATGAAAGTTTATATGATCTTGGGACCGACTGCATCCGGCAAAACCGCCGTAGCGGTGGAGCTGGCTAAGATGCTGGACGGGGAGGTTATCTCTGCGGATTCCATGCAGATTTATCGTGAAATGAATATCGGTACCGCAAAGCCGGACATGGCGGAGCAGCAGGGCATCGCGCATCACTTGATTGACGTGGTCGCGCCTGATGAGCACTACTCCGTGGCGCAGTTTCAGCAGCAGGCAAAGGACTGCATTCGTGCGCTGATGGCGCGCGGGAAAACGCCCATTGTGGCGGGTGGAACGGGGTTGTACCTCAACGCGCTGACCTATCAGCTTGATTTTACCGGCTCAAATCATGACGAGCAGTTGCGCGAGGAGCTGGAGCAGCATTCAAACGAAGAACTGTATGCAAGGCTGCAGGAACAAGATGCGGCTGCCGCACAACGCATTCACAGCAATGACCGCAAGCGCCTGATTCGCAGGCTGGAAATTTTGGCGCAGGGCGGGGATGAGGGATACGATTTCAAACTGCAAAACAACGATGAATTTGACTTTGCCATTTACGGGCTGACGATGGAGCGCGCGTTGCTCTACGAGCGCATCAACCAGCGCGTGGATCTGATGATACATCAAGGGCTGCTAGAGGAAGTGCAATCGGTGGTGGCGCAGTATGGTAAGGATGGTATTGCGATGCAGGCAATCGGCTATAAAGAAATCATACAATATATGGACGGCGCGATCTCACTGGAGCGAGCGACAGAGATACTCAAACAGAACACGAGGCGCTTTGCCAAGCGGCAAATGACGTGGTTCCGGCGGGATGAGCGCATTCGCTGGCTGGACGTTACGGCGTATCAGAGTGCAAAAAACATCGCAGAAGCGATGATAAAGGAAAGATAAATGAACGTACAAGAATACATCAGCAAGCAGTTCCGCATTCCGCAGGCAATCGTAAAGTATGTGTTTGACTGCGAACGTGAGGTGCAGCATCTCTTTCAGGGCTACGAGGAAACCGCACAGATCAATCAATTCAAGGTATTGCATGCTTTTTCGGAGTGCGAAATCGCAAACCGACATTTTAATCCCACCACGGGATATGGATATGGCGACGAGGGGCGCGAGAAGTTGTGCGCTGTTTTCGCGCACGTGTTTGGCGCGGAGGACGCCATCGTATCTCCGCACATCATGAGTGGCACACATGCCTTGGCACTGGCGCTGTTTGGCGTGCTGCGCGGCGGTGATTTTGTGCTTTGCGCAACAGGAAAGCCCTATGATACACTGTTTGGCACCATTCAAGGCGCTCACGGATCGCTGCGGGATGCGGGCGTGGAGTTTGAGAGCGTTCCGCTCACAGCGGCGGGCGGTATGGACGAGGATGCAATTTTCAGCGTTTTACAAAAAAAACCGCAGATCAGAATGCTATATTTGCAGCGTTCCACGGGGTACGATGTGCGCAGCGCATTTACGATTGCGCAGCTGGAGGCGGTCATCACACGTGCGCGGTCATTACGCCCCGAACTGCTGATTATGGTGGACAACTGCTATGGCGAATTTGTTGATACGCGGGAACCATTGGAAATAGGCGCAGACCTCATTGCGGGATCACTGATTAAAAATCCCGGGGGCGGGCTTGCACCCACAGGTGGGTATGTTGCAGGGAAACAGGCACTGGTCGAGCGGATTGCCGGGCGGTTTTCCGCGCCGGGCATCGGCATGGAGATCGGCTCTTATGCGGCAAGCTATCAGCCGTTTTTTCAAGGGCTGTTTCTTGCGCCACATATTGTAATGCAGGCGCTGAAAGGTGTAACGCTGGCGGCAAAGGTGTTTGATTCTTTGGGATTTGAAACGCGCCCCAAATTTGACGCGGCACGCGGCGATATCACGCAGTCTTTGATTTTTAAGGACGAGGGGCTACTGGTGAACTTTGTGCGCGGCATACAGCGCGCCAGTGCCATTGACAGCAATGTGGTGCCGTATCCGTGGGATATGCCGGGATATCAAAATCAAGTGATTATGGCGGCGGGCACATTTGTGCAGGGCGCATCGGTAGAACTCACAGCTGACGCGCCCATTCGTGCGCCGTATGTTGCTTATCTGCAGGGTGCTCTCACGTATGAGCATGCCAAATTTGGCGTGATGTGTGCGCTGAAGCAGATGAACTTGCGATTTTAGGTGGCGGATATGCGCAGAGCTTCATGGATTGTTTTTTTTGGATCGGCGTTGCGCTGTTGGCAGCGCTGATTATTGGTTTGCTTGTCATCAATTTTGTGATTGACTATCCGCGCTATGACTCAGGCGGCGCAGTGGTGGATACAATGGTTCATACAGTGTTGTTTCTGCCGCCCGCCGCACTGTTTTTTGTGCTGGCATTGATCCTGCGCATCAATGCACAAAAGCAGCCGAAATAGCGCTCTATTTGCGCAATTTTACCGATTTTGCAGCGCGCATACGATTTTCTTCGGATTGTGCGGCATAATGCTTGCGCGTGGTGTTAACGTCTTTATGCCCCAGCACATCCGCCACCAAATAGATGTCTCCGGTCTCTTGATACAGCATCGTTCCATAGGTGCTGCGCAGCTTGTGCGGTGAGATTTTTTTCAGTGGGCTGATGACACGCGCGTATTTTTTTACCATCATTTCCACACTGCGCACCGAAATACGTTTCTCCTGTAAGGACAAAAAAAGCGGGGAAGAGGGGGCAAGCTCGTGATCCTGTATCTTCCGCTGCTGCAAATAAGCATCCAGCGCCTCTTGCGTTTCCTCATCAAAGTACAGTACGACCTGATTTCCGCCCTTGCGCGTTACCGTGAAGCTGTTGTTGCGAAAATCAAGATCTCCGATGTTCAGAGAAACCAACTCTGAAACACGAATCCCCGTTGTCAAAAAAAGGGTTAAAATCGCTACGTCACGAAGCGCGGTTCGCTTGTGATACGCCTGCTGACGAACCGAAAGCGTCTCGCCGGTCTCCACCAAGTCCAGCAGATTTGCGACTTCGTCCGGTTCTAGGCGGATAATTGCTTTTTCATGCAGTTTTGGTGTGTCCAGCAACTCACAAATGTTCTTTTCCAGTTCACGCTTTTTATAAAAATGCTTGAAAAAAGAGCGTAAGCATGCCACTTTGCGCGCCTTTCCGCGCTCGTGATTCTCAATGAAGGCTTCTTCCTCGCCGGATGCGGCATAGAGGCTCAAATAATCTAAAAACGCGTACAGATCGTCGATCGTCACTGCACGCAGGTCATCCAATGTGAATTGGGTGGCGCTTTTGCCGCAGAAGCGGGGAACCTCCGTGGAAAGAAAGCGAAAAAAGATACGCAAATCAGATGCGTAATTGATACGCGTCAGCACGGATGAATTGTTTTCAAATGCGACAAAAAAATTATTGCAAAAGCCGGGCAAATCACGCTGAATCTCGCGCAGTTTCTTTGTTTTTTCAATACGTTGTTGCGTATAATAATCAGCCATATTAATGAACCTCGATCAAAAAAAGATTTTGTTGCAGCAGCAAACGCCACTTGCAG
This sequence comes from uncultured Christensenellaceae bacterium, assembly GCA_964454685.1. Classification (GTDB taxonomy): domain Bacteria; phylum Bacillota; class Clostridia; order Christensenellales; family Christensenellaceae; genus CAYVTZ01. Next base: position 9,650 of record CAYVTZ010000040.1, read on the forward strand.
TCATTATTTATTGATAGAGATATCATACCACAGGCTAGGTGGGTTTGCAATAACTATTCGCAAAACACAAGTTTTGCGAATAGTTATTAAGGGGAATAACTTTGCTTCAGAGATCCATCAATTATTGTGCACCGTGAATCAGCTTTATACAAGTTGACGGGTCTTCGCTTACATACACAAACGTGCCTGCGACTAAATAATCTGCGCCTGCGTCCGTGATGCACCGAAAATTTTGTGCATTAAGCCCGCCATCGACACCAATCAAAAAGTCCAGATTCCTTTTCGTGCGTAATGACGCAAGCTTTGCGATTTTATCGTAGCAGTTCTTTATAAATTGTTGACCGCCAAGCCCCAGTGGCACGCACACCAATAAAATACGATCAACCCAATCGACGATATTGTTTAAATATGAAACAGGTGTTTCCGGCGCAATACAGCATGCTGCTTGCAACCCTGCTTCTTTGACAATTTGAATGCAGCGATATGTTTGATCACCGGATTCCGCTTGTATCGTAACACAGCTTGCGCCTGCATCGATTATGCGATGCACAAACTTCATTGGTTCGCGTATCATCAGGTGCACATCTACGGGTGCTTTTGCAAAATTACACACAGCCATGGAATGATTGACTCCAAAAGCGATGTCACTGACCAAATTACCATCCATCATGTCAACGTGGAATCCGTCAACACCTGCTTCCTCCATACGCCTGATTTCTGAGCCGATTGACATAAAATCTGCCGCTAAAATAGATGCAAACACCTTTACTTCTTTACTCATATTGCCGCCTTATAAATTCCAAATTCTTTGATTGTATCCAGCATTGCTTTGTAGTTTTCCGGTTTGACAGAGCTTAGAACACTGTTGCTGGACGAACAGATATACCCTGTCGAACCCATGCCGTCAATCAAACATTGTTTGGTTTCGACTACGACATCATTTACGGTTCCTGTAGAGAGACAGCCTGCACAAGCCACGTTCCCTTTCAAAGCAAACCGATCCCCGTAATCCCGCTTCATCTGCGAAATGCTTAAGCCCCCCATGGGATCGATTGGATCAATGCAGTCTATGTCCGTATCCATAATCATGTCCAGTAATGGTGCAATGTTACCGTCCGAGTGCTTGATGACAAGCAATCCGATTTGATGATAGCCCGCCATTACACGTTTGAGCCGCGGATAAAACAGCGCCTCAAACAATGCCGGAGAAACGAGCGGAGCTGTGTTATGCGCATAATCATCGCCTGTAAATGCAATGCGGCAGCCGCGATCATATGCTTTCTGCGCGAACTCTAAAAAGGTATCGATCGTTAGATCAATCAGCTTTGCGATATAATTTGGTTGTGTCAGCATGGCACACATGAAATCGTCATAGCTGGCACAAAGCCTGCTTGGAATTGAAAAAACATCGTTAAGGCGCAAAATCACAGCTCGTTTCCCTTTGTGAAATGCCAAGGCTTCGTCTAAACTTTGAAAGTGACTTTCGTCTCGGCAATCCGGCGGTGTATAAGTTTTCAAGTCCGCTGCATCGCGCAATGGGCCGGACAGAGGTGTTGCGTATTCTTCTTTCGTTTTTGCCTTTACCACACCCCAACCATCACGAAACGTAGTTTCGCTCAACCACTCTTTCTTAAAATCAAGTTCGACCACTGCGCCATCGATGTCCATGACATCAATAAATTCATGATAGGTTGTTCCCGGCGCAAGCGCCTGACGTACATTCTGAGCAATAATCCACTCAAATGTAGGCACGCGATCCAATGGTTGCCTGCGCAACGCTGCAAATACCCGTTCTTCGCTGTTCATGCTGTACCTTTCTTTGCCGTTAGAGTAGCAATCCGCCTGTTACATCAAATATGGAACCTGCAGTAAACGCCGCGCAATCAGAAGCCAAAAAAGCTACCGCATTTGCGATGTCTGAAGGATTGCTGAACCGCCCCATTGGCAATCGTTTCATATAATATTCATTCATTGCTGGGTCATCACGCTGCGCTTGGTTCATCGGTGTTGCCACCATGCCAGGAATGACCGAATTTACAATCACTCCCTTCCCTGTTAGTTCACGCGCTAAAGATTTCGTCAGCAGTGTAATGCCGCCTTTGCTGGTCGCGTAATGTGCGTGCCCACCCGACGAAACTGAAACGCCGCTTTTTGAGCCCACGTTTACGATGTGCCCACCCGTGCCGCTTTGTATCATATATGCCGCTGCCGCTTGCGCGCAAAAAAACGCACCATTTAGATTTATGTCGATCACCTTCCGCCATTCCTGCGCAGAAATATCCATCACATCCTGCGTAGGCCAAATACCGGCGTTGTTAACCAAGATATCCACGCTGCCAAATTGCTCAAATGCCTCTTGCATCATCTGTGCAACCTGATTTTCGTCGCTGACATCCGCACAGATCGATTGAGCGCGAACGTCATACGCACGCTCCAACTCCGCGGCAAATGCCTGCGCTTGCGGCGGATCGACAATATAGTTAATTATGACATGTGCGCCTTCCATCGCAAATCGTTCACAGAACGCTCTGCCCATGCCTGTTGAACCACCCGTTACAATGGCTGTTTTTCCTTTTAGTCCTAAATCCATTTTCTATGCTCCTTTAAGGGATTAATACTACTTTTGCATATTTGCGTTCACGCACCCCGTCCATGCCTTTTAGAAAATCTGAAAGCGGCATTGTGGTGATGATTTTTTCAACATTTTCTTTTTGATTCTTTAGGATTTCCAGCGCACGCTCGATGTGCACGGAAGTGGAATCGGATACGCCATAATAAAACAATTCATTATAATGCAACATACGTGAACTAAGTGAAATCATTTCCTCTGCAACCGGCAGGCTTGCAAAATACGATACGTAGCCTTGCTTGCGCGCATATTTTGGTGCTTTGCACTGCATCTCGTTGGTAGGAATGGTGATTACCACTAAATCAAACCCGTCTCCATCAGATAGCTCCAAAAACTGACGGTCAAATTCTTCAGGCGTTTTGGTTACAAGACCGATTGCATCAGCGATCTCTTTTTTTCGGCCCACAGAGCCGACACCGATGATATTCTGAATGCCTTCCTCCTTCAATGCCAACGCATGAAACAGCCCCAGAGCTCCCAGCCCTAGAATGGCGACATTTTTGATTTCGCTTAACTCAACCTTTGAAATACTGTTAACAGCACAGGACATTGGCTCAGAGAGCGCCGCAATTTCAGGTGCTTGACCATTCAGCTTGACTACGTTGCCAAGCCGAACGGCTGGCTCTGGAATCAGCACATATTCAGCCATTGCGCCATCGTAGAAAAATCCCATTGCTTGCGTCTGTTTGCAGATATTAAATGCCCCCCTTTTGCAATAGGTGCAAGTTCCACATCCAATCGTTGTTGCCATCGTCACGAGCTCGCCTAGCACAAAGCCATCCACACCCTCGCCAATTTCAATGATTTCACCGCAAAATTCATGACCGATTGTGCGTGGGGGCATCACCTTAGGGTTTCCTAACTTTGCCATTTTCAGATCAGATCCGCACACTGCGCACGCTTTCACTTTTACCAATAAGCCGCCCGGCACGACGGTTGGGATTTCTTTTTCCTCCAGCCTGACATCTCCCGGCGCGTAATAAACAATTGCTTGCTGTTTCGTCATGTTCTGGTCCTCACTTTATCTTGGATTATTTTATCGATATTATTTGAGTTGTGGCATTTTCTGAACCGTTACGATGCCATCCATACTCTGTATAATTGAATTCAAATAGCCGTCTTCCTTCCAGATGATTTCGTTCTCATCCTCCACCGATTCCAAATTCGTCAAATTCTGAGCAAATGTGTCCAGCGCATGTTCTGTTCCGCTGCTTTGATACGATTTAGAAAATAGCGGCACGCGTGCGTACATATCCGTAGCATATTCATCAAAGCTATACAATACATATCCGCTGCCAGTCTCCGCGCCTAAAAACCCTGCGCGATCAATGATGCTATCGAAAATTTCCTGTGGCATTTCTTGGCGAAGTGCATCGCGAAGATCCTCCTGTGGCACGTCATAGACTGTGACCGAAATAATGCTGGACACTTCCGAAAAATAGTTCTGAACGGTTATGTTCTTCCCGTTTATGCTGCCCGAAAGATTCAGATTCCCCAAATCATTGGTACCGGTCTCTGTCACATTCTTTAGTGATGCTTGATACTGTTCGCGTATGGCAGGCAATTTTGACTGCGTAGAGTAAATGACGTTAAGCTGATCCTCCTGAGGGGTATAAGTATAGCTACTGTACACCTCAAAATCCATGCCATAAAGCGGCACCAGTTGTTCAACCTGCTGCGTTACCCATGTGCAATCATTAAAATCAGGCACGTACTTGTTTGAGCATGCGCAAAACAGCGCCAGCACAAGCAGTAGTCCGCAGAAGATTGAAGTTTGTTTGATTCTAGCCTGCTTCATCAATACACCACCTTGTTTTTTGTCAACTCCATAACGGCTCAAGAATTGAAAGCGCCTTTAAATATTGCTGATACTTCTCCTCATAAACCGCAACCGCCGCTGCGTTTGGCTGTATTGCAGCTTCCACTTTGACCATGTGTTGGGCTGCAGTTGCCAAATTGTCATAGATTCCCACGCACACCGCAGCGCACATCGCTGCACCCAACGCGCCGATTTCAGTTGCGCCGGTTGTCTCGATGGTCATATTCAGCACATCAGCAAACATTTGTTTCCATTCCGCAGATTTGCTTGCGCCGCCTGCCATCCGCACGATTTGCGGCAGTTTCAACTGCTGTCGCATTTTTTGAATGTGCCATTTGTGCGAAAAACAAATCCCTTCAAAGATCGCTCTGATCACATGTTCCCGCTTGTGCCAACCTTCCATACCAATCAGCGTTGCTTTGCCGCGCGTATGATAATTACAGCCATACAAGAAAGGCAGAAACAATACACGACTTTCCTCCGGCAGCGTACAACGCACCGCATCATTACATATTTCATACACGGATCGTCCGCTCTGCTTGGCTTGCTCACACTCCAACTGTAAAAAACGCTCCACAAACCATTCCATGTTGGATGCGCTTGTCGGGCTGCCTTCCAGCATTAAGTAGTATCCTTCCACACCATATACGGTTGTGCTGAAAAACTCCTTGTTCACCACAGGCTTTTTTGAAAGCACCTGATTGTTTGCCCACGACCCAACGATGACATTGAGTACACTCTCGTCCACCATTCCTACAGCAAGCCCTGCTGAGTCAATGTCATAGCATCCCATTGCTACGGGTGTTCCCTGTACAAGCCCTGTTTCAGCGGCTGCCTGAGCGCTGACGCTTCCGCCGCTTTGCGTTGCATGCCGCAGTGGCGGTAATTTGTCTGCAACACTCCCCAATCCAGCTATTTCAAGCATGTCGCGGTCAACGCGGCGTTCTCTGGTGTTGATTAGCCCGCTGCCTGTCGCATCTGAATAGTCTAAAAAAACTTCTCCTGTCAAACGATAACGAATATAGTCTTTTACGCTCAAAAACCAGGCTGTGCGCTCCATAATATCAGGCGCATTGTCGCGCAGCCACGCCATAACGCACAATGAAAGCGCCGGCCACAATGCCTGCATATTACGCGGATGGATTGCATCGAACGTGCCGTCTTGCATCCAGCGCGATATATATGCTGACGCACGCATGTCCGCGCCCTCTATGGATGGGCACACGGCGTTTCCATCGTGATCGATCAGGTGCGCGCCGTTGCCATGCCCCGTCAGTGAGATCCCTTCAATGCTATGCACATTAGCGCTTTTCAGCACACCGGTGATCGCTTGCTTTGTGCACGCCCAAATGTACTCGACATCACGCTCATAGTAACCCGGCTTTACGGAAAAATTCTCACACCTTACGGCGCATACGCTGACTTCAGCACCGTAGATATCAAATATTCCGGCTTTTATCATGGTAGAACCTGCGTCAATTCCCAATAAATATTCCATGTTACCTCCGGTGTGCTTACCGCGCCATCAGTCCGCCTGTTACGTCAAATACTGCTCCGGTTGAGTATGTCATGGCTTCACTGCACAACAGTGCAACTTGTTTTGCGACTTCAACGGGGTACCCCAGCCTGCCAATGGTGATGGCAGCATTGTATTTTTCTATTTCTCCTGCCAGTTCCAATGTTTCCTGTGTCATTTCGGTTAACATCATACCCGGCGCCACTGCGTTGACCAGTATATTGTATTTTGCGACTTCTTTGGAAAAAGAAATGGTAAAGCTGACCACCGCGCCTTTGCTTGCGGAATAGTGTGTTTTGCCTCGTTTTGAGCCATTGAATGCGGCCTGTGATGCAACATTTACAATGCGGCCGGGCAACCCATCCGCGATGCGACGTTTTGCGAACTCTTTGCTGGTTAAAAAAATGCCATCTACATTGATGTTCATTACTTTTTTCCACAGTTCATAAGACGTATCGATAATATCAACGACGGGGCAAATCCCCGCGTTGTTGATCAAATAGTCTATGTTGCATCCCAGTGCTGCCTGCGCTTCGTCGAACATGCGGGTTACATCCGCTTCGCAGGACACATCTGCAGCAACTGCGACCGCACGTACCCCGTATTGCTCGCTTAAGGATGCTGCAACTTCCTGAGAAAGCTCCAGTTGACTTTTTATATCATTTAGTACGATATTTACGCCTTCTTGTGCCATGACTTCGCAAATGCTTTTGCCGAGTCCGCGCGCACTGCCTGTGACGAGTGCTGTCTTATTCTTTAGATTGAGCTCCATTGGAATCCTCCGTTGTGTTACAACCCAGGTGGCACGCAGGTGCCGCCCGGATTGTAAAGTGAAGATTATTTGTTATACAAATCTGTTTTGATGTCCGGCATCACATCACTTGTAAAATACTGCACGTTGTCTTTTGTGATTGCGAAAGCCGTGTTGTACATGTTGTCAGGAACCGGGTTAATGCCTGCTGCCGCATTGTCAGAGGATAGCGGAATATTTTTGAGTCCGCCATTATTCCAGTCTTCCATCAGCAGTATTCCAAGGTACTCGTCTGTTGCCGTTTTATTGCACAGTGTTGCATCAATGAAGCCTTTGCCAATGTATTCGAGCGTAGAGGGTTCTCTGTCATGCACTACAATATTGTATGTGCCGGCTGCTACATTCAATTCTTCCATCGCTTTCGAAATTCCGGTACCTGACGAGCTATCCAGCCCTACAATCGCTGTAATGTCCTTGTAGTTGTTGATGACTGATTTGCCGGCCTCGATCGCGGCGGCTGTGTCTGCTTTGTCGTCCACTTCCGCGACGATTTCCCAGCCCGGATGGTTCTCTGCCAGATAGTCTTTCACGCCTTTTAACTTTGCGTCTGTGTTGGATGCTCCCCAGTTGCCCATGCAAACCAGTTTGCCAGACTCACCGGCAAATTTGACCAACTCGCGCGCCGTGTCGCGCCCGCATTGATAGTTGTTGAGGCCAATATAGGTGAGTGCACCGCCTATGTCTTCCGATGTCTCGCCGATTCTCGTTTCGGTAACGACGACGGGGATCCCTGCGGCAGTTGCTTTTTTAACTGCTTCCAGCGGTGTTGCATCCCAAAAGCGCGTTATGATGCCTGCGGGATTTTTTGCAATCGCTTGCTCGATCGATGCAGCCTGCGCATCGGTATCCCAGCCGTCGGGGCCTGCCGCAACGATGTTCACATCAAAGTACTCTGCCGCATAGCGCAGCGCGATGTGCGAATCCGCAAAGTAAGTGTGTGCTTGATGTGATGAACACAAGTAGTATGTTCTTTCAGGGTCGAGCGCGGGGTAAATTCTGCCGGAGCCGGCTTCTCCGGTGCTTGATTGCTGCGCTGGTGCTGCCGCACATCCTGCAAATGCTGCGAAAACGAACACAACCGCGACCATTAAAGCCAACCATCTTAATTTTTTCATTGTCTTCCTCCTATTAGTTTTCGTTATATTTTCTTACAGTTCTCCTGTAAAAACTATTCTTCATTTGCTACAATTATTTCTGTTCCACAATTTCGTGCTGCTTCTAAAATAGTACCTTCGCCTGCGAATGAGTTGGTGATAATGCAGTTGACATCACTTGCCTTGGAAACCCATCCGAGATATGAATGATCGAACTTCGTGTGATCTGCCAGTATAATGGATTCTTTCGCGCAGCGGATCATTGATTGCTTGATTGCCGCTTCGGAAAGATTTGGCGTGGTGAGCACATCGTCTACGAGGTCGATTCCATTGATACCGATAAACGCCTTGTCTACACGAATCTTTTCCATCATTGTTTCGGAAAGGGTACCAGTACAAGAAATGAGATTTTTGCGTACTACCCCGCCGATCATAATCAGTTCGATATCTGTACAGTTTGTAAGCTCTACAATAATCCGCACACAGTTGCTCACTACAACAAGACCCTCGATTGGCTTGTCACAAATCAACTTACAGAGTTCCATTGCTGTCGTAGAGCTGTCCAAAATGATGGCGCTTTTTTCTGCAATAAAATCGTATGCCGCTTTCGCAATAATTTTTTTGGACTCGATATTTTCGCTTTGCAGTTGTGCATGTAATGGCTCGAATGCCGAACTGGATGTTTCAATCGGGATTGCACCTCCGTGCACCCTCTTGAGTTTGCCTTCGTCTTCCAGCTCTTGCAGGTCTCTGCGAATGGTTACTTCGGAAGTTTTGAGTTCAATACTCAATTCCGGCACAGATACAACCTTTTTTCGGTTTAGGTTTTCGAGTATAATCCGACATCTTTCCTGTGAGAGCATCACTTACCTCCTAAAGTACGACTTATTCTCTTCCAAGCTCTTTGCGCTTTCGAATATTGATATATCCATCCAACACGACAACCAGCAGCAGTACGATACCTTGCACCAAGCTTTGAATGTATTGATTGACATCAAACAGGTTGAATGAGTTATTGAGCAGTGTCAAGAACAAGATACCCAATACTGCGCCAAGCATGTTGCCCCGCCCACCTGCAAGGCTACCTCCGCCGATGATACAAGCGATGATGATATTCATGTGTGAGCGTTGACCGATATATCGGTTTGCGCTCCCCGACCGTGCATCAAGCAAAATACCGGCGAGTGCAGCCAAAATGCCAACAATTATGAACAGGGTGATACGGATTTTCTTTTTATTGATGCCCATTGCAACTGCGGCTTGCTCGTTGCCACCAATAAAATACATGCGGCGTCCCAACCGAGTTCGTGAAATCAGGATTGAAAATACGACAATCAGAATTAAGAAAATCAGCAACATCCACGGCACACCGGGGAATACATTTTTCCCAAGCTGTGTAAAACTGTCCGGAAAATTCGTATAGCCTTCTTTTCCGCGTGACACCAGCGTCAGCTCGGTAATACCGCGCACAATATACATCATGCCAATCGTTGTGATCAACGGATTTACTCTGCCAATTTCGACAATAATACCATTCAGCATCCCAATCAGCGCACCCGATCCTAATCCAAGCAGTATCGCCACGGGTGCCGGAATTCCGAAATTCAATGCAATCGCTGCCACCAAGCCGCCCAAGCACATTACGGATCCAACGGAAAGGTCAAACACGCCGGTGATGAGCAGCATCATCATTCCTAACGATACAATTCCTTCGGGAGAGATCTGCGTGATAATGGAGTCCAGATTGTATGAATTAAAGAAATATGGACTTGAGACTCCGAGAAATATAAACATGAAAGCGCACAGGATTAGTGCAATAGATTCCGGACGCTTCAAAAATGCGTTGCTGGAAAGCCGCTTCAAATTCATTTTACTTGTTTTCATTTGCAACCTCCTGCAATCTCGCTTTATGTGCATCTTTTGGATTGTTTCCTACCAGCATCATACGTGTATCGACAAAGACTGCGATGATCAAAATAATTCCCACGATTAATTGCTGAATGAGCGGATCAATGTTATGAATGATCATGCCATTGCTGATCATCGCTAAAAATATTAACCCTACACATGCGCGCAATACGCTTCCTTTTCCTCCGCTTAGGCTTGCACCGCCTAAAACGACCGCTGTTAGGATCGTAAATTCCAGTCCTTCTCCAAGGGTCACATCCGCGAACCCGATCCTTGACCCCGCGAAAATGCCACCCAAGCCAGCAAGTGCAGCAGACAGTGCAAACACGACCATTTTGATAAGACCGGCTTTCATGCCGTAAATCCGCGCTGTCTCAATATTTTCGCCTACAAAGTACATCTTTTTGAATATTGCCGTTCGTCGTAACATCAACTCCAGAACGACTGCGATCACAATCATTAAAATCACAGTGAGATATACGCCGTTTTCAGCAGGGCCAACCTTTACTTTGGATAATGCGGCATAATCGGAAGCATACGTATATCCATATAAGTTAGAGCACAACTGGTTTGCAAGGCCACGTACGGCCGTCATTGTGCCTAAGGTGATCATCATTGATGCAACCTTAAACCGTACCACCAAAAAGCCGTTGAGCAAGCCAAAGCCAATACAGATTGCGATGGAAACCATCAGCGCAAATGCAAGTGGAACGCCTGATTTCATGAGCATACCCACCATCATACCTGAAAAGGCGTAAACAGAGCCAACCGAGAGATCCAATTCTCCCATAATCATCAGGAATGTGAATCCGATTGCCGCGAAAAATGTGATGGAAACACCATACAAGATCGAGAAAATATTACTATATGAAAAGAAGGTGTTGCTTGTAAGTGTCAAACCAATTCCCAAGGCAATGGTCAGCAAAAAAATGGTCAATGTACTGAAATCAAATTTTCGCTTACTATCAATCTTTTTTATCGTTATCCTGTCTTCCATCATGATCCCCCTATCTACCTGCCGCGGCTGTCATAACTAAGTTTTCGGTAATTTCTCCTTTGTGCAGCTCACCTGATATTTTGTTCTCGTGCATTACAATAATTCGGTCAGCAAGGCTAATTAATTCAGGCAGCTCCGAACTAAAGACAATGATGCTCATGCCTTGCTTAATCAGCTGCAGCATCAGTTTGTGTATTTCTGATTTTGCACCGACATCGATGCCCCGCGTTGGCTCGTTCACAATCAAAATTTTAGGATTGCATGCCAAGCAGATCGCAAACATTAATTTTTGTTGGTTGCCTCCCGAAAGGTTTTTGGGTAGTTGGTATACAGACGGGATTACAATATTAAACTCCCGAATAAATTTTTTTGTGTATTCGTTTGCTTTGTCTTGGTTTAAAAATATTCCATGAGATATTTCATTGAGAATGGTCATTGAAATATTGTCTGAGGCGGGTGAATGAAGCAGCAACCCTGCATTTTTTCGGTTATTGTTCAAATACATGATACCATGCCTCACCATTTCATCCGGCGAGACTCGCATTGGTTTCCCGTTGAATTCGACGTCAATGGTATCAGCGCTTTCAAGACCGTAAATCATCCTGGATAAAGCATTTGTTCCAGAACCCTCCAAGCCGAAGAAGCCAAGAACTTCACCTTTTTTTAATGAGAAACCGGCGCTTTGCACTGAATTTTTCTTGCTTACATTGCGTACTTCCAGCACAACATTGCCAACGAGTGCATCACCATCTGTGCGCGCTGCGTACAAAGAGCCACTCAGCTCGCGGCCAACCATTTTTCCAATCAGATCGTTTTCTGAAAGCGTGCCATCGTTACAATATGTCCCGACATACGTTCCGTCACGCATGACCGTAATTCGATCGCTGATGTCTAAGATTTCGCTGATGCGATGCGAGATATAAATTACAGTGATGCCGCGCTCCTTTAGCATGCCGATGATTTCCATCAGCCTCTTGGTTTCTTCGCTGTTGAGACCGGATGTCGGCTCATCCAGTAAAATGACTTTTTGACCTGCACCGATGCAACGCAAAATTTCTACCATTTGCTGTTGTGCGAGCGTTAATGAATCCATCTTTTGCGATGGTTCTACCATCATGCCAAACATTGCGATACGCGCACTTGCCTCTTCGTATAACCGCTTGAAATCAACAAAACCTGCTTTGGTTTTGAATTGGCAATCAGGGAAAATATTTTCTGCCACACTCATATTTTCAAAGATCGCTAATTCCTGATGAACCATCGCGATGCCAAGGCTCATTGCGGTTTTGGGATTGTAGTGCGAAATGGGAACCCCATCCAGTATAATTTGACCGCTACTGGGACTTTCTTCTCCGCTGATGATCTTAATTAATGTGCTTTTACCAGCGCCATTTTCACCCAGTAGAGTATGAACCTCTCCTTTGCGAATGCCAAAACTTACATTTTGCAATGCTTGTACAATGCCGTACTCTTTTGATACTTCGGAAATTTCAAGAAAGTTCTCTTGCATGACACTCTCCCCTTGCATAAATATATATCCACTTTTTATATCGATCGTTATTGAATGTATTTTTTCTTTATTGATTGTTTTTTTTCATATTAACAAAAGTACAAGGTGCCGTCAAGCTTTTTGCTGAAATTTATTATAATTTTTTGTTTTTATTTTATTATGTATTTTTTTACTGAAAAGTACAGAGTTCTAAAGGCATCCGACTATTAGGGGATTAATGAGAAATGCCCGTGTTTTAGGGATCATTCAATCGTTTGCGATTTTCCCGCGCACAAGACACAATAAAACGGGGTTTTCGTTTCTGTTCGAAAGCCCCGCTTTGTTTCGTTTTATAAACATATCAGTTTTATTAGCTTTTCTTCTTACCCAATACATTAGAAAGCGCAACGGCAAGAATGATTATGATGCCTCTAATAATGGTCTGCTGGCTGACACTTAATCCTGCTAAAATGAGACCGTTGTTGATCATGCCCATCAATATCGAACCAACCAGCGCGCCAATCACCGATCCGCTGCCGCCCGCCATGCTGGTTCCACCCAGAATTACTGCTGCGATGACAGACATCTCATCCCCATCGCCAAACGTGTATCTGCCCGCCTGCATTCTGCCGGCATACAAAATTCCGGCAAATGCAGCAAACGCTCCGCTCATAACAAATGTAAGCAATTTAATTTTATTTACTTTGATACCAGTGAACTTCGCCGCAACTTCATTCCCGCCTGTTGCAAGCACTTTTTTGCCGAATGATGTTTTGTTTAGAAGCAGACCGCCAAACACAACAAAAGCAATGGTCCACAGCAGCAAAACCGGCAAGCCGCCAATGTCTCCGATGCCAAAGGCAAAGCAGAAATCTTGGTTGCCGATCGGCACTGCGGCCGTGTTTGTGATCCACATGGCGCTGCCCCGCACAATGTTCATCATTCCTAATGTAACCAAAAAGGCAGGGATTCGGAATTTGGTTACCAACCAGCCGCTTGCTGCACCAACACCAATACCCAGCGCCAGAGGTCCAACGAGCGCCAAAAAGACGTTGTTGGTCGCCTGCAAGATTAGCGCACAAGCAAGCGAGGAAAGTGCCGTGATTGCCCCTACCGAAAGGTCAATCTGTCCGGCCGCAATAACAAACGTCATTGCAACTGCCATAATCGAAATCATTGCTGTTTGGCGTGTGATGTTCATGATGTTGTTGATTGACGTGAATCCTTTATCGTTCAGCCAAATTGCAAAAATAACGAACATTGCCGCGAATGCAAAGTATACTATATATTTGCTCCAATCAATTCGATTTCGTTTTAGTGTATTATCCTTGGATTGCATGTTGGATTACCTCCTCATTTTTTATCTCGTCTCTTGAGAGCTCGCCGACGATCTCCCCATCAAACAGCACGATGATTCTGTCACACATTGCCATCAACTCCGCGATTTCTGAAGAGACAACCACAACGCTGTTCCCCTTGTCCGCGTAATCGACCACAATTTTTATGATTTCGCCTTTCGCGCCAATATCAATTCCCGCCGTCGGCTCGTCCAGCAGCAACACCTTTGGACCAATATTGAGCCATTTCGCAATTACAATTTTTTGCTGATTTCCACCTGACAGTAACTGTGCCGTTTTACTGATTCCATCTGTTTTTATGTCCAAATCTTTGACACTCTGTTCCGAACATTGATTGATCTTCGATGTATCTATGAATGGGCCTTTTTGCGTTTTTTTGAAAATAGTTAGCTGAATATTGTCCTTGACGCTGTGCTCAAGGATTAAACCCTGCCTGCGTCTGTCCTCCGGAACCAGAGCAAGACCTGCATTAACAGCGTCTTGTACGCACTTAATTTTTGCCTCCGCTCCATCCACGGTGACGTTGCCATTCTGTATCTTCCGAATGCCAAACAAGGCTTCCAGTATTTCCGTCCTTCCACTGCCCATTAGTCCCGCAAGACCGACGACCTCACCGGAACGTACTTCAAAGGAAACATGCTTAACCAAATGATCTACGCACAAGTCTTCCACCTTGAGCATACATTTCTGATTTTCCTGAGGCTTTCGCGCATGATATTCAAAACTGCGCCCACGCTTCTCACCGAGCATATAGCCGATGATGGATTCTACTGTCAGATCGGCCGCTGACTGCGTTGTAACATACTTTCCATCGCGCAGCACGGTCACTTCATCCGCGATTTCCAGTATTTCGTTCATGCGATGGGAGATATAGACAATAGAAACGCCTCGTTCTTTTAAAATGCGTACAATATTGAACAGCAGCTTTACTTCACTGTCCGAGAGCGAAGCGGTCGGCTCATCCATAATCAATATTTTTGCCTCTTTGGAAAGCGCCTTTGCGATTTCCACAAGCTGGCAGAGACCCACACTAAGCTCCGATACCTTTTCCTTTGGTGAAATCTCAATTCCAAACTGCTCTAACAGCGCCTTTGCTTTTTCCTGCATTTTTCGTTCATCCAGAAAAATCCCTTTTTTGTCTTCCTCATTCAAGTAAATATTTTCCGCGACTGTCAGTGTAGGTATGATGCTCAATTCCTGAAAAATCATGCGTATGCCTACTTCATTTGCGTCTGAATAGTTTAGAAAATGAACTTCACTTCCCCCGACTGAAACCGTTCCTGCATCTTTGACATAAATTCCCGCCAAAATTTTCATCAATGTGGACTTGCCTGCGCCGTTTCCGCCCACCAGTGCATGCACGTGCCCTTGCTTTAGCTCGAACTGCACGTCGTCCAGAACCTTGATGCCATTGAACGATTTATCTACATGTTTCATTTGCAATATGTATTCGTTCATCATTGCCCCCGCAAATTATGCCGTCCTTTCCGCAAAAACGGAAAGGACGACTTTATATTTATTCTTCGATTTCTCCAACTTTTTCCCACTGTTGCGTTTGTGCTGAACGAAGCACCGCATCCGCAATCAGCTCGATCTTATAGCCATCTTTAAAGTCCGGGTCCACCTGTTTACCTTCTGCAATCGCTTTGATGAAGTCATACATCTCCACAATTTTGGTTTCTGTATATCCAATTCCAAGGGCAGGAATCGGCCACAACCCTTCCCCATACGGATGGGCAGGGCCTGTATACACCGTTCTAAAGCCGCGTCTGTCTCCACCGTCATCGGCGAAGCACACTTGCAGCTCATCCCGTCTTTCATAGTTGAATGCCACAGAGCCTCTGGTACCATGAATCTCGAACGTGATGAAGTTATTACGTCCCCATGCGTTTCTCGTTGCTTCGATGCTTCCAAAGACACCGTTTGCTGCTTTTATCATGAAGAAGCACTGGTCGTCCACATCCACTTCACTTTTGGGCACATTGCTAGCGCCCTTCACGTTTCCAAGGCTATCTACCGTACCTGACTGAATCGGACGCTCTTTTACATAAGTTGCGGTACGTGCATTAATCTCTTCAAACTCACCTACCAGAAAGCGCATCATGTCAACGACATGCGTTGCAATATCACCAAGTGCGCCACTGCCGCACACTTTTTTCTGAAATCTCCAAGAGAGCGGTGCGTTAGGGTCTGCCGACCAATCCTGCAGATATGTCGCGCGAAAATCAAGGATTTCCCCGATTGCACCCTCTGCAATGTATTTTTTTGCAAGCTGCACTGCGGGCGTTCTTCTGTAATTGAACGCAAGCATATTTATGACCCCTGCTTTTTTCACGGCATGATACATTGCTTTCGCTTCCTCGACCGTTCTTGCAATCGGCTTTTCACACAAGATATGTTTTCCTGCATTTGCTGCGGCAATGGCAATTTCAGCGTGTGCGTCATTGGGTGTGCAGATATCAACAATATCAATCTCAGGATCGTTGATGATGTCTTCCCACGATGCCGTTCCCTTTTCAAAGCCAAAGGAAAGTGCTGCTTGGTCCGCCCGTTCTTGCGTCAAGTCAGCAATGGTACGCTTTACGGTAAGCCCAGGCGCGGGCCAAAAAAACATAGGCATTCCTGCATAGGCAATTGAATGTGCTTTTGCCATGAAACCTGCTCCGATCAGACCAACTTTATATGTTTTCATAATAAATTCTCCTATTTTATGTTTCTTGCAGGAGAGGCATGCAGCCTCCCTGCCTTGGTGAAGCCGTTTATTTTACCGCTTCCTGAATCTCTTGTGGTGCGTCTGTGTGATACACTGTCTTGTAGGCATCTAAAATATTGTCTTTGGTGACTTTGAGCGCGGGCACTGCAACATAAGGCGGTGCATCTTTGCCCAGCAAAGCATATCCTACTAAAATCGCTTCCGCCACACCTTGGTCGTAAGGAAGCTGTGCGCCCAAT
The DNA here is from genome assembly GCA_964454685.1 of uncultured Christensenellaceae bacterium. Classification (GTDB taxonomy): domain Bacteria; phylum Bacillota; class Clostridia; order Christensenellales; family Christensenellaceae; genus CAYVTZ01. Next base: position 26,223 of record CAYVTZ010000040.1, read on the forward strand.
CCCGCAATGATGTCGCCGCCAGCGATCAGCTTTGCCACATTGTTTCCTAAGTCGATTGTGGTTACAACAAGGTCGCTTCTGCCGGCAGCCTTTGCCGCAGAGACAACGCCTTCCGCCGGGATATCCCATGATGCGTACACGCCATTCAAGTCAGGATATTTTGTAAGCAGCGCATCGCCTACTTCCGCCCCTTTGTTCTCATCGTCAAATCCCGCTCTTTCCACAATCTCAATGTCAGGGAATTTCTCTTTGATCGTCTTTTCAAACGCTTCATCTCTCTGATTGGTAACAAAGAAATTGGCGTCATAGTATACCATTGCGATCTTACCCTTGCCACCCAGCGCTTCGCCCATGATTTCAGCAGCCTTCACGCCATTACCATAGTTATCCGCAGAAACCACGGAAGTGTAATCTTTACCGGCTTCAAATCCATCCGGGCAGTTGTCCATGAATACCAGCTTTACGCCAGCATCCGCAGCTTTTTTAAATGCAGAGGCAGAGGAAACCACATCGACCGGAATCGAAACAATGGCATCCGGCTGTAAAGACAGCGCATTTTCAATATCGGAAATCTGCTGTTCCGGCTTGAAATTAGCATCCGTAACAGACATTACTTCAATCCCCATTTTCTCAAATTGATCGCGTAAGCCCGCTTGCTGTGCTGTGGACCAGTCGTTTCCGGCATAATGGAAGGAAATCGCTACTTTATAGCCGCCTTCTTTTATTTGAGCAAGCTCCGCATCGCTCAACGAAAGCTCTGTTGCTGCGTATGCAGTTTCACCATGAGGCCCTTTGCTCATGACTTCGCTGGGCGAAGTGATGTTGTCCGCAGGCGCTGCTGATTGCGTAGCCGCTTCCGGGGTCGATGCCGCCTCCGACGCACTCGCCGGAGCTGCTTCGTTTGCCGCAGTAGATGCGGATTGCGTTTCAGCCGCCGGTGCCGGCGCAGTCGCACATCCCGCAAACATCATCACTGTGAAAATCAAACACAATGCAATTACCAATACTTTTTTCATTTTTTTCTCCTCCTGGACATTTACGTAATGTAAAGTTAAATGAAAATTGAGACCTTGCAAGTCTTTCTGGTATGA